>NZ_CAMFJF010000070.1 GCF_945956895.1 uncultured Allobosea sp. | reverse complement strand
TCGGCGATGCGGAACCAGAGCTGCTCCTTCTTCCAGTAGGGCAGGAAGGAATCGTAGAAGGTCTTGAAATTGGCGTTGCTGGCGGCGAGCTCGCCATACATCGCGAAGGCCTCCTTGAACGCCGCCGCCATCACCTCCTGCGGGAAGGGCCGCAGCTCCGCGCCGGTGCCGGCGAGGCGAATCAGCGCGTCGGGATTGTTGTGGTCGTACTTGGCCACGCAAAGTGCATTGGCCTCGGCGCAGGCCGCCTCGACGATCGCCTTGTAGGAGGCCGGCAGCTCGTTCCACTTGTCCTGGTTGGCGAGGAAGCTGACATTGGCGTTCCCCTCCCAGAAACCGGGATAGTAGTAGTACTTGGCGACCTTCACGAAGCCGAGCTTCTCGTCGTCATAGGGACCGGAGAACTCGACCGCGTCGAGGGTGCCGCGCTCCAGCGCCGGGTAGATGTCGGCGCCGCCGATGGTCTGGGGCACGACGCCGAGACGCGCCATGATCCGCCCGCCGAGGCCGGCGATGCGGAACTTCAGGCCCTTCAGGTCCTCCAGCGACTTGATCTCCTTGCGGAACCAGCCGCCCATCTGCGCGCCGGTATTGCCCGAGGGAATCGTGTGGATGTTGTAGGTCTTCATGAAGGCGCGGCAGAGCTCGAGCCCGCCGCCCTGATAGAGCCAGGCGTTCTGCTGGCGGGTGTTGAAGCCGAAGGGCAGCGAAGTCTCGAATGCGAAGGCCGGGTCCTTGCCGATATAGAAGCTCGACAGGGTATGGCTGCACTCGACCGTGCCGTTCTGCACGGCATCGAGCGCCTGGAGCGCCGGCACGATCTCGCCCGGCGCGAAGACCTGGATCTGGAAATTGTTGTCGGTCGCCTCGGCCACGCGCTTCGCGACATGGGTCGAGATGCCATAGAGCGTGTCGAGGCTCTTCGGGTAGCTCGAGGTCAGGCGCCAGCTGATCTTGGGCTGCGACTGCGCGACGGCCGGCGCGGCTATGACGGCGCTGCCGGCGGCGCCGGCGCCTGCGACCTTGACGAAACTGCGGCGATCCATGGGGTTACCTCCAGATGGTCCGGGTGCTTTGCCCGGAACGAATTCGCACCTTGCACCGTTCGGACGGCAAAAGGCCCGCGAGCAAGATCGCCCGCGATTCGCGCGGCAGGCTACAGCCAGATGCCAGCCAGCGGAACCGGCCGCATCTCGCGCGCCCATGCATCCGCCACAATGCGAAACGGCGGCCCCGAGGGACCGCTGTTCGATAAGTTCGGCAATGGCCGAAAGGTCAGTTCTTGGCGATGAAGCACTGCCCGCCGGCCGCCTGAAGCGCCGAGCACATCGAGGTCGCATCCTCGCGGGAGTAAGGCCCGACGCGCAGCCGGAACACGGTCTTGCCGCCGGCGAGTTCGGTCTTGCGGACGATTGGCGCCTGGCCGCCGAGCTGCTGCGGGTATTTCCGCTGGAGCGCGGCAAAGGTGGCGCGGGCCTCGGCCTCGCTGCCGGGCGCACCGAGCTGCACCACGAAATCGCCGGTGCCGGCGCGGACGGCGGCCGTGGCAGGCGCTGGCTGCGCAGCGGCCGGAGCGGGTGCGGCGCTGGCGAGACGGGTCGGCGCCACAGGCGTGGTGGCGGCCGGCGGCGTCGTGGCGCGAGCCTCGGCCTTCGGAGCCGTAGCGGGAACCTGCATCGGGCGCGGCTGCGCCGGGTTCGTCGCCTGGTTGGCGAGCGAGCGGGTCGGCGCCGAGCCGGTCGCGATCGGCTGGTTGCTGTCGACGGCAACGGGGTTCTGCGCCGGCGTGCCGTCCGGGCGGATCGAGACAGTGCGGACCTTGCGCGGCTCGCCCAGGCCCGGCACCGGCGGCATCGGAGTCAGGCCCGGCTCCGGCTGAACGATGCTGCGCTCGGGCGCGCTCGGAGCGGCGGCGAGCGCCGTGCCGCCAGCGGAATTCGGTCCGGGCGCAACAACGCGCGGCGGCATCGAGCGCGCGGCCTGCTGGACGTCGACCGGCTGCTCCTCGTTGTTGACGACCTTTGTCGGCGCCGTCGGAGTGTCGGGGCTGCGCTCGTAGATCTGCTTGTTCTGATTCGGGATTTCCGCGCCGCCCGGATTGGCGGGAGCGACCTTGACCGGCCCGGCATCGGCCGCGATCACCGGCGGTTGGCCGTCCTTCGTGGCGGTGCCGCCGCGCATGGTGAAAGCTGCGCCGACACCGACAAGCCCGACGGCGATGACCGCAGCGGCAGCCCAGAGCCCCTTGCGCGAACGGCGCGGCTCGAGATCGGGCAGATCGTCTTCGCCATATTCGGGAGCCGGCATCGCCTGCTGGGCATGGCCGTAATCATAGGCCGGCGCCTCATTGGTATAGGCTGCTGGAGCGTGATGCGGCTGCGCGCCCTCGTCGAGATCGCGCGGCGGCGCCGCACCCTGGATCGCGGCCGGACGGCTATAGGGCAGCGGCTCCGGCAGATCGTAATCGGGCTCGAACTGGGGTTGGGGCGCAGGCCGCTGCTGCACCGGCGCGGGAGCCTCCGCTCGGCGCGGCTCGGTGCGGCGCAGCAACGCCTCGAACTCGTCGAGCGCGCCACGCATCTCGGCTGGCGGCTGGCTCGCTTCGGGAACGGCGGGCGCCGGCTGCTGCGGCACGACCTCGAAACTCGGCTCCTGGCGCGCGACAGGCCGCGGCGGCTGGCGCCGCTCGGCGAAGATATCCTTGAGCGGATCGTCCTGCCCGACGATGCGGGTCAGCTCCGCAAGCGGGTCGGCCTGCTGTCCCGGGCGGGGCGTCTGCCCTGCTCCGCGCAGCTGGCGCTCGAGATCTTCGAGATCGAGCGCGAAACGGTTCCTAGCTGGCTCACTCATGGTACGATCCATTCCAGCACAAGCCGCTCCTTCCTATGGAAGAACCGGGAACTCTGTGCGGTCAACCTGACCTTGTGCGCGCCGCCGGAAACCTCCGTCAGCGCATCTCTTCCGGCGCCGCAACTCCGGCGACAGCCAGACCGGAAGCAAGGACGCTGCGCACTGCGTGCACGAACGCCAATCTCGCCAAGGTCGACTTTCGATCAGTTTGATTAACGAACCGTAATTGCGGCGAGTCTTTGCCCTTGTTCCAGAGCGAATGGAAGGCGCTCGCCAGCTCGTGCACGAAGAACGCCACGCGATGCGGCTCATGCGCGGCCGCCGCGCCCTCGATGATTCGCGGGTAGGAAGCGAGCATCTTGACGATGCCGACTTCCGCCTCGTCGGTCAGGGTCGAGAGGTCGGCGCCGGCCAGCGCCTGCGTCGACAGGTCGAGATCCGGGAAGGCTTCGCGCGCCTGCCGGAAGATCGAGGCGCAGCGCGCATGCGCGTACTGGACGTAGAAGACCGGGTTGTCCTTCGACTGCTCGACCACCTTGCCGAGATCGAAATCCAGCGTCGCGTCGTTCTTGCGGAAGATCATCATGAAGCGCACCGCGTCGCGGCCGACCTCGTCGATGACCTCGCGCAGCGTGACGAAATCGCCGGAGCGCTTCGACATCCGGACCTGCTCGCCATTGCGCAGCAGGCGCACGAGCTGGCAGAGCTTGACATCGAGCGAGCCCTGCCCACCCGTCACCGCCTTCACGGCCGCCTGCATGCGCTTGACATAGCCGCCATGGTCGGCGCCCCAGACGTCGATCATCTCCGGGAAGCCGCGCATGAACTTGGAGCGGTGATAGGCGATGTCGTTGGCGAAATAGGTGTAGCTGCCATCCGACTTCAGCAGCGGCCGGTCGACATCGTCGCCGAACTTCGTGGCGCGGAACAGGGTCTGCTCGCGGTCTTCCCAGTCCTCGTCCTTCTGGCCCTTCGGCGGCGGCAGCCGGCCCTCATAGACGAGATCGCGCGCACGCAGGTCTTCGATGGTCTGGTGCACGGCGTTGACGTCGCCGTCACGCCCCTGCAGCGAACGCTCCGAGAAGAAGAGATCGTGGACGACGCCGAGCGCGGCGAGATCGTCGCGGATCATCGCCATCATGCCGTCGATCGCGGCCTGACGGACGAGCGGGAGCCAGTCCCATTCGGCCTTGTCGCGGAGCGCCGGCCCATATTGCTCGGCGAGCGCCTTGCCGACCGAGATCAGATAGTCGCCGGGATAGAGCCCCTCGGGGATCGCGCCGATATCCTCGCCCAGCGCCTCGCGATAGCGCAGGAAGGCGGAACGGGCGAGCACATCGACCTGCGCGCCGGCATCGTTGATGTAGTATTCGCGCGTGACGTCGTGGCCGGCGAAAGCGAGCAGGCTTGCCAGCGCATCGCCGAACACGGCGCCGCGGCCATGCCCGACATGCATCGGCCCGGTCGGATTGGCCGAGACGTACTCGACATTGACCCTGGGCTCGGGCCTCAGTGCGCCGCGCCCGTAATCCAGCCCCGCCTCGATCGCGGCCTTCAGCACCGCCGTGAACACGGCCGGCTGCAGCGTCAGGTTGATGAAGCCGGGGCCGGCGATCTCGGCCTTGGCGATCTCCGGGTCCTTCGCCAGCTCCTCGACCAGCAGCGTCGCCAGCGCACGCGGATTGGTGCCGGCATCCTTGGCCAGAACCATCGCGGCATTGGTGGCGAGGTCGCCATGGGCCGGGTCCTTGGTCGGCTCGACCACGACGCGCGCGAGATTGAGGCCGGCCGGGAGCGCGCCTCGCTCGGACAGGGCCGAGAGCGCGGTATGAAGACGGGCGGAATAGATCTCGAACAGGTTCATTGCGGCCACGATTGCGGATGGGAAGCCGCCCGGCCCTATCGCAGCGAGGGGGTGGCGTCAAACAGGCGGCGGTGCTCGTCGAGCGCGTACCAGTCCGTCATCCCCGCGATATAGTCCGCGATACGCCGCGCGCGGCGGTGCTCGTCGAGCGGATCGCAACCCGCCGCCCACTCCTCCGGCATCGCCGCCGGATCGGCGCTGAAGCGGGCGAACAGGTCACGCACCACCTGCGCCGCGTCGGCCCGGATCGGCGCGATGCGCGGGTGGCGATACATGTTGGGATAGAGGAAGCCCTTGATATCGCGATCGGCCTTCTCGATCACGGCTGAGAAGGCGATGACGGGAGCATCCGCCCGCCGGATCGCATCCGCATCATCGGGCATAAGCGCCGTCAGGCGCCGCTGCGATTCTGCGATCACATCCTCGACGAAGCGGGTGATCACCCGTCGCACCAGCTCGTTCGTCGCTCTCGCACGCTCCAGCCCAGGATGCAGACGCTCGATCTCGTCGAGCAATTCCGCGAGGAACGGCACGGCCCGAAGCTCGGCATGGCCGAACAGCCCGGCGCGCAATCCGTCGTCGATATCATGGGCGTTGTAGGCGATGTCGTCGGCCAAGGCCGCCGCCTGCGCCTCGGCCGAGGCATAGCTGTCGAGCCAGAGGTCCTGACGCTGCTGATACTCGACGATCGCAACGGGAATGCCGTTCTTGGCGTAGCGCGCCGTCGGCCTGCCCGCGTGGTCGAGCAGCGGGCCGTTATGCTTGACGAGCCCCTCCAGCGTCTCCCAGCTCAGGTTGAGCCCGTCGAAATCGGCATAGCGCCGCTCCAGTCGCGTCACGATCCTCAGTGTCTGCGCGTTGTGGTCGAAGCCGCCGAAGCCGGCCATGCATTCTTCCAGCGCATCCTCGCCGGTATGGCCGAAGGGCGTGTGGCCGAGGTCATGCGCCAGCGCCAGGGCCTCGGCCAGATCCTCGTCGAGGCCGAGCGCGCGCGCCAGCGCACGGGCGATCTGCGCCACCTCGATCGTATGGGTCAGGCGCGTGCGGTAATGGTCGCCCTCATGCGAGACGAAGACCTGCGTCTTGTGCTTCAGCCGGCGGAAGGCGGTCGAATGGATGATGCGGTCGCGGTCGCGCTGGAACTCGCCGCGCGTCGCCGAAACCGGCTCCGCCACGAGGCGGCCGCGGCTCGTCGTCGAGCGGCAGGCATAGGGCGCGCGCCAGCGTTCTCCAGGCTCGTGGCCAACCGGCGGGATCGGGCTCTGTGGATAGGGCATGGCGGCCTCGTCGCAGCCCCATGCTTGTAGAGGCGCTGCCGGGCCATTACCTTTCAAGGCAACCAGGGTGCAAGGAGCATCTGACCATGTCGACCGATCTTGCGGTCAATCCGCGCGGCATCGCGGTCACCGCAAATGCCGCCAAACGGATTCTCTCGGTGATGGCGCAGGAGCCGCCGGGCTCGATGCTGCGCGTCAGCGTTGCCGGCGGCGGCTGCTCCGGCTTCCAGTACATTTTCGACGTGGATCAGGAAAAGGCTGCGGACGATCTTGTGATCGAGCGCGACGGCGCGACCGTGCTGATCGACGAAACCTCGCTCGACCTGCTCGAAGGCTGCACAATCGATTTCGTCGACGACCTGATCGGCCAGTCCTTCCGCATCACCAACCCGAACGCGACCAGCTCCTGCGGCTGCGGCACCTCCTTCGCGGTCTGATCCCGGCTGAAGCACCAGCCCGAAAAACGGCACGCGATTTTCGGGCAAACCCGATGCAAGATCAAAGAGCTGGGGCGCCGGACTGAACACGATATTCAGTCCGGCACTCCACGATCAGGCGGCGGTATCGGTCCCGCGCTTGGACACATGGGCCCCGTAGCGGCCGAGGCGGGCGATCGATGCGTCCAGCATGATCTCTCCGAAGACCCGCACCAGATCGAGATCGAGCTTTTCGCCCATCGCGACCAGAACCGCATAGGCCTCCGCCGGTGACATCGGCGGCTTGTAGCTGCGCCGCTCGATCAAGGCGGCGTAGACGTCGCAGATGGTGATGATCCGGACCGGATCGGGAATGTGGTCGCCGGCGAGCCCGTGCGGATAGCCCGAGCCGTCCAGATATTCGTGATGCGAGAGCACCGCGGTCAGCACCGCCGGCGCGAAGCCGCCCTGGGCGACCAGCATGTCATGGCCGATCTGCGGGTGCTGGTTCATGATCTCGTGCTCGGCCGGCGTCAGCTTTCCGGGCTTGCGCAGGATATCCAGGGGAATCCGGGCCTTGCCGATATCGTGCAGGACAGCCGCTTCGGTCATCAGTCGCCGATCAGCCTCCCGAAAGCCGATTCGCTGGGCAAAGGCCGCCACCAGTCCGGAAACGAGCAGGCAATGCTGGTAGGTGGCGTCGTCGTGCCGCCAGACCATATCGAGCCAGCCGTCGAGATCGCCCCCGTCGGCGGCGCGATTGACGGCCTCGACACTGTCGTCGATCGCCTCGACCGGCAGACCGTCACCACGCTCGGCGGCGTCCATCAGGTCGGAAAGCGCCGCCGAGGCGGCCACGAAGCGCTGCTGCAACGCTGCCGACGGGCCGGGCCGATCCGGCGGCGCAAGCATCAGCCCGATCTTGTCGAGCAGCACCGTGACAGGGATATCGGCAGGCAGGATATCGGTCGCGCCGAGAGCATTGGCCTGCATCTGGCAGCGGCTCGACATGTCCCGGAGAAGGAAGATGCAGGGCGCGCCGGCAAGCCGATACGGCGCAAGCGCCGCGCGCGCCGTTTCGATGCTCTTGCGCCCGGACAGGTCGAGATCGACCACGAGAAGCGAGCGGCTCTCGTCGATCTCGCGGCTGCTTTGGGACGGCGACAGCGCAACGCATGGCCCCCAAAGCGAAAGGGTCCGTTGCAACGCCTGGCGGCGCTCCTCGCAATCGCTGATCAGAAGAACGATGGTCCGGCCTCCGAAGAAGCCCTCCATCATGACGATCCGGATTGATGAAGCGTAAAGCCGAAAGCCTGCACCCGCGCTATCGCGGGCAAAACGTCCCAGACGGCAGGGCCGGCGCCCGGATGGTTGCCGCCAAGCTTAACAATTCCTCAGTGCGCCACCGTCGCGGCCGCATTCTGCTCCAGATGGATTTCGGCGGCCATCAGCCCCTTCGGCCCCGGCCCGTAACGCACCAGTACCGTCTGCCCCGGCACCAGCTCGACGAGGCCATAGCGGCGCAGCGTCTCCATATGCACGAAGATGTCGGGAGCGCCCTCGCCCTTCGAGACGAAACCGAAACCGCGCAGGCGATTGAACCACTTCACCACCATGCGCTCGAGCCCGCTGGTCGGGGACACCGCGACATTGGTGCGCGCCATCGGCATCTCGGATGGGTGGCGGCCGGAGGTGGTGTCGATCGAGAGCACGCGCACGGCCTGACGGCCCCGCGCCTTCTCGACGGCTTCGAGCACGATGCGAGCACCTTCCGCTATCGTATTGAATCCGTCGCGCTTCAGGATCGTGACATGGAGCAGGACATCGGCGCCGCCCGTCTCCGGCACGACGAAGCCATAGCCCTTGGAGACATCGAACCACTTCACGTAGCCGGTGACCTCGACCGGCACCTCCGACGCATGGCCGCCCGGCCCATCGAGCCGCATGACACGATTGAGTGACTGGATGGGACCCATCGGTGGCCGCCCGCTCTCACCGAATTCGTCGGACATGTGCCGCTCACCCCCACGCGCAACGCTTGATTCGCACTGTTACGATACCATTGCTGCCGATTCAGGATACAGCCCCCGATCAGTCGTCCACATCATCTGGCGGGGTTGCCGGACGGGCAGACCAGCTCATCGGCGGACGCGTGACAGCCGCGACTGGGGCTATGGCATGATGCCGAAACTCCACACAGCGAGATTCGCCATGCTCGACCTGCCCACGCTCGCGCTCTTCACCGCCGCGGCGGCGGTCCTCACGGCCACGCCCGGCCCGGACATGCTGCTGATCGCCTCGCGAAGCCTCAGCCAGGGGCGAATGGCGGGCCTCCTCACCTATGCCGGCATCGCGACGGGCAGCTATCTCCAGGCCTTCGCCGCAGCTTTCGGCCTGTCCCAGCTCTTCATTCTTGTGCCGACGGCCTATGACGTGCTGCGCTGGGTCGGCGCGGCCTATCTCGCCTATCTCGCCTGGACGACCCTGCGCTCGCAGGCGCCGCTCTTCGCACCCGGCCGCGTTGCCGCCGTCCCGTTGCGCCGCATCTTCCTGCAGGGCCTCTGGACCAATCTGCTGAACCCGAAGATGGCGTTGTTCATGCTCGCGCTGCTGCCGCAATTCCTGAGACCGGAGCTCGGCTCCATCGCGCTTCAGGTCATCGTCCTCGCGACCATCCTGAACGTCATGGGCTTTCTGACGAACGGCATCGTCATCCTCGCGGCGAGCCGCATCGGCCAGGCGCTGGCGAGCCGGCCTGCCTTGGCGCGTCTGCCGCAACGACTGATGGGCGCGGTCTTCGGGGGCCTCGCGATCAGGCTCGCGCTCGCCTCGCGAGACTAACCCGGCAAGGCGCCGAGCACCGCGCCGCTCTCGGCGCGGACGACGAGATCGGCAATCGGGTCGAGTTCCGTCGGCTCACGGTTGAGGATCACGAGCTTCGCCCCCTGCCGCTTGGCGATCACCGGCAGCGTCGCCGCCGGAAAGACCACGAGCGAGGAACCGACGACGAGGAACAGGTCGCATTCCAGCGCCAGCATCTGTGCCTGCTTCATGGCCTCCTGCGGCATCGCCTGCCCGAAGGAGATCGTCGCCGATTTCACCGGCCCGGCGCAGATCATGCAGGCAGGCGGCTCGCCCGTCGCTTCGAAGACGGGCCGGATCGCCGCGAGCTCATGCCGCCAGCCGCAGGTCAGGCAGGTCGCGTAGGTGCCGTTGCCGTGGAGCTCTATCACCTTGTCCTCCGGCACGCCGGAAGCCTGGTGCAGACCATCGATATTCTGCGTGACGATGGCCGGCGAGCGCCCTTCCGCCACCAGCCGAGCCAGCGCCCGATGACCGCTATTGGGCTTAGCGCCACGATAATGGTCGTCCATCGCGAACTTGCGGCGCCAGGCCTCGATGCGAACCTCGCGGCTCTGGACGAAGGCGTCGTAGGGGATCGGCTTGTTGACCATCCAGGGCGAACCGGGCGTGCGGAAGTCCGGCACGCCCGATTCAGTCGAGATGCCGGCGCCGGTGAAGCTGACGATGCTGTCCGCCCGGTTGAGCAGCGCATGCAGCGCGGCGATGGCATCCTCGGTCTCGTCCTGCATGCTCCCGCCCGATCGCTGGATTGGAAGTCCTCCAGATATGGCGCGGGTTTGCCACGCTTCCAAGGCGATTGACGGAAAGCCGCGCACGCCGCAAATCAGATGCACCATGCCGACGACCGCCACCGCCCCGCTCAATCCCGATCTCATCGATACCGGCACGCCGCCGATCCCGGAGGCCCAGGGCTGGGCGCGCGCCTATGGCGGCGCCCGCGGCCCGTTGATCGACCTCTCCCAGGCGGTCCCCGGCGCTCCGCCACCGGCGGCCCTGCTCGAGAAGCTCGCCGCCGCAGCGGCTGAACCCGGCAGCACGCGCTATGGTGGCATCACCGGCGACGCGTCTTTGCGCGAGGCCTATGCCGCCGAAATCTCGCGCATCTACGGCACGGCCTTCGCGCCGGCCGAGATTGCGATCACCTCCGGCTGCAACCAGGCCTATGTCGTCACGATGATGGCGCTGGCGCGGGCCGGCGACAACGTGCTGCTGCCGACGCCCTGGTATTTCAACCATGAGATGACGCTGACCATGCTCGGCGTCGAGGCCCGCCCGCTGCCCTGCGCGCCCGAAGCCGGCTTCGTGCCGGATACCGCCACCGCCGAGGCGCTGATCGACGACCGCACCCGCGCCATCGTCCTCGTCACCCCGAACAACCCGACCGGCTCGGTCTATCCGCCGGAGACCATCGCCGCCTTCGCCGCGCTCTGCGCCAGGCGCGGCATCTGGCTGGTGCTGGACGAGACCTATCGCGATTTCCTGCCCGCAGACGTTGCGAAGCCGCATGAAGTCTTCGCGACAACAAGCTGGCAGGATTCGGTGATCGGCCTCTACAGCTTCTCGAAGGCCTATGCGATTCCGGGCTGGCGCCTCGGTGCGATCACCGCCGGCGAGCCGACGCTCGCCCAGATCGGCAAGGTGCTCGACTGCGTCCAGATCAGCCCCGTCCGGGCCGGCCAGGCGGCGGTGACCTGGGGCATCGACGGCATCCGCGACTGGCGCGAGCGCAACCGCGCCGAGATCAATGCCCGCGCCGATCTCTTCCGCCAGGCGATGGCGCCGCTCAACGGCTGGCGCGTGCTCTCGGCCGGCGCCTATTTCGCCTATGTCGCCCATCCGTTCGGGGGTGTTCCGGCGGCAGAGGTGGCCCGCCGCCTCGTCGAGGATTGCGGTGTGCTCGCCCTGCCCGGTCCCTATTTCGGCCCCGGACAAGAGAACCACCTGCGCATCGCCATCGCCAATGTCGCAGCCGACAGGATCGAAGGGCTGCGCGAGAGGCTGACGGGGTTTTCGCTCTAGATTTGGCAGTCGAAGCGCCGCGGTCATTCCGGGGCTTCGCGTCAGCGAAGAGCCCGGAACCCAGAACCGACTCCGCTTGTACGAAAGCCGCGGCGAGATCGGCACTTCATTTCATGGCGGCATCGGTTCTGGGTTCCGGGCTCAGGCCTGCGGCCTGCCCCGGAATGACGCAGCCGTTGTGAGGGCCGGCCCTACCGGAACATCTCCGCATAGCGGTCGCGATAGGCCCAGACCAGCATCGAGCCCAGCACCACGAGGATGACGGCGACCGGCAGGCCCTGCGGGTTGATCGTGGCATGGAACAGCACGATCACCGCCATGACCGGGGCGATCAGTGCGAGCCCGAAGGCCGGCGCGACGTTCGAGATCAGGCTCAACGCGCCCGTCAGGTTGACTGCCTTGATGAAGGGCCAGAGGAAGCCTGAATCCTGCAAGGCCGTCTCGAAGACGACGCCGCGCGGGCTGGTCGGCGGATGGATCAGGTTCACGCCCGTGGCGAGCCACCAGAAGCCGTCGACGGCGCTGATGAGGAAAATCAACCCGAGCAGGACGCGCGGGATGGTGACGAGGAAAAGAGTCTTCATGGGAATCCGGGCCGATGCAAAAATGGCCCCGGCAGCGCCGGAGCCATCCTTGGTCGCCTCGGTCGCGCGCCGGGTTCAAGCGGCGCGCTGAAAAACTACATCGTCGCGCCGATCTGCCAGGGCACGTATTCGGCATCGCCATAGCCGAGCTCTTCGGACTTGGTCCGCTCGCCCGAGGCGACCTTGAGCAGCTTCTCGAAGATCTCGCGGCCCTTCTGCTCCAGCGAAACGCCGTCGAGCACGTCGCCGCAGTTGATGTCCATGTCGTCGATCATCTTCTCGTAGATCGGCGTATTGGTCGCGAGCTTCACCGAAGGCGTCGGCTTGCAGCCATAGGCCGAGCCCCGCCCCGTCGTGAAGGCGAGGATGTTCGAGCCGCCGGCGACCTGCCCCGTCGCCGCAACAGGATCGTAGCCGGGCGTGTCCATATAGACGAAGCCCTTCGCCTTCACCGGCTCGGCATAATGATAGACCGCCGAGAGCGTCTTGGTGCCGCCCTTGGCGGCCGCGCCCAGCGACTTCTCCAGGATGGTCGTGAGCCCGCCCGCCTTGTTGCCCGGCGAGGGGTTGTTGTTCATGCTCATCCGGGCACGCTCGGTATAGTCCTCCCACCACTTGATGATGCCGACGAGCTTCTCGCCGACCTCGCGCGTCGCGGCGCGGCGCGTCAGCAGGTGCTCGGCGCCGTAGATCTCGGGCGTCTCGGAGAGGATTGCCGTGCCGCCATGCTCGACGAGGATGTCGACGGCCGCGCCCAGCGCCGGATTGGCGGTGATGCCGGAATAGCCGTCAGAGCCGCCGCATTGCAGGGCCAGCATCAGCTCGGAAGCCGGCACCGTCTCGCGCTTCGCCCGGTTGGCGATCGGCAGCATCACCTTCAGCGCCTCGATGCCGGCGGCGACCGCCTTCTTCGTCCCGCCGGTCTCCTGGATCGTCAGCGTGCGGAAGACATCGCTTTCGGTGACGCCATAGGCTTCCTTCATGCGGCTGATCTGGAAGCCCTCGCAGCCGAGGCCGACGACCAGCACCGCCGCCATGTTCGGATTACAGGCATAGCCCCAGGTCGTGCGCTTCAAGACCTCGAAGCTCTCGCCATTATAGTCGATGCCGCAACCGGTGCCGTGGGTCAGCGCGATCACCCCGTCGACATTCGGATAATCCGCGAGCAGCCCGGAGCGCTTCACCTCCTCGGCCATGAAGCGCGCGGCCGAGGCCGAACAGTTCACCGAGGTCAGGATACCCACATAGTTGCGCGTGCCGGCCTTGCCATTGGCCCGGCGGAAGCCCTCGAAGGTCGCCTGTTGCTCGACCGGCAGCACGAATTCGGGCTTGGCCTCCGCGGCGAAGGCGTAATCGCGCTCGAAGGCGTGGAAGCCGGTATTATGCTCATGGACCCAGTCGCCCGGCACGATATCGGCCGTTGCGAAGCCGATGATCTGGCCGAATTTGCGGATCGGCTGATCCTTGGCGATCGGTGCGATCGCCATCTTGTGCCCGCGCGGAATCCGTTTCAGCGCCTCGACCCCGGCTGCGGTCACGCCGATATCGACGGGATCGACGGCCACGACGACATTGTCGGCGGCGTTGAGCTTGAGCGTGCGGGGCGGCGCGGATTTGTCGAGCATGGCAGGGACCGGAACCTCTCGGCGCCGCGACGGCGGCGCGCGCCCTAGAAATGCGCCCAACCGGCCGCGTTTTCAATCGGTTCAAATGAGAAAGCGGTCATGCATCGTCATGGGATGAGTCGGAGCAGGAGCCGACGTGAACCTGCCCCCGACCTAAAGGGACCACCCGAGCTTTCGAGAAGAATGTCGGCTGCCCGCCTCTCAACCCGCGCGTCGATAGGCGAAATAGCGCCCTTCCGATACCCCTTCGGGCAAGGGAAGCACCTCGAGCGCCTCGTGCTCCAGCGCCCAGCCGCTCACGACGATCGCACCGGGCATCGCCAGCGCCGCGACGCGGGCCGGCAGCCACGCAAATGCGATCTTGTCCCGCTCGGGCACGCCGGTCGTGACATCGACGTGGATCAACACGGCAGCCGCCCCATATTCCTCGGTGAACGCCGGAAGCGTCTCCGCCATATCCCCGACAACGAGGAAACGCGTGGGCGGCCTCGACAGCGGGTTCGGGTGCGGGTCGCGCTCGAACACGTAAATATCGCGATCCGGCAGCAGTTCCCGGAGATGGTCATAGGTCCGCCCGTTGCCGAGCCCCAGTTCGAGCGCAAGCCCTTCCCGCCCCTGGATGGAGGCCGCAGCCCAGTTCAGGACCGTGCGCTGCGCCTCAAGGCGGCGAATGAAACTGTCCAGCCGGCTCATGGGGTCCCCGTCATCGAACGGTCTATGGTGGAGGGTGGCTTCGTTGCCGCCGTCGGGAACGGCGCCTTGCGGCCCTGCTGGTCAGCGCGCTTCAGGACCAAAACCATGACGGCTCTGTTGGCAGGAATTGGGGGCTTGATCAATGCCGCCCGGCTGGCGCCGGAACACGGTAGCCCAGCGGCAGCTCTCGCCTCTTGGCGGAATCAAGCCGTCTCCCAGTTCTGGCTCAAGCCTGACCGGGCACGAAGCCGGTAGCGCGCTCGATCCGCAACTTCAACAGGCGCGTTTGAGAGCGCTTGAGCCCCTCGCGGAAAGGCTCGATCTCAACGTCGCGAAGTGCGGTCCTGAATGCCTTGGCGACCTTCAGCTCGGCTCGCCTTCGCTCTGCCCAGTGCTGAGACAGGGAGAGTGAACGCATCCATGCAGCATATTCCTGGGCTGCCAGATAAATCTCGTGCTCTTGCTCCGCTGCGGATAACTCCTCCCACAGCTCTGCGTCGATCTCGAACACTAGGCTCAGGACCTATTAAATAGGTTGCGTGGTTGGGCGCTGATTGATTCCAT
>NZ_CAMFJF010000069.1 GCF_945956895.1 uncultured Allobosea sp. | reverse complement strand
GACCAGTTTGAGACCCAGGGACCGGACGCATGGCATCGGCGGCTGAACAGCTTGCGGCGAACCTCAATTTCGGGGCCTTCGCCAAGGCGGATGAACTCAAGAAGCGGATCTGGTTCACGCTGGGCGCGCTCGTCATCTACCGGCTCGGCACCTATATCCCGCTGCCCGGCATGAACCCGGATGCGGTGGCCGATCTGTTCCGCCAGACCCAGTCCGGCATGCTCGGCATGTTCAACATGTTCTCGGGCGGCGCGGTCGGGCGTCTCGCGATCTTCGCGCTGGCGATCATGCCGTACATCTCGGCCTCGATCATCGTACAGCTCCTCTCCAGCGTCATCCCGAGCTTCGAGACGCTGAAGAAGGAAGGCGAGCAGGGCCGCAAGACCCTGAACCAGTACACCCGCTACCTGACCCTCGTGCTGGCCGTGTTCCAGGCCTATGCGATCGGCGTGGGCCTGCAGGGCTCGGGCAATCTCGTGCTCGAACCCGGTCCGTTCTTCCTGCTCTCGACCACGATCACGCTGGTCGGCGGCACGATGTTCCTGCTCTGGCTGGGCGAGCAGATCACCAGCCGCGGCATCGGCAACGGCACCTCGATGATCATCTTCGCGGGCATCATCGCGGAATTCCCCTCGCAGCTCGCCCAGACCTTCGAACTCGGCCGCCAGGGCGCGATCTCGACCGGCCTGCTGCTCGGCGTGCTCGTCATGGCGGTCTGCGTGATCGCCTTCTGCGTGTTCATGGAGCGCGCGCAGCGCCGCCTGCTGATCAACTACCCGAAGCGCCAGGTCGGCAATCGCATGTATGAGGGCCAGACCTCGTTCCTGCCGCTGAAGCTCAACACTTCCGGCGTCATCCCGCCGATCTTCGCCTCGTCGCTGCTGCTGCTGCCGACGACCGTCGCGAGCTTCCAGCAGGCTTCGGGCGGCACCGGTTTCCTGTCGACGATGGCGACCTATCTCGCGCATGGCCGGCCGGCGTTCATGGTGCTCTACGCGGCGCTGATCATCTTCTTCTGCTTCTTCTACACCGCGATCGTGTTCAATCCGGTCGAGACGGCGGACAATCTCAAGAAGCATGGCGGCTTCATGCCGGGCATCCGCCCCGGCGAGCGGACCGCCGAGCATATCGATCGCATCCTCACCCGCATCACCGTTCTCGGCGCAGGATATTTGACGATCGTCTGCCTTATCCCCGAGTTCATGATCACCTATGCTCAGATCCCGATCATCCTCTTGGGCGGCACCTCGCTGCTCATCGTGGTGACGACGACGATGGACACCGTGGCGCAAGTTCACGGGCACCTGCTGGCCCATCAGTACGAAGGGCTGGTCAAGAAGGCCAAGTTGCGAGGAGCGCGGAGATAAGATGCGGTTGATTTTCCTGGGGCCGCCGGGGGCGGGTAAGGGCACTCAGGCGGCGCGCATCGTCGCGAAGCACGGTATTCCGCAACTCTCCACCGGCGACATGCTCCGGGCGGCCGTGGCCGCCGGCACGCCGGTCGGCCAGAAGGCCAAGGCCGTGATGGATGCCGGCGGGCTGGTCTCGGACGAGATCGTCATCGGCATCGTCGCCGACCGTATCGAAGAAGCGGATGCCAAGAAGGGCTTCATCCTGGACGGCTTCCCGCGGACGCTGGCTCAGGCCGAGGCGCTCGACGCGATGCTCGACGGCAAGGGGCTGAAGCTCGATGCCGTACTCGAGCTCAAGGTCGACCAGACCAAGCTCGTCGACCGCATCGTCCGCCGCGCCGAGGAGGCGAGGGCAGCCGGACAACCGGTGCGCAAGGATGATGATCCGGAGGTCTTCAAGACCCGGCTCGAAGCCTATAATCGCGATACGGCTGTCGTTGCTCCCTATTACGAGAAGCGCGGCCAGCTGACCGCGATCGACGGCATGCAGCCGATCGACAGCGTCTCGCAGGCGATCACCGACGCGCTTTCGGTGGCGGCGCAGGGCTGAGCCGCTTCCAGGCGAAGCTAATCCGAACCCGGGCGGGCCTCACGGTCCGGCCGGGTTTTTCGTTTTCGCGGTGCGCTTTTGCGCGGCTGCCTTTGCCTTTTCTCGCCCCGCCCGTGCGTTGACAGGCTCACGCCCGGCGGATGTGCTGGGGGCCAATCCGCGCGAAGCGGTGGCAAGCATCCGTCGACCGGAAGGCGAAGCGGCCTTCCGGTCCGGAGGCAGGACAGGGAGCAGGCGCATGACGAGGTTTGGTGCATTGCTGGTCGCGAGCACGCTGGCGCTGATGCCGGCGGCGGCGCGGGCGCAGGACGCCGTGAAGATCGGCGTCCTCAACGATCAGTCGGGTAATTATGCCGAGTTCGGCGGGTTGGGCTCGGTCGAGGCGGCGAAGATGGCGATCGAGGATTTCGGCGGTTCGGTGCTCGGCAAGCCGATCGAGATCGTCTCGGGCGACCATCAGAACAAGCCGGACATTGCCGTCGGGTTGGCGCGGCGCTGGTACGATGTCGACGGCGTCACCGCGATCGCGGACCTGACCAACTCCGCCGTTGCGCTGGGGGTGGCGGGCATCGCCAAGGAAAAGCAGAAGATCGCGCTCTATAACGGCCCGGCGACGACGCGCCTCTTCAACGAGGATTGCTCGCCGACCGGCTTCATGTGGACCTTCGACACAGCGACCTCGGCCAAGGGTACGGCGCTGTCGGTCCTGCGCGAGGGCGGCGACAGCTGGTACATCATCGCCGCCGACTACGCCTTCGGCCATCAGCTCACCGCGGATATCGAGTCGATCGTCAAGGCCAATGGCGGCAAGACGCTCGGCACGGTGCGCGCGCCGCTCTCGACGCCGGACTTCTCCTCGTTCCTGCTGCAGGCGCAGGCCTCCAAGGCCAAGATCGTCGCCTTCGCCAATGCCGGCACGGACACAATCAACTCGATCAAGCAGGCGGGCGAGTTCGGCCTGGTCGATGGCGGCCAGAAGCTTGCGGCGATGGTCGTGGTGCTGAGCGACGTGCACGGCCTCGGCCTCGACAAGGCCAAGGGGCTGATCACCACGACCGCCTATTATCATGACGCCGACAAGCCGAGCCGCGACTTCGCCGATCGCTATATGGCGCGGACCAAGAAGATGCCGGGCATGATCCAGGCCAGCGTCTATTCCTCGGTGCTGCATTATCTCAAGGCGGTGAAGGCGGCCGGCACGGCGGCGGGACCTGCGGTCGCGGCGAAGATGAAGGAGATGCCGGTCGAGGACTTCTATGCGCCGGGGGCAAAGATCCGGGAGGACGGCCGGCTGATGAACGATATGCTGCTGGTCGAGGCGAAGAAGCCCGCCGAATCGAAGGCGCCGTGGGATTACTTCAAGGTCGTGCGCAAGATCCGGGCGGCCGAGATCATCGCGCCGCTCTCCGAGAGCAAGTGCAGCCTGGTGAAGAAGTAAGGGGGCATCTGCGAGCGCGTCATTCCGGGTGCGGTTCCGCCGCTTGCCCGGAATGACGGAGCCCTTGTATAGCGATCGCGGCTACCGCCTTGACCTCGCAGCGCTTCGGCCGGTTCGCCGGCCTTGGCATGTTTCTTGGTTGCGACGGGTTGACTCGTTGCAACCAACAGGTTAACGAGCCGCCATCCGGTTTCATGGGAGCGATGCCGTTGCCTTCGCGAGAAGGGACGACGTCGCATTACCGCGTGGAGCCGTTCAACGTCCTGCATGAGCCGGCCTCCACCGGACGCAGGATTTTTCCCACCGCCGGGGTACCATCGGGTGCTTCGGCCGACATGGAGATGAGACCATGGCTCGTATCGCGGGCGTCAACATTCCCACCGGCAAGCGCGTCGTCATCGGCCTGCAGTACATCCACGGCATTGGCGCGGCCAAGGCCCAGGAGATCGTCGAGAAGGTCGGCATCGCGCCGGAGCGCCGCGTCAACCAGCTGACCGACGCCGAAGTCCTGCAGATCCGCGAGACGATCGACCGCGACTACCTCGTCGAGGGCGACCTGCGCCGCGAAGTCTCGATGAACATCAAGCGCCTGATGGACCTCGGCTGCTATCGCGGCCTGCGTCATCGCCGCTCGCTGCCGGTCCGTGGCCAGCGCACGCACACCAACGCCCGTACCCGCAAGGGCAAGGCGAAGCCGATCGCCGGCAAGAAGAAGTGATTTCGGTGGGCCGGTAATCCGGCCCGCTGTCTATACGCCGGCTGGTCCGCTTTTGGGCCGCCGGCATCCCCAGCGCCTGGCATGACGGGCGCGCCTGAAGGATGGAAGAAGAGATATGGCCAAGGAAGCCCAGCGCGTCCGTCGTCGCGAACGCAAGAACATCGTCTCCGGCGTCGCGCATGTGAACGCCTCGTTCAACAACACCATGATCACCATCACCGACGCGCAGGGCAACACGATCTCGTGGTCGTCGGCCGGCACGATGGGCTTCAAGGGCTCGCGCAAGTCGACCCCCTATGCCGCTCAGGTCGCCGCCGAGGACGCCGCCCGCAAGGCTGCCGAGCACGGCATGCGCACCCTCGAGGTCGAGGTGACCGGTCCGGGTTCGGGCCGCGAGTCGGCTCTTCGCGCCCTCCAGGCCGCGGGTTTCACCGTGACCTCGATCCGCGACGTGACGCCGATCCCGCACAATGGCTGCCGTCCGCGCAAGCGCCGTCGCGTCTGACGCCTGACGTGGTTAGCCCAGGGCGCCCGCAGGGGCGGGCGCCTGTCCGGGGCGGCGGTGGCCGCCAGATGAATTCAGCACCAGGAGTGCGGTCGTGATCAGCAAGAACTGGCAGGATCTTTCCAAGCCGAACAAGCTCGAAGTGAAGGTCGGAGACGACCCGAAGCGTCAGGCCACCGTGATCGCGCGCCCGCTCGAGCGCGGCTTCGGCATGACGCTCGGCAATGCGCTCCGTCGCGTGCTGCTGTCGTCGCTCCAGGGCGCGGCCGTGACCGCCGTCCAGATCGACGGCGTCCTCCACGAGTTCTCCTCGATCCCGGGCGTCCGTGAGGACGTCACCGACATCGTCCTCAACATCAAGGCCGTCGCGGTCAAGATGCAGGGCGAAGGTCCGAAGCGCATGACCTTGCGCAAGTCCGGCCCGGGCACCGTCACTGCCGGTGACATCAACACCATCGGCGACGTGTCGATCCTCAACCCCGAGCTCGTGCTCTGCACGCTGGACGACGGGGCCGAGATCCGCATGGAGTTCACGGTCAACACCGGCAAGGGCTATGTCCCGGCCGAGCAGAACCGCCCCGAGGACGCGCCGATCGGCCTGATCCCGGTCGACAGCCTGTACTCGCCGGTCAAGAAGGTCTCCTACCGCGTCGAGAACACCCGCGAGGGCCAGAACCTCGACAAGGACTCGCTGACGCTGGCGATCGAGACCAACGGCTCGGTCACACCCGAGGACGCGCTGGCGCTCGCCGCCCGGATCCTGCAGGACCAGCTCGCGGTATTCATCACCTTCGAGGAGCCGCGCAAGGAAGAGGCCGTCTCGACCGCGCCGCAGCTGCCCTTCAACCCGGCGCTGCTCAAGAAGGTCGACGAACTGGAGCTCTCGGTCCGCTCGGCCAACTGCCTCAAGAACGACAACATCGTCTATATCGGCGACCTCATCCAGAAGTCCGAGGGCGAGATGCTGCGCACCCCGAACTTCGGCCGCAAGTCGCTGAACGAGATCAAGGAAGTGCTGGCGACCATGGGCCTGCACCTGGGCATGGACGTCCAGGGCTGGCCGCCGGAGAACATCGAAGAGCTCGCGAAGCGCTTCGAGGAGCACTACTGAGTTTAACGGCGCGGGACGCATCCCGCGCCAACCCCGCCCGGCTCACAAGAGCCGGAGCATAACGAACGGCCGTACCGTGGCACGGCGGCCGTAAGCAACGAAGGAGCCAAACAATGCGTCACGGTTTCCGCGGTCGTCGTTTCAACCGCTCGGCCGAGCATCGCCAGGCGATGTTCGCCAACATGGCCCAGGCCCTGATCAAGCATGAGCAGATCACCACCACCCTGCCGAAGGCCAAGGACCTGCGTCCGGTCGTCGAGAAGCTGATCACCCTCGGCAAGCGCGGCGACCTGCACGCCCGCCGTCAGGCGATCGCGCAGATCAAGGATGTCGAGCTCGTTGGCAAGCTCTTCGCGGTCCTCGGCCCGCGCTACAAGGAGCGCAACGGCGGCTATCTCCGCATCATGAAGGCGGGCTTCCGCTTCGGCGACAACGCTCCGATGGCGATCATCGAGTTCGTCGACCGCGACGTCGACGCCAAGGGCAAGGATTCCGGCCCGGTCTTCACGGCGGAAGACGAAGCCGCCTGATCGGCTTTTCAGACTGAATTGGAAAAGGCGGTCCTTCGGGGCCGCCTTTTTTCTTTTGGTCGGGATCAGGAGGCGTTTCCTGGAGCTGTTTTCGGCCCGACGGATCCAGCAGGTCGTCATTGCGAGGCGCGAAGCGACGAAGCAATCCAGGAAGACTGGGTCAAGGCGTCCAACCCAGTCTCCTGGATTGCTTCGCTGCGCACGCAATGACGGTTCAGTCCGGAGCGTGTTATTCACGGAGCTTCAAGCAGGCCGCCCGGCAAGCTCCCCGGCGAGGTCGACGAGTGTCTCCAATGGTTGGGCGTGGAGATCGGCCTCCGGCGTGACGCCGTAGAGGCCGAAGATGAAGCTGGTGGTCTCGTCGCGCTCGGCGATGCCCATGGTCCAGCCTGCGAAGGAGCGGGCGGCGATGGGCTCCTCGACCAGCACCCGAAGCTCCGCATGGCGCGGATCGACCACGATCCGGCCATAGGTCTGCGCCACGCTCTCGCGCGGTCCTTCCAACACCTGAGCGAAGGCGCCATCCGTCGCCAACAGGAAGCCGGTGATGCCGTTCTGGTCGTTGAAGCGGCGCGCGCTCGACAGGATACTGTCGAGTTCCGTGCGGCGATTGGCATCGACGAGCCGGCTCTTGCTGGCGTACACAAGCCGAATCGGGCTCATCCTGCTCTTCCTATCCGGCCGGGAAAGGCCATATCGGGGTTGGGGATGCGGCTGCGGGAACCGCAGCGCTTCGCATGGGTATAGCGCGGGCCACGCCTGAACGGGAAACGTCGCGCCGGCACTTTTGTTTCTGAACGAGGATGAGCATGATCCACCGCCCCGCACCACATCGGAAGACCCTGGCCATGGCAGCCCTCGCTGGCGCCCTGTTGGCCGGCGTGGCGCCGTGGCCGGCGCTCGGCCAGGCCCGGCAGGTGCCCGAGACGCGCGAGCAGGTGACGCTTTCCTTCGCGCCGCTGGTCAAGCAGACGCAGGCCGCGGTCGTGAACGTCTATGGCGCGCGCGTCGAGAAGCGTCCGCAGAACCCCTTCATGGATGACCCGTTCTTCCGCCGCTTCTTCGGCGATGGCGGTTTCGGCGTGCCGCGCGAGCGGGTGCAGCGCTCGCTCGGCTCCGGCGTGATCGTCGATGCCGCCAGTGGGCTCGTGGTGACGAACAACCACGTCATCGAGAACATGAGCGAGGTGAAGGTCGCCTTCGCCGACAAGCGCGAGGTCGAGGCCACGATCCTGCTGCGCGATCCGCGCACCGATCTCGCCGTGCTCAAGCTCGCCGAGGCCAAGAATCTGACCGCGATCGCGCTGGCCGATACCGACGAACTCCAGGTCGGCGACATCGTGCTCGCCATGGGCAATCCCTTCGGCGTCGGCCAGACGGTGACGCAGGGCATCGTCTCGGCCTTGGCCCGCACGCAGATCGGCGTCGGCGACGCGCAGTCCTTCATCCAGACCGATGCGGCGATCAATCCGGGCAATTCGGGTGGTGCGCTGATCGACATGAAGGGCCGCGTCGTCGGCATCAATACCGCGATCTATTCGCGCTCGGGCGGCAGTGTCGGCATCGGTTTCGCCATTCCTTCGGCGATGGTGCGGCTCGTCGTCGACAGCGCCAAGGCCGGCGTCAAGACGGTGAAGCGCCCCTGGTTCGGGGCGCGCTTGCAGAGCCTGACCGCGGAGGTTGCCGATGGGCTCGGGCTCGATCGGCCGGCCGGCTCGGTCGTCGCCAGCGTGGTCGACAAGGGGCCTGCCGATCAGGCGGGCCTCAAGCGCTCGGACGTCATCCTCTCGGTCGACGGCGCCAATGTCGACGATCCGGAATCCTTCGGCTATCGCTTCGCCACCCGGCCGATCGGCGGCACGACGATGCTGACCGTCCTGCGCGGCGGCAAGCGCATCTCGATCCCCGTGAAGCTCGTCGCCGCGCCGGAGACGCGGCCACGCGACATGGTGAAGCTGACCAGCCGCTCGCCGCTGGCCGGCTTGACGGTCGGCAACCTGTCGCCGGCGCTGGCCGAGGAACTCTCGATCGACACGGGCAACGAGGGCGTCGTCGTCAGCGAGGTCGAGGAGGGCAGCACCGCCGCCAATGTCGGCTTCCAGAAGGGCGACCTGATCATGGCGCTGAACGGCGAGCGCATGACCAATTCGCGCGAGGTCGAGGCGATCCTGAAGGACCGCAAGCGCGCCTGGGAGGTGACCATATCCCGCGGCGGCCAGACGATCACCTCGGTCTTCCCAGGGTGAGCGACCTGTTCTCGGCCTCCGGGCTGGACAAGTCCGGCCCGCGTCCGCTTGCCGATCGCTTGCGGCCGACGACGCTGGCCGAGGTCGCAGGCCAGGAGCACCTGACCGGGCCGGACGGAGCCCTGACGCGGCTCGTCGCCTCCGGCACGGTCGGCAGCCTGATCTTCTGGGGGCCGCCCGGCACCGGCAAGACCACGGTAGCGCGGCTGCTCGCCGGGCTGGTCGATCTCGGCTTCGAGCAGATCAGCGCGATCTTCTCGGGGGTAGCCGATCTCAAGAAGGTGTTCGAGGCCGCGCGCGGGCGCCGGCTCGGCGGCCGGGGCACGCTGCTCTTCGTCGACGAGATCCACCGCTTCAACCGCGCCCAGCTCGACGCTTTCCTGCCCGTCATGGAAGACGGCACGATCACGCTGATCGGAGCGACGACCGAGAACCCGTCCTTCGCGCTCAATGCGGCTCTGCTGTCGCGGGCACGCGTGCTGACATTCAAGTCTCTGGACGAGGGCTCGCTGCTCTTCCTGCTCGGCCGGGCCGAGGTTCTGGAGGGCAGGGAGCTGCCGCTGACGCCGGAGGCGCGGCTGGCGCTGGCGCGCTTTGCCGATGGCGACGGGCGCGCCGTCTTGACGCTGGCCGAGGAGATCTGGCGTGCGGCGAAGCCCGGCGAGGTTCTCGACGAGCATGGCCTGTCGGATGTCATCCAGCGCCGCGCGCCGATCTACGACAAGGCGCAGGACGGCCACTACAACCTGATCTCCGCCCTGCACAAGACGATCCGCGGCTCCGATCCGGACGCGGCGCTCTATTATTTCGCGCGCATGCTCGATGCCGGCGAGGACCCGCGCTTCCTGGCGCGGCGGCTGGTGCGAATGGCGGTGGAGGATATCGGGCTGGCTGATCCGCAGGCGCTGCTGCATGCCCGTGCAGCTGCGCAGACCTACGAGCAGCTTGGCACGCCCGAGGGCGAGCTCGCGCTGGCCAATTGCGTGATCTATCTGGCGACAGCGCCGAAATCGAACGCGGCCTATACCGCCTACAAGGCGGCGGTACGGGTGGCGAAGGAGCGCGGCTCCCTGACGCCGCCCAAGACCATCCTCAACGCGCCGACCAAGCTGATGCGCGAGGAGGGCTACGGCGCCGACTATGCCTATGACCATGACCAGCCCGACGCCTTCTCCGGCCAGAACTATTGGCCGGACGCGCTCGGCCGGCAGCGCTTCTACGATCCGCCCGAGCGCGGCTTCGAGCGTGAGATCCGCAAGCGGCTCGACTATTGGGAACGGTTGCGGCAGGAGCGGGGAGACTAGACATGCAATTGCTGGCGCGCCTGCTCCTGATCGTGCCCTCGATTATTGCGGGCTGGTTCGTCTCGAAGGACGATGTCTCCTACTGGGTCGTGGCCTTCGCCATCGCGCTGGTCTTCATCGCGCTGACCATCGCCTTCGAGCTCTATGTGCATCCCTGGTTGAGAAGGCGCGGCTGAAATCTGCTTCAGTTTACGGAAACGCGCCGTTATCCCGGACAAGTCGCGAAGCGACGCCGATCCGGGATCCATCGTAGAGCGCGGCGCCTTACGATGGATCCCGGGGCAAGCCCGGGATGACGGCGTGATTCTGAGTCCAATCAAAGACTTCCGGCGGCGGGCGACTCTCAGCTGCGGCAGGTGAACGGCAGGAAGGTGCCGGACATGCCGCTGTTCATCGCCATCAGCACGAGCCGGTTGGCGAGGTCGAGCTCTTCCTTGCTGCGGGCGCAGACCTCGGCGCGGGCCTGGCAGTTCGACGCGAGGAAGGCGTCGTGGCTGGCGAGGAATTCCGCGCTCAGGCCCTTCTTGCCGAGATAGGCGATCGACTGGTCATAGGCCTTCCTGTAGCGGTTGCACTTCTCCGTCGGCCAGTCCGTGCCGCCGTTCTGCTGGGCGAGGGCGGCGGTGCTGGCGACGATGACCGTGACCATGACGGCAGCCAGGCCGGCCTTGCCGATTCGAGATTGAAGACCCATCGTTTCCATCCCCGTCGCAATCATAGGGCCTGTTCCTGATGTCCGGCTGGACGGAAGCCGTGCAATTGCGGCGGATTTCGTTTGTGCAAGGCGGCGGCGCGCTCTATTCCACAGCGATGATTTCCACCGCACTCGTTTTCCTGGGCGCCGGCATCGGCGGCGCGATGCGTCACGGCATCAATGCCGTCTCGCCGCGCTGGTTCGGCATGGGCTTTCCCTATGGCACCATGGCCATCAACATCATCGGCTCGGCCCTGATGGGGCTGGTCGCCGGCTGGTTCGCCTTCCGCGCCGGCGAAGGCGTGCCGCAGCACATGCGCCTCTTCCTGGCGACGGGCATTCTCGGCGGCTTCACCACTTTCTCGGCCTTCTCGCTCGATGCCGTCCTGCTCTGGGAGCGTGGCCAGGCGGTGCTGGCGGGCACCTATGTGATCGGCTCGGTCGTGCTGTCGCTGGCAGCGCTGATCGGTGGCCTCGCGATGATGCGGAGCATGTCATGAAGACGGGCGGCAAAGGTCCCGGCGGCAAAGGTCCCGGTGGTAAGGGCCCCGGAAACAAGGGCAGCGGCGGCGCTTCGCGTGGCGGCAAGCCGCCAGCGGCAGGTGCGCCGCGCGGCAAGCGGCCGAGCCATGACGCTCGCCGTCGCGCTGCGGCGCGTCCGGCCGGCAGCGAGGAGCGCGTGCAGCGCTCGCCGCGCCCGCGGCCGGCCGAGGAGGCTCCCAAGCCGACCCGTGCGCAAGTCAAGGCCGAGACGGCGCAGGTGCTCTCGACCGGCGTGCAGCAGCTCGTGGTGACGGCTGACGAGAACGAGATGCGGATCGACCGCTTCCTCGAGGCGCGTTTCCCGCAGCTCTCCTTCAGCCATATCCAGCGCATCGTCCGGAAGGGCGAGTTGCGGGTCGATGGCAAGCGGGCCGACAGCAAGGACCGGCTGAGCGAAGGCCAGGCCGTGCGCATCCCGCCGCTGAGGCTGGAGGAGCAGGCGGAGCGGCCGCGCTCGGCCAAGGCCGATGCCGACACGATCGGCTTCCTGCGCTCGATCACGCTCTACGAGGACGACGACGTCATGGTCCTCAACAAGCCGGCGGGGCTTGCCGTGCAGGGCGGTTCGGGCACGACGCGCCATGTCGACCAGATGCTGGAAGCGCTGACCGGCAAGGACGGGCAGAAGCCGCGCCTCGTCCATCGCCTCGACAAGGACACGGCCGGCTGCCTCGTCATCGCCAAGTCGCGCTTTGCGGCGGCGACGCTGGCCAAGACCTTCCGCTCGCGCGCGGCCCGCAAGGTCTATTGGGCGCTGGTCGTCGGGGTGCCGCGCGTCCGCCAGGGCCGGATCTCGACCTATCTCGCCCGCGAGGAGGCCTATGACGGCGACCAGCGCATGGCCGTCGCCAAGCATGGCGAGGACGGCGCGATGCATGCCGTGACCTATTACGCGGTGGTCGAGACGGCGGCGCAGAAGCTCGCCTGGCTCTCGCTGAAGCCGGTGACCGGGCGCACGCACCAATTGCGCGCCCACACGACCCATATCGGCCACCCGATCATCGGCGATCCCAAATATTTCAACATCCAGAACTGGGAATTGCCCGGGGGCATCCAGAACAAGCTGCACCTGCTGGCGCGGCGGATCGTGCTGCCGCATCCGCGCGGCAAGGGTACGATCGACGTCAGCGCGCCGCTGCCGCCGCATATGCGCCAGAGTTGGAACCTGCTCGGCTTCGATGACGCGCCCTACGACCCGATCGTCGAGGCGCCGGACGAGTGACGCCTCTCTTGCCTCTCCTTGGGGGATGACGAAACGTAAGAGAACAGTTGCGGAACAAAACGCTTTCTGTTCTAACTATGTTCTCGTCATCGGAGGGGCTGACCATGCGTTCGCTAATGATCGTTTCCGCCTTCGTTCTCGGCTTTTGCGGAACTGCTCAAGCGCAGAGCACTGCACCGGCCAGGGCACCCGCGCCTACCACCATCGCAACCTCGGCGGATGAGCCGATCCCGCGGGCCGAGCGCGCCAAGGCCCGACAGGATTGCGTGTCCGAGAACATCGCGCTGACCGGCGATGACCTGCGCGCGGCGATGCGGATCTGCATGCAGGGCAAGTTCCCGGGCGTGCAGCTTTATGCCCGCGACGGCGTTACCCGCGACGGCAAGCCGACGGCGGTGGCAGCGCGGGCCGCCTGCAAGGACGAGGTCGACGGGCGCAAGCTGGAGAGTTCGGAGCGGATCGCGGCATTGACCGCCTGCTTCAACGGCAAGCGGCCGGACCTTGCCCAACGTTCGGAATGCCGCAAGGAAGCGCGGGCCAAGGGGCTCGACGGCGCGGACCTGCGCAAGGCAGTCGATGCCTGCGCCCGCGAGGCCAAGGGCTGAGCCATGCGGGATGACGCCATGCCGGGCTTGCAGTGGATCGCCCGGGCGATCCGGGCTAAAGCGTCGGCATGGACCTCATCATCTTCGATCTCGACGGCACGCTGATCAATTCCGAGGCGATCATCCTCGGCGCGCAATACGAGACCTTCCGGCGCTGCGGGAGGGCTCATCCAGGTCGCGAGGCCGGGCTCGGCATCGTCGGTCTCAGCCTGGACATCGCGCTGGCGCAACTCGCCGGCATCGCCGAGCCCGACGATGTGCTGACCGAGACCTATCGTCAGGTCTTCAGTGCGATGCGTGTGCAGGCGGAGAGCGATCGATCGCTGGACGAGCCGCTATTTGCCGGTGTTGCGGAAACGCTGGCCGAGCTGAAGCGCCAGAGCGGGCTGAAGCTCGGCATTGCCACTGGCAAGTCGCGCAAGGGGGCCGATTTCATCGTCGCCCGGCACGGCTGGCAGGGCCTGTTCGATACGGTGCAGTCGGCGGACGATGCGCCCTCGAAGCCGCATCCCGGGATGATCCAGCGGGCGATGGCGGAGACGGGCGCGGCGCCGGAGCGCACCGCGATGGTCGGCGACAGCTCCTTCGATATCGAGATGGCGGTGGCTGCCGGCGTGGTGCCCGTCGCCGTGTCCTGGGGCTTCCAGCCGGTCGAGAAGCTCGTTTCGCTCGGCGCCCGGCATGTCCTGCGCGAATTCCCGGAGCTGCCGGCGGCGCTGGGGCTGCCGAAGGCTGTAGCGGCTTAGGGCGCTGCCGAAAACGGATCGATGTTTCTTCGATGCATGCCCTCGTCATTCCGGGGCGTGCCGTAGGCACGAACCCGGAAACCACGACCGGGTGAGAAGCATTCGATGCCTCGTTGCAAGCGCCCCTCCTAGTCGTAGGTTCCGGGTTCTTCGCTGTGCGAAGCCCCGGAATGACAAGGGTCGTTCTGATTGAGAACGGCTGATAGCCCCGACTGGATGGATAGCGGGCGGCTACAGCGGCTTGTCTGAAAGCCCCCGTCCGGCGATGTCCGCGTCACCCGCAGTAACATCCTCGCAACCAAACCGACTCAGTTCCGTTTAACCTGAATAACCGTTCAGATTTTCGCGTTAACCACCTGATGCCGAGGCGGGGTGCATGGTGTTCCCACAGCAGGGACGTACCGGCACACAACAACGCCGGACAGGGGTTCGAACATGATGGATCATGAGCTTCGTGAATTCGTCGATCGCGTGATGGATCGTCGCATGATCGACGAAGAAGACGTCAAGATGCTTCAGCGGAACATCTTGAGCGACATTGTCATCACGCGGGACATCGTCGATGTTCTCGTCGCGCTCGACCGGGCCGTGCCGCAAAGCTGCAAGGCCTATGCGGATTACATGGTGGCGCTGGTCGTCGATTTCGCCGTCTGGGAGAATCGCCCGACCGGCGTGATCGACCGCGACAAGGCGCATTGGCTGGTCACGACGCTCTCGGCCGGCGAGGGGCCGACCGCCACCGCCCAGCGCATCGCCAACGAGATCGTTCGCGAAGCCGAGCATTGCGACGAGACGCTGCTCGCCTTTGCTTTCGCCAAGGGTTCCGCGAAGGCGGTGGTCCGTGCCGGCGTCGGTGCCGCGCCGCGTGTCCTGCTCGCAAGCTGAGCCAAGCGTCATTCCCGGGTCTGACTCGGGATCTCGGGTCGGAGCAGCTATCGGGAGGGGCTCTTCCTGTGAGAGAGGCCCGGCTTGGATTCTGGCATGAGGTGACGGGTATGCGCCCCTCTGACGGGGCATGGCGCCCGGACCTGTGCATCCTTGCACAACGGCTTGGCCGATAGCCGACTTTCGCAGCGGTGGACGACAGTTGCGGCATCCCATAGACCCCGGCTATTGCAGTCTGGTCTGAAGCCGGGAGT
>NZ_CAMFJF010000068.1 GCF_945956895.1 uncultured Allobosea sp. | reverse complement strand
TGAACTCGTAGCCGTGCATGTGGATCGGATGGTTCGTCATGGTCAGGTTGCCGAAACGGATGCGGACCTTGTCGTTCTTCGCCACGACAAACGGATCGATCCCCGGGAAGGCGCGGCTGTTCCAGGTCCACAGGTTGAAATCGAGCATCGTGTTGACCTTCGGCACATAGGAGCCGGCCTCGATGTCGAAGGCGTTGAGCAGGAAGACGAAATCGCGATCGACGCGACGGAAGGCCGGGTCCTTGGGATGGACGACGAGGAAGCCCATCATGCCCATCGCCATCTGCACCATCTCGTCCGAGTGCGGGTGGTACATGAAGGTGCCGGAACGGCGCATCTCGAACTCGTAGACGAAGGTCTTGCCCGGCGGGATATGCGGCTGGGTCAGGCCGCCGACGCCATCCATGCCGTTGGGCAGGCGCTGGCCGTGCCAGTGCACCGCCGTGTTCTCAGGCAGCTTGTTGGTCACGAAGATGCGAACCTTGTCGCCCTCGATCGCCTCGATCGTCGGGCCGGGAGACTGGCCGTTATAACCCCACAGATGCGCCTTCATGCCCGGCGCGATCTCGCGGATGACCGGTTCGGCGACAAGGTGGAACTCCTTCCAGTCGCCGTTCATGCGCCAGGGCAGCGACCACCCGTTCAGCGTCACGACCGGCTGGTAATCGGTGCCGGTCGTCGGTGCCTTGGGGATCTGCGTCTCCGGGCTGCGGGTCGAGGCCGCTTCCGGGATCGAGGCCGCCTGCGCGCGACCGCTGACGAGCCCGGCCGCCGCGACGGCGAAGCCGGACGCGCCGACGAAATTCCTGCGGGATAGCGTCATGATGTCGTCTCCTCGTCGGCTCAATGGCCGCCGGCCTCGGCTGCGCCGGCGGATGCGACCGCCGCACCGCCGGCACTGCTGCCGGCGACGCCCCCGCCAATGGTGGCATGCTTCAGATCGACCGTGGCGATCCAGAAATCGCGCTTCGCATCGACAGCCTGGGCGTTACTGAGAATGCGGGCTCGGGCGTCGACGATCAGCGTCGTGACATCGATCAGCATGCCGCTGTACTGCAGCAGGGATTCGTCCTGGATCGTCTTGCGCAGAGGCAGAATCTGCGTCTGGTAATGCCCGGCGATCTCATGCGAGCCGCGATAGCCGAGATAGGCCTCGCGAACCTCGGAGCGCGCATTGACCGCCTTCTCGGCCAGACGATTGGCGGCTGCGAGATAGGTCTGCTCGGCGGCCGCGACCTTGGACTGACCGAAATCGAACAGTGGGATCTCGAACTCGATCTCCAGGGTCCGCTTGCGCTTGCTTTCCCGCTCCACCTCGGCGTGGCCATCGGCGCCCACGGTCCCGTTGCGGGCGCGGTCATAGGTGGTCCGGCCGAGCAGATCGACATCATTGACGAAGCGTGTCGCCTGGGTCAGCCCCAGCTTCTTGGCGAGGGTCTCGAGATCGGCCCGCGCGATCTGAAGATCGACGCGCTTGCGCATGGCCGTCCCTTCCAGGTCGCGGGCGGTTTGGATGCGGCCCGGCAGGGCCGGCAGGCGCGAGGGCAGGCGAACGCTCGTATCCTTGCCCCAGAGTCCGAGAATCCGCGTGAGCTTCTCGCGCTCGATCTTCTCCTGAAGCCTCGCCTTCGCCAGTTGCGCCGTCGCTTCGGCGTAGAGGGCATGTTCGCGGGCCTGTTCGAGCTTGTTCATGCCACCGGATTCACCGAGGCGCTTGATCAGCTCGGAGCTCGCCTCGGATGACGCGACGGCCTGCTGCAGATACCCGACCTGCTCGATCGCAGCGACGGTGCGATAGAACTGGCGCCTCGCATCCGCCGCGAGACGGAAAGTGGCCTCCGCCGCCTTGAGCTGCGCGCTGCGGAAGGTGTCGCCCGCGATCTCGGCGCGCGCGGGCAGCGTCGCCAGCGCAAACAGGCTGCCGACGAGCTGCCGCTCGATCTCGGTTTCGAAGCGGCCCGTGAGGCGCGAGATGGCGAAGCGTGGATTGGGCGGCAGGCTGGCAGCGACCATCTGCGCCTCGGCCAGGCCGAGATCGTTATACGCCGCCTGCAGCCCCCGATTGTTCAGGAGCGCGATCTGGACCGCGGAATCCGCGGTCATCGCGCCTTTCAGGAGCGTCGCGACACGATCCCGGCTCGTCAGTGCCGTCGTCTCATCCGTCACCTTGACGACGTCCTTGCCCAACTCGGTCAGGGCGAGGGATTGCGTGGTCTCCATCCCGGCATCGGGAGAAAAGCTCGCACACCCGCCCAGCGCGGCGGTCAGCGCCGCTGCCGGGAGAACACGCCGGAACAGCGCGGCCGATGAAGGAAAACGCATCTCAGTTTCCCTTCGGCGCGACCTGGCGGTTGAGATCTTCCCAGCCCTTCGGCTCGACGGGCCGGAAGGTTCGGGCGCCGGACATCACCGGGCTATAGGCCACCGGCGGCACGCGCGCGCCGGGATCAGACGGGGATGATCCGACCTCCGTTCCGGGCAGGGCCGTGCAGCCGCCAGCGATAGCCAACCCGACGGTCATCGCACCGGCACGTAAGGCCCGGGACGGCCGAACAGGACTTGGGAAGCGCAGAGAAGGCATCGCAAAGGCTCTTCCGAACAGGGGAAATCACGAGAATCACCCTAACGGAGGCGGCACCGGCGCGGTGTTACATCGCGTTACAGTCGGACGATCCGAGCGATGGCCTGGCATTACACCAGGCGCGGAAGACGAACGACGGCGCGCAAGCCTCCGCCTGCCCGGTTCTCAAGACTGACCTCGCCGCCATGCCCACGGATCACGGTACGCGCGATCGTCAGCCCCAGACCGACGCCCCCGGTCTCGCGATTGCGCGACGTGTCGAGCCGCTTGAAGGGGGCGAAGACGGCTTCGATCTCGCTTGCCGCGATGCCCGGCCCGTCATCGTCGATCGTCAGGATCACCGCCCTGTCTTCGGCGGTCAGCGTCATTCGCGCCCGAGAGCCGTAACGCACGGCATTCCAGATCAGGTTGGTGAAGGCGCGCTTCAGCGACAGGCGCCTGCCGGTGAAAGGCAGCCGCGCCGGAGCGACCAGCGACACATCATGGCCCGCATCGATCAGGTCGTCGCGGATCGTCTGCAGAAGTGCCGGCAGATCGATCGTCCGAGAGGGTTCGTCGACCTGCTCTCCCTTGAGAAACATCAGGCTGGCGTCGAGCATCGCTTCCATCTCGTCGAGATCGGCCTCGATATCGTCGGCGCTGGCATGTGGCCCGAGCTCGGCGGCGCGCAGCCGCAGTCGCGTCAGAGGAGTTTTGAGATCGTGGGAGACGGCCGCCAGCGTCTGCGTCCTGTCATCAACCAGTCGCTTGATCCGTCGCTGCATGTCGTTGAACGCGAGGGCCAGTTCGCGGATTTCGCGGGGCCCGCTCAAGGCAACCTCGACCGGCTCCGCCCCCGAATAGCTGCGTTGCGCGGCGGCGCCGAGAGCGCGAAGCGGCCGGGTGAGCCAGCGAACCATGAGGATCGCGATCAGCACGACGCCGAGCCCCATCAGGGTGGTCGACCAGATGACGCCGTGCATGGTTCCATGCGGCCCGGACAAACGGGTGATACCTATGTTGAGCCAGCCATCTTCGGGGCCGTGAATCGATACGTCGATCCGGTGCGGATCGATGCCACCGCCTGTCGCGGGCGGCGCCGAGACGATCAACTGCTGCCCCGCAAGCTCGGGCTCCAGCGACAGGAGGCGCTCCCTCAAGGCACCGATGGCTGGGTCAGCCTGCCGACTGGAAGACGCGAGACTCACCGTGCTCCAGTGCACCTCGACGGCCCCGTCCGACAGGGAATGCGCGATAGCCTCCCGCTCCCTCGCGGGCAAGGCGAGGACAGCGCGCTTGATCGACACGAGCCGCTCCGCGAGCCGGCTCTCGTTGTTCAGGTCGAGCTCCGAGCGCAGCCCGATCTGATAGGTCCAGAGCGACGCAAGATGGAAGAGTCCGAGCCCGAACAGCAGCACGGCGACGGTGCGCACCTGAATCGTGTCGAACCGCGACCTCACGAGACCCGCTCGACCATCGGCATGAACATGTAGCCTGTCCCGCGTATGGTGCGGATCATCGGCTCGGACGCGTCGTCACGCTCGATCTTCTTGCGCAGCCGACTGATCTGGACATCGACGACCCGATCATAGCCTGTCGCGATGCGGTTCTTGGCGAGATCGAGCAGCAGATCGCGGCCGAGCACCTTGCCGGCGGCCTCGACGAAAGCGCGCAGCATGTCGAATTCCCCCGTACTGAGGTCGACGATGCTGCCTTGAGGATCGGTCAGCTCTCGCCGCGCGACGTCCAGTATCCAGCCCGAGAAGCGGAAGGCTCGGGCAGGCGTCAGGGCGTTGGGCGCCCCGTCGGCGCGCATCCGACGCATCACGGCGTTGACCCGTGCGACGAGCTCGCGCGGGCTGAACGGCTTGGCCAGATAATCGTCCGCCCCGAGATCGAGCCCCTCGACCCGGTCCGCCTCGCTGCCGCGCGCTGTCAGCATGATCACGGGAATCGCCGACTCGCGGCGCAATTCACGGCAGAGATCGAACCCCGAAGCGCCGGGCAACATGACGTCGAGCACGACGAGGTCAAATGCCGTCAACGCCATCGCCGCACGCATCTCGTTGCCGTCGGCGGCACCGGTGACGCGATAGCCGTTGGCGCGCAGCAACCGGGAAACGAGCAACCGGAGCTGCGGATCGTCGTCCACGACAAGCACATGGGATTCGCGCGAGGGCGTTTGGCTGATGCTATCCAACTGGTCGCTCAGGCTGGGAATCCCGACAGGCTACACCTCCACGGCTGCCCGCAATGTTACATATGGTTTCAGGCCTCGGGTCCATTCGGATTTCGAGCTGCAGCGATCGACGCCCTCGCGATGGCGCCGAGGCGGCCGAGCGTTCGGCCCGCCCGCTCACTGCGGCAGACATTTTGCGCCGCCAGCGATCAACCGGTATTCCAAGATCCCGCATCGCCCTCCGCTATCACAGGACCGAAGCCGACCATGCCGAAGCTCTGCAAGTTTACGTCTCCCGGCGACGGAAAGCCCGTCTACGTCAATCCCGATCAGGTGGCTGTGGTCTACCAGTTCAAGGGCGAGCCGCCCGATACGATCATCGCCTTCCGGAAGGATTTCGTCCTCGGGGTGAAGGAGAGCGTCGACGAGGTCGTGGCGGCGCTTGAACGGGCATCCTCGAAACAAGGCGAGTGAAACGCCAACGAAGGGCGAGGTGTTCCGAAACAGGCACCTCGAGAGCTTCATCGCCGAATATGAGGCCGAACGCACTGCCCGGACGTTCCCTTTCGCGGCCCTTCATGCCATCGGAGTCGGTGATCGCCTCCGTTGAACGCCGGCGATCCAACATGTGACGGCACGGCGACCTCCCTCCGGGATTCGCGCTCTGCACAAAAATAAGTTCGACAGGGGGGCGGGAATGTTCCTGAGCGTATTCGACGTTTTCAAGATCGGTATCGGCCCCTCATCCTCGCATACGATGGGGCCGATGACGGCGGCGGGGCATTTCCTGGAATTGCTGCGCCAGCACCCGTCACGGGATCGAGCGGCGGCCGTGAGGGCGACGCTCTACGGTTCGCTCGCCTTCACCGGAAAGGGCCATGCCACCGATCGCGCCGTGGCGCTCGGGCTGCTCGGCTGGACGCCGGCCGCCTTCGATTTCGATGCAGCCGAACGTGGGCTCGAGGAACTCGGCCGCAGCCATCTGCTCCATCATGACGGCTTGCCGCTGCTGGTCTTCGATCCCGCGACGGACATCGTCTTCGACTACGGGCCGCCCCTGCCCGGCCATGCCAACGGGCTGGTGTTCTGCGCCCGCGATTCCGCAGGCGCAGAGCTGTTGTCCGAGACCTATTATTCGATCGGCGGCGGCTTCGTCGTCACCGCGCAGGAGCGCGAAGCACCGGCTGCGGCGAGCGAATCGGCCTCCTGGCCCTACCCGTTCGCCAATGCGGCGGCGATGCTGCGCATGGCCCGGGAAAGCGGGCTCTCGATTGCCGAGATGAAGCGCGCCAACGAAATCCATCGCCTGTCGCCGGAAGAGGTCGACCAAGGTCTCGCCCGGCTCTGGTCGGTGATGAACGGCTGCATCGAGCGTGGCCTGAGCCAGGAGGGCGAATTGCCCGGCGGCCTGCGCGTGCGGCGCCGGGCGGCGCGCATCCACCAGCAACTGGTAGCCGAAAAGCTGGCGAACCGCTCGCAGCCGCATGCCTCGACGGACTGGCTCAGCGTCTACGCCATGGCTGTGAACGAGGAGAATGCAGCCGGCGGCCGGGTGGTGACCTCGCCGACCAATGGGGCGGCCGGGGTCGTGCCGGCGGTGCTGCGCTACTATCTCGATCATTGCGTCGGCGCCGAGCCCGAGAAGGTCGCCGATTTCCTGCTGACGGCCGCCGCGATCGGCGGATTGATCAAGCACAATGCCTCTATCTCCGGGGCCGAGGCCGGCTGCCAGGGCGAGGTCGGCTCCGCCGCGGCAATGGCGGCTGCCGGGCTCTGCGCGGTGCTCGGCGGCTCGCCCGCCCAGATCGAGAACGCGGCCGAGATCGCGCTGGAGCACCATCTCGGCATGACCTGCGATCCTGCGGCGGGGCTGGTCCAGGTCCCCTGCATCGAGCGCAACGGCATCGGCGCGATCAAGGCTGTGGCAGCCGCATCGCTGGCGTTGCGCGGCGACGGCTCGCATTTCATGCCGCTGGACAATTGCATCGAGGCGATGCGGCAGACCGGCGAAGCCATGAACGAGCGCTTCAAGGAAACCAGTCTCGGCGGGCTCGCGGTCAACCTGCCGGAATGCTGAGCCCTCCCCTTCCGTTTTTGCATGATGGTCTGAGCAAGCACCGACTAGTGTAGCCGCACAGCCTGCAAGGATCGGATCGATGATCGTGGATGATTTCCGCTCGGATACGGTGACGCGCCCTGGCGAAGGGATGCGCGCTGTCATGGCAGCGGCGGAGGTCGGCGACGCCGTCTATGACGATTGCCCAACGACCAAGCGGCTGGAAGCCATGACCGCCGAGCGGCTCGGCAAGGAAGCAGCCCTCTTCTTCCCCACCGGCACGCAGGCCAATCTCGCCGGGCTGATGGCCCATTGCGGGCGTGGCGAGGAATATCTCGTCGGCCAGATGGCCCATACCTATCGGCTGGAAGGCGGCGGCGCGGCCGTGCTGGGCTCGATCCAGCCGCAGCCTCTGCCCAACGAACCGGACGGCACGATCGCGCTCGATGCCATCGCCAATGCGATCAAGCCGAACGATTTCCATTTCGCGATGACGCGGCTCCTGGCGCTGGAGAACACCTTCAACGGCAGCGTCCTGCCCGACGCTTATCTGGAAGCCGCGACCGGGCTCGCCCGCTCGCGCGGCCTCGCCACCCATCTCGACGGCGCCCGCCTGATGAATGCCGCCGCGGCGAGCAACCGCGACGCCAGCTGGATCGCCGGACAGTTCGACACGGTGTCGCTCTGCCTGTCGAAAGGCCTCGGCGCGCCGATCGGCTCCGTCCTCGTCGGCCCGAAGGATTTCATCGAGAAGGCCCGCCGCATCCGCAAGATGCTGGGCGGCGGCATGCGCCAGACCGGCGTGATCGCGGCCGCAGCAATCTACGCGCTGGAGCATAATGTCTCGCGGCTCAGCGAGGATCACCGGCGGGCCGCAGCTCTGGCGGAGGTGCTGAGCCGTTTCCCGGAGCTCGGCGCCGAGCCGGCCCGCACGAACATGGTGTTCATGTCGCCCAAGGCGCTCGATACCGCCGCCTTCGCCGCCTTCCTGCGCGAGCGCGGCATCGCGGTCAGCGGGCGCTACGGCACCTTGCGCTGGGTGACCCATCTCGATGTGAACGACGCCTCCGTCGCGCGCGTCGCCGAAGCTTGCGAGCGCTTCTTCGGCCAACGGCAAGCCGCTGCGGAGTAACGCCCCGGCCTCAGCCGCCGGGTGCGCCTTTCCGCGGCTCGGCCTCGATCAGGTATTCGATATGCCGCCGCCCGGATGCTCCTGGCCGGATCGAGACCGCGACGCCGAAGATGCGTTGGATCGCCTCGGCGGTCAGGACATCCTCGGGCGCTCCGGCCGCCTGAAGCCGCCCATCATGCAATAACGCGATCTCATCGCAGAACATGGCCGCGAGGTTGAGATCGTGCAGCGCCATGATGCAGGTGATGCCGAGGCGGCGGACCAGGCTCAGGATCGAGAGCTGGTGCTGGATGTCGAGATGGTTGGTCGGCTCGTCCAGGATGAGCTCACTCGGCTCCTGCGCGAGCGCCCGCGCAATGTGAACCCGCTGGCGCTCTCCGCCTGAGAGTGTGTGCCAGAACTGGTCGTGCCGCTCGGTAAGCCCGACCCGGGCCAGCGCCTCGTTGACGGCCGCCTCGTCGGCGTCGTTCCAGGAGGCGAGCGCGGCGCGATGCGGCGTGCGGCCAAGGCGCACGACATCGCATACGGAGAGCTGGATCTCGGTGGTCGCCTGCTGCTCGACGAAGGCGAGGCGCCGGGCGAGATCGCGACGCGGCACAGCGGCGATGTCGTTTCCGTCGAGCGTGACGACGCCGCTCGCGACATTGCGCAGGCGGCAGAGCAACCGGAGCAGGCTCGACTTGCCGGAGCCGTTCGGGCCGATCAGGCCGAGCACCCGGCCGGGCGCCGCTTCCAGCGTCACGCCATCGACGATCATCCGGCCGCCGGCACCCCAGCGCACCTCGCGGGTCGCGAGCGTCATGCCGGCCTCCGGGCTCGGTAGAGGATCAGGGCGAAGACCGGCGCGCCGAACAGGGCCGTCACTACGCCGATCGGCAGGATCTGCTGCGGGATCAGGATGCGGGACAGAATGTCGGCGAGGATCATGAAGATCGCGCCGATGACGAGACAGGCCGGCAACAAGCGGGCATGGCCGGAGCCGACGAGGAAGCGCGCGGCATGGGGGATGATCAATCCGACGAAGCCGACCGTGCCGACGATCGAGACCATCACCGCCGTCATCACCGCCGTCGTGGCGAAGAGCACGACCTTCACCCGCGTGACCGCGACGCCGAGCGAGGCCGCCGCATCGACGCCGAAGGCGAAGGCGTCGAGCGCCTTGGCGTGGAGCATGCAGATGCCGAAGCCGATGAAAGCGACGGGCGCCGCCATCCAGATATCGGGCCAGCGCACGCCGCCGAAATTGCCGAGCAGCCAGAACATGACGCCCCGCGCCTGTTCGGCGCTGGCCATGGTCGTGACGATCGTCGCCGTCGCCGCATTGAAAAGCTGCGAGGTCGCGACGCCGGCGAGGATGACGCGATCGCTCGCGCCGCCCGCCCCCGTCGCCAGCAGTGCGACGACGACGAGCGCAGCGCAGGAGCCGATGAAAGCTCCGGCCGAGACGGAGAGCACCGCCCCGCCGATGCTGATGCCGAGGATCAGCACCGCCACGGCGCCGGTCGAGGCGCCCGCCGAGATGCCGAGGATATAGGGCTCGGCCAGCGGGTTGCGCAACAGCGCCTGCAGGATCGCGCCCGACAGGGCGAGCGCCCCGCCACACAGGCCCGCCATCAGCGCGCGGCTCAGGCGATAATCGAAGATCACACCCTGCTGGATCGCGCTGACCGGAAAATCGAGGTCGAACAGCCCGTTGCCGAGCGCCTTCAACGCGGTGTCGAACGGGATGCGCATCTCGCCGATCGTCACCGCCAGCGCGACCGAGACGATCAGCGCCAGCAGCGAAGCCAGCGCTATGCCGATCCGCGCCGGCCAGTTCGGCCCATGGGCGGCGTGGCTCAACGCGAAATCCCGAAGCCGGCGATCGCTTTGGCCAGCGTCTCGATGCCATCGACCGTGTCGAGCCCGGCGCGGGTCGCGCCGACATCCATGATGACGATGCGGTTGTTCCTGACGGCGTCGAGCTTGCTGGCGACCGGGTCGGTCTTCAGGAAGTCCAGCTTCTTCTCGATATCGTCGGCCGGGAAGCGGCGGCGATCCATCTTCACGGTGACGATCACGGCCGGATTGGCGGCGGCGATGCTCTCCCAGCCGACCAGCGGCCATTCCTCATTGGTCGCGATGACGTTGCGAGCGCCGAGCTTGGACAGGATATAGGCGGGCACGCCGTTCCTGCCGGCCATGAAGCCGTCGCCCTTGATGTCCTTGCTGGAGAACCAGACGACGACGGGCACGTCCTGCGCCTTCAGCTTGGCGACCTGCTCGACGGCCTTGTCCTCGCGCGCCTTGAGCTCGGCGACGAGCGTCTCGGCCCGGTCGGCGACATCGAAGATCGCGCCGAACTCGCGGATGTTGCGATAGACCAGATTCATCGTGAACATCTGGGTGCGGACGCCGTCGCCGGCGCCGGAATTGTCCTTGCCGACGCAATCGGTCGGGGAGACGTAAGTCGGCACCTTCACCTTGGCGAACTGGTCGCGCTTGCCGACGGTGCCGTTGGGCCCGACATGCCATTCGAACATCGCGGTGACGAGATCGGGCTCCTGCGCCAGCACGGCTTCGAAACTCGGGTCGTTGTCGGCGAGGCGCTTCACCTTGGCATTGACCGCCTCATAGGGCTTGGCCACCGGCGAGAACCACACCGCCGTGCCGACGACGCGATCGCCGAGGCCGAGCGCATAGAGGATTTCCGTCTGGGTCTGGCCGATCGCGACGATGCGCTTGGGCGCGGCATTGAAGGTGATCGTCTCGCGGCAGTTCTCCAGCGTCAGCGGGTATTTGGTCGGCGCCGCAGTGGCCGTTCCAGCGGCGAGAGCGCCGAACAGGGCAGCAGCCGAGAGGCGGAGCAGAGAATTGAACGGGCGCGCAGCCGGCATCGAGGCCATCCGAAATGTAACAATGTTGCATTTCTGATAGAGCGCGCGGCAGGCAGCCGTCAAGCCGCCCCGAGCGGCCTGTGTGTTGGTCTTCGTGAACATGGACTTCATCGCTCCCCGAGATGACGGCCGGGGAATCGCTGGGCATGTGGGACGCAAAGGCGGCACAGGGCCACCATCGACTCACACAGCTCCGGAACACCCCGTCCGAAAGACGTCTTCATCGACCGGGGCAGGTCTCCTGGCTCGCGGGTCGATGCCTGTTCCGCCCGGCCTTCCCGGCGCCTCGGGCGCCAGTGGACGATGGACGGAGAGCTCGCCGCTTACAGTTGCGGGGGCAGCCTCGGCTTTGGCGCTAGCGCCTTACCGAATTCCCTCTTAGCTCCGGGAGCAACCCGGAGAACCTCGATCGGCGCCCACCCTATAAGGGCGCGGCGCGCCGTCAAGCAGATGTCAGTTTCGAGAGTTCTCTTTCGAGAACACCACGCCGTCATTCCGGGCAAGCGAAGCGCAGACCCGGAATCCATCGTAGAGCGGCGACGGTCTGTTTCGACAGACGAGCCCTCATCCTGAGGAGCAAGCGGAGCTTGCGTCTCGAAGGATGCTCCAGATGCTTCGGGAGCCCCCTGGAACATCCTTCGAGACGGCCCTGCGGGCCTCCTCAGGATGAGGGCTGAGGGAGTGTCCAAACAGACTCTCAGAGGCTCGGCGTGCTGTAGAGCCGCTTGCCGCCGACGGATATCTCGACCTCCTGCAGATAGCCACGCAGCGCGGTCGTCGCGACCTCGATGCCGAGGCCCGGTACGTCGGGGGCTGCGACCTGCCCGTTCGCGTCGCGCTCCAGATGATTGGCGGAGATCGCGGTCGCGAGCGGCTTCGGCATGGCCGGATACTCGCAGATCTCGTGTGCAGCGAGGCCGGCATAGGGCTGGAGCGAGGCCGAGAGAGCGAGATGCGAGGTGAAGGTGTGGTTGACGAAGGTCACGCCCTTGGCGACCGCATAATCCGCCACCGCCTTGGACGGGCCGATGCCGCCGATGCGTCCGCAATCGATCTGGACATAGCCGATGCCGCCATAATCGATGAGTTGCCGGGCCATCGACTCGTTATGGGCGCCCTCCCCGCCTGCGAGCCGGACTTTGGGGCTGCGTTTGGCGAGCGCGCCATAGGCTTCGAGCGCGCTGGCGTGGAAGGGCTCCTCGAACCAAAGCACATTCGCCTTCTCCATCGCGGGCAGCCGCGCGGCGGCGCGCTCGACATCCTCGATGAAGATCTGGCCGGTATCGACCAGCAGGATACCGTCCTGCCCCAGCCCTTCGCGGGCGGCGACGAAATGCTCGGCATCGGCCTCGACGCTGCCCCGGCCGATCGGCCCCCAGCCGAACTTGGCGGCGCGGAAGCTGCGGCTGCGCGCATCGCGGGCGCGCTCGAGGGTTTCCTGCGCCGTGTCCCCGAACAGGACCGAGGCATAGGGCGTCTTGGGATGGCTTTTCGCATAGCCGAGCAGTCGCCAGACCGGCTCGGAGCGCATCTTGCCGAGGATGTCCCAGAGCGCCATCTCGACGCCGGAGAAGGTATGCGGCGCCTGCAAAAGGTCCATCGAGTTATAGGCGACGGCCGCGGCGATGCGGGCGATGTCCTCAGGGCTTTCCAGAGTCTGGCCGAGCACGGAATCCGCGACCGGCCGGCAGACGCCATGCGACATCGGGCAGATGAAGGCGGCGATGGAGGGCAGCGGCGCGGCCTCGCATTCGCCCCAGCCGACATAGCCGCCGGCAGCGATCCTGACCAGCAGCGCATCCTGGCTGCCATCGGCCTCGTCGGTGACGACGGGCATGGCGAGATAGAAGAAATCGACGGCCTCGATCCTGGGCACGGGCTTCATCCTCACAGTTCGTAGATCGTGGCGCGGGGCGCGAAGCTGACGCCCTCGTCGAGCGGGTAGATCGGCCGGGCGCAGATGGTGTGGCCCAGGCTCTTCAGGTTCGCGGAGGTCGCGCCGGACGCGTCGATATTGAAGTTCCGCGCGCACCACTGGTCGAACATATGGAATTCGGTGTGGGGCGACTTCACCACGATCAGGTCGAAATCGGTCGGGTCGATGCCGTTGGCGTAATACATCGCGCGGTCGAACAGGCTGACCGACCGGCTCATCACGACGACGGTGACGTTGTCCCAGGTCAGCACCGCGGTCGGCCCGGCGCTGAGCGGCGCCTTCATCGTCTCCAGCGCCGCTTCGCCATCCGAGAGCAATTTGACCTTGGCGGTGACCTTCATCGGCTGGAAGCGCGCCGGATCGATCGAGCCGCCGAGCGTGACCTCGATCGTCGCGCCGACGCCAGCCTTATGTGCGGCGACGGCGGCCGGCGCGTCGACGATCTGGGCCAGCACCCGCTTGCCGTAGCCGGCCGCGCGCAAGGCGGCGAGGATCCGGTTGCTGTCGCCGGAGGCACCGGACGAGGTCGCGTCGGCGGCATCGGTGAAGATCACCGGGCCGTCGATGCTGCGGGCCTGGGCGATGGCGCGGTCGAGCGGAACGAGCTTGCCCTGCATGCGGAAGCGCAAGGGCCAGAACTCCTCGGCGAGCCGGATCGCCTCGCGCTCGGCCGTGGCCTTATCGCCATCAGTGAGGATCAGCACCTGCGAACAGAGTTCGGGCACGTCGGTGAAGGGGTTGCCGATCATGATGCCGGCCGCGAGCGCCCGCCCCTCCTCTTCCAGCCTGCGGCATTCGGCCAGAAGCTCGCCATAGCAGCCGGTCTTGGTGATGAGCTCGTCGCCGCGCACCAGCGCGGGAATGACGACGCGGGCGGCGACGGGCCTGATGCCGCCAGCCATCAGCTTCAGCAGTAATTCGGCGGCGCGGCGACCCGTGTCCGCGAAATCGACATGGGGATAGGTCCAGTAGATCGCGAAGCCATCGACATTGCGCAGCATCCGGTCAGTCAGGATGCCGTGCAGGTCGAGCGAGATGACGATCGGCATGTCCGGCCCGGCACGCTGACGCAGCTTCTCCAGCAGGTAGCCTTCGGGATCGAGCTCGCCATCGGCGCCCATCGCGCCATGTAGCGAGACATAGATGCCGTCGATGCGATCGAGCTTGGCGAAGATCGCGGCGAGGATTTCCTCGGAGAGCTTCTTCCAGCCTGCCGCCGAGAGCGGACCTGCGCTGCCGGAACGCGCGCAGATCGTCGGCACGATCTCGATATCGGGTCTTGCCTCGAAGACCGCGAGCGCGCCGCCTAGTTCCTGGTTCTGGCCGCGCTGGACGTAGAGGCCGTCGCCATGGTGGATCAGGAAGTTCTCGTAATGCGACGGCAACGGATTGAAGGAGGAGATCTCCTGCTTGCAGTCGGCGATCAAGATGCGCTTCATCGGGCGGCTCCTAGAGGCTGTTAGTGACCATGGGAGGGATTTGACGCTGGCGATTTTGCGCGAATGCAAGGAGTTTGAGGACGCAAACCTTCCGGTTTGCTACGAAGAACGACACGGCAGTCGCGCAAAAGCGCCGCGCCCTCCGGGTGAGGTGGAAACCGCAGAGCTGCAGCGTCGCACCGCTTGCCGATACCAGTGGTATCGGCGGCGCGATGCTCCTCCCATCTCTGCGGTTTTGACCTCATCAAATCCCTCCCATGGTCACTAACAGCCTCTGGGGTTCAGAATTTCAGGCGGGGGTCGAGCACGTCGCGCAGGCCGTCGCCGAGCAGGTTGAGGCCGAGGACGCAGGCGATGATCGCGAGGCCCGGAAACACCGTGATCCAGGGCGCCTCGCGCATGAAATCGCGCCCCTGGGCGATGATCGAGCCGAAGGAGGCGGCCGGCGGCGGCGGGCCAGCACCGACGAAGGAGAGCGCGGCTTCCGCCAGCACCGCGATGGCGAAGACATAGGTCAGGCGCACGATCAGCGGGCCGGCGACATTGCGCAGCACATGCTTGAACAGGATCGTCCATTCGCCAACGCCGATCGAGCGGGCGGCGGCGATGTATTCCTGCTCCTTCTCGAGCAGCACCGAGGCACGCACGATGCGGGCGGTATGCGGCGTCGTGGCGATGGCGAGCGCGATCACGACATTGGTCAGCGATGCGCCGAGCACCGCCGAGACGACCATGGCGAGCACGATCGACGG
>NZ_CAMFJF010000067.1 GCF_945956895.1 uncultured Allobosea sp. | reverse complement strand
GTCTCGATCTCGGGTCTCCACATGGTGCTGGCGGCCGGCACGATCTTCTGGCTGGTCCGCGCGTTGCTGGCGCTGTCGCAAACGGTCGCGCTGCATTGGCCGATCAAGAAGATCGCGGCGGTCGCCGCCATGCTCGGCGCGACCGCCTATTGCATCTTTTCCGGCAGCGATGTCGCGACCGAGCGCTCGCTGATCATGACACTGGTCATGCTCGGCGCGATCCTGGTCGATCGCGCGGCACTGAGCATGCGCAACCTCGCGCTCGCCGCGATGATCGTGCTGCTGCGCGAGCCCGAGGCGCTGCTCGGCCCGAGCTTCCAGATGTCCTTCGGCGCGGTCGCGGCGCTGATCGCCTTCGCGGAGCGCTGGGAAAGAAGAGACCGCACCGAGCCACCGACCGTGCTGCCCTGGCCGCTCGGGCCGCTCTGGGCGGCGTCGCTCGGAATCGTGGTCACCACGATGCTGGCGACGGCCGCGACCGCGCCCTTCGGCGCCTATCACTTCCAGACCTTCAACCCCTTCGGCCTGCTCGGCAACGCGATGGCGCTGCCCTTCGTCTCGCTCTTCGTGATGCCGGCGGCGGTATTCGGCGTGCTCGCCTATCCCTTCGGGTTGGACTGGCCGGCTTGGGCGCTGATGGGGCTCGCCTCCGATGTTGTGCTCAAGGTGGCGCATTGGGTCGCGACCATCGACCATTCGACGGTGACGGTCGCGGCCTTCGGTCCGGCGGTGCTGGGCTGCTTCGCGGTGACCTTGCTCTGGCTGACGCTCTGGACCACGGCCTGGCGCTGGCTGGCAGCCCTGCCGCTAATCTTCGGCGTCGCTATCGCCGGCAAGCCGGAGCGGCCGGAAATCCTGATCGAGCGCGACGGTTCCGGGCTGGCCGTGCGCGGCCCGGACGGGCGCCTCGCCATCGCGGGCAAGCCCAGCCGCTTCGTCCTGCAACAATGGCTCGCAGCCGATGGCGACAGCCGCTCGCCCGACGATCCGACGCTGCGTGCCGGCATCGCCTGCGACCGCCTGGCCTGCGTCGCGCAGACAGTCGGCAAGCGCACGGTCTCTTATACGCGCGAGCGGCTCGCCATCATCGAGGATTGCCTGCGGGCCGATCTCGTCGTCACGGCCATTCCCTGGAGCGGGACCTGCAAGGCCAGGCTGATCGAACGCATGGTACTATCGCGGGACGGCGCGACCTCGCTCTATCGCACGGGTTCGGGATGGAGCAGCCATGTCTCCGAGCCAAGCACGGCTGATCGCCCGTGGAGCCGCCATAAGTCGACGCCCGCAGCCCAACCGGCACCGGCATCATCAGCCGCCGCCGTCGAGAGCGATACAGAACCCATGTAGGACAGCCCGTTACGGGGGCCGTTTCAGGCCGTCATTGCGAGAAGCGAAGCGACGAAGCAATCCAGGGGGACTGGGTCGCAGCCGTTCAACCCAGTCCCCCCTGGATTGCTTCGCTGCGCTCGCAATGACGGTTTCCGTATCACGAGCGCCTTCAGTAGCGCCGCATCAGGTTGACGAGACGCCCCTGAATCTTGACCCGGTCGGGGCCGAGAACGCGGGTCTCATAGGCCGGGTTCGCGGCTTCGAGTGCGATCGAGGAGCCACGCTTGCGCAGGCGCTTCAGCGTCGCTTCCTCGTCGTCGATCAGCGCCACGACGATATCGCCGGTATTGGCCGTATCCTGCCTGCGGATGACGACGGTGTCGCCGTCGAGAATGCCGGCCTCCACCATCGAATCGCCGCGTACTTCCAGCGCGTAATGCTCGCCGGAGCCGAGCATGTCCGGCGGCAGCGAGACGGTGTGGCTGCGGCTCTGGATCGCCGAGATCGGCGTGCCCGCCGCGATACGGCCCATAACGGGAATCGCGATGGAATGCCGGCTATCGTCCTCGATTGCTGCGGGGCGCGGCTTGGCGACGCTCGGCTGCGCGCCGAGACCGCCCTGCACGACGGCCGGGCTGAAGCGGGGACGCGGCTGCGGCGCGCCGAGCCCGTCGGGCATCTTGATGACTTCGAGGGCGCGCGCCCGGTTCGGCAGGCGGCGGATGAAGCCGCGCTCCTCCAGCGCCATGACGAGACGATGGATGCCGGATTTCGAGCGCAGGTCGAGCGCGTCCTTCATCTCGTCGAAGGAGGGCGGCACGCCACTTTCGCGCAAGCGTTCCTGGATGAAGCGCAGGAGTTCGTGTTGCTTGCGTGTCAGCATGGTCGCCGCCAGCCCCTCAAAGCGCGGATTCGAAACAAATCACGAACACCATACGCGTTCTGCTTGTGTTCCGCAAGCGGCCTTGCCGCCGCGGAAGCGTGAGTGGGCAATATGGAAGACACGCCGTCATTCCGGACAAGCCGCGTCAGCGGCGCCGATCCGGAATCCATCGAAGAGCGCCGCACTTTACGATAGATTCCGGGTCTGCGCTGCGCTTGCCCGGAATGACGTCGCGGAGAAGGAAAGAGCGCGCGCTCTACCGTAACGGCAGGAACCGGCAGGCATCGCCCTTCTTGGCCGGAGCGGCATGGGCTGGACGGATCGTCAAGGCCTGGGCGCGTGCGAGCGTGCCGAGCATCGAGGAATCCTGCCGGTCGAAGGGCGTCGCCACCCAGCCTTCCGGCGTCAGCGCAAGCTCCGAGCGCAGGTAGTCCTCGCGCTCGTCATTGCCGGGCATGTCGCGTCCCAGAATGGCGGGGATGCTGCGATCGCGATCGGCCTCAGCGATGCCGAGCAGCGCCTCGATCAAGGGCAGCACGAAGAGATGGCCGCAGACGATCGAGGAGACCGGATTGCCCGGCAGTCCGACCACGACCATGCGGCCAAGCCGCCCGGTCATCATCGGCTTGCCCGGCCGCATCGCGATCTTCCAGAAGCCGAGCGTCATGCCGGCCCTTGTCAACGCCTCCTGAACGAGGTCATGCGCGCCGACCGACGCGCCGCCGAGCGTGATCAGCACATCGGCATCCCGCGCCTGTGCGATCTTGCTGGCGAGATCGGCATGGTCGTCGCGGGCGATACCGAGATCGAGAATCGTGCCGCCGGCCTTTTCGACCAGAGCGGCGAGCGAGAACGAGTTCGAAGCGACGATCTGGTCGCGACCGACCGGCTCGCCCGGCGCCACCAACTCGTCACCGGTTGCCAGGATCGCGACCCGCGGCTTGCGTCGGACGGGCAAGGCCGGATGCCCCATTGCGGCGGCGAGGCCCAGCGCCGCGCTATCGAGCACGCGCCCAGCCGATAGCAGGACGTCGCCCTCATGGAAATCGAGCCCCGCAGCACGCAGGAACTTGCCCTTGGCCGGCGGCACGCGCACGCGGATCACCGGGCTGCCGACGCCGTCCGCGTCTTCCTGCATCAGGATGGTGTCGGCGCCCTCGGGCATCGGCGCGCCCGTGAAGATGCGCACCGCCTGTCCCGGCCCGACCGCGCCCTCATAGGCTCGGCCGGCGGCGGATTCACCGATGACAGTGAGCGAGACGCCTTGCGCCATGTCGTCCCCGCGCACGGCATAGCCGTCCATGGCGGAATTCGCGAAGGGCGGTTGGGTCCTGAGCGCCTTGAGATCACCGGCCAGCACGCGCCAGGCAGATTGCGCCAGCGGCAGGGTTTCCGCTCCCGTCGGCCCCGGAATGCTGTCGAGCAGCGCCTTGCGCGCGACGGGGACCGGAGTGAGCGCCATCAGCTAGCTTTCGCGTCGTAATCGCCGGATTGACCACCGGATTTGTGCAGCAGGCGGATATTCTCGATCCGCATCGCCCGGTCGACGGCCTTGACCATGTCGTAGACGGTGAGACAGGCGACGGAGACGGCGGTCAGTGCCTCCATCTCGACGCCGGTCTGGCCCTTCATCTTGACTTCGGCGCGTACGCGCACGCCCGGCAGAGCCTCGTCGATCGTGAGATCGACGGCGATCTTGCTCAGCAGCAGCGGGTGGCAGAGCGGGATCAGTTCATGCGTGCGCTTCGCCGCCATGATCCCGGCGAGGCGTGCTGTGCCCAGCACATCGCCCTTCTTGGCGTTGCCGTCGCGCACGATCGCGATCGTCCCAGGCGCCATCACCACCTGGCCTTCGGCGATCGCTATGCGGGTCGTCTCGGCCTTGCTGCCGACATCGACCATATGCGCGGCGCCTTGCGCGTCGAGATGGCTGAGCCGACTCACGCCGCGACGGCCTTGCCGGTGAGCAGCGCCTGCGTCGCTGCGGTGACGTCGGCCTGCCGCATCAGGCTTTCGCCGACGAGGAAGCTGTTGACGCCGCTGCGGTTCAGGCGGGCAATGTCAGCATGGGTAAAGATGCCGCTCTCGCCGATGACGATCCGGTCGGCCGGCACGCGCGGCGCCAGCCGCTCGGTCACGGCGAGATCGACATGGAAGCTGCGCAGGTCGCGGTTGTTGATTCCGAGCAGGCGGCTTTCGAGCTTCAGCGCCCGGTCGAGCTCGGCATCGTCATGGACCTCGACGAGGACATCCATGCCGAGTTCCTGCGCGGTCTCGTTCAGGGCGCTCGCGGTGGCGTCGTCGACCCCGGCCATGATGATCAGGATGCAGTCGGCGCCCCAGGAGCGGGCCTCGTAGACCTGATAGGGCTCATAGAGGAAATCCTTGCGCAAAGCCGGCAGGCCGGAAGCCTCGCGCGCCTGCGTCAGGAACTCCGGTTGCCCCTGGAAAGAGGGCGCGTCGGTCAACACCGAGAGGCAGGCCGCGCCGCCGGCCGCATAGGCGCGGGCGAGCGAGGGCGGGTCGAAATCGGCGCGGATCAGACCCTTCGACGGGCTCGCCTTCTTGATCTCGGCGATCAGCGCAGGCGTCCCTAGAGCGAGCTTGCCCGCGAGCGCATCGGCAAAGCCGCGCGGCTTGGAGGCCGCGCGGGCGCGGCGTTCGATTTCGGCCTGCGGAACGGCAGCCTTGGCGGCCGCGATCTCTTGACGCTTGTAGGCTTCGATCTTCGCGAGGATGTCGGTCATGCCGGCCTCACGCGTTCGAGGCTTTGATCAGGGCGGCGAGCGTTGCCTTGGCCTTGCCGGAATCGAGCGCGGCCGTCGCCTGGGCGAAGCCGTCCTTCAGGTCCTTGGCCTTGCCGGCGACGAGCAGTGCCGCAGCCGCATTGAAGGCTGCGATATCGCGGAAACCGGTCTTCTCTCCGCCGAGCACGGCGTTCAGCGCCGCCGCGTTCTCCTCTGGCGTGCCGCCGCGCAGGGCTTCCGGCTTGGCCGGCTCAAGGCCGACATCGGCGGGGCTGATCGAGAAGCTCTCGATCTTGCCGTCTTCCAGCGAGACGACGCGGGTCGGGCCGGTCGTGGTGATCTCGTCGAGTCCGTCCGAGCCGTGCACGGCCCAGACGCGGGTCGAGCCGAAGGAGGCCAGCACCTTGACCATCGGCTCCAGCCAGGTCTCGGAGAAGGCACCGATCAGTTGGCGCTTGGCGCCGGCCGGGTTGGAGAGCGGACCGAGCAGGTTGAAAATCGTGCGCGTGCCGAGTTCGGTGCGCACCGGTGCGACATGGCGCATCGAGGCATGGTGCGTCGGCGCGAACATGAAGCCGACGCCGGCCTCGCGGATGCAATGCTCGGTCGCGGCCGGGTCGAGCCCGACCTTGACGCCGAGCGCGGTCAGCACGTCCGCCGCGCCGGAGCGCGAGGAGGCCGCGCGGTTGCCATGCTTGGCGACCGGCACGCCGCAAGCGGCGGTGATGATCGAGGCCAGCGTCGAGACATTGTAGGAGCCGGAGGAATCGCCGCCGGTGCCGACGATGTCGATCGCCTCGGGCGGCGCCTTCACGGGCAGCATCTTGCCGCGCATGGCGCCGACGGCGCCGGCGATCTCGTCGATCGTCTCGCCGCGCACGCGCAGCGCCATCAGGAAGGCGGCCGATTGTGCGTTCGTCACTTCGCCCGAAAGGATGGTGTCGAAGGCGTCGCGCGCTTCCTCGCGGGAGAGCGTCGCGCCGGTCGCGACCTTGGCGATGAAGGGTTTGAAATCGTCCATGGGAACTCTGCGGAATCAGGCTGAAGGGGTCAGGGCGGAGGCTTCGCGTTCGCTCTGCCATCGCTCCGCGAGATCGAGGAAATTCCGCAGGATCGTCGCGCCATGCTCGGAGGCGATGCTCTCCGGATGGAACTGGACGCCGTGGACCGGCAGCTCCCGATGCGAGAGCGCCATGATCAGGCCGTCATCGCTCTCCGCCTCGATCTCGAAGACGTCCGGGCAGGAGGCGCGCTCGACCACGAGCGAGTGATAGCGCGTCGCCTGCAGCGGCCCGTTGATGCCGCGGAACAGACCGCGCGCCCGGTGACGGATCGGCGAGACCTTGCCGTGCATCGGCAGGGGCGCGCGCACGACATGGCCGCCGAAGGCCTGGCCCATCGCCTGCAGGCCGAGGCAGACGCCGAAGATCGGCTTCTTGCCCGCGCCTTCCTTGATCAGATCGAGGCAGATTCCGGCTTCGTTCGGCGTGCAGGGGCCGGGCGAGAGCACGATCGCATCGTGATCGCCGGCAAGCGCTTCGTCGACGGTAAGCGCGTCGTTACGCCAGACATCGACCTCGGCGCCCAGCCCACCGATGAGATGGACCAGGTTCCAGGTGAAGCTGTCGTAGTTGTCGATCAACAGAACGCGCATGGCCGAACCCGTGAATGCGGCTTGAGGTCATGCACGTTCGGGGGCGGGGTGGTCAAGTTTTGAGCGGGAGGAGGCGGCATGTCCGCGCGCGTCATGCTCGGGCTAGACCCGAGCATCTCAGGACGAGAAGGCGCCTAATCTTGCGAGAGATGCTCGGGTCTGCGCTTCGCTTCGCCCGAGAATGACGCTCGCGGCCCGGGCATGGCGTGCTCGATTTCATCCCCGCGCGCTGCGCGACATGCCCGCCGTGCGCGGTTGCGCCAGTCCCGGCGCTGTCTCGACGCCGAGAGCCGGCAGGGCGAGCGTGCGCTGGCCGCGGAAATCGACATGGCAGACGATCAGTCCGCGCTCCTCGATATAGCTGAGCACGCGCCGCGCCCGGCTCGGCGAAGCGCTGCCATAGACCTCCGCCAGCTCGGCATCGCTGGGGCAGGGCCGGCCCTCGATCGCGGTACGGGCGATGAAGAGGAAGAGCCCTTGCAAGTCCTCCGGCAGCGAGCCGGACGCTTCGACGGCCGCCTGCCAGCCCTCGCTCGTCGCGATGCTGTCGCTGACCCCGGCGCGTGCCACCGCGAGGCGGCGGCGGAATTCCTCCAAGCTCAGATGCGTGCGGCCGAGCCGGCGCATCCGGCAGCGCACGGTGAAATCCTGGTAGAGCACCGCGACCTGGCGCGAGCGCGCCTCGGGATCGCCCATCAATTCGCGCAGGATCTCGACCATGATCGCCTCGCGCTCGGCCGGCTCCAGCTCGATCTCGGGTTCGGGCTCCGGCTGCGGGGCAGGGCGGTAGTTCTCGATCCGGCGCAGCACCTCGGTCGGGTCGGGCCGCGGACGTGGTGCCGGACGCACAGGCCGCGCCATCGGTAGCGGCTCGTCCTCGCCCCGTGTGAAGATCAGCTTGCCGGCATCCTCCGGCGCCTGCTCGGGCAGCGGCATCAGGCCCGGCGCGCCGCCGCGATCGACCGAGGAGACCGTGCCGATCCGGATCGGCAGCGGGCGCTTCGACAGGGCGGGGCCGAGCGCGACGAACTGGCCGCGTTCGAGGTCGCGGAACATCTCGGCCTGGCGCCGGTCCATGCCGAGCAGGTCGGCGGCACGCTGCATGTCGATGTCGAGGAAGGTGCGGCCCATCAGGAAGTTCGAGGCTTCCGCCGCGACGTTCTTGGCGAGCTTGGCGAGGCGCTGGGTCGCGATCACGCCGGCAAGCCCGCGCTTGCGGCCGCGGCACATCAGGTTGGTCATGGCGCCCAAGGAAAGGCGGCGCGCCTCGTCCGAGGCCTCGCCCGCCATCACCGGCGCGAAGAGCTGCGCCTCGTCGACCACGATCAGCATCGGGAACCAGAGCGAGCGGTCGACATCGAAGAGCCCGCCGAGGAAGGCGGCGGTGGCGCGCAACTGCTCGTCGGCTTCGAGATTTTCGAGATTGAGCACGACCGAGACGCGGTGCTGGCGCACGCGCAGCGCCACACGCTGCAATTCGGCCTCACCGCATTCGGCATCGACCACGACATGGCCGAACTGATCGGCCAGCGAGACGAAATCGCCCTCGGGGTCGATGATCGCCTGCTGCACCAGCGGCGCGCTCTGCTCCAGCAAACGGCGCAGCAGATGCGATTTGCCCGAGCCGGAATTGCCCTGCACCAGCAGGCGCGTCGCCAGCAATTCGGCGAGATCGATCAGACCGGGCTCGCCGGTCCTTGTCGTTCCCATCTCGATTGCGGTGGTCATGCGGGCGGTGAATCGTCGGGTTGGATCAGGCGCGGATGTGCGGCCGGCGCTTCTAGCACGGCCTTTCCCTCGCTGGACGTGAGGAAGCCCTGCCTTCCACAGGCAATGCGCTTCAGCGCGGGCAGCGCAGGGCGCGCTCCTGCCGGAGGATGTCGGCGATCGCCCGGTGGTCATTGGCGGAAAGCGGCAGATCCTCGACATTGTCGTACTGGCAGCCGGCATTGCCGAAGGCCGCGATCGCGCGCTTGGTGCGGAAGCAATAGCCTTGCGCCTTGTAGATCTCGTTGCGCTGGGTCCAGAGATCGGCGCAGGCTTGAGGATTGGCGAGCGCGGGGCTCGCGATACCGCCAGCAAGCAGGGCAGCCGCAAGGAGCGGCAGGCAAAGGCGGTGCATGGGGCGGTCTCCGGCAACAAGACGTGGAACTTTGCGGGTCGGTCCCGTCGAAGGCAACACTCGCCGCCCGGAACATCCCGGATTTTTGGCGTAATGCGCCACGCCGCTACGGCTTCTTCATCTCGAGGCAGGTGAGCACCTCGACATAGCTCGGCGGTCCGCCGAAAGTGGCGCCCTCGACGCAGGCCGTTCTGGCGCTGGGCTGGAACTCGCCCCAGCGCGCAGTCAGCGCAGCGCGGGCCCGTTCCTCATCGGCCTGGCAAGCGCTGGCGGGGCGGCCGACATTGATGCCCGACTTGCCGACATCGCGGCACGAAGCGGAGATGTCGAAGCGCGGCGGCGAATCCGCGATCGGAACGACGGGCGCTGTGGCGGGATTGCTGGAGAGAGACATAAGAACGAGACCGGCGGCGAGCATGGCTGCCACTCCAAGGAAGACACCCCGCCCCGGAACGCAAGGCGGCCCGGAAAGTTCCGCGTGAAAGTGCGCTCAGGCCGCCGGAGGCGCCTGGCGCCTGATCACGCTGATATCCCCGGCCGAATGCGCCGCGATGTCCACGATCGCGATGTCGGGCCGATCGATCGCGGGGAGGCCGCGTGCCTCAGTCGCTCGATGCACGAAGACGAGGCTGGCCAGGGCCGGATGCTCGGCGAGCCGCGAATGCGCCAGCGCCGGCTCCATGGTTCCGGGCAGGACCAGATGGACATGGCGTCCGCCTTCGATGCAGGCCTGCAGGTCGCCGAGATTGAACAGGCCGAGCGTGAGCAGTTCGATGCCACTCAGCATCGCCATGCCAGGCCCGCTGGCAAGAGCTGCAAGGTCGCCGCCGACCAGGGTCGTCACGATGCGTGACGAGACGGTCGGTTTGAGCGTCCGCGAGATGTCGAGCGCCTTCGCGAGCAGATCCCGCTCCGACAGCTTGAACGGCCCCCGCAGCGCCACGCCGTCGCAAACCTGCAGCACCGGCCGCTCGACGAGTTGCGGCAGTGGGTGCAGCGTCGGGTTCGCCATCAGCATGTCGAGTGGGGCGACCCCGTCGGGCACGTCCGGCCCGAAGCCGCCGACGAAGCGCGTACCGAAAGCCCGCATCGCGAGATTGCGCAGCGTGAGCAGCGGTCGCAGCGATCCGACGCGGCTGACGCCGAGCGCCATCACCGCGCCGGCCGTCTCGATCAACCGGAGCAATTCGAGCTCGTTGCCGTGCAACGGCAACATGAGGGGCGACAAGCCAGCGCGCAGGCTGGCCAGGATCGAGACGATTGCCTCCGGTCCGAGCGGAGCCAGGATCGCGACGCTCGCGCCCGGCGTTCCCTTGTTGATGGCGAGCAGCCGCGCCAGCCGGTCGATGCGCTCGTCGAGATCGAGGAAGTTGACCGAGCCCGGCGTGACGTCGCTCCAGCCGCGCCGGCCCGGTGGATCGCGCAAGGCTGCATCATAGCCGCGGCTGCGGGTCAGGGCCGCGAGCAGTGTGTCGAGATCGAGACCGTCGAGCAAGGCTGAGGCTTCGTCCTGTTCTGCCCGCATCGACAAACCCTAGTTCGCCGGGGCCGACGCGGCCGGGAGGCGCGCCAGCGTTTCGTTGGAGAGGAAATAGGCCGGCTGCCGCCCCGCCAGAACGACGCCGCGTGCCAGCGCGATCCAGGTATCGGGCAGGTAATACAGCGGCACGACGTAGAAGCCGGAGATCAGCAAGCGATCGAGCGCGCGCACCGCCGCGACGAAATCCTCGCGCTCGCGGGCCCCGAGCAAGGCCTGCAGAACGGCATCGACCGCGGGTGATTTCACGCCGGCATAGTTCAGCGAGCCGTTGCGCGCGGCATTGGCCGAGCCCCAGCGCCCGATCTGCTCGTTGCCGGGCGAGGCCGAGGCCGGCCAGGTCCACTGGATCATGTCGAAATCGAAGGCTGACAGACGCCGCCAGTACTGCACGTCGTCGATCAGGCGCACCGAGACGGCGATGCCGAGGCGGGCAAGCGACTGCGCATAGTTGAGCGCGAGCCGCTCCTGTGGCCGGCTGGTCACGGTGATCTCGAAGGCGAAGGGCTCGTCCTTGCCGTTGCGCAGCACGCCGTCGCGCAGCGCGTAGCCGGCGGCCTTGAGCAGATCGAGCGCCTTGCGCGCCTGCTCGCGATCGCGGCCCGAGCCGTCGGTCTCCGAGGGCCGCCAGGTGCCGGCGAGGATGTCCTCGCGCACCGCGCGCGGAAATGCGGCGAGCAACGTCTTCTCCCGCTCGTCGGCGGGGACGCCGAGCGCCGAAAGGTCAGAATCGGAGAAGAAGCTCCCGGCCCGGCGGTAGACGCCGTGGAACAGGTTGCGGTTGACCCATTCGAAATCGAACAGCAGGCCCAGCGCCTCGCGGACCCGGACATCGGCGAAGATCGGCCGTCTCGTGTTGAAGACGAGGCCTGTCATGCCCTTGGGCGTGTCGAAATGCAGGGTTTCCCGGCGGATGCGCCCGTCATGCACGGCCGGCACGTCGTAGCCGGTCATCCAGCGCGTCGGGTCGCCCTCGATGCGGATGTCGTAGAGCCCGGCCTTGAACGCCTCGAACAGCGCGTTCGAATCCCGGTAGAAGTCGTAGCGGATCTCGTCTGCATTATAGAGCCCGCGCGTGAGCGGATGATCCTCGGCCCAGAAGTCCTTGCGCCGCCGCAGCGTGAGCGATTCGCCGGGCCGGACATCCTCGACGGCATAGGGGCCGGAGCCGAGCGCCGGCTTGAAACTGGTCTCGCCGAAGGTCTCAGGCTGGGTCGCGTGCTTCGCAAAGATCGGCATCGCGCCGATCACCAATGGCAATTCGCGGTTGGAGCCGTCGCCGAGCTCGAATTCGACGCGTCGGGGCGAGATGGCCGTGGCCTTGGTCACGCGGCCGAGGCTGGAGCGGTGGAACGGCTTGCCCTTCGCCTTCAGCATCTCGAAGGTGAAAATCACGTCTTCGGCGGTCACCGGCGTGCCGTCCGAGAAACGCGCTCGCTCGTCGACCTCGAAGGCGAGATGCTTGCGGTCCGCGTCGAGCGCGACGCCGGAGGCGAGCAGGCCGTAGGCTGTGAAGGGCTCGTCGGCCGAGCGGTAGAGCAGGCTCTGCTGGACATATCTCGGCACGGCATCGGGCGCGACGCCGAGCACGACGAGCGGATTGAGGCTATCGAAGGTGCCCTGGATGCCCATGACGATGCGCCCACCCTTGGGCGCCTTGGGGTCGGCATAGGGCAGATGCGCGAATCCGGGCGGCAGCGCCGGCTGCCCATGCATTGCGATGGCATGCCGCAGTGGAGCCGAATCGGCCAGAGCCTCACGGCCGCGCGCCAGGACGGCGAACGGGGCCAAAGCCAGTAAAAGGTTGACCCCGCGGCGGCTCATCGCCTGGGGCAATCGAAGAAATTCCATCACACGACCTGATTCCCTCGGCAAGAATAGCATGGGAGCTGCGTGGTCACGCAGCTATTCGGGCTGGAAACCGCGGTGCGAACTCGCTAAAGGCGAGGGCAGGGTGTCATTCAAACGCCTCAATCGGCCTTGATGTGCACGGCTTGCGATGGCCTGCGCCCCATGCGATTGGGCCATCAGCGGTGACGCGCGCGGCTTGCGAAGTCGTGATCCCGAATTCGCTTGGTAAGGAAAGACAAGGAATGTCCGCTTCGTATCGCCTGTCATCTCGCGCGCTCGGCCTCGCGCTCAGCGCTGCCATCGGCTTCGCGCCTGTCGCAGCCTTCGCCCAGGCTCCGGCGCAGCGCCCGGCGCCTGCCCGTCCGGCTGCTCCGGCCCAGCAGCCCGCCGCTCCCGCCCAGCCCGGCGGCGCAGCGCCTGCCGGCCCGACCGTCGTCCAGGTCAAGCCTGAGCCCTCGCAGACCAGCTGGACCAAGGTCTGCGGCAAGGACCCGGCTGCCAACAAGGAAATCTGCTACACCACCCGCGACTTCGTCTCGGATCAGGGCCAGCCGGTGCTCGCCGTCGCGATCTATGATGTGAAGGGCGACGCCAACAAGATCGTGCGCTTCCTGATGCCGCTCGGCCTGCTGCTGCAGCCCGGTATTCGCTTCGGCGTCGATACCGCGCAGCCGACCGGCGGTCGCTATGCCATCTGCTTCCCGAACGGCTGCTTCGCCGAGTCGCAGGTCAAGGACGACTTCATCAACGCGATGAAGAAGGGCACGAACCTGAACGTCAGCGTCCAGAACCAGGGTGGCCGTGAATTGACCTTCACCATCCCGCTGGCTGACTTCGCCAAGGGCTTCGAGGGCGCCGCGATCGATCCGAAGGTGCTCGAGGACCAGCAGAAGCAGCTCCAGGACGAGCTCGGCAAGCGCCAGGAAGAGCTGCGCCAGCGCCTCGGCTCCGGCGGCGCCAGTGCCGCTCCCGGCGCTGCCCCGGCTCCTGGCGCCGCGCCCGCGACCCCGCCGAAGCCCTGAGCGCCGGCGCAAACGCCTGATATCGAAAAGGCCGGTCCCTCGCGGGGCCGGCTTTTTTCTTGGCGCTCGGTGGTTCCCGACGGAGAGATGCCCGTCATCCGGAGCAAACCGCGCCGATCCGCGCTCCTCATCGAGCTTCGGATTGACCGCGCGCTTCGCGCATGAATGACGCTCGGTCTCCGGCCGCGGGCGCTTGGCGTCCGCCTGTCTCCATTCCATATTGCAGCGATGCCGCCACGCACCCGCAAATCTGCCAAGCCCGATCGTGTCGTCCGCGACGAGGAGATCGAGATCCTGCCGCCGCGCCGGGCGCTGCCGCTCGACTGGAGCGTCATCGTTCCGACCGTGGCCTTCGGCACGTTCACGGGTTTCGCAGCCAGCCTGATCGTCGGAGGCGGCGGGGTCATCCGCCATGCGGTCGTCGGCGTGCTCGGCATGCTGGTCGGGCAAGGCATCGTGCGCCTCACCGGCTGGCGCCTGAATACCGGCTATGGCTTCCTCGACGATGCCGGCATGGCGGTCATTGGCGCCATCCTCGTCATCCTGCTGGCGCGCTTCATCGCCTGAAGCTCTCCGTCCTTGCGAGCGCAGCGAAGCAATCCAGGGGCGGCAGTGCTCTACGTCCCCCTGGATTGCTTCGTCGCTTTGCTCCTCGCAATGACGAGAGGGATTGACCCGCTCCGCATGGATGCGGAACTTCAGCCGGCACGCGTCGTTGGTAGGCGCGCATCCGCGCATGGCTAGGGGAACTTCTTCGATGGAAAGCTTTGCCGCCACCATGGCCCAGCCGGGCTATGGCTTCTTCATGACGCTGCTGATCGGCCTGCTCGCCGGCTGGATCGCCGAGCGCCTGACCTCGTCCGATCACGGGCTCTTCACCAATATGCTGGTCGGCGTCGCTGGCTCGTTCGTCGGTGCCAAGGTCGCCGAACTCATGGAGATTCCGGTTTTCGGCTTCTGGCGGACGCTGACCGCAGCGATTGCCGGCGCGATCATCGTCATCGTGATCTGGAACGCGGCCCGCGGTCGCAGGTGAAGCTCTGTTGCCGGGGCCGGGAGTTGCGGCAGAGCGCTTTGGGGATTAGCTAGAGGAAGCCGGCTTGGCCGGCTCCTGCTGTTGAAGCCCGGACCCTGTTATGGCGCTTGTTCTCGACCTGCTGAACCGCGATCCGCGGCCCAATGCCGGCAATCCGAAGGCGCAAGCCGCCGAGGTGCGCCATCCCGAGAAGCAGAAGCGGCCGGAGAACCCGGTGCTGCGCAAGCCGGACTGGATCCGCGTCAAGGCGCCGGGCTCGCCGAAATGGGCCGAGACCAAGGCTATCGTGAAGGCCGAGAAGCTGGTCACGGTCTGCGAGGAAGCCGGCTGTCCGAATATCGGCGAGTGCTGGGAAAAGAAGCACGCCACCTTCATGATCATGGGCGACACCTGCACGCGGGCCTGCGCCTTCTGCAACGTGAAGACCGGCGTGCCGCAGCCGCTCGACCTGGAAGAACCCCGCAAGATCGCCGATGCCGTCACCAAGCTCGGGCTCGAGCATGTCGTGATCACCTCGGTGGACCGCGACGACCTCAAGGATGGCGGCGCCGAGCATTTCGCCAATGTGATCAAGGCAATCCGCAAGGCTTCGCCCGGCACCACCATCGAGATCCTGACGCCGGACTTCCTGCGCAAGCCCGGTGCGCTCGAAGTCGTCGTGGCGGCCAAGCCCGACGTCTTCAACCACAATCTGGAGACGGTGCCCGGCAAGTATCTCAAGGTTCGCCCGGGCGCGCGCTATTTCCATTCGCTGCGCCTGCTGCAGCGGGTGAAGGAGCTCGA
>NZ_CAMFJF010000066.1 GCF_945956895.1 uncultured Allobosea sp. | reverse complement strand
CTTCTCGATGGAAAAATCCCCGCCTAACGGGTCACTTCTCGGCGGAAATCAACATGGGGGTCCTCCTCCGCGACGCAGAAGGGGCAGAACTGCAGGGCGTGGCGGACCCTGCTGCGGTGGAAGACGCCGGCGGAGAGGACGAGCGGCGCGTCGCCTCGGGAGAAGTCGCGACGGCGGCCCCCGGCGAGGATCGGCATCAGGGGCTTGAGGGTAAGGGCGGTGACGGCGTCGAATGGGAGGCCGGACCGGCTGGCGACTTCCCGTAGCCAGCCGTCGTCGGCGCTGCGGTCGATGTCGCGGGTCCAGATCTCCATTCCCGGCCAGTGGAGCGCGAGGAAGGCGTGTGGCGTCATGCCGTGTGCGTGCGCTACCCGGCATAGCCAGGACGAGAGCAGTTCGTCCGGCTTCGGGCGGAGCTTGAAAGTCCAGTGGAGGTCCCCTTTGGGCGCACTCGCGCTCATCGCAAGGTCACGTGCCTCCCAGGTCAATGGCGTCGAGCCCTGCCAGGATATCGGGCGTGATCCTCTCACGGCCGCTCCTGATGGCTTCCACGGCAGCCCGGCGGAGCACCCGCGTCAGCTGGCCGATGGAGCCCCTGGACAGTTCGAACAGCGGAAGGGCGAGCTCGCGGCCGGCAAGGTTGGAGCGCTCCAAGAGCGGCAGTATCCTCTCGAAGGACGCGAGCAGGGAGACGAAATCCTTGCCGAGCTCCCACTTCGGCAAGACGATGGCCTCGAAGCGATTGGCGAGCTGCGGATCGGTCTGCAGCGTGCGCTTGGCGGACTCGGTGCCGACCACGACGATAGGGATCATGAGTCTGCTGCCGAGGTTCTTCAGCATGGCCAGCAGCTGCTTCTGCCTGGGAAGGTTGCCGTTCAGGACGTTGTGGATCTCGTCGATGACCAGCATCCGGCAGTGCAGGCTCTGGAGCAGGAGCATGGCCTGGCTCATCTTCGCTTGCACGGTGCCGGAATCGTTCCGCGCGACGCCCATTGCTGCGATGAGGTCGCTCCAGAAGCGGGCCTCGGAGGGCTCCGCCGGCATCGTCATCACGACGACGGGTTGCTCGCCGCGACCGTCGGGCTTGATGGTCGGCGGGTGCAGGTCGCGGAAGCGGCCGATCAGCGACGTCTTGCCGTTTCCGCTGTCGCCCACCACGAGGATGTTCGGCATCCTCGGCGACTTGGGATGGTCGAGCAGGTCCTCGAGGCGCTGGAGGCCGCTCCTGGCGGCGCTGTAGCCGATCCAGGCGTCCTCGCGGGCGAGCCGGATGCGCTCCTGGCTGGTCAGGATGGCGATGTCCTGGCGGTCCGGGCCAAGATGGGCGAGGGAGCCGGCCGGGGTCTTGGCGGATGCTGTCATTCGTCGGCCCCTTCATTGCGTGGCTTCGAGACGGCGATGTCGTCGAAGGGTGCGGCCGGCGTCGCGAAGAGGCTGTCGAGGTCGTCTTTCACGGCTGGCGGCGGGGCCGGATGGATTGGCCTTGCTGGATGGCCTGCCGGTGCACGTCCCACGGGTCTGGGGACGGCGGGTCCGTTGGTCGTGACGCGGCGCTGGAAGGTCTTGCGGACGTCCTTCGTCGTCGCTGCCGCCTCCGCCACGAGGGCGTCCTGGCGGTCGAGCGCGGCGAAGATGGCGTCTTCGTCGACGTTCGCGAGGCCCCGCCTGCGCGCCTCCGCCGTGGCCTGGCGGATCGACCAGAGGCTGGCCTTCGGCCGGGAGGTGTCGCGGTAGGGGATGGGATGGGTCGACGCAGTGTCCGGATCGGAGAGGTAGACCTGGCTCATGTCGCGCGGGTCGTATCGCACCACGTACTTCCGGGGCTTGCCCGTGACCGGGTCCCGAGAGCCAATCAGTGGGCTGAGGACCTCGTGGTAGTAGTGGATGCCTTCGATGACGAGGCCGTACTTCTGGATCGTCCTCTCCTCGAACGGCAGGAAGTCGATCGCCAGCTTGCGGGCGTCGGTCGGGATTTTCGGGAGCCCGATGCCAGGCGTCAGATCGTCACCCGCGATCGCCGATGTCCAGCGGTCGATCGGAGCCATCTGGATCCCGTCGTGGAAGTCGCGATGGTAGACGTTCACGATGAACTCGGTGATGAAGCGCTCGACCTCGCCAAGGGTGAGGGTCGCCTCCTTCTCGGCGTCGTACCCCTTCCGTTTGGAGGGGCTTGAGAACGTCGTGCCCGGCAGCGTGTGCATGAGGTTGGCGAGCCGACCCATGAAGCGCTCGATGTGCCCGCCGAAGTGCGGCGTCTTCGCCGGGCGCAGCTTGAGGTCGATGGCGTACTCGTCGAAGGCGCGCTTCAGCACGTTCCCGCGGAACTCCTTGGCGTTGTCCAGGTGGACGGAGCGCATCAGCCCGTAGGCCGGCCACTTGCCGGGGATGCCGAGGTCGCTGAGGATTCGATCCTTGGGCAGGATCGCCATCGTGAGGCACAGGCCGGCGGCCAGCGCGCCGGCCGCCTCCATGGACACGTAGAAGCCCAGCACCATGCGGCTGTAGACGTCCAGCGCGACCGTGATGTACGGCCGCCCGAGCGGGCGCCTCGTCGTGTCGTCAACGACGATGACGTCGAGCTTCGTGTGGTCCATCTGGACGACCGCGAGTGGCTGATCGGCTCCGGGGAAGTGGCCGATGATCGGTCTGAACCTGTTCGCGGCCTCTTCGTTGTGGCCGCGCCGCCGCAGCATCGCAGCGGCTGGGATCTCTGCGAACCGGCGCCTGATGGTGCTTTCGGGCGGTGGCGTGATCCCGGCGCTGCGGCAGCGCTTGTGGATCTCGACGATCGCGGTAGATGCCTTGCGCCGCTGCTTCGTGAGGAAGTTGTCCTCGATGACATTCCGGATGACGAGCTCGGCGTTCGGGTCGAGGCGCTTGGTCCCTTTTTTGGGTCCGCGACGTGCAGGTATAAGCGCGGAGATCTGGCGTGTCGTGCGGTAGTTGCCGAGCCAGCGGTAGAGGGTGCTGGTCGAGGTTCCCGACCTCTTTGCCATCGCGGCCACGTCCGAGCGGCTCAGGTCTTCCTTATCGGCCAGGCTCTCGATGATCTTGTATCGCCGCGTCGCCTCGGCCCATTGCTCTTCGGTGAAATCGGAGAGGTCGGGCCGTTCCACCGCTTCGGTTTGAGGAACGTCTGGCGAAGGAGACGCTCCATCGAGGATCTCCTGGATGGTCAGGCGATCGCGGCTGCCGGTCTCGAGGTCCTCGGCGAGGACGTGGTCCGAGGCCGGTATGTGCGTCACGCGCCAGTCGCGGCCCCGGCAGGAAACGATGGAGTCGATGTCCAGGGAGAGGGTGTTCTGGGCAAGGGTCATGGATCCCTCGCGCTGATCGGAGAGGTCATCGTCAATGGATGCATGAGGTCTGCGATGATGACGCGGTTCGCCACGAGCCGCCACAGCGGCGCGATGGCGGCCTGACGATCGGCGTCGTTCGAGAAGGCCGCGTCGATCGCTTGGCGAGGCGTCGAGGTTCCCTCTCGACGGATCGTGGCAAGGATCGCGGCCTCGACCGCAGGCTCCTCGTGGTTCTCAAGGAAGCCGCGTAGGAAGGTAAGGTTCTTGAAATCGGGCGCGCGGATCAGCCGTTCGGTGGTCAGTCGGAACCGAAGGCCGTGCTCAGCGGCGAAGCTGCGGCCCGCGATCAATCGGGCCTTCAAGCGCTTGCGCTCGGTCTTGATCTCGTCGGTGAACTTCACCTCCCAGAGGATCTGGTGGCCGCACACGTACCGGACCAAGAAGTCGGGTGTGTAGCGGCTCATGCGTCCTTTCATGTCGACGTAGGGAATCGTGACCGGTTGCTCCAGGACGTCTGCAACAGTCGGGTCCATGGCGAGCCGGATAAGGAAGTCGTGCTCCAGGTTCGACTCGCATCCGATGGCCTTGCCCCTGACGATCACTCGTCCCGTAACGCTTCGCCGTCCCATGGGAATGGTCCGCGCGGGGACGCGCAGATCCAGTCCCATCTTCTCTGGCAAAACGTCAGGCAGTCTCATCTTCTGTGGGTATCCGATCTCAGCAACTGTGACCGAATCTCCCACAAGTATCTGAAATGTCGAATCCGCCAGTCTCAGTTATTGTGAAAACTCACAGCGGCCTGCAGGCCCGGCCGGGCGAGGTTTCGCTCGCCCATCACGGTGTGCTCTTCCTCGACGAATTGCCGGAATTCCAGCCGCAGGCGCTCGATGCCTTGCGCCAGCCGATGGAGACCGGCAATGTCCTGATCTCCCGCGCCAATCACCGCGTCGTCTATCCCGCGCGCTTTCAGCTCGTCGCGGCGATGAATCCCTGCCGCTGCGGCCGGGCGACGGAGCCGGGCTACGCCTGCCGTCGCCAGCCGAACGATCGCTGCATGGCTCAGTACCAGTCGCGCGTCTCCGGCCCGCTGCTCGACCGTATCGATATCGCGATCGACGTGCCCGCGGTGACCGCGGCGGATCTGATCCGTCCTGCCGCCGGCGAGAGCTCCGCGACGGTCGCGGCGCGCGTCGAGGCGGCCCGCCGTATCCAGGCGGCGCGCTTCGAGGGGCTCGGCCTCGGCCATGTCATGATCAATGCCGCCTGCCCGGTCACGGTGATCGAGGAGGTAGCGCGGCCGGACAAGGCCGGGCTCGCGCTCCTGCGCGATGCGGCGGAAGCCCTGCGTCTGACGGCGCGCGCCTATCATCGCGTACTGAAGGTCGCCCGCACGCTCGCCGATCTCGACGGGGAGGAGAAGGTCGGCCGGCGCCATCTCGCGGAAGCCTTGTCCTATCGGGCGCGTGGGGAGGATCTCGTCCAGGCCGCGTGAGAGCGGCAGGGTTAACAGATTCTCCTATCCGACCGGTCGAATTCGCGGCTTTCCCAGGCGGCTTTTTCAAGGCGAGCTGCGTAGATCGAAGGGCATGGCGTCTTCGATCTGGTCATGGCTCGCTCTTGCCTTCGCGGCATTGCTTCTCCCGGCGGTGGGGACCGTCCTCTGGCTCCTGCGCCAGCGCGGCGGCTTGCGCCGGCAGGTGCCGGCGCTTGCCCATGACGCAGAGGCGCTCAATGACCGGCTCTGGAGCCTGGCCGACAGCGAGGAGCGCTATCGCAGCCTGATCGAGGCCCAGGGTGACCTGATCGTCCGGCGCGACGGCGCCCGGGTCGTCTATGCCAACCGCGCCTATGCGGCCTTGTTCGGTGCGGGGGAGCAGGATCTGGTCGGCAGCGAGATGCTGCTGCCGCAACTCGCCAGCCGGCCGGTTCTGTTGCTGGAGGGCGGCGCCCGCAGCTTCGACGAATGCCTCGCCACCTATGAGGGCGAGCGCTGGATCTCCTGGGTCGAGACCGCGGTGCCCGGTCCCGGCGGACGCACATTGATCCAGCGCGTCGGCCGCGACATCTCGGCGCGTATCGCGAGCGAGGATGCGCTGGTCGAGGCACGCGCGCGGGCCGAGGCTGCGAACGAGGCGAAGTCGCGCTTCCTCGCGACCGTCAGTCACGAGTTCCGCACCCCGCTCAACGGCATTCTCGGCATGGCCGACCTCCTCACCGATACCGGCCCCGACGCCGAGCAGGCGACCTATGTCGCGGCCTTGCGCACCTCCGGCGAGGCCTTGCTGGCGCTGGTCGACGACATCCTCGACTTCGCCAAGGTCGAAGCCGGCAAGCTGGAACTGGTCGAGGAGCCCTTCGACATGGTCCAGCTCGTCGAGACGGTTGCGGAACTGATGGCGCCGCGCGCGCAGGCCAAGGGGCTCGAGCTTGCGGCCCATATCGCGCCCGCCCTGCCGGCGAGACTCGTCGGCGACCGCGACCGTTTGCGCCAGGTCCTGCTGAACCTCGTCGGCAATGCGGTAAAGTTCACCGAGGCCGGCGGCGTGGGCTTGAGCCTGGCCCGTGTCGGGGAGCGCCTGGAGATCACCGTCGCCGATACCGGGCCCGGCATTCCGGCCGACCGGCTCGATGTGATCTTCGGTGAGTTCGAGCAGCTCGACCATGGCGGCGCCGCGGGGCAGGCCGGTACTGGCCTCGGCCTCGCGATCGTCCGGCGTCTCGCGCGCCTGATGGGAGGCGAGGTCCGCGCCGAGAGCCGGTTCGGCGAGGGCGCGACCTTCCGCGTCACGCTGCCTCTCGTGGCGGCGCTCGATGCGCCGGAGGCACGGATTCCGCACTGGTCGCAGCATCATGTCCTGCTCGTCTCGCCGGCGCCCTTCGCAGTCCGCTTTCTGGCCGAAACGATCCGGGCGACCGGAGCCTCGGTTTCCATTGCGGGGACGGCCGAGGTCGCGCGCGCGAAGCTTGCCGGGGACAACCCGGTCACGGCCGTGCTGGTCGATCACGCGCTCGGCGATGCGCCGGCAAAGGAGCTTGCGGCAGCCGCCGCGGCGGCCGGGATACGCGCTTGCCTCATCCTGCTGTCGCCTCATGCCCGCAGGCAGTTTGGGTCGCCGCAGGAGGCGGGCTTTTCAGGTTTCCTGATCAAGCCGGTGCGGACGCGCTCGCTCTATGAGCGGTTGGGCAGCGGATTGGAGACCGGGCCGTCGGTCGTCGACGAGCCCGCCGCGCGTGCCGCGACGCAGGCGCGCCTGCCCGGCGCAGGCCTGACGGTCCTGGTCGCGGAAGACAACGAGATCAACGCCTTGCTCGCGATGCGCACGCTGGAGCGTTGCGGCTGCACGGCGATCTGGGCGCGCGACGGGCGCGAGGCTTTGCGTCGGGTCGAGGCAAGTTTCGCGGGAGCGGCGCAGCCGCTGGCGCTGGCCTTGCTCGATGTCCGTATGCCCATGATGACGGGGCTCGATTGCGCCCGCGCCATCCGTGCACTGGAAAAGCGGCTCGGCCGTGCCGCGATGCTGCCACTGGTGGCTGTCACGGCCAATGTCTCCGCAGCGGATCGGGCTGCCGCTTTCGCCGCTGGCATGGATGATTGCCTGGCGAAACCACTGGAACGCGAGGCTTTGCTGCGCTGGCTGGAACGCTTGTCGCAGAGCGCCGCGGGCAGCCTGTCGGCTTGACGACTGTCATCGCTCCGACGCAGTTTCGTCGCGAAGTTGTAAGATCAGCGGAGCAAGCCTACCTCATGCCGGTAGCGGCAGGAGATGAGAGACGCGATGGCATTGCACGTTTCTGGAAGCAAGAACGCGCTGCCTGGTCGGTTTTCAGCCGGCAATCCGTTCTCGCGCTTCGCCCCGTTGATATTGATGAAGGGCGGAGCCATGCGCCGATCCGGCGCCGAGATCGATGAAGCACCTCTGTCGGGCACGCTGGGGCGGCTCGGCTCGCTCGAGGTCCGCCTCGCGCGCGGGCCGCGCGAGATCTGGCGGGCGCAGCGCCTGCGCTATCGCGTATTCTATCAGGAAATGTCGGCCAAGCCCGATGTGATCTCGCGCATGTTCCGCCGCGATGCCGATCGTTTCGACAAGGCCTGTGACCATCTCCTCGTCATCGATCATGCCGCGCGCGGCCGTTTCGGCGGCATCAAGCCCAAGGTCGTCGGCACCTACCGCCTGATGCGTCAGAGCGCGGCCGAGCGCCTTGGCGGCTTCTATACCCAGAGCGAGTTCGATCTCGCCCCGATGCTGGCGCTCCATCCGGGCCGCCGCTTCCTCGAACTCGGCCGCTCCTGCGTGCTGAAGCCTTATCGTACCAAGCGGACGGTCGAATTGCTCTGGTCCGGCATCTGGGCCTATCTCCAGCATCACCGCATCGATGCGATGTTCGGCTGCGCCTCCTTCGACGGCACCGACCCCGATGCGCTGGCGCTGCCGTTGAGCTTCCTGCACCACCATGCCCGTTCGGAAGGTGCGTGGAGCGCGGCCGCGCATGCCGAGCATTTCGTCGGCATGGATCGCCTGCCGCCGGAGATGATCGATGCCAAGCTCGCGCTCAAGCAGCTGCCGCCCTTGATCAAGGGTTATCTGCGGCTTGGCGCCCGCTTCGGCACCGGCGCCGTCATCGACCGCCAGTTCGGTACCACCGACGTTCTCGTAGTGCTGCCGGTCTCGGCAATCGACAAGCGCTACGCTGACTACTATGGCGGCGAAGGCCCGCGCCACGCCGCCTGACTATTCGCCGGCTTCGGCCAGGGCGCGCAGTGCCTCGCGATAGGTCGGATAGCGGAAGGCATAGCCGAATTCCCGCTTCACCAATGCGTTCGAGACGCGCTTGCTCTCGCCATAGAAGCTCGCCGCCATCGGCGAGAGCTTGGCCTGCTCGAACGGAATCTCCGGCGGCGCCTCGAGGCCGGTCAATTCCGCCGCGAAGGTGACGACGTCCTGCGGCGGGCCGGGCTCGTTGTCGGTCACGTTGTAGATCGCGCCGTTGCGCGGTTGCGCCAGCGAGGCCATCAGCACGCCGGCGATATCGTCGACATGGATGCGGTTGAACACCTGCCCCGGCTTGATCAGGCGGTTTGCCGTGCCGGCGCGCAGCTTGGTGATGGCGTTGCGGCCAGGGCCGTAGATGCCGGACAAGCGGAATATCTGCACGGGTTTGCCGCTGTCGCGGCCGAGCTGCAGCCAAGCCTCCTCGATCTCGACGCGCTGGCGGGTGCGGGCATTGGTCGGGGCCGGCGGCGTGTCTTCGTCGATCCAGGCGCCGTCCTGGTCGCCATAGACGCCGATCGTCGAGAGATAGCCGATCCAGCGCAGGTTCGGGGCGGCCATGAGCGCCGCGCGCAAGGGGCCGAGCGCCGGATCGCCATCCTCCGCCGGCTGAACCGAAACCAGCACGGCGTCCGCCTCCGCCACCGCCTTGGCGAGCGCCGACGAGACCGCGAAGCCGCCAAAGACCAGCGCCCGGATGCCCTCGCGGCTGAGCGCGGCCGCCTTCTCGGCCGAGCGGACGGTGCCTGTCACCTCCCAGCCCCGCGCCAGCGCGGCGCGCGCGAAGAACCCGGCGGAATAGCCGAGGCCGAGGATCAGGATATTCATGCGGCGTCTTCCGTCTGGGGCATGAGCGCGTGCCATTCGGCACGCACCTGCGGGTCGGTTTCGTCCTGGAGCGCTGCGGCGGCGAGTGCTCGCGCGTGGTCGGCATCGAGCCTACCCAGCGCCCAGACCGTCATGGCGCGAACCAGCGGCGAGGGATCGGCAAGATGGGGCAGGGCGCTGTCGATCAGCGCGGGCCGGCCGCTATTGCCGATCGCGATCAGCACATTGCGCAGGAAGCGGTCGCGCCCGGTCCGCTTCACCGGCGTGCCGGCGAAGAGCGTGCGGAAGGTGGGATCGTCGAGGCGGGCGAGCGTGGCGAGGTCTAGCCCGTCGAGCTCGTCCTTGAGCGCGAGCCGCGTTTCCTGCGCGGCTGCGGCGAACTTGTTCCAGGGGCAGACGGCGAGGCAATCGTCGCAGCCGAAGACGCGGTTGCCGATGCCGGGCCGCAAGCCAGCGTCGATATGGCCGGCATGTTCGATGGTGAGATAGGCGATGCAGCGGCGCGCATCGAGCTGGTAGGGCGCCGGGAAGGCGTCAGTCGGGCAGATATCGAGGCAGCGCCGGCAGGAGCCGCAATGGTCGCGCTCGGCCGCGTCGGCCGGCAAGGCGGCCGTGGTGTAGATCGCGCCGAGCAACAGCCAGGAACCGTGCTCGCGCGAGACCAGTACCGTGTGCTTGCCCTGCCAGCCGAGCCCGGCCGCCTGCGCCAGCGGCTTTTCCATCACTGGGGCGGTATCGACGAAGACCTTGACGTCGGCGCCGCCGCGCGCAGCGAGCAGGCCGGCCACGCTCTTCAGCTTGCCCTTGATGACGTCGTGATAATCGCGCCGTCTCGCATAGAGCGAGATCGCCGCCTTGTCGGGTTGGGCGAGCATCGCGAGCGGGTCGCCCTCTCCGGCATAGTTCATGCCGAGCATGACGACGGAGCGGACCTCACCCCAGAGCTGGCGCGGATCGGCACGCTGCGTTCGGCGCTCCTCCATCCAGCCCATCTCGCCCTGGTAGCCGTTGGCGAGCCAGGCCTCGAGGCGCTCCGGCGCCTGCGGGATCGCATCGGCGCCGGCCACGCGCATGACCGCGAAGCCTTCGGCCAGCGCTCGTTCAGCGACGGCGTGCTTGAGCTTCTCGGCGTTCAAAAATCCAGATTGTCGTAATGGGCGCTCGGAGCCATGCCCGGCACGCGGTCGCTCAGCAGCGGCCGGAAGCTCGGTCTCGACTTGATCCTCGCATACCATGCGCGAGCCGCCTCATCCTCGTCCCAGGGCACGTCACCGAGATAATCGACGCAGGACAGGTGCGCCGCGGCCGCGAGATCGGCATAGCTCAGCTCGGCGCCCGCGATCCAGTTCCTCTTGGCCAGCAGCCAGGAGATGTAGCGCAGATGATAGCGCACATTGGCGCGTGCCGCACGGATCGCGCTCATTTCCGGCGGGCCGCCGCCCTCGTCGCGGCTCATGAACCGCTTCATCACCTTTTCCAGCACGAGCGGGCTGGTGATCTCGTCATGGAACTTGATGTTGAACCAGTCGAGCAGGCGGCGCACCTCGACGCGCTCGCCCGGCCCTTCCGGCAGCAGGCGGCGGTCGCCGAGCGCGAGCCCTCGCGTCTCGTCGAGATATTCCGCGATCGGCCCGGCGCCGGGCACGGCAAGCCCGTTCTGCTCCTGGAAGACCGGCGTCGTTCCTGCGGTGTTGAGCTCGATGAACTCCCGCCGACGCTCCCAGACGCGTTCCTCGACCAGTTCGGCCTCCATGCCGAACTCGCTGAGCGCGAGGCGGATGAAACGCGAATGCGGGCATAGCGGGTAATGATAAAGGGTCGCCATGGCACTCATGAGGACTGTGAAGCAGGCAAAATGCGACGGAAGCAGGGCCGCCGGGCTTGCGGCGACCCGATAGGCGACGGCGGCTTGCTATAATCACGCCGGAAAACCGCCACAACCCGCCATGGTGCCGAAGCCCGCAATTTGCGGATGCTGCTTCGCGAAGTGGTAACCAATTTGCAAAGAGCTGGGCGTAAGCCGGCGGCAGGCTGGCGTGGGCCGATGTCCGGGCTGCCTGATTCGCGCGAGGAAAGCCTTCCATGCACAACCTGATCGAAGCCTTCGTCCTCGGCATCGTCGAGGGCCTCACCGAATTCCTGCCGGTCTCCTCGACAGGGCATCTGCTGCTGCTGGGCCACTTCCTCGGCTTCGAATCGAACGGCAAGACCTTCGAGGTCCTGGTCCAGCTGGGCGCGATCCTGGCCATCCTGCTGGTCTATTTCCGCCGTCTGCTCGACATCGCCTTGCGCATTCCCAGCGATCCCTCGGCCAGGCGCTTCGTCATCGGCGTCCTCATCGCCTTCCTGCCGGCGGCCGTGATCGGCGCTTTGCTGCACGGCTTCATCAAGGGGGTGCTGTTCAACCCCTTCATCGTCTGCTGCACGCTGGTCGCCGGCGGCCTGATCCTGCTCGTCGTCGACGAGCTGGAGCTGCAGGAGAAGTATACCGACGCCACCGCCTTCCCGCTGCCGATGTATTTCAAGATCGGGCTGATCCAGTGCCTGGCGATGGTGCCCGGCGTCTCGCGCTCGGGCTCGACCATCGTCGGCGCCATGCTGCTCGGCGCGAGCAAGCGGGCCGCGGCCGAATTCTCCTTCTTCCTGGCCATGCCGACCATGGCGGGCGCCTTCGCTTATGACCTCTTGAAGAGCTACAAGTTTCTGACCTTCGACGACGGCATCCTGATCGTTATCGGTTTCGCCGCCGCCTTTGTCTCGGCGCTGGTCGTGGTGCGCAGCTTCCTCGATTTCGTCTCCAAGCGCGGCTTCGCGCTCTTCGCCTGGTGGCGGATCATCGTCGGCCTGGTCGGTTTCGCCGGCCTCTGGATCGTCGGCTGAATCCGACTCCCTAAGCCGGGCGCGCCGGATCGTTGAGCGAGTCCGCGAGGGTCGGCGGGCGGCCTGGCGTCAGTTGCGGCAGCGAGGCCGTCTGACGCTCGATCATGCGATGGACGACCGGCGGGTTCGGCCCGCTATGCAGCGTGCGCACTTGCTCGCCGATCTCGGCATCGGCCTGGGTGACGCGCTGGTTCTGCCGGACATATTCGACCCAGGTCGGGCTGTCATAGCGCTCGATCCAGAGCGTCGGATCGGTCAGGTCGCGCAGCAGCGTCCAGTGCCGGGCGCCGTCGCGGCGGCGGATGCGCCGGCGCTCCGCCATCACGGTCAGGAAGGCGACGACGTCCTCGTGCTTGATGATGTACTCGATGGTCACGATGACCGGGCCGGAGCGCGGCTCGATATCGACGGCGACCTTGGGCTCGCGCCAGCGGCTGAGCGGGTCGAGATTGAGTTCCTCGAGCGGCGGCAAGCGGTAGCGCAGGCCCATCACCGCGCCGGCGAGCAGAACGGTGGCCGACATCAGCAGCGCCTTCTCGATGCCAAAATGCAGGGCCGAGCGGCCCCAGGCCCAGCTGCCCATCGCCATGCCGCCGAAGGTCGCCATCTGGTACATCGCCAGCGCCCGGCCGACGACCCAGCGTGGCGCCGAGAGCTGCACCGTCGCATTGAAGGTCGAGAGCGCCAGCACCCAGCAGGCGCCGCAGATGCACAGGCCCGCCATCGCCAGCCAGATCGTCTTGCTGAAGGCGATGAGCGTGACGCCGCAGGCATAGGCGACGAAGGTCGAGCGGACGAGCGCTTCCGTGCTCATCGCCCGGCGCAGGCGCGCGCTCATGAAGGCGCCGGCTACCGCGCCCGCACCGAAAGCACCGAGCAGCACGCCATAGGTCAACGGACCGCCGCGCACGAGGTCGCGCGCGATGAGCGGCAGCAGCGCCAGGCCCACGATGGCGCCGAAGCCATAGACGAAGGCGCGCAGGATAACGGTGCGGATATTCGGGGACATCGCGACATAGCGGACACCCGCGCTCATCGCGATGAACAGCGTCTCGCGCGGCAGTGGGCGCTCGACCTTGGGCGGCTCCCAGCGCGCCAGCACGACGAGCAGCGGAATATAGCTGAAAGCGTTGATGATGAAGGCGGCCACGGCGCCGGCCGCCGCGACGATCGCGCCGCCGATCGCCGGCCCGACGCTGCGGGCAATGTTGAAGGCGACGCTGTTCAACGTCACGGCTGCCGGCACGTCGCGGCGTGGAACCATGTCGCCGACCGAGGATTGCCAGGCCGGGTTGTTCAGCGCCGTGCCGCAGCCGATCAGGAAGGTGAAGGTCAGGAGCAGCCAGGGCGTGATCAGGCCGAACCAGGCGAAGACGGCGAGCCCGATCGAGATCGCCAGCATGAAGCATTGCGCGGTCAGCAGGATCTTGCGTCGGTCGTAATTGTCGGCGATGGCGCCGGCCGCGAGCGAGAACAGCATCACCGGCAAGGTCGTCGAGGCCTGGACCAGCGCGACCATCTCGGCCGAGGGCGAGATCGAGGCCATCATCCAGGAGGCGCCGACCGCCTGGACCAGCCCACCGAAATTCGAGATGAGGCTGGCGAACCAGACGGCGCGGAAGATAGGCTGCTGCAGCGGAACGAAGGGCGAGACCCGGACCTGGGTAGGCTTGATGCCCTCCGAGGCGAGCTCGGCTTCTACGACATCGGCCGTGGGCTGGGCGTGCGGATCGTCAGGCATGTCATAGGGTTAGAGCATGAGTGCTGGAGGGGGAAACCCTTTCCATCTGGAAGATGTCGAAACTTGGAAAGTTTTTCTTCTCACGCCGCCGCGGCCTGGCGCGCCTGCCGCGGCGGGCGCGCCTTGCGGGCGCGCAAGCCATGGCCGAGCGTCACCGCGAGCCCGGCGAGCGCGACCCAATGTGCCGGCCGGATCGAAGCATAGTCCTGATAGGTCAGGATATCGGCATTGGCCTGGAAGACCAGCCAGGCCGAGACGCCGGAGGTCGCGGCATACCAGCCGGCTTCGAGGCCGGCGGTGAGAAGCCCCGCAAGGAGCGCCGCGCCCGCGAGCGCGGCTAAGGAAACAGGCAGTTTCCAACGATACAGGCCGCGATAGAGCAGGAGCAGCAGGAAAAGCCCGCTCATCAGGACGGGTTCGGTGACGTCGATCTTCGATTGCAGCGCGAAATGCAGCAGCCCGAGCATCGCGATCGGATAGACGAGATTGTGGAGGCGCTGCCAGCTCTTGCCGAGCCGGCGGATCATGCCGTCGGTCGAGGTCGCACCCAGCGCGACGAGGCCGATGAGCGCGACGAAGCCGATGGTCAGGTAGAAGCGCTTGACGATCTCGGAGACGATCAGCCCCCAGTCGAAGGCCATGTCGATGCAGTAGAGCGCCAGATGCCCGAGCGCATAGGCCATGACGCCGAGGCCGAGCATGCGGCGGATGCCGATCAGCTTGCCCCAGTCGAACAGGCGCCGGAACGGCGAGACCGCCAGCGTGGCAATGAGGATTCGCACCGCCCAGGTCCCGGTCTGGTGGATCGCCTGCGTCCAGGGCTTCGAGCCGAGCTGGTGCATCCAGGCGGCATAGAGCAGCATGAGCGCGGGCATGAGGAGCAGCGCGAAGGCCGCAGCCCGCAGGCCTGAGAACCGGCCCTGCCGATCGGTCCATGGCAGCCAGGTCTGTAGGCCGGGATTTGCGGTGCGCGCGCTCATGACCCCGGCATAAACGATGGGGTCCACCCCTGTCCTGCACATCTGGACACAAGCGCGTGAATGGTTTGTCCTGCCGGCCCTTTCAACCGGGTTCGATCATGGCTTCCAGCACTCCCATCGTCGTCTTCGATGTCGGCAATGTCCTGCTGCGCTGGGACGCGCGGCTGATCTACCGCTCGTTGATCCCCGAGACAGAGCGGCTCGACTGGTTCATGCAGAACATCTGCACGGGCGACTGGAACCTGGAGCAGGATCGCGGCCGCTCCTGGGAGGAGGGCGTGGCCCTTCTGGTCAGGCAGCATCCGGAATGGGAGCGCGAGATCCGCGCCTTCGACGAAAGCTGGCATGACAGTGTGCCCCATACCATCGCCGACAGCGTCGCGGTGCTGGAGGAACTGAAAGGGCAGGGCGAGAAGGTTTACGCCATCACCAATTTCTCGCGCGAGAAATGGGCGGAATGCCTGATCCGCTTCCCGTTCCTGCAAAGCTTCGACGGCGTCGTGGTCTCCGCCCATGAGCGGATGTTGAAGCCGGAGCGGGCGATCTACGAGGTGCTGCTCGATCGCTATGGCCTGACGGCCGGCGACTGCATCTTCGTCGATGACAGCGAGAAGAACGTGGTGGGGGCCCGCGCCGCCGGGATGCGGGCCGTCCATTTCGTCGAGCCCATCGACCTGCGCGCCGAATTGCGCGGCCTGGGCGTCAGGCTCTGACGGACAGAGCCTGATTGTCGGAACTCGGTTCGTTATTCACGGAACCACGCCGTCATCCCGGACAAGCGGCAAAGCCGCGCTGATCCGGGATCCATCGTAGCACTCTGGCGCTCTTCGATGGATCCCGGGCAAGCCCGGGATGACGGGGTGGTTCGCGTTCCCGATATCCGAAGCTGGGCGATCAGGCCGCGCTTTTGATCGCGACGCTCGGCACGAGTCCGGCGGCATCGACGCCGCGGGCTTCGCCGACCAGCCGGGCGCCGGCCTTGGTCGCGAGGAAATCGGCGAGGACGGCATCTTCCTGGCGCACGAAGCCCTTGGCGGGCAGCTTGCCGGCGAGGAAGAGCTCGA
>NZ_CAMFJF010000065.1 GCF_945956895.1 uncultured Allobosea sp. | reverse complement strand
CCGTCAGCGTGCCCTGCGAGATGGCGATGCCGCCGATCATCGGACCGAACCAGTCCGCTCCGCCATAGGGCAGCACCGGCGCGACCAGCGTGCGCGTGCCGGCCTTGCTCGCCTGCAAGGCGGCAAGCTCTGCGATCTTCTCGGCCAGCAGGTAGTCGCCCATCGGCGCATGCGGGCCCTGGTCCTCATGGCTGCCCATCGGCAGCAGGATCACGGGGTTGGATTTCAGCAGCTCGCGCGCCTCTCCGCCCGTGATGGTGCCCATATGGACGAGAGGGTCGGTCTTGGTAGCCATGGCGTGGTCCTTCCTTCGAAATAGCTTGCCTTGAGATCGGCTTGGTTTGTCAGCGTTCGCTGGTGCGGGGGTCGAGGACGTCGCGCATCGCGTCGCAGAGCAGATTCATGGCGAGGATGGTGAGCGTCAGCACGGCGCAGGGCCAGAGCAGCAGCAGCGGCGCCTGCTCCATGGTCGAGCGCGCGCCGCGGATCATCAGCCCCCAGGACGGCGCCGGCGGCACGACGCCGAGCCCCAGGAATGACAGGCCGCTCTCGATCACCACGGCGGCGGCGACCGCGAGCGAGAACTGCACGAGCAGCGGCCCGGCGATATTGGGCAACACGGTGCGGAACAGCAGATGCGACTGCGTGGCTCCGAGCGCCCGCGTCGCCTCGACATAGTCGCGCCCCTTCACCGCCAGCACCTCGGCATAGGTCACTCGCGCGAAGCCGGGCACATAGAGCACCGAGAGGACGAGGATCAGTGTCGCGGCGCCGGGGCCGAGCAGCGTCACCACCAGCAACGCCAGCAGCACGGGCGGGAAGCACATGATGATCTCGACGCTGCGCACCGTGAGGAAGGCGCCCCAGCTGCGCGCCCAGCCGCCGATCAGCCCGAGCGTGATGCCGACAAGCCCGGCGAACAGCGCCGAGATGAAGGCGACCGAAAGGCTGGTGCGCGCGCCCCAGACCAGTCGCGAGAGCACGTCGCGGCCGAATTCGTCGCGCCCGAGCCAGGAGCCCGGCATCGGCCCGGCGAGGCGCCGCGCCACGTCCTGCCGGATCGGATCGGGCAGCGGCAGCAACGGCGCCGCGATCGCGATCAGCAGGATTGCCGCGACCACGCCGCCGGGCAGGAGGAGTTTCTGGACGCCGCGCCGCTTCATCCGTGCTGCACCCTTGGATCGATCGCCGCATGCAGCAGTTCGACGAGGAGATTGATGAGCAGGAACAGCACCGAGATGGTCAGGATGATGCCGACGACCATCGGATAGTCGCGCCCCTCGACCGCGCGCAGCAGCGGCGTCGACAGGCCCGGCCAGTTGAAGACGTATTCGACCAGGACCGTGCCGCCGAGCAGTGTGCCCATCTGGAGACCCAGCACGGTGACGACCGGGTTCAGCGCATTGCGCAGCACATGGACGACGAGGGTCCGACGCGGGGACAGCCCCTTGGCGCGGGCGGTGCGGACATAGTCATGGGCAAGCGCATCAAGTGTTGCGGCTCGCGTCATCCGGAACAGCACGGCAGCCAGCCCCTTTGCGATCGCGACCGCGGGCAGCGCGAGAAGCTTGAGATGCTGCCCCGGATCCTGCGCGAAGGGCACGAAGCCGCCCGCCGGCATGAGGCGCAACGTCTGTGCCAGCAGCAGCACCAGCAGCGTGCCGACGACGAAAACCGGAACGGCGAGCAGGAGCGCGGTGATCCAGGAGGCGACGCGGTCGAAGACGCCGCCACGATGGACCGCGGCATAGACGCCAGCAGGCACGCCGACCACCACCGCGATCAACGTCCCCGCCAGGATCAATTCCAGCGTGCGCGGCAACCTGAGCGCGATCTCCTGGATCACGGGATAATCGTCGACCAGCGAGGTGCCGAGATCGCCGCGCGCCAGCCCGGCCAGGAAATGGCCGTACTGGACCATCAGCGGCTGATCGAGTCCGAGCTTCTCGCGCAATTCCTGCACCGTTGCCGGATCGGGCATGGCGCCGGAGGTCGAAAGCAGCAGCTCGGCCGGGTCTCCGGGCACCATATGCAGCGCCAGGAACACGATCGTCGCAACGACCCAGGCCATCGCCAGGGTCAGAATCAGCCGCCGCCCGAGCCAGCTCGCGCTCATCCGAAATAGGTCTCCTCGAGCATGTTGCCGGAGGAGGTCGAGAGCGCGCCGGGCAGGTTCGCGAAGCCCTGGATGCCCTTGTCCATGCCATAGCCCTGCTCGCGCCAGGCGAGGCCGACCATCGGCACCTCCTCGAGGGCGGCGCGCTGCATCTCCTTGTAGATCTCGACGCGCTTGGCCTGGTCGAACTCGGCCCGGCCCTTGGCCAGCGCGGCGACGGTGCGCGGCGCGTCGACCTTGAAGGAACGCCCATGCGTCGGCGAGAGCGAGGTGTCGAGCACCACGGTCAGCCCGTCCGGATCGTTGTTGTCCGAGGAGACGCCGTGGATCGCCATGTCGTACTGGCCGCGCGTGCCGCGGCTCACCCGCGTCGACCAGTCGGGAAGCTGCAGTTCCGCTTGGATGCCGATCGCCGCGAGATATTGCTGGACGATCTCGGCGGTGTCCTTGTGCATGCCGAACTGGGCGGTGGCGAGAATGGTCGTCTGGAAGCCGTTGGCATGGCCAGCCTCCGCCAGCAGCGCCTTGGCCCGGGCCGGATCGTAGTTCCAGCCATGCGCCAATTCCTTGTCGTACCAGGGCGTGCCCTCGACGACCGGAACGCCTTCGAGCGGCTTCCCGCGCCCGAAGAAGGCGACCTTGACGATATCCTCGCGCTTCACGGCATGGGCGACAGCCCGGCGCACGCGCGGATCGTTGAACGGCGGCTTCGTGCCGTTGAAGAGCACGTCCATGAACGGCCCTTCCTGCGTGTCGAGCTTGAGCCGCGGATCAGCCTGCACCGTCGCCATCGACTGCCACGGCACATATTCGATCATGTCGACATCGCCCGAGATCAGCGCCGCATTGCGCAGGTTCTCGTCGGCATAGACGACGAATTTGATGCCCTTCGCCTTGGGAATGCCCGGCTTGTAGAACTTGTCGAAGGCGGCGAGCTCCAGCGAGGTACCGCGCTCCTGCCCGACGAGGCGGAACGGACCGGCACCGATCGGCTCGTTGGGATTGGATTTCCGCCAGATGATGAAGGTGTTGTAGTTGGCGAACCAGCTCGGCAGCGTGACCAGCGGTTCCTTGGTCACGAGGCGGACCGTCTGCGGATCGGGGATCTCGACGCGCTCGATCAGCTGGAACTGCGTGCGCATATAGGCGGTCGATTTCTCGCCGGCGATCTGCTCGATCGACCATTTCACATCGTCCGCGGTGACCGGCTCGCCATTGTGGAAGACGCAGCCCTTGCGCAGCTTGAAGACCCAGGCGCCCTCGGCATCGCGCGCCCAGGATTCGGCGAGTTCGCCGCGCAACTGGCCCTTGCCGTCATAGGAGACGAGGCTGCGGTTGATCAGCATCTTGACCGTGCCGGCCGAGGCACCCGTCGAGACCCAGGGCTGCAGGTTCGGCGGGAAGGCCGAGAGGCCGTAGCGGATGATGCCGGCGGCGCGTTGCGCGCTTGCGGGACGGATCAGGAAGGGCGAGGCCAGCAGCGGACCGGCAAGACCGGCACCAAGGACGGAACGGCGAGAGATGGTCATCGGCTGATCCTCTGCTGCTGGGTCCGGCTGCCTGGGGGCTTCAAGCCCTGTCGCATCCCGATGGCGGGAAGGGCGGAACCGGGCGGACGCGAGCAATAACCGCGCCAGCGATCCGACAAGGCCAGCCCCGTCCGGCCGATCGGCCCGGACTCCGGCTTCCTGTCGCGATGGTGGCGTATACGGTCATGCGGTTCCCCGGCGCGGCTTCACTGTAAGACGAACAGATGAGCAACGCTCTTGATGCGTCATGTATACGTGGCGGATTTTTTGTTGTCTACTCTCCAAGGCCCTATGGAAGATCGAAAGGGGCGCGATGTCGATGGCCATGATCGAACAGGACGAGATGGCTGCCTTGCGCGGGAAGCCGACCCGGGAGCGGGTCTATCTCTACGTGCGCGAGCAGATCCTGCGCGGCCGCTTCCTTGGCGGCTGCTTCATCGAGGAGGAGGAGATCTCCTCCGCGCTCGGGGTCTCGCGAACGCCGGTCCGCGAGGCGTTCCACCGCCTCGAAGCCGAGCGCTTCATCGACCTGTTGCCGCGCCGCGGCGCGCTCGTCCGGCAAGTCACGGCGAAGGAGCTGCTCGACCTCTACGAGGCCCGCCGCATGATCGAGGGCCACGCGATCCGCCGGATCTGTCGCGAGGAGCTGCCGGTGCCTGCCGACATGCATGCGATTCTCGAAACACTGGAGCGCCTGCCGCAAGGCGACTATTTCAACCGGGTCGAGCTCAACCGCGAGTTCCATTTCGTCATGATCGCCGTACTCGGCAATGTCGTACTGTCGGAACTCTACCAGTCGCTAGGCGCCCGCCAGCAGCGCGTCGCGATGACAGCGATCAGCACCGATCCGAGCCGCGTCGCGCGGATCAGCAAGGAGCATCACGCGCTGGTCGCCGCCCTCTCCGAATGGGACGAGGAGAAGGCGCTGGCGATCCTCGAGCAGCACCTGCGGCCGATCGTCGGGGTGACCTCGCGTCTGCCGGAGCAGGCGGGCGAAATCTAACGCCTCAGGCCGTCGGCCCTGACAGCGCCGCGGCGTTCCCCAGACGCCGCAGCTGCCGGTCGAGGCGGGGCATGCGATTGCCCCCGCCGCGAAGCGCACGGCTTCCCGCACCAGCGCGTGCAGCCTGCCGGCGTCCTCTGGGGCCGGAGATGCTCGAAGCCCTGTGCAGCCATGCCCACGCCCCGGCGTCACGATTCCCGCCGGCCTTGCCGCAATCCGCGCAGCGTAAGCCTCAGCCAGCGAGCGTCGGCCAGGGCCGCGACGGCGCGCGCATCGCCTCATAGGCACGGGCAAGGCGCAGGACGCCCAGATCGTCGAAGGCCTGGCCGATGATCTGGAGGCCGATCGGCAGGCCGCCGCCGGAATAGCCGCAATTGATCGACACGGCCGGCTGGCCGCCCATATTGGCGGCAACCGTGAAGGCGATGTGCTCGAACGGCCTTTGCGGGTCGTTGAAGGGCGAAGCCCATTCCGCCGGATAGGAAGGCTCCGGCGCCGTCGGCGAGATGATGAAATCGACGTCCTTGAGCGCGGCATGGAGCGCGTTGCGCATCGCCTCGATCTGGGCGAAGCCCGAATAGACGTCGCCGCCCGTGAAGTCCTTGGCGGTCATGATCCAGTTGAAGATATAGGGCAGGATCTTGGCCTGCTGCTCCGGCGGCAGGCGGGAAACGTCCTCATAGCCCCGCGCCCGCCAGAAGCGGTCGAGCCCGTCGATCATGGCGCGCGTCAGGAACGGCTTGATCGGCACGATCGTGGCACCGGCATCTGCGAGCGCAGCGGCCGCGCCCTGCACCGCCGCGAGTGTCTCGTCGCCGACGGCTTGGCCGAAGCCAGCCTCCAGCCACAGGCCGATCTTCAGGCCCTTCACCGAGCCGGCGAGGTTGAGCCAGTCGATCTCCTGATAAGGCAGGGCCATCGTGTCGCGGCGGTCTGGCCTGGTCAGCACCGACATGTAGAGGGCGGTATCGGCAACCGTGCGCGTCATCGGACCGGCGGCGCGCCCGATGAAGGGCGGGTCGATCGGCAGGCGCCCGGCCGAAGGCTTCAGGCCGACGAGGCCGCACCAGCCGGCCGGCAGGCGGATCGAGCCACCGATATCGGTGCCGATATGGAGCGGGCCGTAGCCGGCAGCCGCCGCAGCACCCGCCCCGGCGCTGGACCCGCCCGGGTTGGTCGAGAGGTCCCAGGGGTTGCGCGCGAGCTTGTGGAAGCTCGACAGGCCGGACGAGAGCATGCCGTAATCGGGCATGGTGGTCTTGGCCAGGATCACGCCGCCGGCCTCGCGCGTGCGTGCCGCTGGAGGCGCATCGGCGGCTGCCGGCACCAATGTCATCGCGGCCGTACCGAGCGGAACCGGCGTCCCCTTCGTCGCAATGTTCTCCTTGATCGTGACGGGCACGCCGTCGATCGCGCCGAGCGGTTCTCCCCTGGCCCAGCGCACCTCGGACTGCCGCGCGCTCTCGCGCGCAGCCTCCGGGTCATAGGCCCAGAGCGCATTGAGCTGCGGTTCCCAGGCGTCGATGCGCTGGATGACGGCATCGACGACCTCGACAGGCGAAAGCCTGCGGGCCCGATAGGCTTCGACGAGCGCGACGGCGCTCAGATCGGCAAGGTCGGTCATGGAGCAGCCCTCGTCATATCCAGATTCCCGCAGCCCGAAGGACCGCGGAAACGCCCTCACCCGTGGAAGATCGAAATGGTCTTCAGGCTCGCGAAGCCATAGAGGGCCTCGAAACCCTTCTCGCGGCCATGGCCCGATTTCTTGACACCGCCGAAGGGCAGCTCCACGCCGCCGCCGGCACCGTAATTGTTGATGAAGACCTGGCCCGCATGCGCGGCCCGCGCCATGCGCAACTGCCGGCCGCCATCGCTCGTCCAGATGCCGCAGACCAGCCCGTAGGGCGTACCGTTGGCGAGCGCGAGCGCCTCCTCCTCGGTATCGAAGGGCATGATCACCTGCACCGGGCCGAAGATTTCCTCTTGCGCCAGCTTGTGATCGGGCGGGACGTCGCGCAGCAGGGTCGGCGCGACATAGGCCCCCTCGGCCGGCGCGTCCGGGACGATCATGCCCTGCGCCGCGATTTTCAGGCCGTCCTTGCGGGCAACGCCGAGGAAGTCCTCGACGATCGCCTTCTGGCGCTGCGAGACGACGGGGCCGACGGCGAGATCCGACTCGGCCGGCCCGACCTTGAGAGCCCGGTACTTTTCGCTCATGCGCGCAATCACGTCCTCATAGACGGAGCGCTCGACGAGGATACGCGAGGAGGCCGAACAGGTCTGGCCGGCATTCTGGATGCCGGCATTGACGAGGAAGGGCACGGCGCGGTCGAGATCGGCATCGGCGAAGACGACCTGGGCCGATTTGCCGCCGAGCTCCAGTGTGACCGGCACGGCGTTGCGGGCGGCGGCCGCCTGCACCATCTCGCCGGTCCGGGCCGAGCCGGTGAAGGAGATGTGGTTGATGTCGATATGCGCGGAGAGCGCCGCGCCGGCTTCCGCGCCGAAGCCCGTGACGATGTTCAGCGCACCGGCCGGCAGCCCGGCCTCCAGCGCGATCCGCGCAAACTCCAGAATGGTCAGGCAAGCTTCCTCGGCCGGCTTGACGACGGCGGCATTGCCCATGGCCAGCGCCGCGCCGAGGCTGCGGCCGAGGATCTGCATGGGATAGTTCCACGGGATGATATGCCCGGTGACGCCATGCGGCTCGTAGATCGTCAGGACGGTGAAGCCGTTCTGGTAGGGAATGGTGTCGCCATGCACCTTGTCGGCGGAGGCGCCATAGAATTCCAGATAGCGTGCCAGCGCCACGACATCGGCGCGCGCCTGCGTCAGTGGCTTGCCGACATCGCGCGCCTCGATCTCGGTGAGAAGGTCGATATTCCCGAGCACGCCGGTCGCGATCCGGCTCAGGATGCGCCCGCGCTCCGTCGCGGTCAGGCGGCCCCATTCGCCGGAGAGCGCCTGACGGGCAGCGGCGACCGCCAGATCGACATCCTCACGCCGACCACGCGCGAGCTTCGCCAGAACCTGCCCGGTCGAGGGATTGCGAACCTCGATATGCTCGCCATCCACGGCATCACGCCATTCGTTGGCGATGAAATTGCGATAGGTCTTCACGTCAATCCTCGATCGGGTTTTGTTTTTCGGTGAGCTGCGCCTTGAGGCGGACAGCCGTCGCATGGATATGGGCTCGGGCGAGGCGCTCGGCGTCGTCGGGCTGGCGCTTCCGGATGGCGTCGAGGATGTCGCCGTGCTCGGCGACCGCAGCTGCGGCCCGCTCACAGGACAGCGCGAAGGCCGGCGCGAAAACCTGGGAGGTCAGGTGCAGCAGCGGCACGAGCGGCGACAGCGAGGCATTCCCGGCGGCATCGATGACCGCGAGATGGAAATCGATATTCGACTGGGAATAGCCGCTCGCATTCCAGTCCGCGATCAGCTTCCTCTGGCGCTCGACAAGATTCGCCAATTGCCTGATCTGGGCCGGTGTCGCGCGCTCGGCCGCATGGCGCGCCGCGACGCCGTCCATCGCTTCGCGCACGGCATAGGCATCGAGCAGCTTCGGCAGATCGGCCGTCGCGACCCTGACGCCGCTGCCCGGCTTGTTCACGACGAGCCCGTCACGCTCCAGCACGCGGAAGGCCTCGCGCAGCGGCGTCCGGCTGATGCCGAACTCGGCCGCGATGCGCTCCTGCCGCAGCGTTGCGCCGGGCGCGTAAACCCCGGCATAGATGCGTTCGCGCAGGGCCTGCGCCACTTCGTCGAGCAGGCGCGACTGGCTGCGCCATGCGAGCACCTGGCCCATCGACGTCTCCACAATCGCCGAAAATGGTATCCAGGATACAGAGACTGTCAATCCGAGCGCGTGGCTGGGCGCCCCTCGCGCAGGGCATGCCCTTCTGCCGGAATGGGGAATTCAACCCCGGAGAAGCCGAGGCCTCCGGGCGCGCTATCGCAGCAGGAAGCCGTGCCGCAGCGGGTCGTCGCGGTCGATGAACCATGTCGCCTGGCCGCAGAGATGCGCGTTGCCCGAGACCTCCGGGATGACGACGTCGATCTCCCCGAGCTTCGTCTCCTGCAGGACCCGGCCCGTCATGATCGAGCCGACAATCGACTCGTTGACGAGAAGCTCGCCGGGCTTCAACAGCCCCTTGGCATGGAGGAGAGCCGTGCGCCCGGCCGTGCCGGAGCCGGTCGGCGAGCGGTCGAGCTGCCGGTCCGCGAAGATGCAGCAATTGGCCTGCGTCGCCTTGGGATCGAGCGGATCGCCGTCGATGATCGTGCCGTAGATATGGTTCAGCTCCGGGATCTCCGGATGCACGACCGGGAAAGCCGCGTTGGCGGCGATCTTCACCTCGGCGCCGAAGCGGATCAGCGCCTCGGCATTCTCCCGCCGGATCGCGAGGCCGAAGGGCCGGCCATCCGTATAGAAATAGAAGGCACCGCCGAAGGCGATGTCGCCGGTGACCCGGCCGAAGCTCGGCGTCTCCACGGAGACATCGCGATGGACGAGATAGGAAGGCACGTTGACGAAGCGCACGCTGGCGGCGCGCCTGCCGTCCCAGGTCACGAAGGCTTCGATGAAGCCGCAGGGGGCATCGATCCCGACGCGCGTCTCCGGCTCGGCGCGCTTGACCCAGCCAAGTTCGACGGCCGCCGTCGCCAGCGCGATGACGCCATGGCCGCAATGGTCGCTGTAGCCCTCGTTATGGACGAAGATCACACCGAAATCGGCATGGGCTGAGACCGGCTCGGTCAGGTAGCCCGCATACATGTCGGCATGGCCGCGCGGCTCGAAGATCAGCGCCTGCCGGATCTCGTCGATATTCTTCTTCACCCAGTCGCGCCGCTGGACGATCGTGCTGCCGGGCAGTCGCGGCAAACCGCTGGTCACGATCCGGAACGGCTCGCCGCCGGTATGGGCCTCGACGGTCTGAATCACACGATCGGCCTGCATCGTTCCCCCCTGATATCGCGATGGTCTCGGCACAGCCTTGAGCAGGTTCAGGCGCCATCTGCAAGATGGCGCCTGAACAAGCCCTTCCGCCTCGACCGATCCCCATCAGGCCGGCATCGCCGCGGGCAGTATTGGCATTGATCAGGATTCGGCCTGCCGAAGGCACCCTGCCAGATCCGGTTCCGCCGGCTGGTCGACGACGGCGGCATCGAAGGCTTCCGAGCGGCGCCGAAGCTCGATCATATCGCCTTCGCCAAGGTGAAGCTGTCCCGCACCACGGAAAAACGCTGACTACATTCAACGAGGATGGGATCACGCATGACAGCTCATGAAGAGCGGCACGATATCAGCGTTCGATGGAAAGCCTTGGTGGAGCTGAGGGGACGAGAACCGAACTAAAAATAATTGCGCATTATCAATCGGATAAACGTCGGTCATTGTGTGATACGGAGCACAAATATGTACCAAAAAATTTATGGAGCAGGAGCGCGCTACCGGCGCATCCGACACGCAATCTCCAGTGGGCAGAGCGTCTGAGAGATCAAGACTTTGCGGCCAGCTGAGCCCGCCAATTGGTCGAGAAGTTCAAGGTCCGCACCAGCTCGAAGCTGTTTAACCAGCCAACTCCGAAGCCGTTGCAGACATCGGGAATGTGACGGTTCGCCCGTTGCCGAGTTGGCTTCGAGACCTCCGTGGTAACAACGCGACGAGCCGAAACATCCTTGAGGGCGTAGCTGATCAAGAACGGGTCCTGACCGAGACGACCGATCTCAGTGTCGTCGAGATCGGGAGCATAGCCTTCTGCAATCACCCGTTGAAGGAGCCCAACGTCGACATCTTCAGCCAGCCGAAGTGCTTCGAGGTGTTCCCGATCAGACACCCATTCCGCCAGGGCGTCATCGCCGGCCTTGATCTCCTCGATCATTTCGGTCGGCATCTTAACTGTGCCCTGTGACGCCATATGCAGCAGCCAGTCCCAGAACTCCGGCACCCTGCCCAACGGATAATACTGGCTGTCGGCTGTGATAAGGACGTTGGCGTCGACGAGGTAGAGCAACCGTCAGCTCCTCGCGCTCACGGCCGCGGGTCGCCCGGCTTCATCGACAAGAGCATAGACGTTGGTGGGCCGCACTCCCAGAATTCGCCCTGCCTTCGAGGGGGCGAGCGCCCCATCTTCTAGCATGCGACGCGCGAGCGACAGCAGGCGGCGGCCGATCCGATGGCGCCGCACCACGTAGTAGTCCGGGCCCTTGCTTGCTTCCCGGTCCTTCTTCGATCCGGCTCGGCTGGCGAGCCACTTCTGGCGATAGAACCGGGAAACCTGACCCCACATATCGCGCGTGATGATGTTGCTGCGAAACAGCTTATAGGCGACCAGCGAATGGCTGACCTTGTAAGCCTCGGCAATTTCACCGATGCGGCGGACAACCCCATCGAAGAGTGCATGCTTAAGCGCCTGCTCCTGGGCGATTTCCTCGAAGGGTAGGAGGAAGTTCCCCGCCACGTCGTTGCAGAACTGTTCGAGCGCCGTCGTCGGAGCAGCTCCGCTGACACCTGTCTGACCGAGCCAGATGTGCGCAAGCTCGTGCAACAGTGTGAACGACCAAGCCGTATCGGCATCCTGATCGTTGATGACGATGAACGGGGCGACGGGGTCGGCCAAGGCGAAGCCTCGAAAGGCTTCCAGGTCCAGGCTAGTATGATGGCTGCCGAGATTGCCCATTAGCAGCACGAAAATGCCGGCTCTCTCGGCCTGTTCACGTAGATAGGGAAATCCTTTCTTAGCGTGTCTGTTCTGGGAGAGCCCGTGCCGGAACTGAGATCGGTCCAGCCCCAACACCTGCATGATGGATGCGAGCACGGCCGTAGCCCCGTCTCTCATTGCCATGGACCCGACGAAGGGCAGCGGATGGGCTTCATCCTCGGCTTCGAGCAGGGCGCGCACCATCCCCTGCCGGGCGCGAACGTCACGGACAAGGGTGTCGACGAGCGCATCGTCCCGACGCGAGTGCTCGGGCGGCAGCGACCTGAAATCCTGGCCGCGCTCGCCCATGCGAGGAGGGGCCGGCAGATAGAACGTCAGCAAGGGACGGCGATATTGCTTGGCCATTTTCAGCAAAAGTGGGCGGCTGGGTTGCCTTTCACCCGCCTCCAGCGCAGCCAACCGCTCCGCTCCCGGTACACCGCGCGCGTCGTCGATGCCGAGCTTGGAGGCGGCTTCCTGCAGGCTCAGGCCCGCCGTTTCACGCGCCCAGAGCAGGATTTCAGGGTTGAGGTCTGGCATCACAAACTCACGAGCAAGCCGATGCTCTCCATCTGGTAATGATGCAGCATAAGCATGGTTCGTAAACGAGGGCAGTATGCTGCTGGGCCGGCATCGCACTGTGGGGTTTGCCGCGCTCTGCCCACCGAGTTACGCGAGTGAACGCACAGCCGATAGAAGTCGTCGGAACTCGCCATCATCCCCACTGCTCTTCCATCGATTGATGAAGCGGCAGACGATCTGGAGATTGCCGAACGCATAGTGGCCATTGCTATCGATGCGATCCAGGGAGCAGAGCATTTCCGCATCCTCCTCCTCACCGTGGAACTGGAGCCGAAGGCCGGTAATTGCACAGAGCCCCTCCTGTGCATCAAGGAGCGCGGCGAGGTATGGCTCCAGCTCAACCTCGGGAATAAGCAGGTCCTTGTTCTTTACGGTTCGGAGCACTTGCTGGCCATTTGCACCCGCTACGGTGCCTTTTGCCATCATCGCCATGTATGCAATCGATTTTTGGCGGGCGTTGAAGACGAGGCCTGGATTTTTCCGCCGCCGACTGGCTTTCGCTTGCCATTCTCGGAGGCCATGCCATGGCAAGAGATCGTCGCCACCAATAAGCGCTAAGGCATATTCAGCGTTCGCTGGGCTCAGCTGCTGCAGGGTGCCTTCAGTGAACAGGAATTCTTGCGCTCGTGGATGGAGGCTATTCCAGTCTAGCCGGTTGCCCTTCCGGTTCCGATTGGACCAAGGATCGCAGGGCTTATGGCAGATGATCACATCGGGCTTATCGCCGAGAGGCCGAGGCTCCTGAAACCGCTCAAATGACGGGCCATCCGGCAGCGAGGTTGTCCACCAAAGCGCATCCTTTTCTCGGTGTATCCAGACGTCGCCTGCGCTCTCAGCAACCGTCGTCATGAGATTGAACCAGCGGGATGCGACAGGCCGCGTCGGGGCGATACCGGCAGCGCTCTTGCTGTGGAGCATGCGGTTCCGGATACCGTTACGCAGCAGAGTTCGACATCAAGAACTGCTTCCAGAGCATCCAGAACATGGATGCGATCAGGGCGGAGTGGAACCTGCCGAACTGAGCGATCCAGCAGATCGTGACCCTCAGGGGAAAGGAGGACAAGGGACTGATCATAGACAGGAAGGGAAGGGCTCTCACGAGTTCGTCTTCTTCTATGGGGACTTTGACGACGCGGGGCCTTCCGCAGGGATCGTCCGTTTCGCCGCTCTTCGCCTACAGCCTCAACCGGCCGGTGCTGGAGGCGTTGGAGCGCGAGCATGAGCACGAGGCCGTGGTGTTCAATCACTGCGATAACTTCCTCGTCCTGGGCACGACACGGGAAGCCGTGGAACGGACGCATCGAACCCTGACTACGTTGCTCGCTGAGCATCCGGTTGGTCCGCTTGCGCTTCACACCAAGACCGTCCCGACCCCTTTGGGTCGGGGCATTACCTTCCTCGGCTATCGGATCGCGAGAAGGGCAGGACACCCCGTCATCGCGATTGCGGCCGAGCGCAAGGCGCGGTTCATCCGCGAAGTTCGCGCGACGCTACGGTTGGCGAAGGCCGCCTCGACCGCACTCATGCGGCGCCATTATCTGGAGGACCTGGACCACAAGGTCACAGGGTGGTTGTCGGCCTACTCTGCGGCCCCCAACGATCTCCACGCCGTCGTGCGAACGGTTGGGACAATGCTGATGCCGTGGCGCGACAGCCGCGCTGTTACCAATACGCTGTATCAGCTCGTGCAGAAGGACCCTCCGGCCGAGCAAGTGAGCCAGAACACCACCGCCACAGTGGCGACAGGCCGACCGCGAAGGATCGCCCCCACGCGCCCGGCAGATCGACTGCTGGCTATCCCGGCGGGCTTCTCTGTCCGTCAGGCCGAAATGAATTTCCGGCGCTTGTGGGAGGCACGAGCCAGGAGCAGCGCTTAGGGCCGGAGGCCGTCGAGGCTAAGGCCTTCATAGCGGACTTTGGCGATCTCCTGCGCCAGTGTGCTCGGCCGAGTGCCGGACCCGTAGTCGTCCTCTGTGCTGCCGCTCGACCAGCCGCCCAACTCCCGCACCCGGTCTTGCGGGATTTCGGCCTCGCGCAGTCCGTCCCGGAAGGTGTGCCGGAAGGAGTGGAAGTTCTTGCGGGCGTCCTTGATCCCGACCTTGTCCAGGAAGTTGGCGAACCACTTGCTGAAATTGTCGGAGATGTAGCCCGTGCTCGCTGTGGTCAGCTCCGGGAAGAGGCGTGCCCTCGCCGGCTGCGTCTTCCTGATAGCGGCAACATGATCGAGGAAGCCGAGCCGCTTCAACTCGGGGTGGATCGGAACGAAGCGGTGGCCGGCAGTGGTCTTCACCCGCTTCACGCCTTCCTCGTCGGATCGGACTAGGATGATGTCGGTGCCGTCCTCGACGGCGATGTCGTCTTCGGTGAGCTGGCAGATTTCGTTGAGGCGCATCCCTGAATAGAGCGACGCCAGCGGAACCCAGAAGCGGCCTCTGCGTGGCCGATTGGGTCCGGGCCGATTATACCCGGCCTCGTCGTCGAGACAGCCGCTGTAGAGCGGCGCTGCGAATATGGCGGTGAGATCGGCGACGGTGAACGGAAGCCGCTTGTCCTTGCGCTTCACGCCGTCGCTAGCGAGGCGCAGGTCTTTGGCCGGGTTCTTCTCGATTATGTGCTCGGCGACGGCGAAGTCGAGCAACGAGACGAAGGCGCTCATATAGCTGTTGGCGGTCGTGACCGACATCGGCCTCAGCTCCTTCGCCTTGGCGATCTCCAGGACCTCGGCGAGCTTCTTCTTAGGGAACCGCTTCGTCGCGTTCGAGGGCAGCACCTTCACGGTGTCGAGGAGCTTGCGCGCCTGCTCCCGGTCGATAGCGGAGACCAGCGCCTTCCCGCCGATCACGTCTTTGAATAGCCGGGCTTGGGCATCCTGCTTGAGCTTCGTCTTGGGTGAAGGGGCGGCCCGTGTTGGATCGGAGTTGTAGCGCTTGATCAGGTCAGCGAGCGTCACCGTAGAGATTGCAACCGGTTTCAATTCCGTCGCAGCAGACAGACCGTGGAAGTTCGGATTGAGCGTCACGGCCGCTCCTCCCGTCACTCGGTTGAGCAGCCGCCTCTCGCGTTCGATCATCGCGGCGTGGATGGCCCGCGAGAGCTTCGTTCGCCACGCAGGTTCGACCGATCCGTTGCCCGGCAAGACACCGGCCTTCGCCAACAGCTTATCGACCTCTTCATGGACAGTGCGGGAGACCTCCTCGAACCGTTCGATATGCGGCAGGTCCTCACTAAGGTTCTGGATGACCTCTTCGTCGCCGATCTCGACCGGACGGCTGGCGCCGGCCCTCTCTTGCTCGACGAACCACCGGGCCGCCAGCGCCCAAACCTGTTCTTCCGTCAGGGTGACGTAAGCCGCCGTGGCGCCCCCGGCTGCGGCGCGCTGTCGCTCCAAGGCCACGCGGGCATCGTCGAACTCGGCTTCGACCCTGATGCGCTCGATGCGAACCCGGCGCTTGGCCTCGGCTCCATCGGAGGTCTTCAAAGACCGCCTGATCTCCACTTTGCCGATGATCGGCCTCAGCGCGTCCGGCACCCGGACCCGGAGCCACCAGATATTTCCACGCAGGAGGAGATGCTCAGAGCGGCGCGCCATAAGGGTTCGCTATGCGTTGTGGACCAGAAATGTGGACCACACAGCACGGCAAGACGCTGCAATCAAACAGTTTTTCGGGAGATCAACGACTTACGTCGGGCCTGGTGGAGCTGAGGGGATTCGAACCCCTGACCTCTGCAGTGCGATTGCAGCG
>NZ_CAMFJF010000064.1 GCF_945956895.1 uncultured Allobosea sp. | reverse complement strand
TGAAATGCTCCTCCTTCCTTCAGAAGAGCTCTCCAGTTTGCCGGGACAAGTCCACGTCGGGACTATGCCTGGTCCGCGGAGGCTCCGCATCGCACCACGGTGACCGAACAACCGGCCTCGGCCACGACCTTGGACGAGACGCTGCCAAGATGGCGGCGCAGGGCGGAAGCGCCGCGCGCACCGAGGACGATGTGGCCGATCTGATTATGCGCCGCGTAGTGCAGGATCGCCTCGGCGGCGCTCACCGCCTGCACGACGTGGTAACTGACCCGCTCCTCGGCGAGCCCGAGCCGACGAGCCCAGGCCTTCAGCGCAACCAGCCGCTTGATGTAGACGGAGCGGCCAGCGCTATCCGCCATGATGTCCTCCCGGAGAATTTCGGTCTTCAGGACGGTCAGGCAAGCGAGGCGTGAATCGGCGCGGGCTGCCAAAAGACGCCCGGTCTCGGCGAGCACGGCGTCGGCCAGAGGGTCGGTCCCGTCGGCGAGGTCGACGGCCGCCAGGATGAGCGCCGGACCGGCCTCCCGCCGACTGGCTGTCGAGGTGCCGGTGAGCAGATGGTCATCGCGCTTCTGGAAAGCAGCGAGGAGCCAGTCCCACCACCGGCGTGTTGGCCGGGGCTCGACGATCACCACCTGCTCAGGGTTGCGCAGGTCGAAAGCAACGCGCGCGGCATCGGCGTAACGGCGCTCGCGATCGACCTCGAGGCATTTTAGGATGATCGTCTCCAGCCAGGCCGGCACCTTCGGGTTGCGGGCAGAGGGCGGCTGCGGCGCATGATAGAGTCTTCTTTTCATGCCCGCCCGCGTCGAGGGCCAGTCGAAGGGCGGTTCGCCGGTAGCGAGCAGATACAGGATGCCTCCCAGGGCAAAGATGTCGCTCGCAGGGTCGGACCGGTCGCCCAGCACCTGCTCGGGGGCGATATAGGCGGCGGAGCCCATTGGGGCATTGCTTTCCTCCGAAAGCAGGTCCGGCAGAGCGGCATGGCGGGAGAGGCCGAAATCAAGCAGCACCGCGCCGCGGGCGGCGAGGATGATGTTCTCGGGCTTCAGGTCGAGATGTGCGACCCGTTGCTGATGCAGGCTGGTTAGGGCCGCCGCCACCTCAGCGCCAATGCGCGCGACCTCCTCGGGCGAGAGTGGCGCATTCTTGGCGATACGCGCGAGGCTTTCGCCTTCGACGAACTCCATCGCGATGTAGGGCGTATGCGCCAGGTCGCCGGAGCCGATGTAGCGGGGAACATGCGGCCCCGACAGGCGCTTCAGGATCAGTTCCTCGACCTCGTAGCCGATAACGGTCGAGACATCCTGGCCGGGACCGAGAAAGGGGATCTTGAGGACGACGGGAACTTCCACATCCGGATGACGCGCCCGCCAGAGCGAAGCCATGCCGCCGGAAGGCATTCGCGATTCCAGCGTGAAGCCGTCGATTACCTGCCCTTCGTCGAAGCGCATTCCGTTCACCGTCCGGAAACGAGCCGCGTCGCGAGAGCCGGCGGCAGCCCCGCCGCCAGCACCTTGCGGGCAGTCCTCTCGGCATCATAGGGAACGCGCCGCATGGTGACGCATCGCTGCTCCAAGTCGATGAGAGCGAAGCAGGCGGCCGAATTGCCGTCGCGGGGCTGCCCGACGGAGCCGGCGACCACAAGGTGCCTGCGCGTCGCGATCAACGGCGCGGGCTGGTCGTCGAGCGGGCGAAACGCGACGGGCGGGTGGCCGACACGAGCATAGAACATGGCCGGGACATGGGTGTGGCCGCAGATGATGAGATGCGCTCCCGTGGCATCGAAGGAGCGGGCTGCCGCTTGCGCATCCCGGACGTAGTGCCAGCGGCCGGGTGCATCGGCGCTCGCATGAACATAGAGGCGGTCCTCGTCCGCGACCGTGAGAGGCAGTCCTGCGAGGAAGGCACGATGTTCTCCCGAAAGCTGGTCACGCGTCCAATGGATGGCGTCGCGAGCGGCCTCCGTCATTCCGTGGTCCTCCTGCCGGACCGCCTGATCGTGGTTGCCCAGCACGACCTGCGCACCGCCCGCCGCGTACTGTGCCGCGACCTCCACCGCATAGGCTGGATCCGGCCCATAGCCGACGATGTCGCCCGCGATGACGATCGCGTCCGGAGCCTCCGCAGCGACAGCAGCCCGGACGGCATCGAGCGCCTCACGATTGGCATGAATGTCGGCGAGCACGGCGATGCGCATCGATAGTCCAGAGGCGAAACTCTTGCGATCTTGCCGCCGCTGAGGCGACGCTGCAACCGAGAAGGATTCTATCGCCGCGTGAGTGTAATCCGAGTGGCGATGATCTCGCTGCCTGGGAACTCGTCGCCAGGATCATCGCCGGTCACAGCCCCGTACTGTTCCCTCAATCCGGCGGCTGTTGCGGCGAGGCGCACCTCGTGCCTTATCCGGGTGGCTACTCTGCCGTCGGCAATCCCGACATCCTGCTTGGCGAGATCGGGTAGGTCACGTTCTCGATCGGCGCATCGCTATCGAAGGCCTGGAATCACACCGTCTTCACCGCATCTGCCGCGGCAATGTTGCGCAACCCGGCAAGGGCGAGGCTGACCAGTTCGTCATCGGCCCGTGCCGAGCAGACTGCATAGATCGGGTAGAGGAAACTCGGCGCATCCGCGACGAGATGCAGCCGGCCGGCCGCGATGTGTGGCGCGACGATCCGCTGGCGGAAATAGCCCGAGCCGCCGACCTCGAGGATATAGCCCAGGGCGAGCGGTCCCAGGCTGACGAACAGGCCGGGGTTGTTCTCCTCTGGGAAGCTGAGTTCGTGATGCTGGGCGAAGTCCGGGCCCCAGTCGACAAAGACGTAGTTGTCCGCCCCTGCGGTTTCGGTGTCGGCGGTGGTCGAGACCAGCACCAGCTTCTCCTCGAGCAGCAGTTCGACGCGCGCGCCCGGCCGGTGCTGCGGTTGATACATCACGGCGATGTCGAGTGCGCCGGTCGAAACCTGATGGGTCAGGCTTTCGGGCAGGCCGACCTCGACGCGCAGCGCGATGTCGGGCGCGGCCCGGCGCATCCAGCGCAGCCAGTCCATCAGCCAGGGGTGCCAGAGGCTGAGCTCGCCGCCGATGCTCAGCATCGCCCGTCGCCCCGGAGGAACGGCAACCTGGTGCCGCGCCCGCTGCCAGAGCTGCACGAACATCGGCGCGTAACGCAGGAACTGCTCGCCCGCGGACGTCAGCGATGCACCGTTCTTGTTGCGGATGAATAACGGTCTCCCGAGCTGGGCTTCGAGCGCCTTGACGCGTGCGCTGACAGCGGTCTGGCTGACATTGAGCTGCTCGGCGGCGCGCACGAAGCTGCGCATCCGCACGATCTCCAGGAAGGTTCGGGCCAGCTCGATATCCATGCGCAGCGCCTCCAAGGTCTTTGTAGCATTATTTCTGCATTCAAGCCGCCATTAAATTCGATTGTTCGCTTTTTCTAAAAGCGCAAGATGGCGGAGTTGGGCACCGCCATCGTCCATGCGGAGCAGCTGATCGGCAGGATCCCCTGAGCATGGCGGCCCCAGTCTTCTGGGATAGGATGCCATGGGCGTGCGCCCCGCCGATTTTACCGGAACGGATATCCTCCAGCTGGCCGCCGAACTATCTGCTGCCGGCCGTGCGTTCGCGCTCGGTGTCGTCGTCGAAGCGCAAGGCTCCAGCGCAGGCCGCGCTGGCGCGAAGGCGCTGTTCGATGTCCAGGGCGAAGTCATCGCCGGGTGGGTTGGCGGCGGCTGCGCCGAATCCACGGTCGCCCATGCCGCGGTCGAAGCCTGTGCGACCGGTGTACCGCAACTCGTCGAGGTCGATCTCGACAGCGAGGTGCTCGGCGCGGGCATGCCTTGTGGCGGCCGGATGCGGGTCTATGTCGAGCCAGTCCTGCCGCGACCTGCGCTCTGGATACTGGGGCATGGCCGCGTCGCCGAGTGCCTGTGCCACTTCGGCGCCCTATTGGGGTTCACGGTCATCGTCGATGACACTGCGGCCGTTGCGGAACGGTTTCCCGAGGCCGCCCACATCATCGCCGACGATCCCGACTATACGGCCGTGACGCCGGCCGCTGGTGATTTCGCGGTCGTCGCGACGCAGCACCGCGGCGACCATGAATCGCTTCGCCGTCTGCTTTCGAGCGAGGTCGGCCATATCGCGTTGATCGCTAGCCGCAAGCGTGCCGGGCTGGTGCTGGCCCATCTGCGCAAGGCTGGCTTCGACCGCCAGGCGCTCGACCGAATCCGCGCCCCGGCCGGGCTCGCCCTGGGCGCTCGCACGCCTGAAGAAATCGCATTGTCGGTCATCGCGGAGATCGTGCTCGTCCGCCGTAGCCGCACCGACCGGGAAGCGGCGCCGCAGCCGGGAGATCTGGCCGCGACACGGGCCGAGCCACTGCGCCTCGTAGGGAGAATGAGATGACAGCTCACGTCGAAACCGCCGACCACAGGCCCGGCTTTTTGACCCGCTGGTTCCTGTCGACCAACCACAAGGACATCGGCACGCTCTACCTGATCTTCTCCTGCTGCGCCGGGGTGCTGGGCACGGCTCTGTCGGTCGCCATGCGGATGGAACTTCAGCAGCCCGGCATGCAGATCTTCTCCAGCGCCGCAGTGTTCAACGTGTTCGTCAGCGCTCACGGCCTGATTATGATCTTCTTCGTGATCATGCCGGCACTCATCGGTGGTTTCGGCAACTGGATGGTGCCGCTGATGATCGGCGCGCCGGACATGGCCTTCCCGCGCATGAACAACATCTCGTTCTGGCTGACGGTCGCCGCCTTCATCCTGATGATCATCTCTATGTTCGTCGAGGGTGCGCCGGGCGCCAAGGGCGTCGGCACGGGCTGGACGGTCTATCCGCCGTTCTCCACGGCCGGCCATCCCGGCCCGTCGGTCGATTTCGGCATCCTGTCGCTGCACCTTGCCGGTGCCGCCTCGATCCTGGGCGCGATCAACTTCATCACCACGATCCTGAACATGCGCGCGCCCGGCATGACCCTGCATAGGATGCCGCTCTTCGCCTGGGCCATGCTCGTAACCGCCTTCATGCTGCTCTTCGCGCTCCCCGTTTTGGCGGGTGCGATCACCATGCTACTGACCGACCGCAATTTCGGCACGACCTTCTTCGATCCGGCTGGCGGCGGCGATCCGATCCTGTACCAGCACCTGTTCTGGTTCTTCGGGCACCCTGAAGTCTACATCATGATCCTGCCGGCCTTCGGCATCGTCAGCCATGTCGTCTCGACTTTCTCGAAGAAGCCGATCTTCGGCTATCTCGGCATGGCCTATGCCATCGTCGCGATTGGCCTGATCGGCTTCATCGTCTGGGCGCACCACATGTATACCGCTGGCCTGTCGCTCAACACGCAGCGCTATTTCGCCTTCGCCTCGATGGTGATCGCGGTGCCGACCGGCATCAAGATCTTCTCCTGGCTCGCGACGATGTGGGGCGGCTCGATCAGCTTCCGCGTTCCGATGCTCTGGGCGATGGGCTTCATCATCCTGTTCACCATCGGCGGCGTCACCGGCGTGGTGCTGGCCAATGTCGGCATCGACCGCGTCCTGCACAACACCTATTACGTCATTGCCCATTTTCACTACGTGCTGTCGCTCGGCGCGGTGTTCGGCATCTTCGCGGGCTTCTACTACTGGTTCCCGAAGATGAGCGGCTACCTGACCAACGAAGGGCTGGGGCGGCTGCATTTCGTCATGATGTTCGTCGGCGTGAACATGGTGTTCTTCCCACAGCATTTCCTTGGGCTCGCCGGGATGCCGCGCCATTACGCCGATTATCCGGATGCCTACGCAGGCTGGAATTTCATCTCCTCGATCGGCTCCTATATCTCGGCGGCGAGCCTGCTGGTCTTCTTCGCGATGGTCGGAGAGGCGTTCTGGCGCAAGCGTCCGGCGGGCGACAATCCATGGGGCGAAGGTGCGACGACGCTGGAATGGACCCTGTCCTCGCCGCCGCCTTTCCATCAGTTCGAGACGCTGCCGCGCATCGTCGGCACGGAGCATGAGGCCTGAAGCGCCGGGAAGCGGAACGGAACTAGGACAGGGAGGTCATCATGCCGCATGAAACCGACAGCACCGGGCTGACCACGCTCTTCTGGCTGTTCTGCGTCTACTGGAACCTCGTCTGGTTCACACAGCAATTAACCTCGCTCGGGCAGGCCGGGAACCTGGAGCCGACGGAGCAAGCTGCAGACGATCAGGCGACACGGAAACCCAAGCTGCCTGCCCTGTCCGCGATCGCCTCGCGCACAGCCGCCGCGATGCGCGAGATCTTGCAGCGAGACGGCACGACATCGGTCGAGGCTTTCGTCGGAAAGGCGCTCGCCACTTATGAAGCGGTCGTTTCAGCCTTCGACGCCGGGGATCGGGATGCCTTGAGCCGCTGGCTCTCGCCCGAGGTCTACGATGCCTTCAGCAAGACCATCGGCGAGCGCGAGGAGGCCGGGGAAGAGATGGTTGAAACCTTGTTCTCGCGTATCGAGCCCGAGATTGTCGAAGCCCGAGTGGAAGAGGAGCGGATGGAGGTGTCGATCCGTTTCACCAGCGAATCCTTCAAGCTGCCGCGCCGCCCCGTGAGCCTGTTCTTCCGCAATGTCTCGACACCGTTACGCAACGTCGGCATCTGGACGTTCGCGCGCAACCCGGCCGTGCCGGATGATCTCTGGCGGGTCGTGGCGACGCAGACGGAGGAATGATGATCGGTGTGACGACGAGGAGCCGCGCGGCTATGCCTCGCCGCCCTGCTTCATGCGGGAGGTCGATCCCGCTTATTTCGGTTCTGTCGCAAATTTCGTATCGGGCCGGAGAAGACGATCTTCAGGCAGCGACGGCCTCGAACTGTTCCTTCAGCGTCGGAGTGGGATTCAAGGCTAAGCGTCCTTGGCGCTTGCGCATCATGTGAACCATCTCGATGCCCGCCAGCGTGATCGTCGCTGAGCCAAACGACTTGAACTCCAGCATTGGCCGAGCCCGTCGCTTGATCCGCCGATGATCCTGCTCGATCCGGTTGTTGAGGTATTGACTCTGCCGGATCCCGATCCACTTCAGCGGTCGTCGAGACCGATCCCGCAGCCGGCTTTCGGTGTCACAGGCGATGTTTGCCTCCCGGTTGGTCTGGCTGCCATCAATCACGATACGATCAGGCCGGGCATGGCGCGCGAGCGCCTTGCGCAGAACGCGTTTAGCCGCCGGCAGGTCGCAGTGTTCGCTGAACCAGAACTCCACCGTGTCACCGAGGCTGACGATGGCGCGGTACTGATACATCCAGCGACCCCGGGCCTTGATGTAGGTTTCGTCGACATGCCATTTGCCGGTGACGGCGCGCTTGCGCCGGTTGAAGCGCTCGAGCAGCCGCGGCGAAAGGTGCACGACCCAGCGATGGATCGTCGAACGGTCGACGCTGATCCCGCGTTCGGCCAGCATCTCCTCCAGGTCGCGCAGACTCAGGCTGTAGGCCAGGTACCAGCGGACGCACAGCAGGATCGCCGAGCGGTCAAAATGGCGGCCTTTGAACCTGGAACAGCTCCCGAAAACGCAGCCGTCGTCATGCTACAGCGAACCTTGATCAGAAGTTTGCGACAGAACCCCCCGGTTCTCTGCGAACCGTGCTCGCCGCGGGTAGATCAAAGCACTGCCTTTTGAGCGAGTCCCTGTTTCGCTCCGAATTCACGGCCCGGAATCGAGGCGAGCAGTGCCTGGGTATAGGCGTGCTGCGGCTGGCCAAAGACCGTGCCGATCGGCCCTGACTCCACCACCTCGCCGCTCTTCATCACCGCGACGAGATCGCAGACCTGCGCCGCGACGCGAAGGTCATGCGTGATGAAGACGATCGACAAGCCCAGGCGCTCGCGCAGGTCGCCCAGCAGCTTCAGCACCTGCGCCTGCACCGACACGTCGAGCGCCGAGACCGGCTCGTCGGCGACCAGCACCGCCGGCTCCAGCGCCAGCGCCCGGGCGAGGCCGATGCGCTGGCGCTGGCCGCCCGAGAATTCGTGCGGGTAGCGTTCGGTCGCCGCCGGGTCGAGCCCGACCAGCCCGAACAGTTCCTTCGCCCGGATCAGAGCCTGCGGCCGTGCCATGCCATGCACGATCAGCCCCTGCGCCACTGCTTCGCCGGCCTTGCGGCGCGGATTCAGCGAGGCGAACGGGTCCTGGAACACCATCTGGATATGGCGCGTTGCCGAGCGCATCTCCTCGCGGCTCAGGCTGGCGAGGTCGATGCCGTTCAGGCGGATCTCGCCGCTTTCGGGATCGATCAAGCGAACGAGGCAGCGCGCCAGCGTCGACTTGCCCGAGCCGGACTCGCCGACGATGCCGAGCGTCGCGCCTTTGGGCAGGACCAGCGAGACATCCTTGACCGCATGGGTGACGCGCTGGCCGCGGCCGAGGAAGCCGCCGGTGCGATAAGTCTTCGAGACATGCTCCATCGTCAGGATCGGCTCGGTGGACAGCGTCCGCCCGGGCGGTGCGTTGAGCGGCGGCACCGCGGCGATCAGTTGCCTGGTATAGGCGTGCTGCGGGTTGCCGAGCACGGCCGCGGTCTCGCCAGCTTCGACGACCTGGCCCTTGCTCATCACCGCAACGCGGTCGGCGATCTCGGCGACCACACCGAAATCATGGGTGATGAACAGGACAGCCGTTCCCTTGCGGCGCTGCAGGTCGCGGATGAGCTTGAGGATCTGCGCCTGGGTGGTGACGTCGAGCGCCGTCGTCGGCTCGTCGGCGATGAGCACCTTTGGATCGAGCGCGAGTGCCATCGCGATCATGGCGCGCTGACGCTGCCCACCCGAGAGCTCGTGCGGATAGGCCTTGAAGGCGAGCGCCGGATCGGGGATGCGCACTTCCTCGAGCAGCGCGAGCGTGCGGGCCTTGATCTCGGCCGCCGACAATTCAGTGTGCAGCTCGAACATCTCACCGATCTGGTCGCCGATGCTGCGCAGCGGATTGAGCGCCGTCATCGGCTCCTGGAAGATCATGGCGATGCCAGCGCCGCGCACCCTGCGCATCTCGGCCTCGCCGAGCGCGCAGAGATCGCGTCCCTCGAACAGAATGCGGCCGCCGTCGATGGTGACCCCGCCAGGCAGGAGCCGCATAATGGCGTTGGCCGTCATCGACTTACCCGAGCCGGATTCGCCGACGACGCAGAGGATCTCATTCGCCGCCAGTGCGAGCGAGACGTGGGCCATGGCGTGCGAGCGGTCGCCACCAGCCGGCAGCTTCACGCTGACATCGTCGAGGACGAGGATCGGGCTCATCGGCTCTTCAGCCTCGGATTGAGGGCGTCATTGAGCCCTTGCCCGACCAGCGAGACGGCGAGCACGGTGATGAGGATGGCGATGCCGGGAATGGCCGAGACATACCATTGCACGCGCAGCACGTCGCGGCCGGCGCCGATCAGATTGCCCCAGGAGGCGACGTTCGGGTCGGAGAGCTTGAGGAAGGCGAGCGCGCTTTCGAGCAGGATCGCGATCGCCATCACGACGCTGGCATAGACGATCACCGGCGGCAGCGCGTTCGGCAGGATCTCGCCGAAGATCAGCCGGGCATCCTTGAGGCCGAGCGTGCGCCCGGCCTGCACGAATTCACGATTGCGCAGCGAGAGGAACTCGGCCCGCGTCAACCGCGCCGAGGCCGGCCAGGAGACGATGCCGATCGCGACCGTCACGGTGGTGATGGTCGAACCGAAGACCGCCACCAGCACCAGCAGCAGCAGGAAGTTCGGCAGGGTCTGGAACGCCTCGGTGACGCGCATCAGCGCAGTGTCGACCCAGCTTCCGTAATATCCGGCGAGAGCGCCGATCGTGATGCCGATCATCACCGAGATCACCGTCGCGACGCCGCCGATCAGCAGCGAGATGCGCGCGCCATGGAAGATCTGGGCGGCGATGTCGCGGCCGGAATTGTCGGTGCCGAGCAGGAAACGCGGATTGCTGAACGGCCAGATCAGGGGCCGCCCGGCAAGTGCCAGCGGGTCGCGCGGGTAGAGCAAGTCGGCGCTCGCGGCCATGGCGAGGATGAGGATGAGCAGCAGGAGGCCGATGACGGCGGCGGGGCTGCGGAAATAGAGCTTCAACAGGTCCATGGCTCAATTCCCCGCCGTGATGCGCGGATCGAGCCGGGCATAGAGCAGGTCGACGATGAAGTTGACCGCGATCACCAGCAGCGCCGAGACGAAGATGATGCCGAGCAGCGTGTTGAGGTCGCGCTGGATCACCGATTCATAGGCGAGGCGTCCAAGCCCCGGCAGCGAGAACACGCTTTCAACCACGACCGAGCCGCCGAGCATGGTGCCGGCCTGCAGGCCGATCAGAGTTACCATCGGCAGGAGCGCGTTGCGCAGCACATGCCGCACCACGACACGCGTCTCGTCCATCCCCTTCGAACGCGCGGTGCGAACGAAATCGAGATTGAGCACCTCGAGCATCGAGCCGCGCATGATCCGCAGATAGATCGCCATGTAGAACAGGCCGAGCGTCAGCGTCGGCAGGACGAGGTGCAGGGCGATGTCGAATGTACGCCGCAAGCCGGTGTAGCTGACGGTGATGTCCTCGAAGCCGCCTGCCGGTAGCCATTGCAGGTAGATCGAGAAGACGACGATCGCCATCAGCCCGAACCAGAAGGTCGGCATCGCATAGAACATCAGGCCTAGGGTGGAGATCAGCGTATCCGGCCATTTGTTGACGCCGCGCGCCGCGACGACGCCCAGGATCAGCCCGAAGAAGAAGGCGAAGGAGAGCGAGGCGGTCATCAGCAGGATGGTCGCTGGCAACCGCTCGGCGATCACCGTCGCCACCGGCTTGCCGTAGATCGCGGAGAAGCCGAGATCGAGCCGGACCAGCCGCCAGAGATAATTGCCGAGCTGGGCCCAGACCGAGAGGTCGAGCCCGTAGAACTCGCGCAGCTGCCTGGCGGTTGCGGCATCGCCGCCGCCCATCTGCGCCATCAGCGCATCGACCGTATCGCCCGGCGCGAGCTGCAGCAGCAGGAAGACCCCGATCAGGATCAGGATCAGGGTCGGGATCGAGGCGGCAAGACGCCGCCCCGCAAGAGTCAGGACACGCATGGGTATCGGCCGGGTTCGGCTGCGGGGGTGAGCGAAGAGGTCACTCCGCCAGCCACAGATCGTGCCAGGAAGAGGAGCCCCAGCGCGGCGTGTTGGAGTGGTTGCGGGCCTTGGCGGTGATCGCGGTCAGGAAGATCTGCTCGATCGGCGTCCAGATCGGCAGCTCGGTGTTGGCGCGCCGCACGAAGTCGCCATAGAGCGCCTTGCGCTTGGCCGCATCGACCTCGGTTGCCGCATCGTCGATAATCTTGTCGATGGTCGGGTCGGTCCAGTCCCACTGGTTGGTCCAGGGCGCCCCCTTGGGCTGGCCGGAGCGATACCACACCGTGGTCGAGACGGCCGGGTCGTTGCGGTACTGGTGCCAGCCGGTGGCAAGGTCGAAGGCGTGGTCGTCATAGACCTGCTTCAGATAGCCGCCGCCATCGGTGCGGACGATGTCGATCTTGATGCCGACATCGGCGAGCGACTGCTGGATGAAGGTGGCGAACAGTGAAACGTCCTCGCCCCAGGGCGCCGGCAGCAGCCGCAGCGAGAAGCGCGTCCCGCCCGCACCGGGCTTGAAGCCGGCCTCGTCGAGCAGCTTGGCGGCGAGCTTCTTGTCGAACGGATACTGCGGGCCGTTGTCGGCCGGGTAGAAGTCGGCCGAGACCGAGGGGATCGGCCCGGTGCCGCGCTTGGCGAAGTCGCCGAGGAAGTTCTCGATGAAGAACGGAATGTCGAGCGCATGCGCGATGGCACGCCTGACGCGGATATCGGCGAGTTCCTTGCGGCGGAAATTGAACTCGATCGTGTTGGTGCGGGCGTTGCCCTCATTGCCCTTGGTCGAGACGATGAAGCGCGGGTCCTTGCCGAGGCGGGCCGAGTCCGAGATCGTCAGGCCCGAGAAGCCGCTGTAATGGATCTGCCCGGCCTCCATCTGGGCGGCGGCGGCGGCGCGGTCGGTGACCACGCGCCAGACGATCCGATCGAGATAGGGCGCATTGGCGCGCCAGTAGTTCGGGTTGCGCTCGGCGATGACGTGCTGGCCGCGTTCATACTGCACGAACTTGAACGGGCCGGTGCCGACCGGCGCGAGATTGACCGGGTTCTGGCGGATGTCGCCTTTGCCCTCGTAGAGATGGCGCGGCGAGACATAGCCGAGATCGGGCAGCGCGCGCAGCAACAGATTGAGCGGCATCGGGCGCTCATAGCGGAACACCGCCGTCAGCGGGTCTGGCGTGTCGACCGCGGTGAGGAAGAGCTGCAGCGTCGAGCCGTAGTTCAGGATCTTCTTCCACATCTCCATCGCCGTGTACTGCACGTCGGCGGAGGTGAAGGGCTTGCCGTCATGCCAGGTCACGCCGGGGCGCAGCTTGAAGGTGATGGTCCTGCCGTCGGGCGCGGCCTCCCAGCTCTCGGCGAGCACGCCAACGGGCTGGCCCTTCGCGTCGAGATCGACCAGCTGCTCCTGGATCTTGCCGCCGATGATATAGACGCCGGTCGAGGCCTGGAGGCTGGGGTTCAGCTGGCGCTGCTCGGCGCCGTAGTGGACGGTGAAGACACCGCCCTTGCGCGGCGTTTCCTGGCCGAAGGAGCGCATAGGGAACAGCACGCTGGAGGCAATGGCGGCGCTGGTCATCAGCGCGGCGCGGCGGGTCATATCCATGGATGATCTCCTTGGGCCGGCGTGCAGGCTAGGCACGATGCTGTCGTCACAAGGCCCCGTCAATGCGGCGAGGCCGGTCTCGGAAATGGGAAAAGCTGCACTACTGCGGCAGGAAGCTCACGATCAGGCCATTGGCGGAGGCCGCGGGGACGCTGAGCGCCGCGCCATGGCGGACGCCGGCGGGGCCGAGCGCCTTGGCAGCGCCATCGAGATTCGTGCTCGCCAGCACGATCGCCACGGCTCCGGCAGGCCCCGCGCCGACCCGCACCGTATCCGGATAGCGCCGGGCGAGGCCGGCTGCGTCGTAGAACAGGAAATCGGCGCGCTTGCCGCCGGACGGCACCAGCCAGGAATCGTCCTGTTGCCTCGCCGGCTCGTCGATCAGCCGGCTCAGATGCTCGGCCGCAGCCTTCGGGTCGGCGGCAAGCACCTCGACGCGGATGATGCGGCTCGCGCCGTTGGTGTGGCTCTGCAGCTCGGGAATCCACACTGTATCGCGCGTCAGGTGCTGGCAGGCGAAGATGCGCAGGCTGCCGGGGTTCTCGTCGAGCGGCCAGCGGAACACGTTGAACTTCGCCTCGCCCGTGCCGCCATTCGGGAGGTCGACCGGACGGCCGAAATGGACCGGGCCGAGCGGTTCGAGGCCGCGGCTTTCGAGTTCGGCCGCACCGGCGGCTGCGTCATCGGTGGTGAAGGCGGCCCGCTCGATGCCTTCGCGCTCCTTGAGGAAGTCGCGGGTCGGCTTGTTGTGCTCGGTCTCGGCGAGGATGCCGAGCAGCTCGACATAGTCGTCTGCGAACATGATCGTGTAGTTGCCGCTGCCGAGAATGGGCGAATGCGTGCCGCGCGGTGAGACGGTGAAGCCGAGGCTCTGCCATTGCCGGGCCGAGGCGTCGAGGTCGCGAACCGTCACCACGACATGGTCGAGACCGAGAATATGCTTGAGCGGCATGATGCCCCCTTATGACCAGAACCCAACGGAAGGAGAGTTCATCCGAACGGAGGTTGGGGCGCAACCGCCCCGGGATGACGATTCCAGCAGCCCCCACTGCGCGGCAGACATAGCGCCGGGAGAATAGAGCTTTCAAGGAAATGAGAACAGAAGCCGAAGTTCGGCAGAATCCGTTCGTTTCAGTCAAGAAATATAGACAGTTATTCTCTGCCGGATGAATGTCCGGGAACGACCTACTTGCAGGGCGGCGGTCATGGCGGCAAGGATGCGGGAGCTCCCGCGATGCGGAGGCTCGTTGATTTGCCGCTAGCCGAAAGACGCCGCTGATGACCGCCCCCTCTTCCGTCGCCTGGCCTCCCTCACTCTGGGCAGCGACGGCTCAGCCCGGTCCCGTGCTCGGGACGCTTGAAGGTGCAGTTGATAGCGATGTCGTGGTGATCGGCGCCGGCTTCACCGGCCTGTCGACCGCGATCCATCTGCGCGAGAGCGGGGTCGGCGTTACCATCCTGGAAGCCGCCGAACCGGGCTGGGGTGCTTCCGGGCGCAATAACGGCCAGGTCATTCCGACGCTGGCCGGCCATGATCCTTCCGCAATGGTCGCCCGACATGGCGAGGCTGGCGAGCGCTTCAACGCCGTGCTGCGCGACAGTGCGCAGTATCTCTTCGATCTTGTGCGCAAATACGAGATCCCAGCCGAAGCCGAGCAGGCGGGCTGGGTCCAGCCGGTGCATTCGCCCGGCCGCTTCAAGTTGGCTGAAAAGCGCGTCAGGGAATGGTCGGCGATCGGCGCGCCGGTCGAATTGCTCGACCGTGGTGCAACAGCGGAGATGCTCGGCTCGAACGCCTGGTTCGGCGGCTTCTGGAACCGCACCGGCGGCCATATCAACCCGCTCGCCCTGAGCCGCGGCCTCGCCGAGGTCGCGCTCAGGCTCGGAGCGACCATCCATGCGCGCTCGCCCGCCGTGAGCATGACGCACCAGAATGGCCGCTGGGTGGTGACGACGGCAAAGGGGTCGGTGACCGCGCGCGCGCTCGTGTTGGCGACCAATGCCTACACCGGCGAGTTCGAGCGCAATCTTGCTCCGGAGATCGCGAGTGAGGTCATCCCCGTCCTGTCCTGGCAGATGGCGACCAAGCCGGTCAGCGACAACATTGCCAAGACCGTCATTCCCGCCCGGCAGGCGATGTCGGACACGCATCGCGAGCTGTATTTCGCCCGCTGGGACGCGCGAAACCGTCTGGTCACCGGCGGCGCCGCGATTCTGCCGGGCCCCTCCGGCGCCAACCTTCGCCCGACGGTCGCTGCGCGGCTCAAGCGGCTCTGGCCGCAGCTCGGCGAGGTTGAATTCGACTATGTCTGGTCCGGCTATGTCGGGATGACCCCCGACAACCTGCTGCAGCCGCAGGTACCGGGCTACCCGCGTATCCACCAGCTCGGACCGAACGGCTTCGGCTGGGTCGGCTGCAACGGCCGCGCCGTCGCGCTGTCGATCTCGCTCGGCCGCGAACTGGCGAAGGCGACGCAAGGGACGGCGCCGGAGACGCTGGGCCTGCCGCTCTCGGCACCGAAGGCACAGCCCTTCCAAAGCCTGATTCGCCGCATCGCGCCGCTGGCGCTGCCGCTTTACCGCCGGCTGGATGCGCAGGAGATCTAGGATTTCGCGTTGCCTCGGCCGCCAAGTGCCTAGTGGACTTGTCCCGGCAAACTGGAGAGCTCTTCTGAAGGAAGGAGGAGCATTTCATGGGCAAGCGGCAACGCCGGCTGGGGAAGGAATTCGAGGCGGAGGCCGTTCGTCTGGTTGAGACGAGCGGCCGCACCCAGCGTGAAATCGCCGAAGCGGCGGTTCAAGCGCGCCACCGACAGCCCGCATACCTTTCCGGTCGCCCCGAACCTCCTCGACCAGGACTTCGCCGCGGCCGGCCCGAACCAGAAATGGGGCGCTGATATCTCCTGCGTCTGGACGCGCGAGGGCTGGCTGTACCTGGCCGTCGTCATCGACCTCTTCGCCCGGCGTGTCGTCGGCTGGGCAACCGGCGACAGGCTCCCCAAGGAACTGGCATTGTCGGCCTTGCGCCGGGCCATTGCCGTGCGGCGTCCTGCCGCCGGGCTGATCCACCACGCGGACCGCGGCAGCCAATACTGCTCCCTCGACGACCAGGCGGAACTGAGGAAGCACGGCGTCCTGGTCTCGATGTCGGGCAAGGCAAACTGCTTCGACGACGCCATGGTCGAGACGTTCTTCAAGACGCTCAAGAGCGAACTCGTCTGGCGCACCGTCTTCCAGACCCGCGCCGAGGCGACCACCGCAATCGGCCGCTAGGCTCAGGACCTATTAAATAGGTTGCGTGGTTGGGCGCTGATTGATTCCAT
>NZ_CAMFJF010000063.1 GCF_945956895.1 uncultured Allobosea sp. | reverse complement strand
ATGAAGCAGAACACCGGGCCGCAGGGAATCCCGTTTATGAGTATGTGACCTAGAGTAGGCTCGGGAACTGCTAGGCCGTCCATGCGTAGGACGGAGGGAAGCGCGAGAGGAGAAACGGGATGACGATCATCAGGCTTGCAGCCGGCGCGATGCTGGCTCTCGCATTGAGCGGCTGCGTCACGACCGAGGCCGAATACCGCGCCCTCGACGAGGAGCGCTGCCGGTCCTTCGGCTTCCGGGCTCCGGGCGAGGGCTTCTCGAATTGCCTGCTCCAACTCGATCTCGATCGCGCGGCCGAGCGGCGCCGTCGCTTCGACCGTTTCGACGCTTCCTTCGGCGGGCCCTGGGGCTACGGCTATGGCTGGGGGTATGGCCGGCGCTGGTAGGCCGTCCAGGTCCCGACAAGAAAAAAGGGCCGCGCGGGAAGCGCAGCCCAAGTCTAGGGAGGAAACGCCCAAGGAGGGCGACGCAACATCTCTGCTGCGGTGCAATCTAAATAGGAAGCCAAGGGCGTGCCTGCAAGGCCAAAAGGGCAGCATCGCTGACTTATTTTTGAGCGGATGTTTTCACGTTTTGAATCAATGGCTTGCCGTGTGCCCACTTGAAATTGGGTGAGCCAGGGACAGTCGCCTGCCTATCTGCTGCATTGCAAGAAAGGCAGATTGACAAGCGGGGCGATCTGACCATTCATATGCATACATATGAAATTCGCTCCACCGAAGCCGGTGCGAGCGGTATCGGCGCGGATTGCAGCCGCAGCGAGGCGAAGGGCTTACCCGATGAAGATCGATCGTCGCAGTTTCGTCGCGGGTACGCTTGCCCTCGGCGTTCCCCAACTGGTGCGCGCCCAGGGCGCGGGGCCGATCCGCATCGGCGAGATCAACTCCTATACCGCCCAGCCCGCCTTCCTGAAACCCTATCGGCAGGCATGGGAACTGGCGCAGGAGCAGATCAACGCGGCCGGCGGCGTGCTCGGCCGCAAGCTCGAGACCGTCTTCCGCGACGATGCCGGCAAGCCGGAGGACGCGGTGCGCCACGCCGCCGATCTCGCGACCGCCGAGAAGGTCGACGTCATTGCCGGCGGCTTCCTCTCCAATGTCGGGCTGGCGCTCGCCGACTATGCCAACCAGAACAAGCGGCTCTATGTCGCCTCCGAGCCGTTGGCCGACGCGCTCGTCTGGTCGAAGGGCAACCGCTACACCTTCCGCCTGCGGCCCTCGACCTACATGCAAGCCGCCATGCTGGTCGAGGAAGCGGCGAAGCTCCCGGCCAGGAAATGGGCGATCGTCGCGCCGAACTACGAATACGGCCAGTCGGCGGTGAAATGGTTCAAGGAACTGCTCCTGAAGGCGCGCCCCGACGTGACCTTCGTCGCCGAGCAGTTCCCGGCGCTCGGCCGCATCGATGCCGGCGCGACCGTCCAGGCGCTGGAGGCGGCCAAGCCCGAGGCGATCTTCAACGTCACCTTCGCGGTCGACCTCGCCAACTTCGTCCGCGCCGGCAACACGCGCGGCCTGTTCGAGGGGCGCCAGGTCGTCTCGATGCTGACCGGCGAGCCGGAATATCTCGACACGCTCGGCGCCGAGACGCCGGAAGGCTGGATCATCACCGGCTATCCGCATGCCGAGCTTCAGACCCCGGAGCACGTCAAGTTCCGCGACGCCTACAAGGCGAAGTACAACGACTATCCGCGGCTGGGCTCGGTCGTCGGCTACGAGACGGTGCAGGCCATCGCGGCTGCGCTCATGAAGGCGGGCTCCACCGACAACGAGAAGCTGGTCGATGCCTTCGAGGGGCTGACCTTCACCACGGCCTTCGGCCCGATCGCGTTCCGCAAGATCGACCACCAGTCGACGCTCGGCGCCTATATCGGAAAGAGTGCGCTGAAGGATGGCAAGGGCGTGATGGTCGACTGGAGCTATCGCGACGGCGCCAAGTACCTGCCCAGCGACGACGAGGTCCGCAAGCTGCGCCCGGTCGTGGGTTGAACCTGCCCGAGACGGGGGCGGAGCGCGACGCGCACCGCCTTCCTCCGGAAAGCGCAGCCCTCATCCTGAGGAGCCGCGCCAGCGGCGTCTCGAAGGATGCTCCAGGAGGCTCCACGGCCATCTGGAACATCCTTCGAGACGCAAGCTCCGCTTGCTCCTCAGGATGAGGGCTCAGACAATCCTCCGATCAATTGCAGGCGCCTTCTCCCGAGACGACATGCTTGATCTTGTCCTCACCCAGACCCTGAATGGCCTGGCTTCGGCGTCGTCGCTATTCCTGGTGGCGTGCGGGCTGTCGATCATCTTCGGCGTCACACGCATCGTGAACTTCGCCCATGGCTCGCTCTACATGCTGGGCGGCTACCTCGCCTTCACGCTGGTGACCTGGCTCGGGCCGGCTGATCCGCTTGGCTTCTGGGGCGGCGTAATCATCGCCGTGCTGCTGACCAGCCTCGCCGGCGTGCTCGTCGAGGTCCTGATCCTCCGGCGGATCTATCAGGCGCCGGAGCTGTTCCAGCTGCTCGCGACCTTCGGCGTCGTGCTGATGCTGCAGGATATCGCGCTGGCGACCTGGGGGCCGGAGGACAAGCTCGGCCCGCGTGCGCCGGGCTTCCGCAGCTTCGTCATCCTGTTCGACAACCGTTTCCCGAGCTACGAGCTCTTCCTGATCGCGGTCGGGCCCGTCGTGCTCGGCCTGATCTGGCTCTTGTTCCACCGGACGCGCTGGGGCGTACTGATCCGGGCGGCAACGCAGGATCGCGAGATGGTCAGCGCGCTCGGCGTCAACCAGCGCCTGCTCTTCACCTCGGTCTTCGCTTTCGGCGCGGCTTTGGCAGGGCTCGGCGGCGCGCTCCAGCTCCCGCGCGAGGCAATCAACCTCCACATGGACCTGTCGATGATCGCCGAGGCCTTCGTGGTCGTGGTGGTCGGCGGGCTCGGCAGCGTGACGGGCGCCTATCTCGCCGCCGTGCTGATCGGCGTGCTCCACGCTTTCGGCATCCTGATCCTGCCCAAGATCACGCTGGTGCTGGTTTTCCTAGTGATGGCGGCGGTGCTGATCGTCCGGCCGCATGGCCTGCTCGGCAAGGCCGGCGTCGAACCGCGCGGCCATGCCGGCCAGCTCTTCCTGCTGCGCCCGGCCGATCGCGCGGCGAAGCTGTTCGGTATCGTGGCGCTCGGCTTGCTGGCGCTGGCGCCCTTGGTCGTGCCGGATCATCTCGTCCTGACCCTGACCGACCTCGTCATCTTCGCGGTTTTCGCCGCCTCGCTGCACCTGCTGATGGGGCCGGGCGGCATCACCTCCTTCGGCCATGCCGCCTATTTCGGCCTCGGCGCCTATGGTGCGGCGCTGGCGGTGAAATGGCTGGGCAGCCCGATGGAGGAGGCGCTCATGCTGGCGCCATTGATGGCCGGCGTCGCGGGGGCGATCTTCGGCTGGTTCTGCGTCCGGCTCTCGGGTGTTTATCTGGCCATGCTGACGCTGGCCTTCGCCCAGATCGCCTGGGCGACGGCCTTCCAATGGGTCGACCTGACCGGTGGCGATAACGGCATCCTCGGCGTCTGGCCCTCGGCCTGGGCGGTGCCCAAGACGGTGTTCTATTATCTCGCGCTCGCGATCGCCGTGCTGGTGATCGTGGCACTGCGCATCATCATCTTCGCGCCCTTCGGCTATGCCCTGCGGGCCGGCCGCGACAGCCCGTTGCGGGCCGAGGCGATCGGGCTCGATGTCGGGCGCCTGCAATGGGCTGCCTTCACCATCGCGGCAATTGCGGCCGGCATCGCCGGCGGGCTCTTCGCCTTCTCGAAGGGCTCGGTCTTCCCGACCTATATGGCGATCCCGCGCTCGGTCGACGCTTTGCTGATGGTGCTGCTCGGCGGCGTGCAGACCGTGGCCGGGCCTATCGTCGGCGCCTTCGCCTATATGGGCCTTAGCGAGCAGTTGATGAAGCTGACCGGCTATTGGCGCTTCGTGCTTGGCTTGTCGATCGTGCTGCTGGTCGTGCTGTTCCCGCGCGGGCTCGTCGGAACCTGGCTGTTCTGGCGCGCCCGGCGCGAGAGCGCCGCGCAAGCGACGGCAACGGCATGAGCGCGTCCATGCCCCCCATGCTGGAAGCCCGCGACCTCGCCAAATCCTTCGGCGGCGTGAAGGCGGTCGATGGCGTCTCCTTCGCGGTCGAGGCCGGAAAGCTGGTCGCACTGATCGGCCCGAACGGCGCCGGCAAGACGACCTGCTTCAACATGCTGAACGGGCAGCTCAAGCCCGATCGCGGCGAGGTGTTTCTTGCGGGCAAGCCGATCACCGGGCTTGAGCCGCGCAAAATCTGGCGCCTCGGCGTCGGCCGGACCTTCCAGATCACTGCGACCTTCGCCTCGATGACCATGCGCGAGAACGTCCAGATGGCGCTGATCTCGCATGAAGGAGAGAACTGGCGCCTGTTCGGCCGCGCGGGTGAACGTCATCGCGAGGCGGCCGATGCGCTGCTTGCTCAGGTCGGCATGACCGGGCAGGCGGAGCGCGCCTGCGGCGTGCTCGCCTATGGCGACCTGAAGCGCGTCGAGCTCGCCATTGCGCTCGCCAATGCGCCGAAGCTCCTGCTGATGGACGAGCCCACCGCCGGCATGGCGCCGCAGGAGCGCATCGCCCTGATGGCATTGACGGCCCGCATCGCCAGGCAGCGCGGCATCGCCGTGCTCTTCACCGAGCACGACATGGATGTCGTCTTCGCTCATGCCGACCGCGTGCTGGTGCTCGACCGTGGCCGGTTGATCGCGGCCGGGACCAGCGCCGAGGTGCGCAACGACCCGCAGGTGCGCGCGGTCTATCTCGGCTCCGGCGCGACCTCGGGAGGGCATTGATGGCGGCGCTCCTCGAACTCTCCGGCATCGAGGCTTGGTATGGCCGCGCCAAGATCCTGCACGGCGTCGGCTTTTCGGTCGGGGCCGGCGAGGTCGCCGCGCTGATGGGCCGCAACGGCGCCGGCAAGTCGACGACCATGAAGACGGTGATGGGGCTGGTGCCTGAGCCGCAAGGCTCGATCCGCTTCGAGGCTAAGGAGATCGCCGGCCGCGAGCCCTTCGCCATCGCGAGGCTCGGCATCGGCTATGTCCCGGAGGATCGGCGCGTCTTCTCAGAACTGACGGTGATGGACAATCTCGAGGTCGGCCGCCAGCCGCCACGAGCGGGCGCGCCTCATTGGACGCCGGAGCGGCTGTTCGATCTCTTCCCCAATCTCGGGCGCATGCGCGACCGGCCGGGCGGCGCGATGTCCGGCGGCGAGCAGCAGATGCTGACCATCGCCCGCACCTTGATGGGCAATCCGCGACTGCTGCTGCTCGACGAGCCGTCCGAAGGGCTCGCGCCGGTCATCGTCGAGGCGATGGCGCAGACCATCCGCGTGCTGAAGGGCGAGGGGCTGTCTGTGCTGCTCTCCGAACAGAACCTGCATTTCGCCGGCAGCATCGCCGACCGCGCCGTCATCATCGAGAAGGGGCTGATCCGCTTCGACGATACAATGGCTGCGCTCAAGGCCGACGAGGCGGCGCGGAGCCAGTATCTGGCGGTCTGAAGCCCGAGAGCAGGCGCCGCATCACGTCGAGCAACGGTTCGATCTCAGGCCCGGCCATCGGATTCAACGCCGCGATGGTGATCGCCTTGGCACGCTCGACATAATCAGGTAGCAGCTCGCGGCCGCGCTGGCCGAGTTGCACCAGCACGCGGCGCTTGTCGTCGGGATCGTGCAGGCGCTCGACCAGCCCGCGCTCGGCCAGCCGCGTCACCACGCCCCGGATCGTGGCCGGGTCCATCGCCGTCATGCGGCCGAGCTGGTTCTGGGATATCCGCCCGTCGACTGCGAGCCGGCAGAGCACCGCGAATTGCGGCGGCGTCGGCCCGTCCTCGCCCATCATCTCCAGGAACATCGCGACATAGCGCTGCTGCATCTGCCGCAACAGGAAGCCGAACTGCTCGTCCAGCACGTAGCCGGCGAGGTCGACGGGCTCAGGGATCGCGGAATCGGCCTGGCCGCTGGCCGTGCGGTGATGCCGGCCGAGCCTGTCTTCCGATTCCTCTGCGCGATCCATGCTGGCTCCGGCTGCCGATTCTGCCGGCTGGCGGCAGAGGCTCATTCTCCCGGATCATATGTGTTCGTTCAATCGGGCGATAACACCCGAGCCTCAACAAAAAGAAGTCATCCCGGGCGACCGCAGGGAGACCCGGGATCCATTCCGGAACGCTTCCGAAGAAGGTTCAGGCATGGATCCCGGATCTCCGCTACGCTTCGTCCGGGATGACCCGTGTTTTCTGGACTATGCCAGGGCTGAAAATCAACCCAGCGACATCGTCAGCGGCGGCTTCACTTCGGGCGGCAACGGCGAGGTGTAGCCTTCCTTGCCGAGGCGGGCCTTATGGTCGGCCTTGGCGGCAGCCATCAGGGCCGGATCGCTCAGCACGGCAGCGCCGGTCGCGGCCATCGCCTTGGCGACATGGACCATTGCCTTGTGCGCGGCCGGAGACTTGCCCTGCGCCACCACCTGCCAGGTGTGGAACGGCGTGCCCATCGCGACGGTCGGCGCATGGGCCTGCACGGTCGGCACCGCCCAGCTGACGTCGCCGATATCGGTCGAGCCGATCGCCGGGTTGCGCTTGGCGTCGCGCGGCACGAGGAAGTCGGCGAGCGGCGCGCCGGTATCGGGCATGCCGATGGTGCGCCAGATCGAGGCGATCTCCTGCGGGGAGAGCGTGCCGCGGATCTTCTCGGCATAGGCCTTGTCGGCATCGTCGAAATGCGGCGCGCCGAGTTCGGCCATCACCTTGTGCAGGGCCTCTTCGAGCGGCGTGTTGGCGACGAGATCGGAGACGGCGCTGACGATGCGCATCTCCATCTTGGTTTCCGTCATCAGCGCGGCGCCTTCGGCGATCTTCTTCACGCGCTGGACGAGCTCCAGCATGCCACGCAGGTCACGGGCGCGGATCGAATAACGGACGCGCGCATGGGCCTGGACGACGTTCGGGGCGATACCGCCGGTGTCGAGCAGCGCGTAATGCACGCGCGCGTCGGAGGGCATGTGCTCGCGCATGTAGTTGACGCCGACATTCATCAGTTCGACGGCGTCGAGCGCCGAGCGGCCGAGATGCGGCGCAGCCGCCGCATGCGAGGCACGGCCGGTGAAGACGAAATCGGCGCGGGTATTGGCCAGCGCCAGTGCCGGAGCGACCTCCCAGAAGCTCGACGGGTGCCACGAGATCGCGACATCGGCATCGTCGAAGGCGCCGGCGCGGACCATGAAGGCCTTGGCAGCGCCGCCTTCCTCGGCCGGGCAGCCATAATAGCGCACGCGACCGGGGATCTTGTTCTCGGCGAGCCAGTCCTTCATCGCGACGGCGGCGAGCATCGCGGCGGAGCCGAGCAGGTTATGGCCGCAGCCATGGCCGTGCCCGCCGGTCTCGATCTCCTTGTGCTCGGAGGCGCCGGCTTCCTGCGAGAGGCCGGGCAAAGCGTCGTACTCACCGAGGAAGGCGATGACCGGGCCGCCTTCGCCGGCCTCGCCGATCACAGCGGTCGGGATATCGGCGACATTCTCGGTGATCTTGAAGCCCTGGTGCTTCAATTCGGCGATATGCTCGGCGACAGAGCGCTTCTCGGTGTAGCACACCTCCGGCATGCCCCAGACCCGGTCGGAGAGCGCGATCAGCCGCTCCTTGTTCGCATCGACATGCCGCCAGAGATCGTTTCGATTGTCCATTGTCGTTCCGCCTGGAGAACGCCTGGGCGCTCCCCGTCTTTCGTTGAGAGGCGGATTCCCCGACGGGGCCGATGCGGCCGGGCCGGACCCGCCTCTGGTGGGCAGGCGCATATGAGCAATCCCGCACCGCCTCGTCCAGAGATTCAGCGCATGGCGGAGCAGCGTCTCAGGCTTTGCCTTGCGTCGGCGTGGTGGCTGCGAAGTCGGCGAGGATCGGGCAATCCGGCCGGTGGTCGCCATGGCAATGCGTCGCCAGATGCCGCAGCGTATCGGCCATCGCCTTGAGTTCGGCCGCCTTTTCCTCGAGCTCGCGTACATGCGCCATGGCGAGGTTCTTCACATCGGCGCTGGCCCGGCTCTTGTCGCGCCAGAGCGCGAGCAATTCGCGCGTCTCCTCCAACGAGAAGCCGAGATCGCGAGAACGACGCACGAAGCGCAGCGTATGCACGTCGTCGGCGGCATAGACCCGGTATTGCGCGGCCGTGCGGGCCGGCGGGGTGATCAGGCCGATGCTCTCGTAGTAGCGGATCATCTTGGCGCTCACGCCGGAGCGGGTCGCGGCTTCGCCGATATTCATTTCAGACCTCCTGTCCGTGCGAAGCCGGAACCTGAAAACGCTTCAACCGCAGCGCATTGCTGACCACGCTGACGCTCGACAGCGCCATGGCGAGCCCGGCGAAGACCGGCGAGAGCAGGATGCCGAAGGCCGGATAGAGCACGCCGGCCGCGACCGGGATCAGCAGGGCGTTATAGCCGAAGGCCCAGGCAAGATTCTGGCGGATATTGGCGATCACCGCCTGCGACAGCGCGATCGCACGGGGCACGCCCATCACGTCGCCCGACATCAACACGACATCGGCGCTTTCGATCGCGATATCCGTGCCGGTGCCGATGGCGATACCGACATCGGCCTGGGCCAGCGCCGGAGCGTCGTTGATGCCGTCGCCAACGAAGGCGACCTTGGCGCCGCGGCCCTGCAGGCGCTTGACCACCTCGGCCTTGTCGGTCGGCAACACCTCGGCCCAGACCTCGTCGATGCCGAGGCCGCGCGCGACCGCTTCCGCCGTGCGCCGGTCGTCGCCGGTCACCATCGCGACCTTGAGGCCGAGCTTGTGCAGGGCGGCGATGGCCGCGGGCGTGGTCTCCTTCACGGCATCGGCGACAGCGATGACGGCGGCGATTTGGCCGTCGAGCGCGGCATAAAGCGGCGTCTTGCCGGCTTCCGCCAGCGCCTTGGCACGGGCGGCGAAGGGAGCGATGTCGAGACCAGCGTCTTCCATCAGCCGGTGGCCACCAATCGCGACCTTGCGGCCCTCGACCGTCGCGGTGACACCACGGCCGGGGTCGCTGGTGAAATCCGTCGGCTCGGCGATGACGAGATTACGAGCCTTGGCGGCCGCGACCAGCGCCAGCGCCAGCGGATGCTCCGAGCGGTTCTCGACCGAGCCGACGAGGCGCAGCACGTCGTCGGCCGCGAAGCAGGCGGCCGGCTCGATATCGGTGAGTTCCGGCTTGCCCTTGGTCAGCGTGCCCGTCTTGTCGAGCGCGACGATCTGCACATCCTTGAGCGCCTGCAAGGCGTCGCCCTGGCGGAACAGGATGCCGAACTCGGCGCCCCGGCCAGTGCCGACCATGATCGAGGTTGGGGTGGCCAGGCCCATGGCGCAGGGGCAGGCGATGATCAGCAGCGCCACGGCATTGACCAGCGCATGCGACAGGGCCGGGCTCGGGCCGAATGTCAGCCAGACGGCGAAGGTCAGGAGCGCCAGCCCGATCACGACCGGCACGAACCAGAGTGTGACACGGTCGACCATTGCCTGGATCGGCAGTTTGGCGCCTTGCGCGGCCTGCACGGTCCGCACGATCTGGGCGAGCAGCGTGTCGGAGCCGACCTTCTGCGCGGTGAAGCGCAGCGCGCCCGAGCCGTTGACCGTGCCGCCGGTGACGGTGCTGCCGGCTTCCTTGCGGGCGGGGGCGGGCTCGCCGGTGATCATCGATTCATCGACGAAGGAGCTGCCGTCCGTGACCTCGCCATCAACCGGGACGCGCTCGCCCGGCCTGAGGATGACGATGTCGCCGGGGCGCACGCTGTCGACGGCGATGTCGCTCTCGGCGCCGTCGCGCAGCACGCGGGCGGTCTTGGGCTGGAGCGCGATCAGGCTGCGGATGGCGGCGCCCGTCCGGCCCTTGGCGCGCGTCTCGAACCAGCGGCCGAGCAGGATCAGCGTGACGATCACGGCGCCGGATTCGAAATAGGTGCCCTCGGTGCCTGCCGGCAGCAGGTCCGGCAGGAAGGTCGCGACGCTGGAATAAAGATAGGCCGCGCCGGTGCCGAGCATGACCAGCGAGTTCATGTCGGGCGCCAGCCGCAGCAGCGCCGGGAAACCCTTGCGCAGGAAGACGAGGCCCGGTCCGAACTGGACGATCGTCGCCAGCACGAAGGAGAAGACGCGCACATTCCACTCGCCGAAGGTCCCGGCGAGCCAGTGGTGCAGGGCAGGGACCATATGGCTGCCCATCTCGACGACGAGCAGCGGCAGCGTGAGCAGGCCGGCAATGATGACCGAGCGCAGCAGCTTGCCCTGTTCCTCGTCCTTGGCAGCCTGCCGGCGTGTGTCGGCATCGCCATCGGCCGCGACGATCGGGCTCGCCTCATAGCCGGCGCCGGCCACGGCCTTCGTCAGGGTGGGAATGATCTCGTCGCCGGCGAGCGTCTTCACGCTGGCGCGCTCGGTCGCGAGGTTCACGGTGGCCTCGACCACGCCCGGCACGGCGCGCAGGGCCTTCTCGACATGGCCGACGCAGGAGGCGCAGGTCATGCCCGAGACCGACAATTCGATCGTGTTCTCGACCGGGGTGTAGCCGCTCTGACGAACCGCCACTTCGACCTGCTTCAGGTCGGTGCCGTGTTTGGCGAAGCTGATGTGAGCCCGCTCGGTCGCGAGATTGACCGAGACCGCATCGACGCCCGGCACCGCGGCGATGGCGCGCTCGACATGGGCGACGCAGCTCGCGCAGGTCATGCCCTCGACGCCCAGATCGAGGGTTTCGAGGTCGTTCCTGCTCCTGTCGATGACCGTCATCGCCGTCTCCTTCATGGTGATGACAGGCGATATAAGGTTTCCCATCATGGGAAGGTCAAGGTTGGTTGCATGAGTTTTGCGGGGCTGTCGAATGGCCGTGCAGGCTGCGACCTCAAGCCCTCATCCTGAGGAGCAAGCCGGAGGCTTGCGTCTCGAAGGATGCTCCAGATGGTTCCTGAGCCTCTTGAAACATCCTTCGAGACGCCGCTGCGCGGCTCCTCAGGATGAGGGCTCAAAGGGCAAATCGGTTTTCAGGGCATCTCGACCGAGACGCTCTTGATCACCGCATGAACCGGCTTGCCGGGCGCCAGGCCGAGCAAGGCGACGGATTTCGCCGTCAGGCGTGCCGCCAGTTTCGCCTCGCCGCAAGCAATGAGCAGATGCACGGTGCTGCCGCCGGCGCCGCTGCGCTCGCCGATTTCGGAGACCGTGCCCGGCAGCACGTTGAGCGCGCTGATCCCGGTCGGCTGGCCGAGGCTGAGCATGACGTCGCTCGCCAGGATGCGGATCTTGATCCTCTGGCCCTGCCGCAGCGCACCGCGCGCGATCGTCAGCGGTCCGGCCGGCGTCGTGAGCCGCGCCAGACCAAAGGCTTCCTCGAAGCCCACAACCTCGGCCGATAGCAGCGTGCTCGCCTCCGGCGCACCGGGGCGCGCCGCCAGATCGGGACGGGAGAGGATCTCCGCAGTCGGTCCGCAGGCCGCGACGCGCCCGTTCTCGACCATGACGACGGTGGTGGCGAGGCGCGCGACCTCCGCCAGCGCATGCGAGACATAGACGATGGGAATGCCGGCCTCGTCGCGCAGGCGCTCGATATGCGGCAGGATCTCGGCCTTGCGGGCTTCGTCGAGCGCCGCCAGCGGCTCGTCCATCAGGAGGAGGCGCGGCTGCGCCAGCAGGGCGCGGCCGATGGCGACGCGCTGCTTCTCGCCGCCGGAGAGAGAGCCGGGGCGGCGCCGCAGCAGATGGCCGATGCCGAGCAGCTCCAGCACCTTGTCGAGCTCGGCCGGCTTGCGCTGTGCGCGCGGCACGAACCAGTGCCCGAACAGAAGGTTCTGCCGCACCGTGAGATGCGGAAACAGCCGCGCTTCCTGGAAGACATAGCCGATGCGGCGGCGATGCTTCGGCAGGACAATGCCGCGCGCGGTATCGACCAGCGTCTCGCCATCGACGCGGACATGGCCGGAATCGGGGCGGATCAAACCGCCGATGACATTGATCAGCGAGGTCTTGCCCGAGCCCGAGCTGCCGAACAGCGCCGTCAGGCGCCCGTCGGAGGTGAAGGAGGCGTCGAGGGTGAAGTCGCCGAGCTCGTGGCGGACGGCGATGTCGAGAACATCAGTCATTCGACGTCGATCCGCCGGCCGACGATGCGCGCCATCAGTTCGGAGAGGAAGAGCGCGGCGACCGAGATCGCGATCGAGATCAGGGTGAGCCGCATCGCGCCGGCATCGCCGCCGGGCACCTGGGTGAAGGTGTAGATCGCAGTGGGCAGCGTCTGCGTCTCGCCGGGGATATTGGAGACGAAGGTAATCGTCGCGCCGAATTCGCCCATCGCCTTGGCGAAGCACAGGATCATGCCGGCGATGATGCCGGGCAGGCAGAGCGGCAAGGTGACGACGAGGAAGACCCAGATCGGGCTCGCGCCCAATGTGCCGGCGGCGGATTCGAGCTTGCGGTCGACCGCTTCGATCGAGAGGCGGATGGCGCGCACCATCAGCGGGAAGCCCATCACGGCGCAGGCGAGCGCCGCGCCGGTCCAGCGGAAGGACAGCACGATCCCGAACCAGTCATAGAGGAATTCGCCGATCGGCCCGCGCCGGCCGAAGCCGACGAGCAGCAGATAGCCCGTCACCACCGGCGGCAGGATCAGTGGCATATGGACGATCGCGTCGAGCAGGGACTTGCCCCAGAAGCGCCCACGCGCCAGCAGCAACCCAACGCCAAGCCCCAGCGGGAGGCTTGCGAGCATGGCGGTCGTGGCGACGATGAGGCTGAGCCTCACCGCCGTCCATTCTTCAGGCGATAGCGTAAGCCAGTCGGTCACGAAGCGGCGGTCACGATGAACTGGCGGCCTTGTTGAGCACCGTGAAGCCCTGCTTCTCGAAGACGGGCCGGGCCGCGGGGCTGCGCAGATAGGTCAGGAAGGCCTGCGCGTCGGGGTTGGCCGAATCCTTGGTGACGGCGACGGGATAGACGATCGGCGGGTGCGAATCCTCGGGGAAGGTCGCGACAACCTTGACTTGGCGGTCGGCCGCGGCGTCGGTCGCGTAGACGATGCCGAGCGGGGCCTCGCCGCGCGAGACCAGGAGCAGCGCGGCGCGGACATTGTCGGCCTGCGCGATCTTGTCCTTCACCTTGTCCCAGGCGCCGAGCTTCTCCAGCGCGGCCTTGCCGTATTTGCCGGCCGGGACGGAATCGACATTGCCCATGGCGAGGCGGCCGGTGCCAACGGCGCCCGCGACATCGGCGCCGGGCTTGAGATCGAGCTTGGCGGTCGAATCCTTGCCGGCAACCAGCACGATGCGGTTGGCGAGCAGGCTGACCCGGGTGTCCGGCCTGATCAGGTTCTTGCTCGCTGCGTAGTCCATCCAGTCGAGATCGGCCGAGACGAAGAGATCGGCCGGGGCGCCGTTCTCGAGCTGTTTCGCCAGCGTGTTGCTGGCGGCATAGGAGATCTTGGGCGCCGGCTTGCCGCTCTCCTTGACCCAGTTGGCGGCGGCCTCGTCCAGCGCGTTCTTCATGCTGGCGGCGGCGAAGATCACGAGGTCCTTCGTCTGTGCCTGCGCGGCGTCGAAGGCGGGGGCGAAACTCACGGCAAGAGCCAGGCCCATGCCCAGCAGGGTGCGGCGCTTCAACATGTTGTTCCTCGCTGCCAATATCGCTGTATCCAGATGAATATAACGATGCTCGCAGTGCCTGATCGGCGAGTCAAGGAGCGGCATACCGGAGGCCGTTGCTTACCCGTGCGGGTGCTTGTGGATCGGGTCGACCCAGTAGACCTCTTCCGGCTTCTCGACCGGGTCGACATCGGTGATGTTGACCACGACCGCCTCGTTGTCGGAGCGCACCAGCACGCATTGCAGCGGGTTGTCGGGATCGGCGTTGATCTCCTGATGCGGCACGAAGGGCGGCACATAGATGAAGTCGCCCGGCCCCGCCTCGGCGACGAATTCCAGCCGCTCGCCCCAACGCATCCGGGCCTTGCCGCTCACCACATAGATCACGCTTTCGAGTTCGCCGTGATGATGCACGCCGGTCTTGGCGTTGGGTTCGATCGCGACCGTGCCGGCCCAGATCTTCTGCGCGCCAACGCGGGCATGGTTGATCGCCGCCTGCCGGAACATGCCCGGAGTCTGCGCCGTATTGGGATCGAGCTTGTCGCCGGAGATGACGCGTACTCCGTCATGCTTCCAGCGCGGTTCGCCGTCATGGCTGTGATCGTGATCGTGGGAATGATCGTGGCTCATGGCCGTCTCCCGCTCAGGCCTGTTTCGCCGGGCCTGTCGCGACAGGCCGCTCGCCCATGCCCCATTCGGACCAGGAGCCATCATAGATCGCCTTGGCCGGCTTGCCGACGGCTTCCAGCGCCGTCGACAGGATCACGGCCGAGACGCCCGAACCGCAGGTCATGATCGAGGGCCTGTCGAGATCGACGCCGGCATCCCGGAACAGCGCGACGATCTCCTCCGGGGATTTCAGCCGGCCATCGGTGGTCAGCTGCGACGACGGCAGGTTGAGCGAGCCGGGGATATGACCGGAGGCCAGGCCCGGCCGCGGCTCGGCCGCCTCGCCGCGGAAGCGGTCGGCGGCGCGTGCATCGACGACCTGAATCGCCTGCGAGGCGGTGGCGCGCGCCACATCGTCTGCGTTGGCCACGGCCCCGTTGTCGAGCCTTGCGGTGAAGCTGCGGGGCTGGCGTGTCTTTGGGTTGTCTTCCTCGACGGGGCGGCCTTCTGCGAGCCATTTCGGCAAGCCGCCATCGAGGATGACGACATCGCGCGCGCCGAACACCTTGAAGGTCCAGCGCACGCGCGGCGCCGAAAAGAAGCCGAGCCCGTCATAGACGACGATGCGCATGCCGTCGCCGATGCCGAGCGCGCCGACCGCGGCCGCGAATTCAGGCGCCGAGGGCAGCATATGGGGCAGGGACGAGCGGGTGTCCTTGATCTTGTCGATGTCGAAATGGACGGCGCCCGGAATGCGGCGCGCGGCATATTCGGCCGCTCCGTCGCGCTTCTGCGCCGGCAGGTACCAGGAGGCATCGACCACGACGATGTCCGGCGCGTTCAGGCGCTCGGCCAGCCACTCGGTCGAAACGAAGACATCTTCACGGGCCATAGGCGTATCCTCTGGGCAAATCTTGTCTGATCACCGGAACCGCGCCGTCATTCCGGTCTTGTCCCGGAATCCATCATAAAGCGTGGCGCCCGTCGATGGATTCCGGATCGGCGCGGCTTCGCCGCTTGTCCGGAATGACGGCGAGGTTCCATTGAAAACCAATCTCAGGCGAGCGCGATCCGGACGCGCCGGTTCTGCTTGCCCTTCTTCTCGATATCGGTGACCGCGACCGCGCCAATCTCGGCGGTGTTGCGGACATGGGTGCCGCCGCAGGGCTGCAGGTCGATATCGCCGATGGCGACAAGCCGGACGCGGCCCGAGCCGCGCGGCGGCTTCACCGACATCGTCTTGACCAGGCCCGGATTGGCGTCGAGCTCCTCGTCGGTGATCCAGCGCTCGGTGACGTCGGCGTTGCGGGCGACCAGCGCGTTGAGCTTCTCGGAGATTTCGGCCTTGTCGAGCCCGCCTTCCGGGATGTCGAAATCGAGCCGTCCGTCGCCATCGCCGATCGAGCCGCCGGTGACGGGGAAGGCCAGCACGACGCTGAGCAGATGCAACGCCGTGTGAATGCGCATGCGCTTGAAGCGGCGCTCCCAGTCGAGCACCGCGGTAACCGCCTCGCCCGGTGCCGGCAGGGCCTGTCCTTCGGCGGGGACATGAATGACCCGGCTCTTGTCCTCGGGATCGTAGATCGTAGTGGCGATCGTGACCAGGCTGCCGTCGGTACGGCGCAGATGCCCGGCATCACCGGGCTGGCCGCCGCCGGTCGCGTAGAAATTGGTGCGGTCGAGGATGATGCCGCCGCGCTCGTTCACGGCTTCGACCGTCGCGGGCGTTTCCTTGAGATAGGCATCCTGGCGGAAGAGCAGTTCGGTCGGCATG
>NZ_CAMFJF010000062.1 GCF_945956895.1 uncultured Allobosea sp. | reverse complement strand
CGACCCGGTGGGTCAGGTCGCCGCCCGCGATCGCCGACAAGGCCCCGGCGAACTCCGTCGTCGCACCGTCAACAACCGCGTTGATCTCGTTGATGCCCTCGACGAGTTCCTTCAGCGGGCCTTCCATGCCGCCGACCTGCGCCTTGCCGGAGAAATTGCCCTCGCGGGCATCGGCGACGATATTGGCGACCTCGCCCAGCAGCTTCTGGACATGGGCGGCCTGCTCGGCATCGGCCAGCATGGCGAGTTCGCGGTCGCGCCGGTTCTGCTCGAGGGCGAGCGCGTTCTCGCGATAGATCTCGAGGGCGCCGCTCAGCGCGCCGATCTCGTCGGGCGAGGGGGCGGCGGGGATGGCATGGGTGAAATCGCCCTTCTGCATCTCGTCCAGCGCCGATTTCAGCGAGATCAGCGGCCGCGCGACCCGGCGCTGCACGCCGCGCCAGCTCATGACGCAGATGACGAGCAGGGCGGCCAGCAGCGTGCTGACGATGCCGAGCCTCACCCACGCGGCGTTGAGCTTCCTGTCGGTCCGCACGACCATGTCGTCGAGCGACTGCGTGACGGCCGAAACGATGGCGGTGAACGGCCCGTTGCACTGCTTCGTCCATTCGTCCGCTGCGATGACGGGGCCGGAGCCCTGGCCGAGCTTGCCGATCAGCTCGTCCATCTTGCGATTCGAGACCTCGACCTCGGCGGACATCACGCCGATCTTCCGGACGAGTTCGCTGCCGACGCCCGGCCGCGAGGCGAGCTGCTTCAGCGTCTCGCCGGAGGCGTTGGAGACGCCGCGCAATTCGCCGAGCTTGCGGATCTGGGCGGTATCGAGCGCCTTGCCCGAGCCGAAGGCCGGGCGCAGCACCGAGCATTGCGTGCCGTAATTCGAGCGGACATCCCAGCCGGCAGACTTGAAGCCCTGGAGGTCGGCGAGGATCGGATCGGCGAGGCGGGCGGCGTTGGCGGTCCCGTCCGAGGCCTTGACGATCGCGGCCTCGATCGCGCCGATACCGTTATACCAGGGCATGGTGGCAGCAAGGCTGCGCTGCGCCTTCGGCTTGGCGGCCTCGGCATAGAGATCGGCCATCCTGGCGTCGGTGAGCTTCTGCTGCTGCACGATGCCGGCGATCAATTCCTTGCGGCCAGGCAGGTCGGTCTCGTCCAGCTGCGTGATCGCCTCAGCGATGCGGCTGCGATTGCCGTCCTCGATCTGCTTCAAGGTCGCGGCCGGGTCGTCGGCGACCTGGATGCTGGTCTGCGCCTGTCCACGCGCCGTCCGGATCGCATTGCCCGCGAGCAGCAGGGCCTTGTCGGCCTGGACCAGCTCGCCCAGCTGCATGTTGCTGCGCACTTCCAGGATGGATTGCTCCGCCATGTAGCCCAAGGCGCCGATGCCGGGCACGCACAGGCAGGCCATGGTGGCGACGAGGTAGTTCTGGATCGACGAGGGGAAGAATTTCACGGCGGAACTCGAAGGGAGCATGCAACGGTAGGGCGGTGGCGAAGTCGCAGAGGCAGGCCGTAGTCGGACCTCACCACATTCTTTTATTGTCGATTTGATTAACATTGCGCTTAGCCCGCTCCGCGCCTTGCCTTCCGGCGCGGCGAGAGGCACGAAAGGGCGATGCACCGTCGTCTCGTCTTCGAGGAACCGGTTTCGCGCGCGGCCGTCTGGAGCCGGCGGCTGGCCTGGTTCTCGTGCGCGGTGCTGCTCTTGTCGCTGCTGCTGGTGCGCTTGCGTGAGCCGAGCATCGAGGGGCTCGCGCCGGTTGCAGGCGCCTATGTGCTGGTGCTCGCGGCGCTCGGCCTCGCCATCCTCGCCTTCATCCGCATCTGGCATTCCGGCCATCGCGGCGTCGGCATGGCCGCCGGCGCGATGGCGCTTTCGCTCCTCCTGCTCGTGCCGGCCGGCTATGTCGGGCTGAGACTCGTGACCAAGCCGGCGCTGGCGGATGTCTCGACCGATATCGACGACCCCCCCGCCTTCAGCCGTTCGCAGGTCGCGCTGACCGCGCGCGCCGGGCGCGTGCCGCCCGATGTGCCCCCTGAACGGCGGCGCCTGCAGCGGCAGGCCTATCCCAAGGCGGTGCCGATTCTGCTCGAATTGCCAGCGGATGCCGCCTTCGATCTCGCCAGGCGGGCGGCGCACGGCCTCGGCTGGCAGGTGCTGGAGACGGCGCGGCCGGGCGGGCGCAGCGGCGCCGGGCGGGTCGAGGCCATCGCGCGGGATCGCATCCTGCGCTTTTCCGAGGACATCACCATCCGGGTCCGGCCGCGTGTCGATGGCAGCCGCATCGACATCCGCTCGGCCTCGCGCCTGGGCAGCCACGATCTCGGCGTGAATGCCGCGCGGGTCGCGGCCTTCGCCGACGAGATCGAACTCCTGATGGATAGCCGTTGAGGCCTGCGCGTCAGGCGAGCCTGTAGCGGCTGGCCAGCGCCGGAATGGCGTCGCTGGATTGGACGGCGCCGCGCAGGACGAGGTCTTCGAGCTGGGCCAGCACCGAAAGCGCCGCGGCGCGGTGCAGGGCAGGGGCCAGGCCCTGGTAGATCACCGGCACCATCGCGGCGATGGTCTCGTCGCCGGCGCCGAGCCGGTTCAGGATCGCGGCCTCGCGCAGGCGCCGATGCTGGACGAGCCCGCGCAGGAAACGCTGCGGCTCGACGACCGGGCCGCCATGGCCCGGCCAGTAGCGGGCATGTTCGAGCCCGCGCAGCTTCTCGATCGAGGCCATATAGGCGGCCATCGAGCCGTCGGGTGGGGCCACGACCGAGGTCGACCAGGCCATGACATGGTCGCCGGAGAACAAGGTCGCCTCTTCGGCGAGCGTGAAGGCGAGGTGATTGGCGGTGTGCCCGGGCGTCTCCACGGCGGCAAGGCTCCAGCCGGAGCCCGAGACGGCATCGCCGTCGCGCATCGCCCAGTCCGGTGCGAAATCGGTATCGGCGGCGGCATCGAGCACGCGGCCTTCGCCCGGCCCGAGCTGCCGCGACGGCCGGTGTGGCCCGCAGCCGACCACCGTCGCGCCGGTCGCGGCCTTGAGGGCGGGCACGGCCGGCGAGTGGTCGCGATGGGTATGGGTGACGACGATATGGCTGACGGTCTCGCCACGGACGGCTGCCAGCAGACGCTCGACATGGGCGGGGTCGTCCGGGCCGGGATCGATGATCGCGACCGTGCCGCGCCCGACGATATAGGAGCAGGTGCCGGTGAAGGTCATCGGCCCGCTATTGCCGGCGATGATCCGGCGCACCAGCGGGGACAGGACCGCAACCGTACCGGCTTCCGTCGTCGCGCTGCGGTCGAACTCGATCTCGTCGCTCATCTCCGGCGATATGTCTTCAACCGCTCGACTTGCCGCCGCAGCTCTTGGTGTCGGACATGCCGAATAACGGGCCGAAATTGCCGCATTTGTCGCAGCCGGACAGGAACACGGCCAATCCGAGGATGCCGGCAAGAAGAGTGATGCGCTTCATGGCCCAACCGTTCGATTCGATCGGGCGGCACTCTAGAGGCTGTGGGAGACTTTGGGAACGCGCGTTCAAAGGCCCAGATCGGCAAGCCAGCCCAGGATGCAGAGCGCCGAAAGGGCGATCAGGGCGAGGGTGGCTTTCGCGTCGGGCGGGCAGTCGCGCAACATGGTCGGTCTCCGTTTCGGAGCCGGTGCAATAGGCGTGCCGTTTGACGGAGGGGTGACAGGGACCCGGGCCGGACGGGAAGCCGGTATTCGCCGGGCCATGCGAAGCGCTCAGCATCCATGGGCGCGTGGCTGCGTCTCGGTGTCGATGCTGGCTGATGATGCAGTGCAATGACGATTGCTGCGAGAGCGAATGCATGTCGGTGCTCATGTCGACGCAAATCAGCATCCGATGCGGTGTCCGGGAGAATGAATGCTGACGATCGCAACATGCTACCTGGCTTGCATCGCCATTTTCCTCGACATGGCGGATCGAGCCCCCGTTCTCGAATGAAGCGTCAGGGAGCGTAGCCCAGCGCTCCGATCCAGGCGGTGTGTACGATCGTGGCCCCGGCGAGCCGGATCAGGCCGAAAACGTGATCGCCCGAGCGCGGTTTCGCTCGCAAATTCCGTGCGCGATTGCGCGTCCGGCCGTTGATGTCGCTCATGCGCCCCGCCTCGGCCTGGGCAGACGATCTGGCGTCCATGCCGGACGCTTCGAAAGCCTCTGTGGTGGGGCATAGCGCTCCCGCCGGGCCCGCAGCCGCTGCGGTCAGGCGGTCCGGACGTCGATAGCCTGCATGCCGGCATTATGCGCGGCGGCAAGGCCCTGCGGGGAGTCCTCGAACACGCAGCATTTGGCAGGCTCGATCTTCAGGCGGCGCGCCGCTTCAAGGAAAAGGTCGGGCGCGGGCTTTGGCCTCGTCACGTCCTCGATGGTGACCACCGTTGCAAAGAGCTTGGTCAGGCCGGTCGCCTCGAGGCAGGCCGAGACGATCTGGCGCGAGCCGCCGGAGGCCACTGCCATCGGAAGGACGCCTTGCTGCGCCCGGGCGATACCGGCCACCGCCGTGATCTCCTGCACGGCGTCGATGTCCATCAGGAACCTCTGACGCATAAGGTCGATGACCTGCTCCCTGTCGACCGTGACGCCATGATCAGCATCGAACAGATCCATGAGAGCATGTTCGGAATGACCGGCTCTCTCCAGATACCAGCCGCGCTGCATGGCACGTCCGGATGGCTGAAAGCCGTGGGCCCAGGCGCTGGCATAGACCGGCAAGGTGTCGACGAGGGTGCCGTCGCAATCGAAGATGAGCGCTTCGACGCCCGCGGGAAGCTTGAATCTCTGGGTCACGAGAAGCCTATAGCGCAACGGACGATGTATCTCCAGATCGCGGGAGCTCCCCACCTGGACCATGGCAGGCGGGAGCACGAAGGCTCCCGCGAAAACTGACCGGCGCGGGCAGCCTGTGGAAATCGCGGATAGGGCGCAGGCTCGCGTTGCGCGCGTCCCATGATGGCGATCCAATGAGCATGAACCGGAGGCCGCTCGATGGATCTGCGACTGTTCTCAAACGGTGCGGCTGCGGCGGTTCGATCTGATTCGGCGGTTGTCGAGCTTGACCGCCAGGCGGCGGCACCGGCGGAGCGGGCACATGAAAGCGTGTCGGCCGGCCGGGAGCATGCCCACAGCGAGACGTGGCCGGGTGCCGGGCCTGTCTTGCGGCAGTTCATCGCGGTTCACGCGCCGCTCCTGCTTCAGGCGGCTGCCTGGGGCGCCGCAATTGGGATTGTGCTCGCCATCAAGCGGTTCGGCTAAAGCATTGGCCCGAAAAGTGGCGCGCGGTTTTCGGCCAAAGCCAATGCGCTAGCTCGCGGCTCGGCCCCATCACTGGCCGTCGGTCAGCCCGCGAGCGGCCGGCGCCTGCAGAATTGGACAATGTTCGACCGGCTTTTGGCGAGCTGGGTTTTCGACAGCTCGGTCAGCACGGTTTCGATGCTCTTTCGTAGCTTGTCGTCTTCCGCAGACGTCCCGGAGAGGCAGAAGAATGCGCTCAGCAGATGCACGCTGCATTCGTCGAAATTCGAGACGGAGCGCCCCTGTTTGGCCTTGGATGACATAATGACCCCACGCGACACGAAGATGTTTCAGTTTGGGTCGGCATAGGCATCGCAAGCATGGATCAGCAATTTTGCGGCCGGTCCGCGGGGAATCTGATGCGAGCGTGGTGACAAGCGCTGTCGTGGGGATAGGCGGCGGGCCATGTGCCGCGCGGCGGGTGCCGAACGGGAGAGACGCGACGGCGGAGGGGCCGTTGCCACGGAAACTGTCGGTATTTCTGCCGGCCAAAGAAAAAGGCCCCGCAGGGCCGTTTTCATAACTATCTGAAATATACCGGGAAATTTTGGTCGGAGTGGCAGGATTTGAACCTGCGACCCCCTCGTCCCGAACGAGGTGCTCTACCAGGCTGAGCCACACTCCGATCCGCTGGTGGGCGGCTTATAGCCAGCACGCGGGTCCGGCGCAACAGGCACTTTGCAGGTTGTGGAGGAAATCTTGCGGCGAGGGGGCTGCGTGGTGGCTAGGTGGTTGCGCGCTGCGCTGCCGCGTTCTAGAAGGCGCCGCACATTGGGGCGTCGCCAAGTGGTAAGGCAGCGGTTTTTGGTACCGCCATTCGGAGGTTCGAATCCTCCCGCCCCAGCCACGCGCCGCTGACCCTCGCGCAGGCCCTAGCGGCGGCCTCGCATCCGCTGGACCCGGTCGTTGACGAGCGCCGCGGCAGACCGCACGGTCCATGCCGCCCGGCGCAGATAGGGTGTAACGGCACCGAAGTCGCGATACGCCCCCAGCTTGTTCGTTTGGGAATAGGCCGGGCTGCGCGGCGACATGTCGACGAGGAAGCCGTTCATGTGGGCGCGCCCGCACCATTCCACGTCCTCGCCCTCGTTCCAGGCTACGAAGGGATTGAGCGGGCAGGCATCGAAGACAGCCCTGGTGACGCAGAACGCTCCCCCGTCGATGAAAACCGGACCGCGCTCGAGCAAGACGGTCGGGTCCGCTCCGTCGAGCTGGCGCAGCATCACGGTCGTGCGCCGGGTCGCGTGCCCCAGCCAGACGCCATCGGACTGCGTCAACGAAAGATAGGGCCGGCGCACCCCGTCGACGAGCACGCTCGTGTTGGGGGAAGAAATGTCGAACTCGCGCGGCATGCCGGCGAGCGCGCCTGCTTCCAGCACTACACGGGTGTGCAGGACGATCATGCGCGGCCCCTTCAAGGAAGCCATCAGCGCGTTCTTCTTCTGGCCGATCAGGAAACGCTGGCTTGGTGGCGTTTCGAACGGCAGGTAGCGCACGCTTGGATAATCCGACAGGAAATCGAGATCGCGCGCGGGACCGCAGACGACGATCTCGCCGCCGCCGTCCGGAGCCAGCTCCGGCTGCGCGAGGAGACCATCGAGGCAGGCCCGCAGCATCGGCACTTCGCTATCTTGGCCGGAGAAGACGACGCCCGCACTCCAGCCCGGCACCAGAACCGGGCTGCTGCGAACGAGTTCGATCTGCCCGGCCCCGATCGCCGCCCATTCGACCTCGCGCCCGATGAAGCAGGCGATCCACTGCCGCACGAGGTTGGACGAAACCGTCAATGTGGATGGCGCGGGATCGCTGCCGCCGGTGTCGCGGATGATCAGTCTGCCGCCGGGACGCAGTGCCCATAGCCCGTATTTCAGGGCGCAGGGCAGCAGGTTGCGGAATTTGAGCTTCGCCGTTTCGATCGTCACACATTCGAGATCGTGACGATAACGGACGGCCGCGAGGCTCTCGCGATCAACGATGCGGGTTTCGTTTGTCACATGCTGCTCCCGGCGCGCGTCCCGGCGCGTCGAACATCGGACCGGTGCGCCGCCGTGTCGCCGCGGCTCAGCACCACATCCATTTCGCGTGCGGCGCGGGACCAGCTCGCCCAGTCGCGACGCATCCGGGCGGCCTTTCGCAGCGCAAGGTAGCTGTCGCGATCGCGCACGAGGCCGCCGATGATCCCGGCCAGCTCTTCCGGCGAAACCTCCGGTTGCACCATGATGCCCCCACCACCCGCCATGACTTCGGGAATCCCGCCGACATCGGTCGCCAGGATTGGAATGCCCAGGCGCAGGAATTCGAGCATCGCGACGCCGACCATCTCGGCCTTGGAGAGCTGGCAGCCGAGGTCGATATCGGAGATGCTCGCCAGGAAACGCGCGGTGTCGGCATCCTTTCGGATGACGCCGAGCGCTTCGACCCCGTCCATCGCCCGGATTTCGCCGGGGCATTCTCCGACGACGCGCAGGATGACCGGAAGCCCGCGGCTGCGCAGGATTGCGACGGCCGCCGCAAGGCGATCCAAACCTTTCCTGCGGGCATACAACCCGACGAAGCCGACGATGAAATCCCGGCGCTCTGCCCGCGGCGGGGCGACATATCCGTTGATCTCAGCATCCGCGATATTGGCGCCGGGGGAAACGATCGAGATCTTTTCGCTCGGCAACCCGTATGTGTTGATGAGATCGTCAGCAGAGCGCCGGCTCATCGCGAAAACATGCTCGACGCGGGCATAGTCCTCCCGTTCCACCGCAATCGCGTTGCGCATGGTCTGCTTGTCGATGGCCGCGACCACATCGAAATCGGCATAGTTCGTGAAGTACTCGCTCAAAGTGCCGTCGATGTAGAAATACGGCCTGATATCGAGCTCACGCTGCCGCTTCCAGAATTCCGGCCCGTACATCTGGATGTTGTTGATCACCGCGGTGCCGGCGAGCAGCTTCGCATGCTTGCGCCAGATATGGGCGTGAAAGCTCGGAGCGAATTTGAAGCCGCCAGGCTTGCGGCCGCGCAGCACGCGACCCAGCTTCCACATTGCACCGGCCGCGTTCAGCAGCGGGTCAGAGCGTTTTGTCGACTGCAGGGTAAAGCACCCGTCAAGCACGCGTTCGGCCATGCCGGCCTGGCTCAGATAATAGCTGCTGCCGCTGAAAGCCCTTTCGAGCGTCGTCGCGAAGCCCGTTGCGACGAGGCGCGGCCGGCGCGTTGAAGAAGGCGAGCTGGAAAGAATGACTTCCGGCAATCCCTGCCGAGCTGCCTCTGCTTCGAAATGCGCCATGCAACAAGCCTCGTGATCTTCGATTTTCCGCAGAGACTATGCGGCAACCATTGCTATTTTTGTAACAGGTCCCACTGCTTCACGCAGTTTTTCATGTTTCGCAGAGCGCATCACAAGATGACACTTGCCGAAAAGAATATTTTATTCTTATGAGAGCCTCGACCCGCTTCCGTGCGAGCGGTCGGGAGACGAGCTCCGTGCCGATCGATGACCTGAAGCAGTCAAGCCTGCCTGCAGGTTTCGACACTGACCTGGCCATTATTGGCGGAGGCCCCGCCGGCTGACGATTGCTCGCGAGTTTTTTGGTCATCGCACCCGCGTTCTGGTTCTGGAAAGCGGCGGCATGGCGGAAGAGCCCGGCGGCTCGCTGCCGAATGCCGGAGAGATTGCCGATGAGGCGCCAATCGCGCCGCACCAATCGCCTTGTCAAAGCCGCCGAAGCATTTCACTACCGCGGCGGACTTTACAGGAGAGGGCCACTTGAACCGCGATCTGCCTTTCGAACGCGTGCTCCTGACGGGCGCAGCCGGCTTCGTCGGCTTCCATGTCACGCAAGCCCTGCTCGATGCCGGGGCTCAGGTCTTCGGCATCGACAACCTCACGCCCTATTACGATCCCGCCCTGAAACAGGCTCGCCTCGACCGGCTCACCGCCCGCAACGGCTTCTCTTTCGAGCAGATCGACATTTCCGACTACGACGCGGTGCAGGCCGCCTTTGCCGCCTTTCGCCCGCAAGTGGTCATCCATCTCGCCGCGCAGGCAGGCGTGCGCTATTCGCTGGAAAACCCACGCGCTTACGCCACCTCCAACCTCGACGGCTTCCTCTCGATCCTCGAGGCCTGCCGGCATAACCGGATCGACCATCTGGTCTATGCCTCGTCGAGCTCGGTCTACGGCGCCAATGCCAAGGTCCCGTTCAGCGAGCATGACGGTGCCGACCATCCGGTTTCGCTCTACGCCGCGACGAAGCGCGCCAACGAGCTGATGGCGCATTCCTATTCGCATCTCTACGGCATCCCGACGACGGGCCTGCGCTTCTTCACGGTCTACGGCCCCTGGGGCCGGCCGGACATGGCCTATTTCAAGTTCACCAAGGCGATCCTCGAAGGCCGGCCGATCGACGTCTATGACGAGGCCACGATGAGCCGCGACTTCACCTATGTCGACGACATCCGCGAAGCGATCGTGCGGCTGGCGGGCAAACCACCGGAGGCAGTCCCGGATCTCGCCAAGGCAGCCCCCGATCCCGCCACCGCCGCCGCCCCCTGGCGCATCTACAATATCGGCAACCACACGCCGGTGCGGCTCGACCGTTTCATCGCGGCGATCGAAGAGGCCTGTGGGCGCAAGGCGATCAAGAGGCACCTGCCGGCCCAGCCCGGAGACGTTCCCGCGACCTATGCCGATGTCAAAGACCTGGCGGCACGCGTCGACTTCCATCCGGAGACGCCGATCGAAACCGGGCTTGCCCGTTTCGTCGAATGGTACCGGGAATTCTACAGGATCTAGGGGCTGCCTCAGGGCCCGTGTGGCAACCGGCGTGACAGGGCCGCACCGATCGCTCTAGGCTGCATCCACGAAACACGACCCAGGCATCGACACATCCCGGTCATGACCAGCCTCAAATTCGGAACGTCCGGCCTGCGGGGCCTCGTCAGCGAACTCGTCGGCCTGCCGACCTACAGTCATGTCCGGGCCTTCTGCGCGATGCTGCGCGAGGATGCCGCCGCAGGACAGGCCGGCGAGGTTCTGATCGGCCGCGACTTGCGCTCGTCGAGCCCGCTCATCGCCTCGCAATGCGCCCAGGCCGTGCTCGATGCCGGTTTCACGCCGGTCGATTGCGGCGCCCTGCCGACCCCCGCCCTTGCGCTCGCTGCGATGGAGCGGGGCAGCCCGGCCATCATGGTCACCGGCAGCCATATTCCCGACGATCGCAACGGTCTGAAATTCTATCGGGCCACCGGCGAGATCGACAAGGCGGACGAAGCCCGCATCCTGGCCTGGCATGCCAGGCTCGCCATCGCCGCCGCCCCGGAGGTTTCCGTCGAGCCGGCCCGCAGCGAACCGATCGCGGCCTACCGTGCGCGTTATGCCGCCTTCTTCGCGGCCGATGCCTTGAAGGGCCTGACCGTCGGCGTCTACCAGCATTCCTCCGTCGGCCGCGACGTGATCTGCGAGGTGCTGGCGGCGCTTGGGGCCACCGCCGTTCCGCTGGGACGCAGCGACGTCTTCGTCCCCGTCGACACCGAGGCTCTCCGTCCGGAGGACGAGGACCTTGCCCGGCGCTGGGCCGGCGGCAGCAGGCTCGATGCCATCGTCTCGACCGATGGCGACGCCGACCGCCCCCTCGTCGCCGATGAGACAGGCCGGTTTCTGCGCGGCGATCTCGTCGGCGCTCTTACCGCGCATTTCCTCGGGGCCGATGCGATCGTCACGCCCGTGACCTCGAACTCGGCCCTGGACCGCCCCGGATTGTTCGAGAGCGTGATCCGCACCCGCGTCGGCTCGCCCTATGTCATCGCCGGCATGGCCGAAGCCAGGGCCGCAGGCGCCGAGACCATCCTCGGCTTCGAAGCGAATGGCGGTGTCCTGCTGGGTTCGGACGTCGTGCAGGACGGGCGGCACCTGCCGGCCCTGCCGACACGCGATGCCATGTTGCCGATCCTGGCGACGCTCGCGCTGGCACGCCACGCAGGCAAGCCGCTGAGCGCCATTGCCGCGGATGCGCGTTTCGCGATCGCCTTGTCCAATCGCCTCCAGGAGGTCCCACAGGACAGGACTGCGGCCTTGATCGCGCGGCTCGACGCGGAGGATGCGGATTTTCGCGACTCCACATTCGCCCCCCATGGCGCGGTCGCAGCGCGCGACCGGCGCGACGGGCTGCGCCTGACGCTCGGCAATGGCGCCACCGTGCATTTCCGGGCTTCCGGCAACGCACCCGAGCTGCGCGTCTATGTCGAGGCTCCGACGCCTGAAGCGGCCCAGGCCCTGCTTGCCGAAAACCTCGCCTTTGCAGAAGCGCAGACGCGCTGAACCCCTTGAGACAGCAGGATCCCGTTCCATGAGCGAAGCTTTCATCTGCGCCTATGTCCGCACGCCGATCGGCCGGTTCGGCGGTACGCTGTCCTCGGTCCGGGCGGACGATCTCGGCGCCGTGCCGCTGAAGGCCCTGGTCGAGCGCCATCCGGGCGTCGATTTCGGTGCGGTCGACGACGTGATCTATGGCTGCGCCAACCAGGCGGGCGAGGACAACCGCAACGTCGCCCGCATGTCGCTGCTGCTCGCCGGCCTGCCCAAGGACGTGCCGGGCACGACGATGAACCGGCTCTGCGGCTCCGGCATGGATGCGGTCATCACCGCTGCGCGTGCGATCAAGGCGGGCGAGGCCGAATTGATGATCGCCGGTGGCGTCGAGAGCATGTCGCGCGCGCCCTTCGTCATGCCCAAGGCCGACAGCGCCTTCTCGCGCCATGCCGAGATCCACGACACCACCATCGGCTGGCGCTTCGTCAACCCGCTGATGAAGGCGCAATACGGCATCGATTCCATGCCGGAGACGGGCGAGAACGTCGCCGCCGACTGCCATATCAGCCGGGCCGACCAGGACGCCTTCGCCCTGCGCTCGCAGCTCAAGGCGGTCGCAGCCCAGCAGAACGGCCGCCTGGCCAAGGAGATCGTCCCGGTCCTGATCCCGCAGCGCAAGGGCGATGCGATCCGCGTCGAGGTCGACGAGCATCCGCGCGGCGACACCACGCTGGAGAAGCTCGCCAAGCTCGGCACGCCGTTCCGCAAGGAAGGCGGCACCGTCACGGCCGGCAATGCGTCCGGCGTCAATGACGGCGCAGCGGCGCTGATCATCGCCTCCGAAAAGGCAGCTGCGAAATACGGACTGACCCCAATCGCACGCATCCTTGGCGGCGCGACCGGCGGTATCGCCCCGCGCGTCATGGGGCTCGGGCCGATCCCGGCGACGCGCAAGCTCTGCGAGCGCCTCGGCCTGAAGCCGACGGATTTCGATATCGTCGAACTGAACGAGGCCTTTGCCAGCCAAGGCATCGCCGTGCTGCGCGATCTCGGCATTCCGGAGGACGGGGATTTCGTGAATCCCAATGGCGGCGCGATCGCGCTCGGTCACCCGCTCGGCATGTCCGGCGCCCGCATCAGCGGCACGGCCGCGCTGGAACTGTCCCTGACCGGCAAGAAGCGCGCGCTCGCCACCATGTGCATCGGCGTCGGCCAAGGCATCGCGGTCGCGCTCGAACGGGCATAAGCGCCACTGCAACGGGGCTTCGCGACGCGCGGGCCTTTGTTTTGCCGCGGTTCGGGGGTTTCGCTGTCGCGCGAAAACGCTTCGTGACCATGCCGTGCGGTGAAGGGGGAAACACGTTGAGGCCGACGACCATGTCGCGCGACCGGGGCAGATATGCGACCGCTCGCAGAAGGCCGCCCGTCGCGTCCCCTCGCTCCTCCCGTTCTTGCGACCGCTGCTGTCAGGATTGCTCCTCATGGGCCTGAGATTTCTCGTGACCGGCGGCGCCGGGTTCATCGGCTCGGCGGTTGTGAGGAAGCTGGTCGGGGAGACCGAGCATGGGGTCTGCGTCGTCGACAAGCTGACCTATGCCGGCAACCTCGCTTCGCTTGAGCCGGTCTCCGGCAGCAACCGCTACCGCTTCGAGCAGGCCGATATCGGCGACGCCCTGCGAATGAAGGCGATCTTCGCCGATTTCCAGCCCGATATCGTCATGCATCTCGCGGCCGAGAGCCATGTCGACCGTTCGATCGACGGCCCGGCGGCCTTCATCGAGACCAATGTCGTCGGCTCCTTCACGCTGCTGCAGGAGGCGCTGCGCCATTTCCGGGGGCTGCCGGAGGATCGCAAGGCGCGCTTCCGCTTCCACCATATCTCGACCGACGAGGTCTTCGGTTCGCTGGGTAGCGACGGCTTCTTCCGCGAGGACACGGCCTATCAGCCGAACTCGCCCTATTCGGCCTCCAAGGCAGCTTCCGACCATCTCGTGCGGGCCTGGCACCACACCTATGGCCTGCCGGTGGTGATGACCAACTGCTCGAACAATTACGGGCCCTATCACTTCCCCGAGAAGCTGATCCCGCTGATGATCATCAACGCGCTGGAAGGCAAACCGCTGCCGGTCTACGGCAACGGGCTCAACGTGCGCGACTGGCTCTATGTCGACGACCATGCCGACGCGCTGCTCACCGTCGCCACCGCTGGCAAGCTGGGCGAGAGCTACAATATCGGTGGCCATAACGAGAAGGCGAATATCGAGGTGGTGAAGACGATCTGCGCCATCCTTGACGAGCTCCGGCCAGACCCCAAGGGTCCGCGCGAGCGCCTGATCACCTATGTCACCGACCGGCCGGGCCATGACGCGCGCTACGCGATCGATGCCGGCAAGATCGGCCGCGAGCTCGGCTGGGCGCCGAAAGAGACCTTCGAGACGGGCTTACGCCGCACCGTCGAATGGTATCTCGCCAATACCGCGTGGTGGGGCGATATCCGTTCCGGCGTCTATCGCGGCGAACGCCTCGGCGCGGCCTGAGCGGAGACTGGAGCATGCTGAGCGTCGAGGAAACGGCGATCCCGGCCGTCAAGATCGTCACGCCGAAGAAATTCGGCGACCATCGCGGCTTCTTCTCGGAAACCTGGAGCCGCAAGGCCTTCGCGGAGGTCGGGCTCGATCTCGATTTCGTCCAGGACAACCAGTCGCTGTCGGCCCCCGTCGGCACGCTGCGCGGCCTGCACTTCCAGTCGGTGCCCTTCGCGCAGGACAAGCTGGTCCGGGTCACGCGCGGGCGCATCCTCGATGTCGCCGTCGATATCCGGGCCTCTTCGCCCACCTTCGGCAAGCATGTCGCGGTCGAGCTTTCCGCCGAGAACTGGAAGCAATTGCTGGTTCCGGTCGGCTTCGCCCATGGCTTCGTCACGTTGGAACCCGATACCGAGGTGCTCTACAAGGTCACGGCGCCCTATGCGCCGGAGAACGACCACGGTCTCGCTTTCGACGACCCGGCGCTCGGCATCGACTGGCGGCTGCCGCTCTCCGGCCTCACCCTCTCAGACAAGGATCGCAAGCATCCGCGCCTCGCCGAGATGCTGCGTTATTTCGACTGATGACACTTCGCATCGCCGTCACCGGTTGGACCGGCCAAGTCGTCTGTGCCATGCTGGAGCGCGTGCCTGTCGGCGTCGAGGTCATCGCGCTGCGCCGCCCGGACCTCGATCTCGCCATCCCGAAGACGGTCGCACCCGCCCTGCGCTCAGCCAGGCCCGACGTCATCGTCAACACCGCCGCCTATACGGCCGTGGACCAGGCCGAGAGCGAGCCGGAATTGGCCATGCGCGTCAATGGCGAAGCGGCCGGCGAGGCGGCGCGGGCCGCGGCCGCGCTTGGCATCCCGGTGATCCAGCTCTCGACCGACTATGTCTTCGACGGCGTTCTCGCCCGCCCCTATCGCGAGGACGACGCAACCGGCCCGATCTCGGCCTATGGCGCGAGCAAGCTCGCCGGCGAGCAGGCGGTCGCGGCAGCCACTGATAACCACGCCATCCTGCGCACGGCCTGGATCTACAGCCCTTTCGGCAAGAATTTCGTCAAGACGATGCTGCACCTCGCCGAGACGCGCGACGAAATCGGCGTCGTCGCCGATCAGGCGGGATGCCCGACCAGCGCGCTCGACATCGCCGATGCGATCTTCACCGTTGCGCGCAACCTGACCAGCAGGGCAGGGGACGCTTCCCTGCGCGGCGTCTTCCATATGAGCGCGGCGGGCGAGGCCGTCTGGGCCGATGTCGCGGAGGCGATCTTCGCCGAGCGGGAACGGCAGGGTGGCAAGCCGGTGCGGGTCAAGCGCATCGCCACAGTCGACTATCCGACGCCGGCGCGCCGGCCCGCGAATTCCAGGCTCGATTGCAGTAAGCTCGCGCTGGCTCATGAGGTGCGGCTGCCGAAGTGGCAAAGCTCGCTCCAGCCTTGCGTCGCGCGACTGCTCAAGGATCAGGCCAAGGACCAGAGGTAACGATGAAGGGCATCATCCTGGCCGGCGGTTCCGGCACGCGGCTGCACCCGATGACGCTGGCGATGTCGAAGCAGCTCCTGCCTGTCTACGACAAACCGATGATCTACTATCCGCTCTCGACGCTGATGCTCGCCGGCATCCGCGAGGTGCTGATCATCTCGACGCCGCACGACCTGCCGAACTTCAGGCGCCTGCTCGGCGACGGCTCTGACTGGGGCATGAACCTGACCTATGCCGAGCAGCCGCATCCCGGCGGGCTGGCGCAGGCCTACCTGATCGGCGCCGATTTCGTTGCCGGCGAACCGTCTGCCCTCGTCCTCGGCGACAACCTGTTCTACGGCCATTCCCTGCCCGAGATGATGGCAAGGGCCACGGCCCGGAAGACCGGCGCGACCGTCTTCGCCTATCATGTCCGCGATCCCGAGCGTTACGGCGTCGTCGCGTTCGATCGGGCCGGAAAGGCAATCTCGATCGAGGAGAAGCCCAAGGTTCCGAAGTCGAACTGGGCCGTCACGGGCTTGTATTTCTACGATGCCGAGGTGGTCGAGATCGCACGCTCGCTGAAGCCTTCCGCCCGCGGCGAGCTGGAGATCACCGACGTCAACCGGATCTATCTCGAACGGGGCGCGCTCTCGGTGGAGTCGATGGGCCGCGGCTTCGCCTGGCTCGATACCGGCACACCCGACAGCCTGCTGGAAGCAGGCGAGTTCGTGCGCACGCTCGAAAGCCGGCAGGGCCTTCGCATCGCCTGCCCCGAAGAGATCGCCGCGCGGCAAGGCTGGATATCGACCGCGCAATTGACACAGCTCGGCGAAAAGCTCGCCAAGGGCGATTATGGCCAGTATCTCCTGCGCATGGCCCGGGATATCGCCGGCTAGAGCATTTTCCGACCAAGCTGAGCCGTCATTGCGAGGAGCAAAGCGACGAAGCAATCCAGGAGGACTGGGTTAGAGAGTTCGACCCGGTCCTCCTGGATTGCTTCGCTCCGCTCGCAATGACGGTTCAGGCAGATTAACATCTCCGATTCCCGCAGGGGCCCGCCCCGCTCCATTCCTGCTTGACAGCGGGCCCCGCCGCTCGTCATCTGCATCCGTTCCCAGGGGGGCCTCGCTAGGAGGCTGAGATTC
>NZ_CAMFJF010000061.1 GCF_945956895.1 uncultured Allobosea sp. | reverse complement strand
CCGCAACGGCATCGAGCTCATCGTCAACGACATCGATGCCGGCGAACTTGCCCTGACCGGGCGCGGGCTCAAGACCGCGCGCTTCGACATCGCAGGCGACTTGAGTGAGCCGGACGTTCGGCGCGGCGGCTACGACATGATGGTCTCGCGCATGGTCTTCGAGCATGTCGACGGCGTCGAGCGTGCCTGGGCCAATATCCATGAATTGCTGGCGCCCGGCGGCGTGGCTCTCGCCTTTTTCCCGACGCTCTGGGCTCCGGCCTTCGCGCTGAACCATATCCTGCCCGAGAAGGTCTCGCACGCCATCATCCAGGCGCTGTTTCCGGCCCGTCGTGATGGCGGTGGTGATCCGAAATTCCCCGCGCTCTATGATTGGTGCCGCGGCGACCCTGCCTTGCTCGAGCCGATGCTGAAGCGGGCAGGTTTCGCCGAAGCCCATGTCCAGCGCTTCTGGGGGCATGGCTATTTCGACCGGATGCCGGGCTTGAGGGAGGTCGACCACGCCTTCAATGCGCTGGCCGCGCGCATCGGCTGGAACCTCGTCACGACCTACGCCTATGTCGTGGTGCGCAAGGGCAAGGGCTGAAACAGGCCTCCGCGGTCTCCGATCCGCTCGGAATGTCGGCGCGGCGTGCTTCAAGAGGTTGCTTCCTTTTCACGGAAACACGCCGTCATTCCGGACAAGCCGCGAGAGCGGCGCCGATCCGGAATCCATCATAGAGCTTAAGCGCCCTACGATGGATCCCGGGGCAAGCCCGGGATGACGATGTGTTTCCGCGGAAAATCAGCAGGCTCTAGCTCGCGGTGCGGCCGGCCTCCGGGCGCTTCCGCCAGCGTGCTTCCTGCGGCACGGCGTCGTTTCCACGCGACGAGTTCCGCGCCGATGGAAACCTCAGCCAGCGTCCCATCGGGCGCTCGACCCAGTGATAGAGCAGGGTGGAGGCAAGCGCTGCGACCGCCATCGCGACGGCGATATAGATTTCCAGCGGCAGCGCTCCTCCCACCAGCCTGATCCAGATCTCCCGAAGCGGCCGCAACGCGAAGGGATGGAAGAGGTAGAGGCTGTAGGAAGCGTTGCCGAGCCCGACCAGAAGCAGGGCCACGCGCGGAGCCGCGCCGCGATAGAGCGCCGCGCCGCCGACGATCAGCACGGCGGGAACACCCCAGCGCAGCGCCGGCGCGACCGTCGCTGCCGCATCGAGGCCCTGGATCCTGAACATGCCGGCGAAGCCGAGTGCGACCATGAGCGCCGCGACCGGGGCTGACAGCCTGACGCCTTGCCGAAAGAGCAGCGCCAGCAGGCAGCCGTACAGGAATTCGAGGATGATCTGCTGCGTCCAGAAGGCGAGCTGCACCTGCACTGGCCGGAGGAGGATGCCGGCCAGGGCGAAGCCGGTGATCGCGACCGCAAGCGCGATCATGCCACGCCGCAGGGGCAGCAGCATCGCCCCGGCGAACAGCACGTAGAAGAACATCTCCAGGTTGAGCGTCCAGCCCAGCGCCATCACCGGCCGGATCTCGTCGCCGCTGCGCAGGCTGGGGATGAAGAGATAGGAGGCGAGGATGTGCTGCCAGTCGCCGAGCGGGACGTTCAGGAGTTTCGGGGCGAAGAAGCCTCCGATCAGCAGGACGCTGGTCAGCAGCCAGTAGAGCGGCACGATCCTGGCGATGCGCCGGGCGAGGAAGACCCGCCACGCCCCCGGCCGGCCGAACAGATCGGCCGAGGTGTGGACCATGATGAAGCCGGAGATCACGAAGAAGATGTCGACGCCGATGCCGCCATGCATGAAGGAGGGATCGATCGCGCCAAGGCCGACGCGCGGGCCGATGGCCTCCGCCTCATGGGCGGCATGGGCGAAGACGACCAGCAGCGCCGCGATAGCGCGCAGGGCCTGGATGCTCTCGATCTGGCCGGCGGCAGGTGGCGAGGCCGTCGTCATGGGCTCTTCCCGGCCGTGTCGTCACGCGGTCCCAGCGCCGCCAGGCCCCAGATCAGGCCCAGCATCAGATAGAGGTGCCGCCAATGGTCGCTGTCGATCTGGAAGCCCTGCAGGATCGTGACGAAGAGCACGGACCAGATCGCGATCGCGTGCAGCTGGGTCGGCCCCGGCCGGAAGACCAGCCGCCAGCCGACATAGCAGGTCGCGACCATCAGGCTGATCCATGAGAAGCCGCCGAGCCAGCCATAGGAGGCGAAGGCGTTGATGTAGACGTTGTGCGGGTCGGCCTGGTTGAACAGCCAGCGGAACTGCAGCGGCCCGAAGCCGTTGGGCGCGTCGAGCAGCATCGGAATGGCGCGCAACTGGTTGCCGAAGCGGCCGGTGACGCCCTGGTCATAGTCCTGGTCGAGGCTGGCGCGCGCGTCGAAGACACTGCGGATGTCCTCGAACGACAGCGCGACGAGCAGCGCCGCGATCATCGCGACGAATGCGATCAGCGACATCGCGACGATGCGCCCCCGGCTGGCGGCGTTCGGCGCGGTCAGGAAGGTGAGGGCGATCATCATGGCCGTCGCGACGACGAGCACGCCCCAGGCGCCGCGGGAGAAGCCGAAGAACAGCGCGGCGAGCGGAACGCTGAGCATGATCAGGCCGCGCACCATGCCGGCCTGCCCGGTCAGGATGCGCTGCAGGACGTAGACGATCGGCAGCACCAGATAGGGGCCGAGAACGTTGGGATCCTTGAACGTGCCGGAGGCGCGCCCGTAGAGCGTGAAGATCGAGCCCAGTCCGGCGATATCGAAATAGCCCAGAATGGCTGCGGAGCCTGCGATCCAGGCAGCGAAGAGGTAGCCGCGGCGCAAGGTCTCGAGCCGGCCGGCCGCATCCTGGGACATGATGCCGGCGATGAAGAGCGCCGTGATCATCAGATAGACCGACACCGCGGTGAAGCGCACGGAATCGCCGTCGCCCATCCAGGGAATGAGGGAGAAGATGCCGCCGATATTGTAGGTGAGCAGCAGCACGGCCAGGGGCAGCAGCTTCTGCGAGAAGCGGATGCCGGTCAGCGCGAAAACGAACAGCGTCAGCAGGAAGACGACTTCATAGGGCGAGGGCTCGATCAGGGCGAGCCCGCTGGAGGCGCCGAGCAGCCACAGGGTGCCGCGCTTGATCGCGGCATAGGACACCGTGAGGCGCGGCGCCCCGCTTCCCTGTGGCGGATTTTGCGCCAGCGCGCTCAATAGGCGTTCTCGTTCTTGGTCAGGAGCGAGAAGGGCGTCTTCACGAGGATGTAGAGATCGAGCAGCACCGACCAGTTCTCGATATAGTAGAGGTCGTGCTCGACGCGCCGCTGGATCTTCTCGTCGGTATCGGTCTCGCCGCGCCAGCCGTTGATCTGGGCCCACCCGGTGATGCCGGGCTTGACCTTGTGGCGGGCGAAATAGCCGTCCACCACCTGCTCATAGGCGCGGTTCGAGGTGTGGGCATGGATCGCGTGCGGGCGCGGCCCGACCAGCGAGAGATCGCCCTTGAAGACGACGTTCAGAAGCTGCGGCAATTCGTCGATCGAGGTCTTGCGGATGAAGCGGCCGACGCGCGTCACCCGCGGATCGTCCCGGGTGACCTGCTTGGCCGCGGTGTGGTCCGCCATGTCGTGGCGCAGCGAGCGGAACTTCAGGACGTCGACGGTCTCGTTGTTGAAGCCGTAGCGCTTCTGGCGGAAGAACACCGGCCCCTTGGAATCCAGCTTGATCGCGATCGCCGTCGCCAGCATCACCGGCGAGAGCGCGATCAGCGCGAGCGTGCCGACCACCTTGTCGAACACCCATTTGACGACGATGTCCCAGTCGGCGATCGGCCGGTCGAAGACGTCGAGCACCGGGACGGCGCCGAAATAGGAATAGGAGCGCGGCCGCAGGCGCAGCTTCGATAGATGGGCCGAGAGGCGGATGTCGATCGGCAGCACCCAGAGCTTGCGCAGCATCGTCAGGAGCCGTGCCTCGGCCGAGATCGGCAGGGTGAAGATCACCAGGTCGAGCTTGGTGCGGCGCGCGAATTCGACGAGGTCGTCGATCGTGCCGAGCTTGGGATAGCCGGCGACGAGATCGGGCGAACGCTCGTCATTGCGGTCGTCGAAGACGCCGCAGATTTGCAGGCCCGTATCCTTCTGGCTTTCCAGGGCGCGGATCAGCGCCTCACCGGCCTCGCCGCCACCGACGATCGCCGTGCGCCGCTCCAGCCGGCCGGTGCGGGTGAGATGGCGCACGCTCACCGTCATGGCGATGCGCCCGGCCAGCAGGCCGCCGGCGCCGGAGAAGTAGAAGCCGATCAGCCAGCCGCGCGACACCTGGTCGCCGATCTTCATGAAGAAGAAGGCCGCAAGCGCGACGAGGAACAGCATGGTCCAGCCGGCGAGCAGCCGCACCGCGCTGCCGATGACATGGCGCAGCGCGCCGATGGGATAGAGCTGCAGGGCCTGGAACAGCGCGAGCGCTCCGATGGCGAGCGCCCCGATCGTCACCTGGTAGGGCAGGGTGTATTCGACCTTGCCGGCGGCATAGAGCCAGTAGACCAGCCCGCCCGCTCCAAGCACCGCGATCAGGTCCAGCAGCCTCGCGACGCCTTCGATCATCACGGGGGAGAGGGTCGGCTTGACGGGGATGGCCGCGATGCGCTCGGCCAGCGGATGGAAGCGCCGCGTCTGGCCCTTGTCGGCTTCGCCGAGCATGCCCGGCGTCGCCGAGGCGGCCGCATCCGCCTTCATCATATCGCGGACGTCGAAAGTCCCCATGACCCTTCACCCTCAACTCGGAGCGCCGCGTCCGGGGTGCGGCGATCCCGGTTCGGCTCTATCCGAAATTGCTCACGGAACATTTAATCGGACCGCTTGCTGTTTTCGGGGCTTCGTAACCCCTCGGAGCCGGGTAAAGGCTCTTGCCGGGCGCTTTGCGGACGCTCTCAAAACGCGATCGCGAAAAAGTGGATTTTGTCTTGGCCTGCCAGTGATTTGGCGCAGTTTTAAATTTGCCAAAAAGCGCGTCGATTCCCGCAAGTGATTGTTATTGCAAGTGATCGCGAGTTGACAGGGCTGTGTCGAATAGGCATATTGGCTGTCGATGAGTGTCTGAGAAGCATATATCGCTCTCGAAGAGCGCCTCGCCCCGACAGCTGTTTTGCTTGTGGCGTCGGCTGCTGGAGTAATGCTCCAGGTTCTTCTTCTTCTCCGATCTGTCGATTTAAAACTCTAACGATTGCTTGGCTGTCCCTGCGTCGCATCCGTGACGTTCAGCGCCGGCTTCGCCCGTGTGCAACATGTCTTTTCATTGGTTGGTTCTGCTCGCGGCCATTGCCGTCGAGATCGTCGCGACGGCCGCGCTGAAGTCGGCCGTCTCGACCTCATGGCTGGTCGGTACATTGCCGCTGGTTCTGATCGGTCTGTCTTTCATCCTGCTCAGCATCGCACTGCGCGTCATCCCGATGGCGGTCGCCTATGCCGTCTGGGAAGGGCTCGGCATCGTCGGCATCGCGGTGATCGGCCATGTGCTCTTCGGCGAGCACCTGACCGTCGCTCGCGCGGCCGGCCTGGCGGCCATTCTGGCAGGCATTCTGCTGATCGAGAACGGAGTGGGGCGCGAACGCAGCGAGGGTCATGGGAGGCTCGTGTGAGCGCCTCCTTTACTCAGGCTGTGCCTTTCCTCTGGCTCCTGCTGGCCGTCGCGCTCGAGATCGGCGGCACTTATCTGCTCAAGCTTTCGGATGGCATGAGCCGCCGTGGGGTTGGTGCCGGTGGCATTGTCCTCGTCATGGGCGCTTTCGCAGCGCTGGCCAAGGCGATCGAGGGCATGGACCTCTCCGTGGCCTATGCGGTCTGGGGCGGGGCGGGCCTGGTCATCACTGCCGTCATCGGCGCATTGGCGTTCGGCCAGCGCATCAGGCCGGTGGGTTGGCTGGGCATCCTGCTCGTGATCTGCGGCGTCGTCGCGCTCAAGCTCGCCTGAGTACCCGCTTCAGGCGATGCTGCGTGCCCTCAGCGCGTCGCGATAGGCGGCGATGACGCCATCGATCATCGCGTCGAGGCTAAAATTCTGCCGGACATGCCTGGCGAGATCGGTCGCCTGGGCGCGGCGCTCGGCCTCTGGTGTATCGAGCATGGAACGGATTGCGGTGGCGAGGGCCGTCGGGTCGTTGGCCGGGATCAGTCGCTGGCAATGCCTGGGGCCATAGATCTCGCCGATGCCGCCGACATCGGTCGAGATCAGCGGTTGCGCGGCCGCAGCTGCTTCCAGGATGACATAGGGTAGGGATTCGGCTCGCGACGGGATCACCATGGCGCGGGCGCGGGCGAGTGCCTTGCGGATCGGCGTGGGCGGCTCGAAAACGCACTGGTCGGCGATGCCGCGATCGCGCGTCATCTGCTGCAATTCGTGTTCCTCCGGTCCCGATCCGACGATGAGGATCCGCGGCGTCAGCCGGTCCCGGCGGCGCAGCAGCGCCAGCGCGTCAATCAGCGTGTCGACGCCTTTGGCCGAGCGCAGCTCTCCGAGGTAAAGCAGGTCGAATTCTGCTGCCTGGTGGTCGATCGGTTCGAATTCCGCGTCGGAGACGCCGTTGAGCACGACGCGGTGATCGGTGCGCGGCGCATGGCCGACATGGGCCTCGAAGCGGCCGGCGATGAAGCGACTCTCGAACAGGAACACGTCGGTTGCGCCTTCGAGCAGTCGCTCGACGCTCATGTAGATCTTATGTTCCAGGCCACCGGGCTTGTAATTGAAGCTGCCGCCATGCGGCGTATAGGCCGTGACATAACGCCGGCCGGGCGAGAGCAGGGCGGGGATGCGGCCATAGACGCCGCCTTTCGAGCCGTGGCAATGCACGATGTCCGGCGCGAGGCGCTGCCGCAGCGCCATTTCGGCGAGCTGCGCCTTGAAGTCGGTGGCGCTTGGATAGCGCGACATCGGCACGCGCGTGACACCCAGCGTCAACTGGCTGCCAAGCTCGCGGAGGACCTCGTCGGCCCGCGCCCCCCCGGCATTGGAAGCGCAGAAGATGCCGACATCATGCCCGCGCTCGACCTGCCCGCGCGCGGCGTCGAGGACATGTCGGAACAGCCCGCCGAGAGGCGCCCGAAAGACATGCAGGATTTTCAGAGGGCGGGACGCGGGGCCATCCGTCATGGGCTCGTCCGATCTCAGAACCAGCGTTCCTTGATGACGATGGTGTCGCCGGGCTGGACCGGATAGGTGATCGGCACGGTCGCGGTCACGGTCTGGCCGTCGATCTGGCGCGTCACCTCGGCCGAGGAGCGCTGGCCGCGCGGCGTGAAGCCGCCGGCGATGGCGACGGCCGTCTGCACGGTCATGCCGTTCACATAGGGGAACTGGCCGGACGTGGTGACCTCGCCGAGGACGAAGAACGGGCGATACGTGTCGACCTCGACCGAAACCTTGGGCTCGCGCAGATAGCCGCCGCGCAGCTTGGCCTCGATCGCCTGGGCGAGCTGCTGCGTCGTGCGGCCCTGCGCCTCGACCGAGCCGATCAGCGGCATGGCAATGCGGCCGGCGCCGTCGACAGCATAGATATTCGAGAGGTTGTCCTGCCCGAAGACGATGACGCGCAGCCGATCGCCGCTGGCCAGCCGATAGGGACCGGCCGGCTCGGCGAGCGCGTAGTCCGACGCCGGATAGCGAGGCGCGCAGGCACCTGCAGTCATGGCGGCGGCCAAGGCGAGAGAGGCGAGGCGTCGACTCATCACAGGCTTATCCGTGCAGAACTTGCCTGATCTGTAATCTCGGCATGGTTAACAAAGGCTTCCTGTCGGGGTGTTGCGAGTGTCTCGCTGGCGCTGTGCAGGGTGGAGCGGATGGCCTCGGGCGGGCGTCGGCCGGCGATTGCTGCCGTTATCCGATGCTTGCGGGGCTCCAAAAGAAATACGCTGCCGACTGCTAGGCTGTGGGGGTAGCAGCAATCGGCAGCGGCCCGGGCATGGCGACACGTTTGACCGGGCGATTGAAGAATTCGCTCGTCCCGCTGAAATGCAGGTGAAGCGGTGTCTCCCGGCAGTGGTAAGGTGTCATTAACCTTCCTTACCGTGCCGTGCGGTTTCCGGTCTGAAACGCCGGGATCAGGCGGCGGAAGCTCGCAAGAGGGGGGTGCGGGGCCGACTTGTCGTTTACGATCGGGTGCGCCGCTGCGGTCGCTATTCTTGAAGCGACGCTGCCTGGCGAATTGCGGCGAGCGCAGGGTACAGTGCTTTTGGCGTTTTGGCTGTGAGGGCCGTCCTGTCTCCGACGGTCGTGCGGATCACGAGTTTGGCCTGTGCGACAACAGCCGCGATGCCGATAGCGGCCGAGAGCAGTAGCCAGTGGTCCAAGACGCCCGGGTAGGTTGCGCTGACGACAGCCGCGGCGCAAGCAAACTCTCCATACAGCCTTCGGCGGCTCGGCCGAATGTGCACGCCACGGATGCATGATATCGGGAAGCAGCCTCCGGCGGTGTTGATCTGGCCCGATGTGATCTTAACCGGCCCAGCCTCGTAGATCACTTGTTCCATTTCTGGTTTCCTGACGGGCGATAATTTAGCGCCGAAAGCCGCGTTCTGGCACCCCCCAAATGGGGATCTGGTTTGATATTTGCCGTCGGACATCTCCGCCCATCGGTTCGATTGATCTGAGCCCAGCGCCCGTTACAGGGCGGTCGGGCTCCAGATTGATCCTCCTTGTCGCCGGCTATGGCAGGTAAGGCGATGGGATCGTTAGCGGTTCATTAGGCTTACCAAGTGTTCAATGCCGCCTGCGCCCCTTCCGAGGGGCGAGAGTTTTGCGTCGATAGGTGGGCCCATGACCGCTCAAGCTGGGATTGATGCGCAGGGTGCCGGTGAAGGCCGGGGCGACATGCTCGATCTCTCCGCCCTCTGGGCGGCGATCAAGCGTCGCAAATTCTGGGTGATCGGGCCGACGATTGCAGCCCTCGGCCTGTCCTTTATCGCGGTGAATGTGGTGACGCCGCGCTATACCGGCGAGGCCCGGCTGCTGCTGGAAAGTCGCGGAAGCTTCTATGCGATGCCGGGGCAGTCGCTGCCGGACAGTACCGGCCAGTTCGATTCCGAGGCCGTGCAGAGCCAGGTTCAGGTCATCATGTCGCGCGATCTCGCGCGTGAGGCGATCAAGCGGATCGGCCTCGTCGGCAATGCCGAATTCGATTCCGGCGTGGGTGCGTTGAGCGCGCTGCGCAAGCTGGCTGTCGTGATCGGGCTCGGCGGCCATCCGGCCGATCGCTCGCCGGAGGAGCGTGTCCTCGAGAAATACTATGAGCGGCTCCTGGTCTATCCCGTCGGCCGCTCGCGCATCGTCTCCGTCGAGTTCACCTCGCGCGATGCCGCGCTCGCCGCCAAGGCCGCCAACACCATCGCCGAGACCTATCTGGAATTCCAGGAGGCGGCGAAGCAGGACAATGCCCGCAGCGCGTCGAACTGGCTCTCCACCACGATCGAGCCCTTGCGCAAGCGCGTGGCCGAGGCCGAGGCCAAGGTCGAGGATTTCCGCTCGAAGAACGGCCTCTTCGCCGGCCCCAACAACACCAGCATCACCTCCCAGCAGCTCACCGACCTGTCGGCTCAGCTCTCCAATGCCCGTAGCCAGCAGGCTGAGGCGCAGGCCAAGGCCGGACTGATCCGCGATGCGATCAAGCAGGGCCGCACCTTCGAGATTCCGGACGTCGCCAATAACGACCTCGTCCGTCGCCTGATCGAGCAGCGCGTCAACCTGCGCGCCCAGATCGCGGCGGAATCGCGCAGCCTCCTGCCCGAGCATCCCCGGATCAAGGAGCTGAACGCCCAGCTCCTCGATCTCGAAGGCCAGCTCCGCGCCGCAGCTGAGCGCACCGTGCGCACGCTGGAGAACGAAGCGAAGATCGCCGGCCAGCGCGTGGAAAGCTTCCAGGCGGCGCTCGACGGGCAGAAGAAGAATGTCTCCAGCGCCAATGACAGCGAAGTGCAGCTGCGCGCGCTCGAACGCGAAGCCCGCACGCTGCGCGACCAGCTGGAGCAGTACATGCAGCGTTATCGCGAGGCGGTTGCGCGCGACACCATGAATGCAACCCCCGCCGATGCGCGCATCATCTCGCGCGCCGTCGAGCCGACCGAGCCGTCCTTTCCGAAGAAGGTGCCGGTGGTGCTGGTGGCGACGCTTGCGACCTTCCTGATCGCGCTTGCGACGATCGTGACGCGCGAATTGCTCAACGGTCAGGGCCGGTCCTTGCCGGAGGGCCCGCGCGGGCCGCGCTGGGTCTCCGCCAGACGCTCCGAGGAAGAGGCCGAGGCGCCCGGCCCGGTGCCGGACGCGCCGCGCCAGGCGCGTGTCGCCGGCCTGCTGACCCGTGCCGGAAGGCTCGGCCAGGCCCGGCTCGACCTCGACAATCCCGAACTGACCCTGGCGGAGCTCGCCGAGCGGACCCGCGAGCCGGCACGCGGCGTGGCACCGCTGGCGCTGGTGCTCGACGGCGCCGGCGAGGAGGCGGCCAGGCCGCGGGATCTCGCCGAATTGCTCGCCCAGCGCTGCCGTTGCGTGCTCATCGACCTGTCCCGTGATCATGACGATGGCGAGGCCGGCTTCTCGGAGTTGTTGGCCGGAGAGGCGCTGTTCTCAGACATCATCACGCGCGCTCCGGGCTCGCGGCTGCATCGCATCGGCGCCGGCCGTGCCGGCCGCGCCGCGGTTCTGGCGGCCCCCGATCTCGTCGACGTCGCGCTCGATGCGCTCTGCGAGACCTATGACTGGGTGCTGGTCGCCGCCGCCTCCAATGACGACGGCGTGGTGTTGGCGCCGATCGCCCGCCGCGCGCAGGCCGGGCTCGTCATGAGCGGACAGGTCGGCAACGGCCATGCCCTCGAAACGGCCTATCGCCTGAGCGAGCTGACCGAAGCGCCGGTCACACTGATCCTGGATGCCGAAGGCGGCGTGCCGATGCCCACGGTTGCGCGTGCGGAAGCACCCGCCGAAGCCTGATTTCGGGGCGGCTATCCTGTCAACTGGCTGAATAGGTCGTCATGGTCGGGCTTGTCCCGACCATCCACGTTTTCCTTCGTGTGATGCAGTGTTCAAGACGTGGATGCTCGCCACAAGGGCGAGCATGACGGTTCTGCAACGATGCCGCGGCTCCTTGCATGGCAGGGCCGCTTACTCCTCCCCGGACCGCTTGCTCCGCAGCCAGCCCGATGCCCGGTGGGCCAGCTTCAACGCCCATGGCGAGCGCTTGATGCGCCGCTTCAACTCGCGCTTCGACCGGGCGATCCGCGCGAAGACTTGGCCCTTGAAGGTCAGCGGCAGAAAACTGTCGACCAGATCGTCATGGTCGTCGCAGAAGGTCGTCTTGTAGCGGGCTTCGCCGACACCGAGATCGAAGACGGCGATGCCCTCGCCAGCCTTCAGGCGGATCAATTCGGCCAGGAGCAATTCACCCGGGCTGGTCTTGACGGTTTCGCTGCCCATGTCGAACGAGGTCGCCATCCCCGAGAAGCGCGCGCCCTGGATCGCGCCGACATAGGTCGCGACCGAGCGGCCGGCGAGATCGAGGGAATAAAGCTCGATCGACGGATGCCAGGAGCCGCCCGACATGGCTGCGCGCTCCAGGAATGTGCGCATGGCCGGCTCGACGAAGGGGTCGGGCACGCCCATGGCGCGGAAGCGCTCGGCCTTCTGTGCCAGGAACGCGTCGATGACGCGCGCGGCCTCGCCGGCCGTTGTCGCCCGCGTGAGGGTCGAAGGGCCGAAATCCCCGAAGCGGCTGTGCTTGTTCTTGAGCTTCTTGCGCGCATGGCTGCTCATCGAGCGTTTGAGAGTAGCCTCCCCGTCACCGGCGATCAGGGCGAGTTTGTAGGCGCGGCTCGGGCTTGGGCCTGCGGCGAGCAGCGCAGCGGGATTGGCAATACCTTGCCACGCGACCGGCTGGTTGACGAAGGCGAGCGCGTCGAGACCGCCGATGGCCGTGCCGATCTCGGCCAGCATCCGGGTCGTCAGCTGCGCGTCGAGTTGCTCGGCGAAGGTCGGTGCATAGAGCCCCATATGATAGTTGGCATGCTTGCCACCGATGAACTCGGCGAAGCGGAAGCCGCTGCGCCGGGTGATGACGAGCGGCAGCAGAGCGCAGAGAGCGCCGTCGGCACCGCGCACCAGCGCGTAGCGCAGAGCCATGCCATGGGCGGCGCCGATCGTCTCGACGAAGGGCCTGATCCAGTCATAGCTCTGATAGGGCGTCACCAGCGCGGTCGCCTCGAAGGCGCGCCATGTTTCGGCGAGACCTGCGATGTCGGTCTCAATCGCGATCGAAGCCCAGGGGCGCGACAGGGCGTCGCTTGCCGGGATCGTGTCGGGTGTGGCCAGCGGGGAGGCGGTGGCGGTGGGCATGTTTCCTTCGCTCATCCGAGCAGGACTGAGGGGGCCTCCTTAACCCGTCATTGTGAACGGATCGGCTACAATCCTCCGGCCCGGCCGCGCGATCGCGCGATAGCGTTAAAGCATTGTCGAGCGAAGTGGATACCGGTTCGCTTGAAGACAATGCGACACATCAAAGTCGGGCGGTTGCGAGGGGGTAGTTGCATTTGGCGGCGATGAACGGGCGTCACAGGGCCATCGCGGCCGCATTCCGGACGATGGCGGCGACGGGCGCCGACCGCTGGAGCCGTGGCTTTGCGCAAGGTATGGGCGTGATCCTGACGCTGCACCATGTCCGCGCTGCCGAAAGGCGCGGCTTCGCGCCGAACGCCTTGCTCGACATCACTCCGGACTTTCTCGATCGGGCGCTGCGCCTGATCCGGGCCGAGGGCTACGACATTATCTCACTGCAAGAGGCGCTGGCGCGCCTGCGCAATCCGAAACCGGGCCGCTTCTTCGTCGCGCTCACCTTCGACGACGGTTATCGTGACAATGTCGAGGAAGCCTGGCCCGTCCTCGCGAAGCATGAGGCACCCTGGACGCTGTTCGTGACGCCGGGCTTCGCCGACCGCACGGCGCGGCTCTGGTGGGTGGAGCTGGAAGAGGCGATCCGTGCCTTGCCACGCCTCGATATCGCCTTGCCGGACGGCCGCTTCACGGCGCGGACTGAAAGCGATGCCGAGAAGACCCGCGCCTTCGAGAGGCTCTACTGGCGTCTGCGCCGGGGTCCGGAAACGATTCTGCTCTCGACGATTTCCACTCTGATGGCTCAAGCCGGTATCGACTCCGTGGCTCTGGTCGAACGCGAATGCCTGCCTTGGGACACATTGCGCGCTCTGTCCGGCGCGCCGGGCGTGACCATCGGCGCCCATACCCTGACGCATCCGATGCTGGCGAAGCACCGGGTGGATGTCGCCCGCCGCGAGATTGTCGAGAGCAGGCAGCGTCTGGAGGCGGAACTCGGTATCCCGGTCCGCCATTTCGCCTATCCGGTCGGCGATCCCGGCTCAGCCGGTCCGCGCGATTTCGCGCTGGCAGCGGAGGCGGGCTTCGACAGTGCCGTCACGACGCGGCCGGGCCATCTCTTTCCAGAGCACGCCGCCCATCTCCACGCCCTGCCGCGCGTCTCGCTCAACGGCCTCCACCAGAACGAGGCGGCGCTGCGAGTGTTGCTCTCGGGGCTGCCGTTCTGGTTGCGGAACAGGGGGCGCAGGCTGGATGTTGGTTAAGCGATGCGGACAGTCGGCTAGACGAGGCCGCTGGAATCGCCGCCGTCATTCCGGGGCAGGCCGCAGGCCTGAGCCCGGAACCCAGAACCGATGCCGCTTCCATAATAGGGCGAGCAGTCGGGTTCGCGCTCGATTTCGTGACGGCATCGGTTCTGGGTTCCGGGCTCTTCGCTGACGCGAAGCCCCGGAATGACGGTGCGTCTGATGATTTTCGATCGAGAATGATGGGAGGCCTCAAGCCTCGTCCTTGCGTTCCATCCACTTGATCAGCGGCAGCAGCGGCAGCACCCAGGCGAGGCCGAGCGCGATATAGGCGACCGTCTGCACCAGCTTCGGTGCCTCGGTGATCCGTCCCTGCGCCAGCGCCATGGCGACGAGCGCATAAACGCAGACGAAGACGAGGATCAGCACGGTCCCGACGAGCTTGCGGTTGCGTTGTTTCATCGGGTTCTCCACCGTGCAGACTAGCATTTTCGAGCGAAGTGGGTCCCGGTTCGCGTGAAGAAAATGCGATAAAACAAAAACCTGGGGCACTTCCGCGATTCATGGAAGCGCGGATTGGCTCCGGACTGCTGCGGCAATGCGGGCGTTGTCGCGCCGGAGCGACGGGTCTATGTCACCGGCGAGCGCGCTTGTGAAGCGATGCGCTCCGAAAGATCTCCGCCTGCGACCGAAAGCCCGCCTGTGACCCTCGCTCTCGATCAGACACGCGCCGACCCGAAGGCCGATCATGCCGGCATCCGCCGCTGGCTCTGGATCGTTGCCGGTCTCGTCTTCCTCATGGTCGTGGTCGGCGGCGCGACACGACTCACCGGCTCCGGCCTCTCGATCACCGAATGGAAGCCGATCACCGGCGCACTGCCACCGCTCTCGGCTGAGGCCTGGGCCGATGAATTCGGCAAATACCGCGCGAGCCCGCAATACCAGCTCCTCAACGAGGGCATGAGCCTCGGAGAATTCCAGTTCATCTACTGGTGGGAATGGGGCCATCGCCAGCTCGGCCGCTTCATCGGGTTGATCTATCTCGCCGGGTTCCTCGTCGTGGCCCTGCGTCGCCTGCTGCCAGCCCGGCAGGTCGCGACGCTCTTCGGCATAGGCCTGCTGCTCGGCCTGCAAGGCGCGATCGGCTGGATCATGGTCGCATCCGGCCTTCAGCCCGGCATGGTCGCGGTCGCGCCGGTGAAGCTGACGCTGCATCTGACCTTTGCCGGCCTGTTCTTCGCCTCGGTCGTGGCTTTCGCGACGGCGCTGACGCCCTTGCGCCGGGTCGAGCCGGCGCGGGGCAGGGCGACTGCGTGGCTGCTCCTGCTCCTGCTGTTCGTGCAGGTCGCGCTCGGCGGGCTCGTCGCCGGCTCCAAGGCGGGCTTCACCTTCAACACTTGGCCCTTGATGGACGGCACGCTCGTACCGCCGGGCTCGCAGCTCTTCGCCCAGACGCCGTTCTGGGAGAACTTCGTCGACAATGTCGCGCTGGTGCAGTTCAACCACCGCCTCGGCGCCTATATCCTTTTCGCCGTCGCGCTCTGGAACGCGCTAAGGTTGCGCCGTGCGGCGCCGGGATCAGGCAGTGCCAAGCGCGCGAGCGCCATCACCGGGCTGGTGCTGGCGCAATCGGCGCTCGGCATCGTGACGCTGCTTCTGGTGGTTCCGCTCTGGGCCGGGCTTAGCCATCAGGCGCTCGGCTTCGCCGTGCTGGCGATGGGCGTGGTCCATCTCACCCGCACCGAGCAGGCGGCGCGAGCGTAAAGCGCGTCATGCTCGGGCTTGACCCGAGCATCTTCCAAAGAAAAAGGCGCCGCTTCCGGCGCCTCCATGATCATGAGATTCTCGGGTCAAGCCCGAGAATGACGCGTCAGCCTATGCCAGCGCCTGATCCAGATCGGCGATCAGGTCCTCGACATCCTCAAGGCCGATCGAGAGGCGCACCACCTGCGGCCCGGCGCCCGACGCGATCTTCTGCTCGTCCGTGAGCTGGCGATGCGTCGTTGAGGCCGGGTGGATCACCAGCGAGCGCGTATCGCCGATATTGGCGAGATGCGAAAACAGCTTGAGGTTAGAGACCAGCTTGACGCCGGCGTCGTAGCCGCCCTTGAGCCCGAAGGTGAAGACCGCGCCGGCCCCCTTCGGCGTGTAGCGCTTGGCCAGCGCCTGATACTTGTCGCCGGGCAGGCCGGGATAGCTGACCCACTCGACGGCCGGGTGCTTCTGAAGATGCTCGGCGACCTTCTGCGTGCTCTCGCAATGGCGCTGCATGCGCAAGGGCAGGGTCTCGATGCCGGTCAGCAGCATGAAGGCGTTGAACGGCGATAGAGCGGGGCCGAGATCGCGCAGGCCGAGCACGCGGGTCGCGATGGCGAAGGCGAAATTCCCGAAGGTCTCGCCCAGCACCATGCCGTTATACTCCGGCCGAGGCTTCGAGAGCATCGGGTAGCGGTCGTCGCCGACCCAGTTGAACGAGCCGCCATCGACGATCAGGCCGCCGATCGAATTGCCATGGCCGCCGAGGAACTTCGTCGCCGAATGCACGACGATGTCGGCGCCGTGCTCGAACGGGCGCAGCAGATAGGGCGAGGCCATCGTGTTGTCGACGATGAGCGGGATGTTGTGCTTCTTGGCGATCGCGCTGATCGCCGCGATGTCGACGATGACGCCGCCAGGGTTGGCGATGGACTCGATGAAGATCGCCTTGGTCTTCGGCGTCACCGCGGCGGCGAAGCCCTCGATATCGTCCGGATCGGCCCAGATCACGTTCCAGCCGAAGCTCTTGTAGGAGTGGTTGAACTGGTTGATCGAGCCGCCATAGAGCTTGCGCGCGGCGACGAATTCGTCGCCCGGCTGCAGCAGCGCATGGAAGCAGAGGAACTCGGCCGCATGGCCGGACGCGACGGCGAGCGCGGCCGTACCGCCTTCAAGCGCCGCGACGCGCTCTTCCAGAACTGCGTTCGTGGGGTTGCCGATGCGGGTATAGATATTGCCGAAGGCCTGCAGGCCGAACAGCGAGGCAGCGTGGTCGACATCGTCGAAGACGAAGGAGGTCGTCTGGTAGATCGGCGTGGCGCGCGCGCCGGTCGCCGCGTCTGGGGCTGCCCCGGCGTGGATGGCGAGTGTGCTGAAACCCGGTGCCCGGTCGGTCATGGCTGCTCCCTGACAATCTGACGTCGAAAACGGATCGTTCGATTTAACGAACGGTTTGCGAAGCGTCAATTCGGGGGGAGGGCGGCCTTGGAAGCTGTTTCCGATACGAGCCCTCATCCTGAGGAGCGCCGCAGGCGCGTCTCGAAGGATGTTCCAGATACTTCGGGAGCCTCCTGGGCCATCCTTCGAGACGCCGCTGGCGCGGCTCCTCAGGATGAGGGCTGAAGGGGGGAAGCGAGCTTTTACGTCCCCGGCCGGTGGATCGTCAGCTTCTGGAAGCCCTTGCCGGCGAGCACCGGCTTCTTGGCCGAGAGGATGCGCGAATTGATGCC
>NZ_CAMFJF010000060.1 GCF_945956895.1 uncultured Allobosea sp. | reverse complement strand
GACGCTCAAGAGCGAACTCGTCTGGCGCACCGTCTTCCAGACCCGCGCCGAGGCGGCCGCCGCAATCGACAGCTTCTACAATCCCGTCCAGCGCCATTCCGCGCTCAACTTCATCAGCCCGCTTCAGTTCGAGAGGCAGGCCGCGTAAACTCGAAAACGCTCTCCAAAATCACGGAGAAAGTCCATCAGGTGTCTGCATCGATAATCTCTTCTCTTCCCGGCCTGGGCGACCTGCGGACGCGGACCAGATAGGCGGCGTTCCGGCAAAACTCCGGTGTCGGCCCAGGCGCACCGCTATCGAGCCAGTCGCGGCAGGCGCAGGCGTGAGGGCAGGACAGGCAAAGGCGGGCAGCCATAGCAAAAGCACCCCCAAACTCTTCCTTTGCTGCCACTCCGGGGTCGACGCCTGCTCTCTCGATCATCTCGCGAAACAAGCCGGCCTGGCGCCGTACCCTTTCGAACCGGGGCCATCGCCGCGTCGTTCTCGGCCCTTGCAGTCGCGGATGCATGATGCGCTCCCTTACAAGAGGAATAGCGAAGAGTAGCGCAGCCATCCCCTGGCTCTTTGACACAGAACAAGGACGAGACGCCCCCCGCCTGACAACTTACGCTGCGTTTCATGCCGCCCGTGGACATGGTCGGGGTAAAACTCTCACGTCATCAGGGGGCTTTTCGACATCCTGCGGCGGCTACACTCCTGCGACCGCGCTGGTTGCCATGCATGACTGCCCTCGGCAGATCATGACGCATCGGAGGCAATCCGGCAGATACTCCGAACGCAAGACATGAGCTTCGCATTTTACCTGATGACTTAGCCGAAACACGAATGAACCGGGAACCCGGAGCCGGCAGGAGAGCTTGCTTTTGAGCCGTGAGATCGAATCTCCGAAACGGGCTGAGGTCCTCATCGAGGCGGTGACGGGAATCGGCCTGGCTTTCGTCGACGAGGCGGGCCGGATCGGAAGCTGGAACGCCGGCGCCGAACAGATCACGGGGTGGAGCCGGGCCGAGATTCTGGGCGGCGACCTCGCATGCCTCTTCGTTGCCGCGGATTCGGGCGCGACAGCCTCCCTGCTCGCCGCGGCGCAGGAGGCCGGCAGGACCGAGACGCAGCGCATCTGCCGGCGCCGGGACGGGGCCTCGTTCACCGCGCAGCTCTCGATCGCACCCGTGAAGGCCCAGCCCGGCAGCCCCGGCGGATATGCGCTCGTCCTGCGCGACATCTCCGAACAACTCCAGGCCGAAGAGGCCCACACGGTCCGCGAGGCTCATCTGCGCTCCATTCTTGAGACGATCCCCGACGCCATCGTCGTGATCGACGAGGGCGGCCGGATCCAGTCCTTCAGCGCGGCAGCGGTCCGGCAGTTCGGCTACGATCGCAGCGAGGTGATCGGCGAAAACGTCAAGATACTGATGCCCAGCCTCTACCGGCATCATCACGACAGCTACATCAAGCGCTATCTCGTCACCGGCGAGCGCAGGATCGTCGGCATCGGGCGGGTCGTCGCCGGCCAGCGCAAGGATGGCTCGACCTTTCCGATGGAACTCGCCGTCGGCGAGATGCACTCCGGCGGCCGGCGCTACTTCACCGGCTTCATCCGCGATCTGACGGAACGGCAGAAGACCGAAACCCGCCTGCAGGAGTTGCAGTCCGAGCTCGTCCACATGTCGCGCTTCACGGCGCTGGGCGAGATGGCGTCGACGCTGGCCCATGAGATCAACCAGCCGCTGACGGCCATTGCGAACTATCTGAAGGGGTGTCGCCGGATTCTCCAGCGCATGGAGGGCGGAACCGCCCGCCTTCTGGAGGACGGCGTCACGAAAGCGGCCGATCAGGCCCTGCGCGCCGGCCAAGTGATCCGGCATCTGCGCGAGTTCGTGCAGCGCGGCGAAAGCGAGCGCCGGATCGAACCTCTCGCCAAGCTGATCGAGGAGGCCAGCGCGCTGGCCATGGTCGGCGCCCGGGAAAGGGGGGTTCACATCGCCTATCTCCTCGACCCCCGCGCCGCCTTCACGCTCGCCGACCGCATCCAAATCCAGCAGGTGCTGCTGAACCTTATCCGCAACGCGATCGAGGCGATGGACGGCGCGAAGCGGCGCGAACTGGTGGTCGAGACCCGGCGCATCAGCGAGGAGATGCTGGAGATCTCGGTCCGCGATACCGGCACGGGCCTGGCTCCGGAAATCGTCGACCAGCTCTTCCAGCCTTTCGTCACGACCAAGCAGCATGGCATGGGCGTCGGGCTCTCGATCTGCCGCACCATCGTCGAGGCGCATGGCGGAAAGATCCAGGCCGACTCGGAGCGGGGACGCGGAACCTGCTTCACCTTTTCACTGCGCGCCGTCGATCCGGAGGAGCTGGCTCATGCAGGGTGACGCCATCGTCCATGTTGTCGATGATGATCTGGCTGTCCGGCAGTCGCTCTCTTTCCTGCTGGCTTCCGACGGGTTTCCGGTCAGGCTGCACGAATCCGCCAGCCAGTTTCTCGACAACGTCAGGGAGGCGCCGACGGGCTGCATCATCACCGATGTGCGCATGCCGGGCATCGACGGCATCGAATTCCTCCGCGGCCTTGCCATGCGCGGCTTCAGCCTTCCCGTGATCGTGATGACCGGCCATGCGGATGTGTCGCTCGCCGTCGAGGCGATGAAGGAGGGGGCGGTCGACTTCATCGAGAAGCCCTTCGACGACGAGTTGCTGCTCGCCGCGGTGCGCTCGGCCCTCGACCGGCATCAGCGCAAGACGCAGCGCGAGGCGCAGGGCATCGATATCCTGGTGCGCCTCAAATCGCTGAGCGAGCGCGAGAAGCAGGTGCTCGACCGTCTCGTCGAAGGCAAGGCCAACAAGGTGATCGCGCACGAGCTCGGCATCAGCCCCCGGACGGTCGAGATCTACCGGGCCAATGTCATGACCAAGATGCGGGCTGCAAGCCTGCCCGAGCTCGTTCGCTTCGCCTTGCTGGTCGGCGACGGCGCCCCTGAGATCGCAGCGCGCCGTCGGGAGCGGCCCACGTAAGGTGTATTCCTGATTTGGATGCCGCGCTGGGCCGGCCCAGATTGCCGGCTTGCCATCCCGGCGCAATCCGAGCCGCGGATCGCCGGAGCAGGGCACGCCGATGTCTCCCGAAGGATGCGTGATCATCGTCGACGACGACGATGCCGTCCGGCAGTCGCTGGCGTTTTCCCTCGCGCTCGAAGGCTTCCAGGTCCGGGCCTTTCGCAGCGGCGAGGAACTGCTCGCGGAACGGGAGCTGCCCGCGCGAGCCTGCATGGTCATCGACTACTGCATGCCTTCGCTCGACGGGCTGGCGCTGATCGGCCGCCTGCGGCAGGCCGCCATCGCGCTGCCCGCCATTCTGATCACGGCAAAGGCCACCCCCGAGATTCGTCGGCGGGCGTCTCTGTGCGGCTGCCGGGTGGTTCTGGAAAAACCGCTGGAGGATAGTTCGCTGGCGGACTGCATCAGGGACGCCCTGGCGTGCGGCGGCGGCGAGGAACTGCACAGGCCGGGATGAGGCGGGGTCGCCCCCGGATCTCAGGCCTCGACCCCGGCGACCGCCCTGCGGCACCAGCCCGCGATCTCGCCGGCATCGAGCGGCAGCGTGGCGAAGGTCTCGCCCGCGAAAGCCCGCCACTGCCGCAGATACTGGCGGTTGACGGCGATGACGATCGGGATGCCCGCGGCAACCGCCATGCCGATCTCCTCGCGCAGGCCCCGCCCCGCGCCTTCGTGCTTGCCGAAGCGGTTGACGAACAGCACGTCCGGCAGCGCCTCGACAGCCTCGCGCAGCCAGCCGGCAGCGACGGTCAAGCCCGCCGTGTCGAGCCGGCAACCGCGCGCCTGCGGGCCACGATCCTCGAAGATGCAGACCTGCCGCTGCATGCCGATATCGTCGAGATAGAGCGTCGCGCAGGCTTTGCCGCAGCCGGGCTCGCCATGCTGCAGCAGGCCGCGCGGCTTCAGGCCGCCGGCCTCGAGGCGCGCGACCGCCTGAGCGATGACCGGGTCCGGCGTCTCGTCGCGCGTATGCACGAGAACCAAGATGCCGCATTCCTCGGGGTGGGTGTCCATGGTCGACCTCCTGTCATCCTTGTTTCGCGAGACGGAGCGCGCTGCGTTTCACTGCACGCCCTCGCTGCGCAGGTCGCCCGCGGCATCGCAGCCGCAGGCCGCCTTGCCGCCGAGCAGGCGCAGCGCACTGGCATGGACATGCTCCGACCAGTCATCGACGGGGCCCGGGTCGAGCAGCGCCTGCTCGGCCTGCGCCTTGTCGGGGCCGTCGCGGCTGACGCCGAGATCGCGCACCAGCCCGTCCTTCAGCCCGTAGATCCAGCCATGGATGCGCAGGGTGCGCCCCGTGGCCCAGGCCGCCCGCACGATCGGCGTATGCGCGACGCGCTCCACCTGCGCCTCGACATTGAGTTCGCAGAGCAGGTTGAGCCGGGCCTCGTCGCTGGCACCGGCGTCGAAGCGGGCCCGCTCGCGCTCATAGACCTCGACCACCGGTGCGAGCCAATGGTCGACCAGCGCCCCGGTCTGCCGCGCCAGCGCCCGGCGCACGCCGCCGCAGCCGTAATGGCCGCAGACGATGATGTCCTCCACCCCCAGCGCCTCGACCGCGAACTCGATCACCGACAGCAGGTTGAGGTCGCCGGTATGCATGACATTGGCGATATTGCGATGGACGAAGAGCTCGCCCGGATCGAGCCCGACGATCTCGTTGGCCGGCACGCGCGAATCCGAGCAGCCGATCCACAGGAACCGCGGCTCCTGCAGGGCGGAGAGGCGGCGGAAATAGCCGGGCTCCTGGCGCGTCTTGGCGATCGCCCAGTCGACATTGCGGTCGAACAGCGCCTGGATCGAAACCTCAGCCATGGCCGCGCCCGCCGAGCACGATGCCGCGCCGGGCCGCCATGCGCCGGGCCAGCCCGTCGCGGTCTCCCGCCGTCAGCAGCAGCTCCGCCAGCGGAATCAGCACCGCGTTCTCCACTGTGAGATGGCGGCGCTGGCGGCGCGAGAAGCTGGCGAGGGCTGCGCGGAAACCGGCCTCGTCCCACTCCGCCGTTCCCCGCGCCCGCAGCCCGCCCGCGATGATCCCGGCGAGCCGGTCATCCTCGGCATGTTCCCGAGAGAGCAGTCCGAGCAGCCGCTCCGCACCGTCGCGCGGCTTGGCACGCCGGCGGATCAGCGGAAACAGATCCTCCTCCTCGTCGATGACGTGCAGCGGCAGCTCATGCTCGATGCAGTGCAGGATGGCGTCGGCGGGAATGGTCGCGGAACCGGGCGCTTCGGCGATGCCGTCGAGCAGCCGGCACAGGTCGCGCAGGCGATGGTGCTCGGCGACGATGAACTCGAGCGGGCGCGCCAGCAGCTCGCTGCGGACCGGTGCCAGTGCGTCGGTCTCGGCGGAAAGCTCAGTGACCGTGGCCGCAGGCATGAACCGCTTCCTTCGGCGGACGAAGGGCAAAGTGCAGGATGTTGCGCAGGCAGGCCTGGCCGGGATCGGTGGTCCGGCCCATGACGCCGATCAGGGAGACCCAATCCTCGTCGGAAGCCTGGTTGGAGAAGAGGTTGACGGCACGGGCGGCGAAGCCGCCGGCCGTGAGCCCTTCGGCCGCGGCAGCCGTCTCGACCTGGGTCAGCAGCACGAGATCGCCCAGCCCCACCAGCGCCTGCATCGCCATGGCTTCGTCGTCGAGGCGGGAGATGATGTCTCCGAGCAGCATGGCAAACGCCTTTCAGTGGACGTTGAGTTCGCCCGGCGACGGCACGTCGATGCCCTCGATCCGGGCGCTGCCGAGCAGCCGCGCGATATATTGCGCCTGCGCCCGCTGCAGCACCGCCTCGCCGAGATAGGCCGCGATCCGCTCTCGCACGAGCTCGAAAGGCAGCAGACGGCCCGCAATGGCCCTGTCGAGCCGGATGATGTGGAAGCCATAGGGCGTCTCCACCGGCTCGCGGCCGATCATGCCCGGCTCCATCGCCGCCAGGGCCTTCTCGAACAGCGGCGTCGTCTGGCCGCGGCCGATCTGGCCGAGATTGCCGCCGAGCTCGGCCGAGGGGCAGGCGGAATGCAGGCGCGCCAGCTCGGCGAAGCGGCCAGGCGCCGCCGCCAGTTCGGCAATGGCGGCGCTGGCCTGCTGCCGCGCGCGCTCATAGCTCTCGGCATCGTCCCCCCGCGCCGCGAACAGGATATGCGACGCCTCGTAGAGATCGGAGCTGCGGAAGCGCCCGGCATTGCGCTCGTAATAGCGCCGGCACTCCTCCCCCGTCGGCTCGGGGACGCTGATGTCCCGCTCGACCAGGGCGCGCATCCGTGCCTCGTCCTCGGTCTCGCGCCGGCCTTCCCCATCCGTCATCGGCTCGGCCTCGATCCCGAGCCGGACGACCTCCTGGCTCAGGGCCTCGCGGATGACCAGCGCCAGGGCCGCGGCCTTCCAGGCGGCGGCAGGCGACGAGGCCGGATGGTTCTGGACCTCGCGCGAGATCATCGCCCGCGAGATCACGGCTCCGTTGACCTTGATTGGAGCCTTCGGGGCTGCGGTGACCGGCTGGGCCGAGCAGGACGACATGACGGATATCCCGGGATGGGTTGCGTGCCGATGCGGATGCGCCGTTCAGCGGCGGGTTGCACGGACCGGGGCGGGAACCGCGCCCTGGCCGGCAAGGGGCCGCTTCTTGGTGCGCACGATCTGATAGCCCGTCCGGCCGAGATACCAGACCGGCGCCGACCAGATGTGGACCAGGCGGGTGAACGGAAAGACGAGGAAGATCGTCATGCCCAGCAGGAGATGCGCCTTGAAGATCGGGTGCACGTCGGCGACATAGGCCGAGGCGCCCGGCTGCAGGGTGAGCGTCCCCTGGGCCCAGTTCATGAACTTGACCATCTCATGCCCGTCCATATGGCCGAGCGACAGCGGAATGGTGACAAGGCCGAGGATGAGCTGGGCATAGAGCATCAGCAGCACCGCGATGTCCGAGAAGGACGAGGTCTTGCGGATCCGCGGATCGAACAGGCGGCGGTGGAGCAGCAGGGTCAGGCCGAGGAAGCACATCACGCCGGCCAGCCCGCCGACGACGATCGCGAGCCCCTGCTTGAAGCCGTGCGAGATGCCCAGCGCGTCGAAGATGGCGATCGGGGTCAGAAGCCCGCCGGCATGGCCGAGGAAGATCACGAGCACGCCGACATGGAACAGGACGGAGCCGGCGACGAGCTGCCTGCGGCGCAGGAGCTGGCTCGAATCCGCCTTCCAGCTGTATTGCTCACGCTCGAAACGCACCAGCGATCCGAGCAGGAAGACCGTCAGGGCGAAATAGGGATACCAGCCGAACAGGATATGGTTGAGCGTCGCGTTCATGACGGCAGCTCCTCAATCGCGGGGTGACGCATAGGTGAAGCGGGTCTTGGGCCGCCGCACGGTGGCAGCGTCCAGCCCGGGGGCCGGCCGCTTGGCCTGGCGCAGCTTGGCGGCGAGGTTCTCGACGCCGCAATCGGCGCCGGCGCCGGGGCCGAAGCGAACTTCCTCGTCCTCCCAGGCCGCATCCAGCGCAGCCAGGTCGTTCGGATCCTGCTCCGTCTCGGGCACGATCGCCTCGAACACCTCCGGCGCGGGCTTCGTCGCCGCGAGCGCGACTAACGCCTCGAACACGACGGCATAGGGCGATTCCCGCTTGCGCAGCCGCTCGCCGAGCACCGTCATGACATGGGCCGGATCGGCCAGCACCGCCCTCGCCTCCTGCTCCGGCAGCAGCGAGCAGTATTCGAGGAAGAGCGGCACGAAATCCGGCAGTTCCGTGCCCTCGATGACGAAGCCGGCAGCCTCGTAGACGCTCTTCAGGTCGACCATGGCCTGGCCGCGGTCGCGGCTTTCGCCATGGACATGCTCGAACAGATGCAGCGACAGGGAGCGCGTCCGGTCGAAGAGCATCACATAGCGCTCCTGCGCATCGTAGACGTCCGTCTCCTCCAGCATGCGCAGCAGCGGCTCCAGCGACGCCGGATCGACGACGCTCTCTTCCGCCAGCACGGAACGGATCTCCGGAATCGCGGCCATCAGATCCCGGCCCGGATAGTTCAGCAGGGCGGAGAAGGCCTTGAGGGTTTTCATCTGATGTCTCCGGGCGGCTCGCTCGCCGAGCGCTGCCGGCACGTTACCGGCTTGCGAAAGGCGCGACATTGAGCTGCGGCAAACGGGATTCGGGCGAAATCCGCAGCCCACCGCGGGGGCGGGTTGCGGGAAGCGGATTGCATCAGCCGACTTCCATCGGCGTCTTGGCCGGCTTGGGCGAACCGAACAGGTTGGTGCCGCTCGTGCCGCCGGCGCAGCCATTGCCGAAGGAGAAGCCGCAGGAGCCACGCAGATCATAGGCGTCCTCGATCCCCATCTCGCGATGGTTGGTCGGGATGACGAAGCGATCCTCGTAATTCGCGATCGCCATGATCCGGTACATCTCCTCGACCTGCGCGGCGGACAGGCCGACGTCCCGTGCCAGCTTTTCGTCGATGACGCCGTCGATGGTCTTGGCCCGCATATAGGCCCGCATCGCGAGCATGCGCTCCAGCCCGGTGACGATCGGCTGTTCCTTGCCCGCGGTGAGCAGGTTCGCGAGGTACTTGACCGGAATGCGCAGGCTCTTGACGTCCGGCATCTCGCCGTCGATCCCGATCTTGCCGGCCGACGCCGCCGAGGTGATCGGCGAGAGCGGCGGCACGTACCAGACCATCGGCAGCGTCCGGTATTCGGGATGAAGCGGGAAGGCGATTTTCCACTCGATCGCCATCTTGTAGACCGGCGAGCGCCTGGCGGCTTCCAGCCAGGCTTCGGGCACGCCCTCGCGCCGGGCCGCCTCGATCACCGCCGGGTCGCGCGGGTCGAGGAAGATGCCGAGCTGCTCGTCGTAGAGGTCCTGCTCGTTCTCGGTCGAGGCGGCAGCCTCGATCCGGTCGGCGTCGTAGAGGATCACGCCGAGATAGCGGATGCGGCCGACGCAGGTTTCGGAACACACTGTCGGCATGCCCGCCTCGAGGCGCGGATAGCAGAGCGTGCACTTCTCCGACTTACCGGAAGACCAGTTGTAGTAGATCTTCTTGTAGGGGCAGGCCGAGACGCACATGCGCCAGCCGCGGCACTTGTCCTGATCGATCAGGACAACGCCGTCCTCCTCGCGCTTGTAGATCGCGCCCGAGGGGCAGGCCGAGACGCAGGCCGGGTTGAGGCAGTGCTCGCACAGCCTCGGCAGATACATCATGAAGGTGTTTTCGAACTGGCCGTAGATTTCCTCCTCGACGCCCTCGAAGTTCTTGTCGAGCTTGCGCTTCGAGAACTCGCCGCCGAGGATCTCCTCCCAGTTCGGCCCCCACTCGATCTTCTCCATCCGCTCGCCGGTGATCTTCGAGCGCGGGCGGGCGGTGGGGAAGGTCTGGAGCTCGGGCGCCTTCTGCAGGTGCCCGTAGTCGAAGTCGAACGGCTCGTAATAGTCGTCGATCTCCGGCAGATCGGGATTGGCGAAGATCTTCGCCAGGACCCGCCATTTCGAGCCGATCCGCGGCTCGATCCGGCCATCCTTGCGGCGGCGCCAGCCACCGTTCCACTTGTCCTGGTTCTCCCATTGCTTGGGATAGCCGATGCCGGGCTTGGTCTCGACGTTGTTGAACCACGCGTATTCCATGCCTTCGCGATTGGTCCAGACGTTCTTGCAGGTCACCGAGCAGGTGTGGCAGCCGATGCACTTGTCGAGATTCAGCACCATCGCGATCTGAGCGCGGACTTTCATGTCGATATCCTCTTACTCGGCGGCGTGAAGCTTGGGGCCGCGCCTGGCGCTGCCCTCGTCGAAGGGGCCTTCCAGCCAGTCGACCGAGCTCATCTTGCGGACGACGACGAACTCGTCGCGATTCGAACCGACGGTTCCATAGTAGTTGAAGCCGTAGGAGAGCTGCGCGTAGCCGCCGATCATGTGGGTCGGCTTCAGGACGGCGCGGGTGACCGAATTATGGATGCCGCCGCGCTGCCCTGTGATGCCGGAGCCGGGCGTGTTCACGATCTTCTCCTGCGCATGGTACATCATGCACATGCCGTCCTTGACGCGCTGGGAGACCACTGCCCGTGCCGAGATGGCGCCATTGACGTTGAAGACGTCGATCCAGTCGTTATCGACGATGCCGGCCTTCGCCGCGTCCCGCTCCGAGATCCAGACCACCGGCCCGCCGCGGTTGAGCGTCAGCATCAGCAGGTTGTCGGAATAGGTGGAGTGGATGCCCCATTTCTGGTGCGGCGTGATGAAGTTCAGCACGATCTCCGGATTGCCGTTGGCGACCTTGCCCTGGACCGGCGTGATCGTCTTGAGATCGACCGGCGGGCGGTAGACGCAGAAACCCTCGCCGAAGGCCCGCATCCAGAGATGGTCCTGATAGAGCTGCTGGCGCCCTGTCAGCGTCCGCCACGGGATCAGCTCGTGGACGTTGGTGTAGCAGGCGTTGTAGCAGACCTTCTCCGACTCCAGCCCCGACCAGATCGGCGAGGAGATGATCTTGCGCGGCTGCGCGACCACGTCGCGGAAGCGAATCTTCTCGTCCTCCTTCGGCAGGGCGAGATGCTCATGCTCGCGGCCGGTCGCCTTGCCGAGGCTTTCCCAGGCCTTGACCGCGACTTCGCCATTGGTCTCGGGCGCCAGCATCAGCAGGACCTCGCAGGCGTCGATCGCCGTCTCGATCCGCGCCAGCCCCTTGGTCGGCCCCTCCTCGGCGACGACGCCGTTGAGCTCCTTGAGCAGCTCGACCTCGTGCTCGGTGTTCCAGACCATGCCCTTGCCGCCATTGCCGATCTTGGACATTAGCGGACCGAGCGAGGTGAAGCGCTTGTAGAGATTGGGATAGTCGCGCTCGACCACGGTGATGCTCGGCATGGTCTTGCCGGGAACCGGATCGACCTCGCCCTTCTTCCAGTCCTTGACGTCGAAGGGCTGGGCGATCTCGGCCGGCGTGTCGTGCATGATCGGGCTCAGCACCACGTCCTGCTCGACGCCGAGCACCTCGGGCGCCACCTTCGAGAAGCTGGCGGCGATGCCCTTGTAGATCTCCCAGTCCGAGCGCGACTCCCAGACCGGATCCACCGCCGCCGTCAGCGGATGGATGAAGGGGTGCATGTCGGAGGTGTTGAGATCGTCCTTCTCGTACCAGGTCGCGGTCGGCAGCACGATGTCGGAATAGACGCAGGTGGTCGACATGCGGAAGTCGAGCGTGACCAGCAGGTCGAGCTTCCCTTCCGGCGCCTCGTCGTGCCAGACGACCTCGCGCGCCTTCTGGCGGCCCTGCTCGCCGAGATCCTTGCCGAGCACGCCATGGCTCGTTCCGAGCAGGTGCTTGAGGAAATACTCGTGGCCCTTGCCGGATGAGCCCAGCAGGTTCGAGCGCCAGACGAAGAGGTTGCGCGGCCAGTTCTTCGGATTGTCGGGGTCCTCGCAGGACAGGCGCAGCTCGCCCGATTTCAGGCTCTTCGCGACATAGTCCTTGGGCTCCAGCCCGGCGGCTTTGGCCTTGGCGGCGAGGCCGAGCGGGTTCTGCTCGAGCTGCGGCGCCGAGGGCAGCCAGCCCATCCGTTCCGCCCGGATGTTGTAATCGATGATGGCCCCGTCCCACGGGCCGGCCGGCGCCGTCGGCGAGAGGATCTCCTTCACGTCCAGCGTCTCGTAGCGCCACTGGTCGGTATGGGCATAGAAGCAGGAGGTCGAGTTCTGCTGCCGGCTCGGCCGGCCCCAGTCGAGCGCGAAGGCGAGCGGGGCCCAGCCCGATTGCGGCCTGAGCTTCTCCTGGCCCACATAATGCGACCAGCCGCCCCCCGACTGACCGACGCAGCCACACATGACCAGCATGTTGATGGCGCCGCGGTAGTTCATGTCCATGTGGTACCAATGGTTCATCGCCGCGCCGATGATGATCATCGAGCGACCATTGGTCTTTTCGGCGTTGCGGGCGAATTCGCGCGCGACCGTGATGATCTGATCGCGCGGCACGCCGGTGATCTTCTCGGCCCAGGCCGGAGTATAGGGCACGTCCTCGTCATAGGACTTGGCGACGTTGTCGCCGCCGAAGCGGTCGACGCCGTAATTGGCCAGGAACAGGTCGTAGACGGTGGCGACCAGCGCCTCGCCTTCGGCGAGCTGCAGCTTCTTCACCGGGACGCGGCGCTCCAGCACGCTCGCATGATCCGTCCCGGTGAAGTGATCGTGCTCGATATTGCCGAAATAGGGGAAGGCAACGTTCTCGAAGCCGTCGGCGACATCGTAGAGCGAGAGGCGCAGATCGACGGGGGCGCCGTCCGAGCGCTTGGCCTCGAGGTTCCATTTGCCCTTCTCGCCCCAGCGGAAGCCGACGGAACCGAGCGGCGCCACGAGCTCGCCGCTCGCCGCATCGAAGGACAGCGTCTTCCATTCCGGATTGTTGGCCTCGCCGAGGCCGCCGTCGAGATCGCTCGCACGCAGGAAGCGCTCGGGCACCAGCTTGCCGTCCTGCTCCACCAGCCGGACCAGCATCGGCATATCGGTGTAGCGCTTGGCGTAGTCGGTGAAGTACGGCACCTGCCGGTCGACATGGAACTCGCGCAGGATGACATGGCCCATCGCCATGCCGAGCGCGGCATCCGTGCCCTGCTTCACCGAGACCCACAGATCGGCGAATTTCGAGGCTTCCGAATAGTCGGGGCAGATCACCACGCTCTTGGCGCCGCGATAGCGCGCCTCGGTGTAGAAATGGGCGTCGGGCGTGCGGGTCTGGGGCACGTTCGAGCCCCACAGGATGAGGAAGCCGGAATTGTACCAGTCGGCCGATTCCGGCACGTCCGTCTGTTCGCCCCAGGTCTGCGGGGAAGCGGGCGGCAGGTCGCAATACCAGTCGTAGAACGACATGCAGACGCCGCCGAGCAGCGAGAGATAGCGCGCGCCGGCTGCGTAGGAGACCATCGACATCGCCGGGATCGGCGAGAAGCCGAAGACGCGGTCGGGGCCGTAGGTCTTCGTCGTATAGGCGTTGGCCGCCCCGATGATCTCGTTGACCTCGTCCCAGCTTGCCCGCACGAGGCCACCATGGCCGCGCCTGGTGGTGTAGGCCGCGCGCTTCTGCGGGTTCTCGACGATGGAGGCCCAGGCCGCGACCGGCGTCATCAGCACGCGCGCCTCGCGCCAGAGCTTGAGCAGCCGCGAGCGGATCAGCGGATATTTCACCCGGTTGGCCGAGTAGAGATACCAGGAATAGGAGGCGCCGCGGGCGCAGCCGCGCGGTTCATGGTTGGGCAGTTCGGGCCGGGTGCGCGGATAGTCGGTCTGCTGCGTCTCCCAGGTGACGATCCCGCCCTTGACGTAGACCTTCCACGAGCAGGAGCCGGTGCAGTTCACGCCATGGGTCGAGCGCACGATCTTGTCGTGCTGCCAGCGTTTCCGGTAGCCGTCCTCCCAGCGCCGGTCCTCGTTGGTAGTGATGCCGTGGCCGTCCGAGAAATCGTCGACGACCCGGTTGAAGAAGGTCAGTCGGTCGAGAAAGTGGCTCATCTCAAGTCCTTTCGGCCTCAGGCGCGAAGCCGTCCTCTGGAGCGAGGGAACGCTAGCGCTGGTGGTAGCCGGGCCGGGCCCCAGGGCCCATCTAGAGTTTTTCCTAAGTAGTCTTGCGGAGGCCCGGACCAGGCTGCGGCCCGGACCTCCGCGGGGTTCAGCGGGCCGGTTGGGCCACGATCGCGTTGGCGGAGCGGCCGCGCTCGACATCCCAGAGCAGGCCGCCGCGGCGCGTGTAGACCGCCCAGGTCAGGAGCACGCAGGTGACGTAGAAGCCGAGGAAGCCGTAGAGCGCCGCCTCGATTCCGCCCGTCAGCGCGAGCGAGGAGCCATAGGCCTTGGGGATGAAGAAGGCGCCATAGGCCGCAACCGCCGAGGTAAAGCCAATGATCGCCGCCGATTCCTTCTCGGCCTGCTTGACCTGCTCGCCGGGGGCGAGCTGCGGTTCGAGCCGCCCGATCTCCCTGCGCATGATCGCCGGGATCATCTGGAAGGTGGAGGCGTTGCCGACGCCGGTCGCGAAGAACAGCGCCAGGAAGCTGGCGAAGAAGATCGGGAAGCTGTGCTGCGACAGTCCGTAGAGGACGCCGCCGACGCCGGCCATCATCAGGATGAAGACCCAGAGCGTCACCCGCCCGCCGCCGAAGCGATCGGCGATCCAGCCGGTGAAGGAGCGCGAGAGCGCGCCGACCAGCGGGCCGAGGAAGGCGAGCTGCAGGGCGTTGATCTCCGGGAACTGCGTCTTGGTGACGAGCGGGAATGCGGCGGAGTAGCCGATGAAGGAGCCGAAGGTGCCGGTGTAGAGCCAGCACATGATCCAGTTGTGCCGGCGCCGGAAGATCACCGCCTGCTCGGAGAAGGAAGCCTTCATCGAGGCGATGTCGTTCATGCCGAACCAGGCGGCGAAAGCGGACGCCGCGATGAAGGGCACCCAGATGAAGCCGGCGTTCTGCAGCCAGAGCTGGCTGGTCCTGCCCGCCTCGGTCGAGAGCTGCGGCTCGCCGCCGAGCGAGCCGAACACGCCGGCGGTGATGACGAGCGGGATCACGAACTGAACCACGCTGACGCCGAGATTGCCGAGCCCGGCATTAAGCGCGAGCGCGTTGCCCTTCTCGGATTTCGGGAAGAAGAACGAGATGTTGGCCATGGAGGAGGCGAAGTTGCCGCCGCCCAGGCCGCAAAGCAGCGCGAGCCCGAGGAAGACGACATAGGGCGTGCTCGGATCGCGCACCGCGTAGCCGATGCCCACCGCCGGCAGCATCAGCGACCAGGTCGCGACCGTGGTCCACAGCCGCCCGCCGAAGATCGGCGGCATGAAGGCGTAGAACACCCGCAGCGTCGCGCCCGACAGGCCCGGCAGCGCCGCCAGCCAGAAGAGCTGGTCCGTGCTGAACTTGAAGCCCACGGTCGGCAGCTTCGCCACGACGACCGACCACACCATCCAGACCGCGAAGGAGAGCAGCAGGCTGGGGATCGAAATGTAGAGGTTGCGGCGGGCGATGGCGCGCCCGCTCTGCGCCCAGAACTGCGAGTCTTCCGGGCGCCAGTCCTGCAGCGTCTTGCCGGTCAGAGCATCGGCGATCTCCGGCGAATGGATCGGCTGCATCTCGGGCAGCTGCGGCAGCCTGGCCAGTTCCTTGCCGGCAACGCCTTCCTCCATGGTGCGGACGGCCGTGTGCATCCAGACGAGGGAGACCGTCACGATCAGGAAGAGCAGCATGAAGCAGCTCGTCCAGATCCCGGTCAGGTCATTGAGCACGCCAAAGGCGATCGGCAGGATGAAGCCGCCGAGGCCGCCGATCATGCCGACGAGGCCGCCGACCGCGCCGACATTCTGCGGATAATAGACCGGGATATGCTTGAACACGGCCGCCTTGCCGAGGCTCATGAAGAAGCCGAGCGTAAAGACGAGGCCGATGAAGACCGGCAGGCTGACCTCGGTGTGGAAGGCGATCGGCCCGGAGATGCCCTTCACGACATAATCGGTCGGGGGATAGCTCAGGAGGAAGGTACAGCCGATCGAGACCAGGAAGGTCCAGTACATGACGCGCCTTGCGCCGTACTTGTCCGAGAGATGGCCGCCATAGGCGCGGAAGATCGAGGCCGGAACCGAATAGAAGGCGGCGATCATGCCCGCAGCCTTGATGTCGAGCCCGTAGACGCCGATCAGATATTGCGGCAGCCACAGCGATAGCGCGACGAAGGCGCCGAAGACGAAGAAGTAGTAGAGCGAGAAGCGCCAGACCTGGGCGTTCTTGAGCGGCTCAAGTTCCAGCCAGGCGCTTTTCGGCCGCTCGCCGGTGCGCCGCCGCTCGACGATGACGGGGTCGTCCGCGGTTCCCAACCAGAACAGCACGGCCATGACGACGAGCCCGGCCGCCCAGATCTGCGCCACGCTCTGCCAGCCATAGGCGATGAGCACGAAGGGCGCGACGAACTTGGTCACCGCCGCACCGACATTGCCCGCCCCAAAGATGCCGAGCGCCGTCCCCTGCTTGCCTGCTGGATACCAGCGCGAGACATAGGCGACGCCGACTGCGAAGGAGCCGCCTGCGATACCGACGCCGAGTGCGGCGAGCAGCATCTGCGGGTAGGTTTGTGCGTAGGACAGCAGGAAGGTCGCCCCAGCACCAGCGAGCATGACCAGCGAGAAGATCCGCCGCCCGCCGTAGTAGTCGGTCCAGATGCCCAGCACGACGCGGATGAGCGAACCCGTCAGGATCGGCGTTCCGACGAGCAGGCCGAACTGGGTCTCGCTTAACCCGAGCTCCTGCTTGATCCGGATGCCGATGATCGAGAAGATCGTCCAGACTGCGAAGCAGGCGGTGAAGGCGATGGTCGAGAGCCAGAGCGCTCTCCCCTGTTCGCCCGGAGATATGGCTGACTGACGTTCCATGGTTCCGGCCTCAATCGGCAGAAGTGCCGTCGGCCGCGAACCAAGCCCTAAACCGCCCCCGCAGGAGTTGCGGCAGATCAACAATTTGCTGCGCCGCCCCGCAAATCGTGTTCGCACTTAAGGGGTTTTGCGGAGAGCGTGATGGTCCGGCCAGTTGCGATCGCGCACAAGATCGTCCGTACATCGATTTGCAACGCGTCCTCTATGCTGGCGCTCGAGCGGTATTGTCCGCGCCACCGGGACCACGGAGCATCGTTCGGCGTCTCCTCGGCACCGCAACGGCCCGGGGGCGCAGCGTTGCCAAACCAAACGAATTGTGGACCGGACCGGCAAGGGCGACGATCTGCACGCGGGCCGCAGTTCTGGAGATCCCCGAGGCGAAACCAGCCCCTGCCGGAGAGCTGCGCCCCTCAGGCGATGTGGCCGAACGGAGCTCCATCCGGCGTCAGCCGGATTGCATGCCCATGATCTCGACCAGGCGCCGCGCGTTCGTCTGGATATGCTGGTTGCTGGAATGGATTTCCTTCAGGCCGTTGGTGAGCGCCGCCTGACGGGTCTCGAGGCCCGACGTTCGCAGGCATCTTTCGATGCGTGCCGGAGGGAGATCTATCCCATTCGGTTCACCTCTTGCGCAACGATCCCCAAACCACTGCCTGCCTCACCGGCACGGGCTGCTTCAATCGTGGCGTTGAGAGCCTGTTTTGAAAATCGGGTTTGCGGGGTTCCGTTGCGTGGCTTGCTGTGATTCAAGCTCTGGATGTGGACGCCGGAGCAGCGGGGCCGAATCGCCGAGATCGCCCGGAAGACAAAGCGCCATCCTTCGGATCTGACGGACGATGAATGGGAGCGGATGGCGCCCTTGATGCCGAAACCCGGTCGGCACGGGCGTCCGCGGGAGATTGAGTTCCGGGAGGTCATCAACGCGGTTCGCTATCTGGTGCGCTCGGGCTGCGGCTGGCGGATGCTGCCTGTCCATTTCGGGCATTGGCGCACGGTCTATGACGGGTTCCGGGAAC
>NZ_CAMFJF010000059.1 GCF_945956895.1 uncultured Allobosea sp. | reverse complement strand
TGCGTCAGGGACGAATTCGGGGTCGCTGGCCAGGTTCAGGGAGCGGACGACTTTGGCGAGCGTGCCGCGCGAGCGGATGATCTCGATCTCGTTCTCGACCTGCGTGAGGTCGGCGCGCCCGAGCGAGACCACGAGCTCGGAGCCGGGCTGGACTTCTTTGATATAGACCAGAAATTGCGTGGAAGCAGTGTAGGTCGCGCCCTTCAGCAGGGCAAAGGCTGCGCCTGCCGTCATCGATAGCGCAACGCAAATGCAAATCAGCTTCCAGCGACGGCGGAGCGTGAGAAATCCGAAAGTCGGCAAAGCCTGATGGTCAACGCGATAGTCCAGCATGGGAGCCCGATCCCTATCCACCGATCAAGCCATGCCCGCATCACGCATCGCCGTTCGGGAAACGAACTTCAGGGGGTATTTCGCCTCGAACCGAGGACTCTCAAGAATAGGCAAGCAGGGTGACGTTCACTGCAGCTTGGCGGACAGAACCTCCATGGCTTGCGTCGGAGGAGCATTGGACACTGCGAGTTCGACGCGCTCGGAATCCACGACCCGCGCCGCCCTCATCCAGACGAAAACGCGATTCCAGACCTCCCAGTTGATTTCTTCCATGATCAGGGCGTAGTCCTGCGGGCTGAGGTGACGCAGAAGCAGCTCCGCCACCATGCGCGCCCGGTCGCCGCCATTGTTTCGTTGCTCGCCGGGCGTCCCGTGCCGCTCGGGAACGAAGAACGCCGACGAGAAGCCTTCCTGCAGCGAATGGTCGTCGGCTTTCGCCTTTGCCATCGTCTTCACGCCGGAGGTCTGGGAATACAGGTCGCTGCGCGATACATGCTCGCCGTTCTCGATGCGCTTCAGGATGGTGTCGCGAACCGCAGGCGGTGTTTTCTTGGAGAGATAGACCCGCAGGGTCGAAGGAACCATCAAGGCGACGAGTTTCGTGTCGGTTTCTGCCTCGCGGGCAAGCTTCATCAGATCCTGGGCCGTCCTGATCTTGAATTCGCAGGATTTCTCGACCCATCTGACGAAGGCGCCATGCGGTGTCTTTTCTTTGACGCGGAGGAGCTCGCGGCCGATCTCGATGGCATGTTCGGTGGCTGCGCGCCGAAGGGTCCTGATTTTCTGCGCGGCTTCTTGCAGCTCTGCAGCAGTGAGTTGTGTTTCCGAGATTTTGGCGCTCACTGACACAGCGTAACCCCCAACTCGTCAAAGCAACGCCGTCCAGATTACGCGAGATTATCTATACGACGAAGCGAGCAAAGGGATTCCCGTCCGCACAAACGGAGTACCCCTTTTGAGCTACTCGCTCTTGCGAGGAAAGCTCGTCACGGGGGTGGCGGCAGCCGCGATAGGAGACGATGGGTGCTGCTTTAAACCGCGGCAGATTGCGGCGGGGCTGCGGAACCGCGGCGGCGCCGAATGCCCAGTTTGCTCATCCAGAGATAGATGATCGGCGTGGTGTAGAGCGTCAGGATCTGGCTGAGGATCAGCCCGCCGACGATGGTGATGCCGAGCGGGCGGCGAAGCTCCGCGCCGGGGCCGGTCGCGATCATCAGCGGAATGGCGCCGAGCATGGCCGAGAGCGTCGTCATCAGGATCGGCCGGAAACGCTCCAGGCAGGCCTCGAAGATCGCCTCGCGCGAGGGCATGGCGCGGTGGCGCTCGGCGCTGATGGCGAAATCGACCATCATGATGCCGTTCTTCTTGACGATGCCGATCAGCAGGATGATGCCGATGAAGGCGATGATGGTGAGGTCGGCGCCGGCGATCCGCAGCGCGATCAGCGCGCCGAGGCCGGCCGAAGGCAGGGTCGAGAGGATCGTCACCGGGTGGATCAGGCTCTCGTAGAGCACGCCGAGGATGATGTAGACGGCCAGGATCGCGACCAGGATCATCATGCCCTGGCTACCGGCCCCTTGTGTGAAGGCCTTGGCATCGCCCGCGAACTCGGCCCGCAGCGAAGCCGGCATGTGCAGGCCCTCGACCGCCGCGACGACGGCGTCGCTCGCCTCCTGCAGGCCGACGCCGGGCGCGAGGTCGTAGGTGATCGTCACGGCCGGGAACTGGCCCTGATGGTTGATGACGAGCGGGGCCGTGCCGCGCTCGACCTTGACGAGGCTGCGTAGCGGCACCTGCGCGCCGTTGCGGCCGGGCGCGTAGAGATCGAGGATGTCGTTGGGGTCGCGGCTGCGCGAGGGCGAGACTTCGAGCACGACGCGATACTGGTTGCGTGCGCCGTAGATCGTCGAGATCTGGCGCTGGCTGAAGGCGTCCGACAGGACGTTGTCGATATCCTGGATCTTGACGCCGAGCTGAGAAGCCTTGTTGCGGTCGATCACCACATCGGCCTGCAGGCCGCCTTGCTCGCGGTCGGTCGCGACATCGACGAGCTCGGGCAGGGTGCGCAGCTTCTCCAGCACCTTGGGTACCCATTCCTCCAACTCGGGCAGGTTGGGGTCCCAGAGCGTGAACTGGTATTGCGAGCGGCCCTGGCGCCCGCCGGCACGGACATCCTGCACCGGCGTCAGGAAAATGCGCAGGCCCGGTATCGAGGACAGGCGCCCGCGCAGTCGGTTGACCACCTGGGCCGAGCTGAGGCCGCGCTCCTCCAGCGGTTTCAGGCTGACGAAGAAGCGCCCGGTATTCACCGAGCCGCCGCCACCGATGGAGGAGGCGACGCCGAAGACGGCCGGATCGGCCGCGACGATGGCCGCGCCCCGCTGCTGGAGCTGCGCCATCGCCGGGAAGGAGATGTCGGTCGAGGCCTGGGTAAAGCCGATGATCAGGCCGGTATCGTCTTGCGGGAAATAGCCCTTCGGCGCGCTGCGGAACATCTGCACGGTCAGCGCCACCGTCGCGATCATCACGATCAGCATGAGCCAGCTATGCCGCAGCACCACTGTGAGCGTGCGGGCATAGAAGCCGGTCATCGCCGAGAGCACGCGCTCGACGACACGGTCGAAGCGGTTCTCCCGATGCGGGCCGGCCTTGAGGAAATGCGCGCAGATCATCGGCGTGACACTGAGCGAGACCGCCGTCGAGACCAGGATCGCGAAGGTCAGCGTCAGCGTGAACTCGCGGAAGAAGCGCCCGGCCACCCCATCCATGAAGAAGAGCGGGATGAAGGCCGCGATCAGCGACAGACTGATCGAGACCACGGTGAAGCCGATCTGGCCGGCGCCGAGCAGGGCGGCGCGCAGCGGCGAGATGCCCCGGGCGACGTTGCGCTCGATATTCTCGATCATGACGATGGCGTCGTCGACGACGAAGCCGACCGAGATCGTCACCGCCATCAGCGAAAGATTGTCGAGCGTGAAGCCGGCGACCCACATCGCGGCGAAGGTGCCGGCGATCGAGAGCGGCACGGTGACGCCCGCCGCGATGGTCAGGGTCGTGCGCCGCAGGAACAGGAAGACGACCAGCATCACCAGGGCGATGGAGATCAGCAGCGTATGCTGGATATCCGCGATCGAGGCCCGGATCGTCACCGTGCGGTCTGACATGATCGAGATCGACAAGCCGGCCGGCACCCAGCGCTGGATCTCGGGCAGCAGCGCCTTCACCCGGTCGACGGTGTCGATGACATTGGCGTCGGCCTGCTTGGTGATGGTGATGAGGATCGCCGGCTTGCCGTTGTACCAGCCGGCGGCGCGGCTGTTGCGCACGCCGCGCTCGACCGTCGCGACATCGGCGAGCCGGACCACCGTGCCCTTGGCCGAGCGCACGACGATGTTGCCGTAATCCTCGGGCTGGCGGATCTGGTTGTTGGCGGACAGGGTCTCGCTCAGCCGCTCGCCATCGAAGGAGCCGACCGCCGAGACGGTGTTGGCGTTGACGATGGCCGTACGGATCGAGTCGAGGCTCAGGCCCATGGCGGCGAGCTGGGCGGGGTCGACGCGCACGCGGATCGCCGGTTGCTCGGCGCCGGCGACGCTGACCTCGCCGACGCCTTCCACCTGGGCGATGCGCTGGGCGATGACGGTGTCGGCGGCGTCGTACATCGCGCTCGGCGTCATCGTGTCGGAGGTGAGCGCCAGGATCAGGATCGGCGCGGCGTTCGGGTTGGCCTTGCGGAATTGCGGCAGGGTCGGAAGGTCGCCGGGCAGGTCGGTCGCGGCGGCGTTGAGCGCCGCCTGGACATCGCGGGCGGCGCTGTCGGTGTTCCGCGTCAGGTCGAATTGCAGGACGATCGAGGTCGAGCCGAGCGAGCTCGTCGAGGTGATCTCGGTGACGCCGGGGATGGAGCCGAGCCGGCGCTCCAGCGGCGCAGCGACGCTGCCCGCCATGGTTGCCGGATCGGCTCCGGGCCGGCTGGCGAAGACGCGGATGGTCGGGAAGTCGACACTCGGCAAGCTCGCCACCGGCAGGAACATGTAGGCGACCATGCCGACGAGGAAGAGGCCGATCGCCATCAGCGTGGTGCCGACGGGGCGCAGGATGAAGGCGTCCGAGAGCCCCCGGACCGATTTCCAGCCTTTGTCCTCGCCCGCGGCGTCGCTCATTCGGCCGCCTCCGGATCGGGATAGGGCACGACGCCGTCGGGGCCGCCGCCGAGGCGCCGGCGGATCTTCTCGAGCGCGAGATAGATCACCGGCGTGGTGTAGAGCGTCAGCAACTGGCTGAGCAGCAGGCCGCCGACGATGGTGATGCCCAGCGGCTGACGCAATTCGCTACCGGTACCCGTCGCCAGCGCCAGCGGCAGCGCGCCGAGCAGGGCGGCGAGCGTCGTCATCATGATCGGGCGGAAGCGCAGCAGGCAGGCCTTGACGATGGCCTCCTCCGGCGAGAGGCGCTCGTGCCGTTCCGCCTCCAGCGCGAAGTCGATCATCATGATCGCGTTCTTCTTGACGATGCCCATCAGCAGGATGATGCCGATCAGCGCCACGATCGAGAGCTCGCGGCCGGTCAGGACCAAGGCGAGGAGGGCGCCTACGCCGGCGGAGGGCAGCGTCGTCAGGATCGTGAACGGGTGGACATAGCTTTCGTAGAGGATGCCGAGCACGAGATAGATCGTCACGATCGCCGCCAGGATCAGCCAGGGCTGGTTGGCGAGCGAGCGGTTGAACTCCGCCGCATCGGCGCTGAACGACCCGGTGATCGAGGCGGGCATGCCGATCTCGCGCTCGACCGCGGCGATCATCTTGACGGCATCGCCCAGCGCCTCGCCCGGCGCCAGATCGAAGGAGACGGTCGCGGCCGGGAACTGCTCCTGATGGGCGATGGAGAGCGGCGCGGTCTCGCGGATCAGGCGGGTGAAGGAGGAGAGCGGCACCTGCACGCTGTTCTGCGTCACCGTGGACGAGCCGGCGGCATTGGTCTGGCCCTGCGTGTTGGTATTGCCGGTGACGTAGAGCTTGGACAGCGCGCTGGGGTCGCGCAGATATTGCGGCGCCGCTTCCAGGATGACGCGATACTGGTTCGACTGCTCGTAGATCGTCGCGATCTGGCGCTGGCCGAAGGCGTCGTAGAGCGTGTCGTCGACGGCCTGGATGGAGATGCCGAGCCGTCCGGCCTTGGCCCGGTCGATCTCGACGCGGGCACGAAGCCCGCCATCCTGCGTCTCGTTGGCGACGTTGCGCACGATCGCTTCGCGCCGCAGCGCCTCCGAGAGCTTGCGTGCCCATTCCATCACCTGCGCCTGGTCGGCGCCGGTCAGGGTGTACTGGTATTGCGAGCGGCTGGCGCGGGTGGTGATCTGGATGTCCTGCACCGGCTGGACATAGGCGACGACGCCGGGCGTTGCGGCCGCGAGGGCACGCAGCCGTTCGGCGATCACGACGGCGTCGTCGTGCCGGTCGTCCTTGGGGCGCAGCGTCACCGTCATCCGGGCGGTGTTGAGGGTCGCGTTGGCCTGACCGATGCCGAGGACCGAGACCACGCCGGTGACGTCGCCGTCCTGCTCGAAGGCTTGCGCCACCTTCTCCTGTAGCCGCTTCATCTCGTTGAAGGAGACGTCCGGCGAGGATTCCAGCACGACATTGAGCAGGCCGGTATCCTGGCTCGGCAGGAAGCCCTTGGGGATGACGACATACATCCACACCGTCAGGACCAGCGTGGCGAAGGTCGCGAGCAGCACGAGCCCGCGCACCTTCAGCGCCCAGCCGAGCGTCACCTCGTAGAGCCGTGCCATCGCCGAGACCGGCCTCTCCGCCAGTCGCATCAGCGGGTTCTCGCGCTTGCCATCGTGGTGGCGCAGCATGCGGGCGCACATCATCGGCGTCAGCGTCAGCGACACCACGGCTGAGACCACGACCGCGATGGTCAGGGTCAGCGCGAACTCGCGGAACATCCGGCCGACGAGCCCTGTCATGAACAGCAGCGGGATGAAGACCGCGACCAGCGAGACCGTCAGCGAGATCACGGTGAAGCCGATCTCGCGGGCGCCGTCATAGGCGGCGCGCAGCGGCTTCTTGCCCTGCTCCATGTTGCGCACGATGTTCTCGATCATCACGATCGCATCGTCGACGACGAAGCCGGTGCCGATGGTCAGCGCCATCAGCGAGAGGTTGTCGAGGCTGAAGCCGGCGAGCCACATCACCGCGAAGGTCGCGATCAGCGAGAGCGGCAGGGCCACGCCGGCGATGATCGTGGCCCGCACCGCGCGCAGGAAGAGCAGCACGACCAGCACCACCAGCGCGCAGGCCAGCACCAGCGTGAACTGCACATCCGCGATCGAGGCGCGGATCGTCTCGGTGCGGTCGCTGACCACCTGCAATTCGACGCCGGCCGGCATGCCGCTCTTCAGGCGCGGGATTTCCTCCTTCACCCGCGCGACCGTGGTGACGATGTTGGCGCCGGGCTGGCGCATCACGTCGAGCACGACCGCCGTCTTGCCCTTGTACCAGGCGCCGACGCGGCTGTTCTCGAGGTCCTCCAACACAACCGCGACGTCACGCAGGAAGACCGGCGCGCCGCTGCGATAGGCGACGACGATGTCGCGATAGGCCGATGCGCTGCCGATCTGGTCGTTGGCGCTGATCGTATAGGCCTGATGGTTGCCGTCGAGCGCGCCCTTGGAGCCCGCGACATTGGCGGCGACGATGGCGGTGCGCAGGTCCTCCATGCCGAGCCCATAGGCGGCGAGCCGCGCGAGATCGGCCTGGATGCGGATCGCGGGCCTGACGCCGCCTTCGAGCGAGACATGGCCGACGCCGGAAACCTCGGAGAGGCGCGGCGAGAGCAGCGTGTCGGCAAGGTCGCTGAGCTGGCGTAGCGAGACCGTATCCGAGGTCAGCGCCAGCACCATGATGGGCGCGTCGGCCGGGTTGATCTTCGCATAGGTCGGCGGATAGGGCAGGGTGCGCGGTAGGGTCGAGCCCGCCGCGTTGATCGCCGATTGCACGTCCTGCGCCGCCGCGTCGATATCGCGGTCGAGATCGAATTGCAGCGTGATCTGGCTCAGTCCGAACGAGCTCTGCGAATACATCGTCGAGAGCGCCGGGATCTGGCCGAATTGCCGTTCCAGCGGCGCCGTCACCAGCGAGGCGATGGTCTCGGGGTTCGCGCCGGGGAGCTGCGTCGTGATCTGGATCGTCGGGAAATCGACCTGCGGCAACGCCGAGACCGGCAGGCGCAGATAGCCGAGGATGCCGCAGAGCAGCACCGCGACACCGAGCAGGGAGGTCGCGATGGGCCGGCTGATGAAAGGCGCGGACACGCTCATCGCGGCTGCCCCATCATGGCTGCGCTTGCGGTCTTTGTGCACCCGATCCGCCGGCAGGGGAACCCTGCCCGCCGGGGGCGGCACCTTCCGGAGAGGCTGCGCTGTTGCGGCGCGGCCTGTTCTGGCGCGCGCCATCCGTCCCGGCCGGCGCTCCGGCGGGAGCATCCTGCGCCGGGGTTGCGGAGCCTGTTCCCGGAGCGCTGGCGCCGCCTTGCTGATCGCGCCGCCGGCCCGGCCCCTGGCCGGGCTCGCGCGTGCCGCGACGGCCGGGCGTGGCGGCTGCGGGCGGCTGGGCGGCCTCCTCCGGCGTGGTGACGCGCACCTTCGCCTTGTCGGTCAATCGGGCGAAACCGGTGGTGACGAGCTTGGCTGGCGGCTCGATGCCGGCGGTGATCACGGCCGTCGTCTCGTCCTGCTGGCCGACGGTGACGGGGACCTGCCGCACGGTCTCGTCCTCGTTGACGGCGAAGACATAGGCGCCGTTCGGCCCGCGCTGGATCGCGGCCGTCGGCGCCACGACGACACGCCGGAGCACGTCGACGAAGACGCGGACGTTGACGAACTGGCCCGGCCAGAGCTGGAGCCGCTCGTTCGGAAAACGCGCCTTGACCTTGATCGTACCGGTGGTCTGGTCGACGACATTGTCGATGACCTCGACGACGCCCTTGTCGATGATCGTCGTGCCGTCGGAGTCGAGCGCATCGACTTCGACCGGGCCACGGGCCACCGCGGCGCTCACCGCTCGCAATTGCTGCTGCGGCAGGTTGAAGATCATGGCGATCGGCTTGAGCTGGGTGATGACGACGAGGCCGTTCGAGTCGGAGGTACGCACGATATTGCCCTGGTCGACCTGGCGGATGCCGAGCCGGCCGTCGATCGGCGCGCGGACCGTCGTGTAGTCGAGGATGGCCTTGGTGTTGTCGATCGCGCCCTGGTCGGCGCGGACCTGCGCCTCGAGCTGCGCCACCGTGGCGCGCTGGGTATCGGCCTGTTGGCGCGAGCCGTAATCGGTCTGGGCGAGCTTGGCATAGCGTTCCAGATCGGCGCGGGCATTGGCGAGCTGCGCTTCGTCCTGCGCCTTCTTGGCCATGGCCTGGTCGTATTGCGCCTGGTAGGTCGCCGGATCGATCTTGGCGAGGATGTCGCCTTTCCTGACATCCTGGCCGTCCTTGAAGGCGATCTCCAGCAGTCTGCCGTCGACCTGCGTGCGCACGGTCACGGTGTTCAGCGCCTGGATCGTGCCGACGGCATCGGCCGTGACGGGAACGTCGTCGCGGCGCGCCGCGGTCGCGATCACCGGGATTGGCCCCTCGCCGCCGCCGAAGCGCGCGCGCCGGCCGCCGTGGCCACCGCCTTGCTGGCCTCCGGCTGAGACGTTCTCTCCGCCGGACGGCAGCCAGCCGCCGTTATAGGTATGCCAGCCCCAGGCGGCTGCGCCGATCAGCACGAGAAGGATGAGAAGACGCTTCATTCCGCCGCCTCGGTCGCGACGATGGCGGCGCGGCGATCGGTCTCCGACCAGCCGCCGCCCAGCGCCTTGAACAGATCGACATAGGCCGTGAGCTTCTGGAGCTTGACCTGCGAGAGCTGATCCTGCGCCTGGAACAGGGTCTGCTGGGTGTTGAGCAGCGTCACGATGTCGATCGTACCCTCGCGGAGCCTCTGCTCGGTGATGGAATAGGCCCGCCGCGCGGAGGTAACCACTTCCGCCTGCAACCGTTCATGGCGGGTGTTCTCCTGGATCGCGATCAGCGCGTTCTCGACATCGGCAAAGGCGTTGACGATGGTCTTGCGATAGGTCGCGATCAATTCGTCGGCCGTGCCGCGTTCGAGCTCGACCTTGGCCCGAAGATTGCCGCCGTCGAGGATCGGCTGGACGAGACCGGCAGCCGCCGAGGCGAAGGCGGCATCGGGGCGCAGCAGGTTCTTCAGGAGTGCGCTTTCGAGCCCGCCCTGGCCGGTCAGCGTGATGTTGGGGTAGAGCGCCGCGCGGGCAGCGTAGAGCGTCGCTTCCTGCGCGGTCAGCTTGGCTTCAGCCTCGGCGATGTCCGGCCGGCGCTGCAGCAATTGCGAGGGCAGGCCGGCGCGGACGGCCGGCACGGCGATCGCGTTCAGGCTGCCGCCCTTGATCGTGATCGCGGCAGGCGTCTCGCCGACGAGCACGGCGAGCGTGACCTTGGCCTGGCGCAGCGAGAGTTCGAGCGCGGGCACGGAAGCTTTCTGCTGTGCCACCACGCTTTCCTGTTGTGCGATGTCGAGCTGGGTCGCGGTGCCCACCGAGAGCCGGGCCTGGATCACCTTGAGCGTGCGCTCGGCCACCGTGATGTTGTCACGGGCGATGTTCAGGCGGTCCTGCGCCGCCAGGACCTGGAAATAGGTGCTGGTGACGCTGGAGACGGCGGTCAGCGCAACCACGTCGCGGTCGAAGCGCGTCGCCTCGGCAGCAAGGCGCCCGGCATCGGCGGTCGCGCGGTTCTTGCCCCAGAAATCGAGCTGGTAGCTGGCGGAGAGCCCGAGGCTGAACGTGTTGCCGACGCTGTCGCTGAACGGTCCGCGCTTCGAGCCCAGCGTTCCCGGCCTCGAGCTGCGTGACGCATCCGCCGAGCCGCTCAGCGTCGGATAGAGCGCCGCGGCCGAGATGCGCGACTGCGCATCGGCCTGCCGGATGCGCGTCATGGCGATGGCGATGTCGAAATTCGCGCCGCTCGTCCGCTCGACCAGTCGGTTGAGCTCGCTCGACCGGAACAGGCGCGGCCAATCCGGCGAGACGGCGGGGGAAGCGCGGCGCTCGCCGGCGGCGAAGTTGCTCGTGATGGCGACCCCGAGCTCGGGGCGCTGGTCGGCCGGCAGGCAGGCGCCGAGGCCAAGGGCGATGGCGGTCGCGGAGGTAAGGCGGAAAAGCGAATGTCCGACTGGGTGCCCCGCAAGATCACGCCTATAGCCCGGCACCATCCCGCTCTTCTCCAGCCTCGATTCGAAGGACCGCGGAACACGGTGCAACAGAAGCCGCTTCTAGAGTGATCCGCGGGGGAGAGAAAGTGAATTTCTCTTCATGTTTGTGGCTGAAGCCTGCCTGGAGATTATCTTGTCACGCCATGAAGAAGGCGATGGCCATGCCGAGGCCGATCAGCGTGATGAAGATGCGCAGGGCCAGCATGTTGGTGATTCGCCGTGCCAGATGCGCTCCGATGAAACCGCCGACAGCACAGGACAGGCCGAGCACGATCGCGGAGCGCCACTCGATCAGCCCGGCGGCCGAATAGGTCGCCACCGAGACGGTCGAGAGGATGGCCGACATCAGGCTCTTCAGCCCGTTCATCTCGTGCAGGTTGGTGAGGCCGACGAAGCCGAAGGCGGCGAGCAGCATGATGCCGAGGCCGCCGTTGAAATAGCCGCCATAGATCGAGACGGCCAGCAACAGCATGAGCGCCGGCAGCCTCGGCAGGCCGCCGCCATGCCGCAGCATGTTGCGCACGAGGGCAGGGCCTGCGGCGAAGATCAGCGTCGCGGCGAGCAGCAGCCAGGGGATCAGCGCCGAGAACGTCTCTTTCGGGGTGACGAGAAGCAACAGCGCGCCCAGAAGCCCGCCGAGCGCCGCCATCGCGGCCGTCCAGCGCAGGCTGATCGGCCCGCTCGCCCGGATATCCCTGCGGAAGCCCCAGGCGCCGCCGATATAGCCAGGAAGCGCAGCGAGTGTCGCCGTGGCGTTCGCCATGATTGGCGGGACGCCGATCCAGACCAGCGCCGGAAAGGACAGGAAGGTGCCGCCTCCGGCAACGGAGTTCAGCGCTCCGGCCAGAAGGCCAGCGACGATGAGAACGATGTTCGATTCCATGAGACCCACCCGAATCGCGCCTAGATCGCCGAATTCGGGCAAGGTTGCAAATGAACGGAGACCGCAGCGCCTCGCGGCGCCATGCCGCCGCCGCGCTCAGTCCGCTCGTTCGAAATTGACGACATGCTTCAGGGGATCGGCGGATGTCAGCCTGACCCGGATCCTGTCGCCCGGCTTGCTGCCCTGTCCGCGCACCCGCGCGACCACGGGCAATTCGCAGAGCTGGATGCGCAGGCCGTGCTCGTCCGCATCGGTCACCACCGCCTCGAAGGCGGTTCCTTCGCTGCCCTGGAGCATCAGCGCCTCGGCCAGGCCGATCACGATCCGGTCGATCTGCCCGTCGCGCGCGTCGGCCTTCGCCATCACTGCGGGCAGTTGCTCGAAGGCGGCCGACACCTCCGGCGGCACCGGCTGGCCGTTCGCGACGGCAAGCGCAGCGCGCACCACATAGCGGTCGGCGAGACGGCGCAGCGGCGCGGTCGCATGCACATAGGTCGCGGCCATCGGCGCATGCCAGGGCACGGTGCCCTCGCGATAGGGAACATAGCTCGCGCCGCCGCTGGCCCTGCGCACCGCCAGCATGAAGGCCGCCTGGCCGCTGTCCGCTGGGTCGAGCGTCTTCTCGAACTGGACGAGCGGCTCCATCTCCGGCCATGTGAGCCCCAGCGCTCGCGCGGTCTGGCGCAGGCGCTGTACCGCCTGCTGGTCGGGTTCCGGCATCACCCGGAACAGGCCCGTATGGGCCGCCAGGAGCGCATCGGCGATCGCGACATTGCTGGCCAGCGACAAGGTGGCGTTCTGCGCCTCGGCGCGCAGCCGCGGGCGGAAGCTCAACTGATAGCGGCCGTCGCCGAGCGCATCGACCTCCTGCTCGGGCGGGTCGACGCGGGCCGCGCCGCGTCTGGCTTCGGCGGCCTCGATCCGGCGGGCCAGCTCGTCGAAATCGACAGGCAGGTCGGAAGCGCGGACGCTGTCATAGGCGAGCTTGGCGGTGCTGCGGATGATGACCCGCTCGGCGCCGTCGAGATGGACATGGCCGTCCCCATCGACCCGGGTCGTGAAGACCACGGCGGGCCGGATGACGCCGGGCAGCAGGCTCGCGGCTCCTTCGGCGAGGACAGGCGGATACAGCCCGGCCTTGCCGTCCGGGAGATAGAGCGTCGTGCCGCGCTGCCAGGCCTCCCGGTCGATCGCGTCGCCGTCCTCGACGAACCAGGCGACATCGGCGATGGCGTAATGCAGCAGGAGGTCGTTACCACTGCGCTCGATGGCGAAGGCCTGGTCGAGATCCCTGGACGTTGCCGGATCGAGCGTGACGAAAGATCGGCTCGTGCGGTCGACATGCGCGGTCGGCGCGCGCCGGGCCGCGCTGTCCGCCGCAGCCAGAACTGCGGGCGGAAACTGCTCGGGCACGTTGAATTGCCGGCGTATCGCCGCCAGCCCGCCGATCAGGGCATGGGTGGAATCGATAAGCGTCTTCATCTCGTGCCGCAGAACCTTCGCCAGTTGCTCGGCCCGCCGCGAGGGCGCCAGCGCGAAGGCTATAGTTGCAACCGTTTCGGCGATGCATGCAACGGCGGTGACCGGTCATGTCGCGCGACGCGCCGGGCTGAAGTACCAAACGCTCTTGGCGTGACCCGACAGATCAGCCCCGGGCCGCCGCCAGAGCCATCGATGCCGCGTGCCGCGTGTCGATCTGCTCCAGCAGGGCTGCGATCGCGCAGGGGATCGGCGAGATGACCGGGGTCGCATAACGTGCCTGCAGGGCGCCGGCCGCTTCGCCGAGCGGACCGCCGCCGATGATGACGGCCTCGGCGCCATCGGCCGCGATGCAGGCCTCGACCATCTCGCCCAGGGCGAGCGTCAAGGCGGCCTTGTCGCTGGACAGGGCAAGCGGGTCTCCCGCCGTGCAGCGGATTCCGGTCAATCGTTCCGTGAGGCCGAGCGCGGCCGCTCGCGCCGCGATGGCGTCGGCCAGCAGCGGCGTCGTCGTCGCGACGCCGAATGACCGTCCACCTTGCGCCGCCGCCCGCATCGAGGCCTCGCAAATGCCGGAGACGGGGATGTCGACCCGCCGCCGGAGATCGTCGAGCCCGGGATCGCCGAAGGCGCTGACGACGATGCCGGCGCAATCGGCGGCGTGCCGCGTGCCGATCTCGACGACCTCCGCGGCCGAGGCCTGCAGGGCCTCCTCCGTCACGATCATGGCCGGGCTGCGACTGGCCGTGACGACTGTCACGGCCAGCGCATCGTCCGCGGCCCGCTGCGCGATGGCTTGCATCATCGCGCTGGTCGCCTGCGAGCTGTTGGGATTGATCAACAGGATATGCCGGGTCACGCCCTCACTGCCTTCGCTGGTTCGGAAAGGGTTTCGGCCTGCGGGGCGCTGTCGGCCTCCGCCGGCTGGGTGATGTCTTCCATCGACCGGCCATAGGTCTCCGGCCCCATCTGGATGCAGATCACGAAGACCGCGTACATCGCCGCCGCCAGCGCAAAGACGCCGACCATGCCGTATTTGTCGAACAGCATGCCCGAGATCGTCGGGACGAAGGAGCCGGCGGCCGAGCCGGTAGCGAGGATGAAGGCCACGCCGAAGGCGCGGATGCGCGTCGGGAACAGCTCGGGCGCATAGATCCAGATCGAGGTGTTGAGCAGCAGCACGAAGAACTGGAAGACAGCGCCGAACAGCAGCACCATGTAGATATTGGTGCCGAGATAGGCGATCGAGACCGCGGCCACCGAGGCCAGGGCCGCGCCGGTGGTGAGCACCAGCTTCCGCGGCAGGTAATAGCCGAAGGTGGAGGCCGCGATCGCGCCGAGCACGCTGCCGCTCTGGATGATCATGCTGTAGAGCAGGCTGCCCTGCAGCGTGTAGCCCATCGAGACGAAGATCACCGGCATCAGGGTCAGCACGGACAACTGCGCGCCGTAGCTCATCAGGATCGCGATCGCGACCGGGATGATGCGGCCGATGAAGGGCTTGCGGAACAGCTCCGTCCAGTCGCTTTTCGCCACCGGCGGCAACTGCGCGAGATCGGCCGAGAGATAGGGCTGCACGGTCAGGTTGCGCGGACGCAGCGTGCCGGAAGCGAGCGTCGAGAGGACCTTGTTGGCCTCGTCGAAGCGGTTCCTGGATGCGAGGAAGCGCGGGGTCTCCGGCACGAAGCGCCGATAGAACACGGCGAGCAGGGCCGGCAGGGCAAGCGCCGCGAAGAGCCAGCGCCAGCTGTTCTCGCCCGGGAAGAGCGTGAAGATCAGCAGGCCGAAGGCCGGGGCGAGGAAGTTGCCGAAGCCGCCGGCGCCGACATTGACGAGGCCGGCCGCCGTGCCGCGGAACTTCGCCGAGCAGAATTCGGACAGCATCGTCACCGCGGTCGAGATCTCGCCGCCGACGCCGAAGCCGACGATGGCGCGGGCGATGCAGAGCGCGGTGAAGTTCGGCGCAAGCGCGCAGAGGGCGGAGCCGAGCGAGAACAGCAGCAGGTTGAGGGTCAGCATCACACGGCGGCCGTAGCGATCGCCGAGGATGCCCGACATCAACCGGCCGATGGCGGCGCTGGCGAAGGTGATGGTGTTGAGGAAGCCGATATCGGCGCCCGTCAGGCCCCAATGCTGCCGCAGCAACGGGCCCGAGACGCCGATGGTGTTCTGCTCGAAACTGTCGAAGAGACAGCCGATCAGGACCAGCGCCAGGATCTGCTTGTGGGCGCCCGTCACGCCGATTTTGTTGAGGGCGGAATCCAGTTGTCTGCTCACCGGCGTCGCCGCGCCGGATGCCTGCATGTTCTCCATAGCCATGATCGTTCCCCTGATCGTTCGTGACGTGATGGTGGGCGCAGGCCTCCCGCGATTTTTCGGCTGGTAAGAGGCTTGCGCGTCGCTGTTGCCCTGGAAGTGGTCGTCTCCGTCCTGTCGCTCCGGCTGCCGCTCGTCTCCTTCGAACGACTCTGGAACATTTGGTTCAGATGAAACTATCTGAAACTACAGTTTCAGGAAAGACCATAAATGCGCCTCCGCTGCCGCTTTCGGCGGCAGGCATGGCGAGCCGGTCAAACCGGGTGAAATCGTCGATCTGGAACCGTTTCCGCTTTGACTGAACCGTCATTGCGAGGAGCGCAGCGACGAAGCAATCCAGGGGGACTGGGTGGAACGCTTCAACCCAGTCCCCCTGGATTGCTTCGCGGAGCCTGTCCTTGGGCTTGCCGAAGGCAAGACCGGAGGGCTCGCAACGACGGCAATGTTGCAGTGAGATCGAAAGCTGCTCCAGCCGGCGTCAGAGTTCGTCGAGCGCGTCGTTCAGCGTCTCGATGTTGCGTAGCCGCGTGCGCCCCCTGGACCCGGCGATCTCGATGCAGCGCATGATCAGGAGATGGCAGAGCGCCATCACCGCCGTGTGGTTGAAGAGGGGGCCCGGCGCCAGGGTCTGGCAGCGGAAATGCCACTGGCTGCGCTTCTCGAAATCGGCGCTCTCGTCGGTCACGAACAGGAGGCGCGCTCCCGACTTGCCGATCTGGTCGAGCAGCGCTTCGGTCTGGGACACGCGCCGGCGCAGGCCGAAGAAGATCACGACATCGTCGGGCGAGAGGCTGACCAGATGCTCGCCGAAGGTCTGTCCGCCGCCCGGGATGGCGACGACGTTCTCGATGACCTGCGTCAATTGCCATTGCAGATAGGTCGCGAAGGTGAAGCTCGCCCGGAAGCCGATCACCCAGACCTTGCGCGCGGCGAGGATGGCTTCGGCCGCGCTGCTGATCTGGGTTTCGCCGATGGCGCGGAAGGTTTCCTCGAGATTGGCGATGCCCTGGGTGAGATTGGCCGCGATCGATTGCTCGCCCGTCGTATCCGTCGTGGTCAGGAACAGCCGGGACCCGCTCTGCCGCTCGAGCCTCGCATGGCGGCGCGCCTCCTCGTAGCTCTCATAGCCCAGCCGCTGGACGAAGCGGGAAACCGTCGCCTTCGAGACATGCGCCAGCGCCGCCAGCTCCTGTGCCGAATAGGTCGCGACCTCGCCGGGAAAATCGCAGACGAAGTCGCCAAGGCGCCGCTCGGCCGGCGTGAGATCGGGCAGGATGCCGCGGACGCGGCTGAGGAACGATTTTTCCTTGGAGTTCATCACGAAAGACGCAGGAATCGAGGGTGAGGCAGCCTCTTCCGTCAGGGCCGGCTTTGCAAGCCGATGGCGGCCGCTCTGCCTACCGCGCAAGGGCTGCCGCGAAGACCGATGCGATGCCTTCGAGCCTGCGTGCATAGTCTTCCGCGCTTGGCGGCGTGCCGAGCTTCGCGCCCGCAGCCGCAAAGAGCAGGCCGGCACTCCAATCCTCGGCGCTGGCCGAAAGGCGCGACAGGGTGACTTCACCCTGCTTCTCGGCTTGCTGGAGAAGCTCGCGGGCAAACCGCGTGAAAATCTGCTCGAACGCCTGCAGCTCACGCGTCGCGATCGTGTTCATCACTGCCTTCAGTTCGGCGAGATGCTCGCCGGTGCCGAAGCTGGCATAGGCCTGCCCGTGATGGGCCTGGAGCAGCGCGGCGAGCCGCTCCGGAAATGGCCCCTTGGCCGCGACCACCTCACGGCAACGTGCTTCGACCCGGCGCCCGAGCAGGTCCAGCATCGCCCGGAAGACATCGTCCTTGCCCTTGAAATGGAGATAGAGCGTCGCCTTGGCGAGCCCGGCCTCCCTGGCGATGTCGTCCATCGAGCTGCGCTTGTAGCCATAGCGGGCGAAAAGCCGCAGCGCCGCATCGGCGATCTGGTCGACGCGGGCGTTTGCCTCGTCGGCCGGGAGGGAGCCGGAACTTTCGCGTCTGTCCTGCATTGCGGCTCGGTCGTCTTGACAAAATCCAAACTGCGCGCGACCATCCTAATTAGACTCAAATCGTCTAAATAGTCCAGTCGCGCGACCCGGGGCTACGGATCCATCGCCCGTCATCTGATATGTCAGATCGGGCCATCGAGGGCGAGCCCTCGATCCGCACCATGGT
>NZ_CAMFJF010000058.1 GCF_945956895.1 uncultured Allobosea sp. | reverse complement strand
ACGGTCGCGCGGCTCGGCGGCGACGAGTTCGGCATCATCCAGACGCATTCCGCGACGCCGGCCGGCTGCGCCGCGCTCGGCGAGCGCATTCTCGCCAGCCTGACCGAGCCCTTCACCATCACCGGCGCCGAGGTCACCATCGGCTCCTCGATCGGCATCGCCATGGCGCCGCGCGACGGCACCAGCCGCGAAGCCCTGCTCAAGCTAGCCGATACCGCGCTCTACGAGGCCAAGAACAGCGGTCGCAACCGCTACGCCTTCTTCGAGTCACAAATGAACCGCTCGATGCAGCTGAAGCGCATGGTCGAGGACGACCTGCGCCACGCCATCGATAACGACCAGCTCATGCTGCATTACCAGCCGCAGGTCTCCGTCGACGGCTCGACCATCGTCGGCGTCGAGGCCCTTGTCCGCTGGCAGCACCCGGCCCATGGCATGATCCCGCCCTCGGACTTCATTGCCATCGCCGAGGAGCGCGGATTGATCGTGCCGCTCAGCGAATGGGTGCTCCGGCGCGCCTGCACCGAGGCCAAGCGCTGGAAGGGCATCCGCCTCGCGGTCAACGTCTCGCCAATCCAGTTCCGCCACAAGGACTTCGTCGCCAACGTTATCCGCACCATCGAGGAAACGGATTTCGACCCGGCCCAGCTCGAGCTCGAACTGACCGAAGGCGTGCTGATCGAGGATGCCGACGCCGCCGAAGCCGCGATGATGGATATCCGGGCCCATGGCGTCGGCCTCGCGCTCGACGATTTCGGCACCGGCTATTCGAGCTTGATCTATCTGCGGCGCTTCGCCTTCGACAAGATCAAGATCGACCGTTCCTTCCTCGAATATATGGAAGCGACGGGCGAATCCGCGATCCTGGTCCATTCGATGGCCCATCTCGGGCGCGCGCTCGGCCTGCGCGTTTGTGCGGAGGGCGTCGAGACCGCCGAGCAGCACCGCTTCCTGCAGGCGATCGGCTGCCACGAATTGCAGGGCTTCCTCTTCTCCAAGGCGGTGCCAGCGACGGAGATCGACCGCCTGCTGCGCCTGGACAATCCCTTCGCCGAAATCCTCGCCGCCGCCTGACGACCCACGAGCCGGACGGGCGGCGGACCTCTAGAAGAACAGCTCGTGGATGCCGCTGAAGATCGCGTAGGCAAAGCCCGCGCTGAGCAGCAGGCCGGCGGCGCCGACCACAGCGCCGATGATGATCAGCACTCCATCGCGCTCCACGAGCCCGAGCCCGACAAGGCAGACCGCAAGCCCGAGCGGGATCTGGCCGATGAAGGGCGCGGCCACGATCAGGCCAAGCGCCAGGATCAGGATCACCAGCCCCAGCACGGGAATGGCCCAGGCTCCGCCCAGCATCGTCAGGCGCGGCTGCGAGAAACGCTCGAGCCAGGTCAGCGCCGGCAGCGCCCGCGCCACCGCCCGGTTGAGCTCGAGCTTACCGATGCTGCGCTTGAGCAACGCCTGCGGCAGCCACGGCATCCGCCGCCCCGTCAGCATCTGCACCGCGACGAAGGCGAGCACCAATCCGCAAACCAGCGGGATCGGCGGCGGCATCGGCAGGCAGTTGGGCAGGCCGAGCAGGACGACGAGCAGCGCATAGGCCCTGTCCTGCAATGCGGCGATAATCGTGCCGACGGCGATGCGCTCCCCGGGCAGACCCGCCAGCGCCGTCAGAAGTCCGGATGTACGCAGAGGAGATGACAAAGGAACAGGCCGTGCCGAAGCGGAAGCGCCCGCCTAGCACGGCCGGACACCGGCCAACAAGCGAGCCCCACGCAGGCTTTCAATGCCCCTGGCTCAGGGCCGGCAATCCCGCGAAGCGCTCAATGCAAGGTCAGTACGCCGTTCACGGTGCGGATTTCCGCGGGCCTGATCAGGCGCGAGTGAGCGATCGTAACGGAATGAAGCGGCCCCTCCAGTTCGCGCTTCCAGAAGTCGAGGAAATCCTGGAGGACAGGGAAGCGCGGCGCCAGATCGTATTGCTGCCAGATATAGGTTTGCAGGACGCTGAGATGATCCGGCATCCGGTAGAGGATCGTCGCCGTGGTCAGCCCATAGCCTTCAAGTTGCCGCATGAAATCGGTCGAAACCATCGCCACCTCCCCTCCGCTAAGGACTGAAAGCTTTGCCGGATAGATCGAGCCTGCTCCCGTCTGGTTAACAAAAGCTTGCCAGTCTACTGCCAAACTGCTGCAATCCTGAGGCAGGCTGCCGAATAGGCAGCCTGCGCGATAGCGGGCGTGGGGGCTTGCGTGGCGTACCGGGTGGGCAAGGCCGGACTGGCCGGGCTGGCGATGAGTCTCGCCGCCTCCCCGATTTCTGCCGCCGGCGCGGAGGAGGAAGAAGCCGAGCGCAGCCCGCTCTCGATGGTGATTTTCGGTTCCATGGAAGCCGGGCCGACCAAGACCTTCCTCTCCGTCGGAATGAAGCGCTCCATCGGTGGCGGCCTCGCCGAAAGCGGCTTCCGCTTTTTCGTCAAGGCCGGCGGCTCGCAGGAACAGACCCGCCGCCACCGGCCGCATGGCGTGACCTACAAGGCTGAATCGCAGGCGCTGCTCGGCTACGAATGGCGCATCGGCGACAGCTTCCTCGCGCTCTATGCCGGTTCGGATAGCGAGAGCGAGCAGCGGATCGAGTCTTTCGGGCCCTCCTTCGTCGGCACCCGTTACGGTGCCAGGGTGCAGGCGGATCTCTGGATCGTCCCCACCTCCGGGATGGTCGTCCAGGCGAATGGCTACCTATCCTCGGTGAACGGGCGCGTCTGGGGACGGGTCGCGCCGGGCTGGCAGATCCCGGCAGGCTTCTATCTCGGGCCGGAAATCGAAGCCTATCGTGAGCGTGATTACCGCAAGCTGCGGCTCGGCCTGCATCTCACCGGGTTGCGCCTCCTCGGCCTGGAATGGCGCCTCTCCGGCGGCTGGCAGAAGACGAGCGACCGGCCCTCCGAATATTACGGAACGCTCGGGCTCCACTGGCTGCGCTGAAGCACAGAACTCCCTCCGTCATTGCGAGCGTAGCGAAGCAATCCAGGGGGGCATAGAGCGCTGCCGCCCCTGGATTGCTTCGTCGCTTCACTCCTCGCAATGACGGGCGGCGGTTGGAAAGCTATCCCACAGCGCCGCGCTCTCAGCCCCGCAACGCCTTCAAAGCCTCCGGCGTGTCGACATCGATCGCGATGGCCGGGTCCTCGAAGGCGACCTCGACAACGCGCTCCCCGGCTTCGTCGAGCAATCGCCGCGCGCCGCGGTCGCCGCTCAGCAGCGACACCGCGGGAAAGATCGCCCGCGTCAGCAGCACCGGGTTGCCGCGCTGGCCGAACAGGGTCGGTACGGCCGCGAGCGCCTCGGGCTGCGTGCGATGTGCCTGCGCCAGGCGCTCGATCACCGCAGGCGTGACATTCGGCATGTCGCCGAGCGAGATCACCGCCGCCGTCACCTCCGGCGAGAGTGCCGCGACTCCGGCCTTGAGCGAGCCGGCGAGGCCTGACGCATAATCGGGGTTATGGACGAGACGGAGCGGCAAATCGGACAACGCCGCCTCGACCTCGGCGCGCTGATGGCCGGTCACGACGATGACGGGGCTCAAGCCCGCTTCCAGTTGCGCCTCGACGGCATGGCGCAGGATCGGCTTGCCGCGCAGGGGTTGCAGCAGCTTGTTCTCCGCGCCCATCCGTGTCGACTGCCCGGCCGCCAGCACGATCCCCGCGAGCGGACCGCTATCCGGCGCCCCCGGAGCACGCGGCTGCGGCCGCGAGACGATCTCCATCAACAGGCCGCCAACGCCCATCTTCTGGGCGTCACGACGCCCGACGGGGACACCGGCGAGATAACGCTGCAAAACCCAGTCGAAGCTGTTCTCCTTCGGCGAGCGGGCGCAGCCCGGCGCGCCGATCACCGGCTTGCCGGCAATGCGGCCGAGCATCAGCAGGTTGCCGGGATCGACCGGCATGCCGAGGTGTTCGACCTCGCCCCCCGCTTCCACCAGCGCCTGCGGGATCACGTCGCGCCTGTCGGTGATGGCCGATGCGCCGAAGACGACGATGATATCCGCCTTCCCCGCCGCCTGCTCGGCGATGGCGGCGGCCAATGGTTCGGCTTCATGCGGCACACGCTTGTCCGCGGCCAGCAGCGCCTCCGCCGGCTCCAGCCGGTCACGCATGATCCGAAGCGTCTTGTCGACCACGCTCGGCTTCAGGCCCGGCAGCAGCGTCGAGATCACCGCCACGCTCGACGGCCGATAGGCTGCTACCGAAACCGGCGCGGCCTGGCCCAGCGCGGCGAGCGCCTGCTCCACCAGCGCTTGCGGCACCGCATAGGGGATGATCTTCACGGTGGCGACGAGCTCGCCCGCAACGACCGCCTTGAGCGCAGGCAAGGTCGCGACGGTGATCGCCTCGTCCACTGCATTGAAGGCGTCGATCGCCGCGACATCGATGCGCAGCACGCCTGCCTGCGTGGCGAACAGGTTGACCCGTCCGGTGAAGGGCGCCTCCGCCACGATAGCCTCGCCGACCATCCGCCCGGCCAGGCGCTCCGCCGCAGCGTTCTCGTCGATATCGCCGGGTTCCAGCCGGACCGCGACGATCTCGGTGACGCCGGCTGCCGCAAGCTTGGCGGCCAGATCGACTGTCAGGGTCGCCCCCTTCTTCACGATGGTTCCATCGGCGCGGATGGTATGCGCCGCAATGCTGCCGACAGCGTCGGCGATGGCAACCGGTCCGAATTTCATTATCCGCCCTCAGGCCGGCTTGCGGCGCGGGCCGCGCAGCGTCTGGACGATCTCGGCCAGGATCGCGAGCGCGATCTCGGCCGGCGAGACCGCACCGATATCGAGTCCGATCGGCGCATGGATGCGGTCCGTCGTCGTAGCGTCGAAGCCGGCTTCCGCCAATCGCTCCAGCCGCCGGCCATGTGTCTTCCGGCTGCCGAGCGCGCCGACATAGAAGCAATCCGAGCGCAAAGCCGCGACGAGGCCGGGATCGTCGATCTTCGGGTCATGCGTCAGCGCCACGAAGGCGGTGTAGGCATCGAGCCCGATCCGGCCGATCGCCTCCTCCGGCCATTCGGCCAGCAGCGTCACCTCGGGGAAGCGCTCCGGCGTCGCGAAGGCGGTGCGTGGATCGATCACCACGAGATCGAGGTCGAGCGCCCGTGCCATCGGCGCCATCGCCTGCGAGATATGGACGGCGCCGGTCACGACCACGCGCGGATGCGGCGCCTGCACGGTCAGGAAATAGGATGTGCCGTCCGCCTCGACCATGCCGCTCTTGCCTGAGCGCAATTGCCGCTCCAGCAGCTCGGCCAGCGGGTCGGCCGCGATCGCAACCTGCTTCACCAGCCTTTGCGTGCCGCCGGCGAGATCGCTGACCAGCACGGCCGCGCGGCGTGCCTGCCGTTCGGCATTGAGCGCGGCGAGGGTCGAGAGTTCCACCGCTCAGCCCCTGTCCGTCGCGAGCTTGAGGCCCAGCGCAATCATCAGCGAGCCGCCGATCCAGCGCCCGAAGGCGAAGCTCGCCCTGGTCTTCTTCATCGCGCCGACAACGAGCGAGGCGCCGAAGACGGTGACGAGATCTGCCGAGGAGAAGGCGAAATTCACGACCGTGCCGAGGATGAGGAACTGCACCCAGACCGGCAGCGAGGCTGCCGGATCGACGAACTGCGGCAGCAAAGCGATGAAGAACAGCGCGACCTTGGGGTTCAGGATCTCGACGATGAAGGAATCAAGCAGCGCGCGCTTCACCGTCTTCGGCGGCGCGACCGGCTGGTCGGGCGAGCCCATGCGCGAGCGGATCATGCCGATGCCAATCCAAATCAGGTAGAGCGCGCCCGCGATCTTCACGGCCATGTAGAGTTCCGGCACATGTTTGAATACGGCCGAAAGCCCGAAGGCGGCGGCGAAGACATGCAGGTAGCAGCCAAGATGGATGCCGAGCATCGCCATCAGCCCGGCCTTGCGGCCATGGCTGATCGTCTGGGCGGCGGTATAGAGCAGCGCCGGCCCCGGAAAATAGGCGACGAGGATGGTCACCGTCGCGAAGGCGACGAGGGTTTCCCAGGAGGCCATCTCAGTTCACCTTCTCGACATAGACCTTGATGCGCCCGCCGCAGGACAGGCCGACCTGCCAGGCGGTCTCGTCGGCGACGCCGAATTCCAGCATGCGCGCCTTGCCGTCAGCGATGACATCGGCGGCCTCGGCCACCACGGCGCCCTCGACACAGCCGCCCGAGACCGAGCCGAGGAAATTCCCCTCCCCGTCGATGACGAGATGGGACCCGACCGGGCGCGGCGCCGAGCCCCAGGTCTCGACCACGGTCGCGATGGCGACGCCGCGGCCGCCACGCGCCCAGTCCTCGGCCGCGCGCAGGATGTCGGTTTCGGTGCTGATCATGGTCGGAGGACCTTGTTAGCTCGCAGGGTAACGCGACCGGCCCCCTCTCCCCCTGCGGGAGAGGGTTGGGGTGAGGGGTCGCGCGACGCTTCTCGATATGTCGAGAGACCCCTCATCCGTCTCGGCTTCGCCGAGCCACCTTCTCCCGCAAGGGGAGAAGGGAGGCGCGCGGGACGGCATTGGACAGGCATCATGCCTCAACCTGCCCGTTTCAACCACAGGCGCGGATCGCTCTCCCGCCCTGCATCCAGCGACAGCGCGGCGCAGAGATCGGCCATCGCCGCGAGGTTGTGGATCGGGCGAAACGTGTCGACATGCGGCAGCATCGCCCGGATGCCGCTCGCCCTAGCCGCGAAGGCCTCGTAGCGCAGCAGCGGGTTGAGCCAGACGAGTTGCCGGCAGGAGCGGTGCAGCCGGTCCATCTCGAAACCGAGGCTGTCATCGAGATGCCGTTCCAGCCCGTCGGTGAAGAGCAGCACGATCGCCCCGCCCGCCAGCACGCGTCGCGACCAGATGCGGTTGAAATCGTGCAGGGCCGTCGCGATGCGCGTGCCGCCCTCCCAGTCCGGGGCGGCCTTGCCGGCAAGCGCCAGCGCGTCGTCAGGGTCGCGCGCCCTGAGCATCCGCGTGACATTGGTCAGGCGTGTGCCGAAGACGAAGGAATGCACGCGCCGGCGCTTCTCGGTCAGCGCATGCAAGAAATGCAGGAAGATGCGGGAATACTCGGCCATCGAGCCGGAGATATCGACCAGCGCCACGACCGGCGGATGCACCTCGCGCCGTTCGCGGAAGGCGAGATCGATCGAACCGCCGCCGCCGCGCAGCGACTGGCGAAACGTCCGGCGCGGATCGATGCGCGTGCCACGATGCGCCGGCCGGAAGCGGCGGGTCACGATGCTGTCGTCGGGCAGCCTGAGCTCGGCGATCAACTGCTTGGCTCGAGCGATTTCGGCCGCGCTCATCTGGGCGAAATCGCGCGATTTCAGCATCTCGCGATCGGAGACGGTGAGCCGCGCCGTCAACTCCGTGAGTTCCTTTGGCGGCTCGTCCTCGCGCGGCGGGGGCGCAAAAGCTTCTGCAACCCGCAGCGCCCCGGCCTCGGCCTTCTCCGGCTGGCTATCGGCACGAGGCGAAACCGGCGACATCTGCGCCATGATCTTCTCGATCAGGTTGCGCCGGCGCCAGAACAGTCGGAAGGCCTGATCGTAGACGGGTGAATCCTCATGTTTCTTCACGAAGATCGCATGCAGCGCCCAGTAGACATCGTCGCGCCCGCCGAGCGCCCCGCCTTCCAGAGCCGCGATCGCCTCGACCACGGCGCCCGGCCCGACCGGAAGCCCCGCCGCGCGCAGCGCGCGGGCGAAATAGGCGACGTTCTCGGCAAGCTTGCCGCTCACAGCTGCCCGCCCCCACAGCCCTCATCCTGAGGAGCCGCGGTACGCGGCGTCTCGAAGGATGCTCCTGGAGGCTCCGGAACCATCTGGACCATCCTTCGAGACGGCCCTGCGGGCCTCCTCAGGATGAGGGCTGAGGATGGGCTCAACCCCGCGTCTCCGTCATGAACACCTTCTGGACGATCTGCCAGCGGCTCTCGATCTTCAGGAGCGAGAGCAGATCGGTGAAATAGCGCGGCGGCATCTGGCACTTCACCTTGACCAGCGCCAGCGTCGGCCCGACGAGATCGATGGTCAGGATATGGTCGTCGCGCTGCAGGCCCGCCGCCTGCGGCGCCGGCCGGTTGCGCACGGCGTCGAGCCAGGCGTCGCGCTGGACGATCTGGATCGCGCCGTCGTCGCGCGCCGTGGTCAGAGCGCTGGTCGGATGGAAGACATGGGCGAGCTTCTCGGCATCGCCCTCATAGAGCCCGTCGAGATAGGTCCGGACCGTCGCCTCGACGGCCTTGATATCCGCGTTCATGGCATCGTCCTCTTGCTTCGCGATGCGTAACGCCTAGCGCCCCGCCTCCGCCTTGGCCCGATCCAGAAGCTCCTTCACCTGCGAGCCCTGCATCGCCTGAATATCGTCCTGATACTTCAGCAACGCGCCCAGCGTATCCGAAACGATGGCTGGATCGAGCGCGACGGCATCGAGTTCGACCAGCGCCGTCGCCCAGTCCAGCGTCTCGGCGACGCCCGGCGCCTTGAACAGCTCCTCCTTGCGGATCGCCTGCACGAAGGCGACGAGCTGCTTCGAGAGCTTGGCCGGAGCATCCGGCACCTTGGCCTTGAGGATCGCCAGCTCGCGGACGGCATCGGGATAGCCGACCCAGTGATACAGGCAGCGGCGCTTCAGCGCGTCATGGATCTCGCGGGTGCGGTTCGAGGTCAGGATCACGATCGGCGGTTCGGCCGCCCGGATCGTGCCAAGCTCGGGGATGGTCACCTGCGCATCGGCCAGCACTTCGAGCAGGAAGGCCTCGAAGGCCTCGTCGGTGCGGTCGAGCTCGTCGATCAGCAGGATCGGCGCCCCGCCCTCCTGCGGCTCCAGCGCCTGCAAGAGCGGCCGCTTCACCAGATATTTCTCGGAGAAGATGTCGCCTTCCAGCCGCTCACGATCACCGGCCGCGCCGCCGGCTTCCGCCAGCCGGATCGTCATCATCTGCCCGGCATAGTTCCACTCGTAGACGGCGGAGGCGAGATCGAGCCCTTCATAGCATTGCAGGCGGATCAGCCGGCGGCCGAGCCCTGCGGCCAGAACCTTGGCGATCTCGGTCTTGCCGGTGCCGGCCTCGCCCTCCAGCAGGAGCGGCCGCTTCATCCGCAGCGCCAGGAACAGCACAGTCGCAAGCGCGCGGTCGGCGACATAGCCCTGCCCTTGCAGGAGCGCGAGCGTGGCATCGATGGAGGAAGGCAATGGACTGGACATCAAGACACACGTCATGCCCGGGCTTGACCCGGGCATCTCTCGGGAATGAGCGATGAGCTAGGCGTGGAAGAGGGCAAAGGGTCAAGTCGACGAAACGCCGGTCCGCTTTGCGCCCCTCTCCACGTCATGGTCGGGCTTGTCCCGACCATCCACGTCTTGATCGATGCCATGCGGTGTTCAAGACGTGGATGCTCGCCACAAGGGCGAGCATGACGGTCGGAAGAGAACAAAGACGGCAGCCCCTCGCCTACTTCCCCGTCGCCTGCGCCACGGCCTGCTTGGCCATCACGCCGATCAGATGGGCGCGGTACTCGGCATCGGCATGGATATCGCCATTGATGCCCTTCGCCGTGTGCTTCAGCCCGTCGAGCGATTTCGACGCGAAGCGCGCCTTCAGCGCCGCTTCCGCTTCCGGCCAGCGGAAGACGCCGCCCTCGCCCGCTCCGGTCACCGTGACGCGGATATCGCTGCCCCGCTTGGCGACGAAGACGCCGACCATGGCATAGCGCGAGGCCGGGTTGCGGAACTTGGCATAGCCCGCCTTCGAGACCAGCGGGAACGAGACCTTGGTGATGATCTCGCCTTCCTCCAGCGCCGTCTCGTAGAGCCCGGTGAAGAACTCCTCCGCCGTCAGCTTGCGCTTGTTGGTGATGACGGTGGCGCCGAGCGCCAGCAGCGCCGCCGGATAATCCGCCGCCGGGTCGTTGTTGGCAACCGAGCCGCCGATCGTGCCGCGATGACGCACATGCGGATCGCCGATGCTGCCGGCGAGGAAGGCCAGCGCGGGGATCGCCTCCTGCACCTCGGCGTTAGCCGCGACCTCGGCATGGGTCGTCATCGCACCGATGACGAGGTTGCGCCCCTTGCGGCTGATGCCTTTCAGGTCGGGGCAGGCGCCGAGATCGACCAGCGCGGTCGGCGAGGCCAGGCGCTGCTTCATCGTCGGCAGCAGGGTGTGGCCGCCGGCCAGGAGCTTGGCGTCCTCCTTCTTGGCGAGCAGCGTCGCCGCCTGCCGGGCGCTGGTGGGCTTGTGATAGGTGAAAGCGTACATGGATATGATCCCTTGCTGAAATCCGCCTCGTCATCCCGGCCGGAGCGAAGCGGAGAGCCGGGATCCATGCCGGAACGGTTCAGGCATGGATCCCGGATCGGCGCTGCTTCGCAGCTTGTCCGGGATGACCGCGAGAGTTACTCCGCAGCCATCCGGTTCACGCTCTTCTGTGCCGCGCGCCACACCGCCTGCGGCGTCGCCGGCATCGCGATGTCCTCATGGCCGAGCGCGTCGGTGATGGCGTTGATCACGGCGGGCGGAGAGGCGATGGCTCCGGCCTCGCCGCAGCCCTTGATGCCCAGCGGGTTCGACGGGCACGGCGTCACGGTCATGCCGACATCGAAGGACGGCAGGTCGTCGGCGCGCGGCATGGTGTAATCCATGAAGCTCGCGGTCACGAGCTGCCCGTCGGCATTGTAGCGCGCGCCTTCCAGCAGAGCCTGACCGACACCCTGCGCGATGCCGCCATGGACCTGCCCCTCGACGATCATCGGGTTGATGACATTGCCGAAATCGTCGACGGCGGCCCAGCGCTCGATCCGGGTCACGCCGGTATCGGGATCGATCTCCACCTCGCAGATATGGACGCCGGCCGGGAAGGTGAAGTTGGTCGGGTCGTAGAACGCGCCCTCCTTCAGCCCCGGCTCCAATTCCTGCCCGTTGAACTTGTGCGCGACATAGGCCTGCAGCGCGCAGGAGCCGAAATCGAGCTTGCGGTCGGTGCCCTTCACCGAGAAATGCCCGTCCGCGAAGTCGATATCGGCCTCGTCGGCCTCCAGCACATGGGCGGCGACCTTCTTGCCCTTGGCGATGACCTTGTCGAGCGCCTTGAAGATCGCGGACATGCCGACCGCGCCGGAGCGCGAGCCATAGGTGCCCATGCCCATCTGCACCTTGTCGGTGTCGCCATGGACGATCGAGACATTGTCGATGGGGATGCCAAGCCTGTCGGAGACAAGCTGGGCGAAGGTCGTCTCATGGCCCTGGCCGTGGCTATGCGAGCCGGTGAGAACCTCGACCGTCCCGACCGGATTGACCCGAACCTCGGCCGATTCCCACAGGCCCACGCCCGCGCCGAGCGATCCCACCGCAGCGGAGGGAGCGATGCCGCAGGCCTCGATATAGGAGGAGAAGCCGATGCCGCGCAGCTTGCCGGCGCGCGCCGAGTCACGCTTGCGCTTGCCCAGCCCCTTGTAGTCGATCATCTCCAGCGCCTTCTTCAGCGAGGCGCCATAATTGCCGGCATCGTACATCATGATGACCGGCGTCTGGTGCGGGAACTTCTTGATGTAGTTCAGCATCCGGAACTTGGCCGGGTCCTTGCCGAGCTGGCGCGCGGTGACCTCGACCAGGCGCTCGACCACAAAGGTCGCCTCCGGCCGCCCGGCGCCGCGATAGGCATCGACCGGCGCGGTGTTGGTGTAGACCGCATCGACCTCGCAATAGATCGCCGGGATGTCGTACTGGCCCGACAGCAGCGGCGCGTAGAGATAGGTCGGCACCGAGGACGAGAAGGTCGAGAGATAGGCGCCGAGATTGGCGGTGGTCTTGACCCGCATGGCGAGGATCTTGCCCTCGGCATCGGTCGCGAGCTCCGCATGGGTAACGTGGTCGCGGCCATGCGCGTCGGAGAGGAAGGCTTCCGTGCGATCGGCCGTCCACTTCACCGGCCGCCCGACCTTCTTCGCCGCCCAGACGCAGACCGTCTCCTCGGCATAGATGAAGATCTTGGAGCCGAAGCCGCCGCCGACATCCGGCGCGATCACCCTGAGCTTGTTCTCAGGCGCGATGCCGATGAAGGCCGAGAGCACGAGCCGCGCGACATGCGGGTTCTGGCTGGTGGTGTAGAGCGTGAAGATGCCCTCGCCCGCGTCGTAGTCGCCGACGGCAGCCCGCGGCTCCATCGCATTCGGCACGAGGCGGTTGTTGACGAGGTCGAGCTTGGTGACGTGCTTGGCCGCCTTGAAAGCCTTCTCGGTCGCGTCCTTGTCGCCGAGATGCCAGTTGAACACGCTGTTGTCAGGCGCCTCGTCATGGACCACGGTCTTGGCGCCGATGGCCTTGGCCGTATCGACCACCGCCGGCAGTTCCTGATAGTCGACTGCGATCGCCTCGGCCGCGTCGCGCGCCTGCGCCAGCGTCTCGGCCACCACCACGGCGACATGGTCGCCGACATAGCGCACCTTGCCCTGGGCCAATGCCGGGTGCGGGCCGGCGCGCATCGGCGAACCGTCCTTGTTGTGGATCATCCAGCCGCAGATCAAACCGCCGATCTTGTCGGTGGCGAGGTCGTCCCCGGTGAAGATGCCGAGCACGCCGGGCATCCCGGCGGCGGCCTTGGTGTCGATCGCCTTGATCTTGGCATGCGCATGCGGCGAGCGCAGGAAATAGGCATGGGCCTGGCCCGGCCGGTTGACGTCGTCGGTATAGCGGCCCTGGCCGGTGATGAAACGGTGATCTTCCTTGCGGCGGACTGCGGCGCCGATTCCCGTGGCGGACATGATGTTCCCTCCTCGCACGGCGCCTCTACCGGGCGCCTCACTGCATGGAACGCATGAAGGACTTGAGCATTTTCGAGCGAAGTGGACACCGGTTCGCGTGAAGAAAATGCGGCAAGACAAGAGACTGGAGCAGTTCCGAAATTCGGAGAATTGAGGACCTGCTCCACTGAGCCCGCACCGCTAGGCGCGGGCGCGGGCCTCATTCGGCGGCCTGGCGGGCCGGCGCGGCGCCCTTGCCCATGGCCTCGGCCCCGGCGGCGATCGCCTTGACGATGTTGTGGTAGCCGGTGCAGCGACAGATATTGCCGTCGAGATCCTCGCGGATCGTCTTCTCGTCGAGGTCGTGGCCGCGGCGGTTCACCATGTCGACGGCGGACATGATCATGCCCGGCGTGCAGAAGCCGCATTGCAGGCCGTGATGCTCGCGAAAAGCCTCCTGCATCGGGTGCAGCTTGTCGCCGCTGGCGAGCCCCTCGATCGTCGTGACCGAAGCGCCGTCCACGGAAACGGCGAGCGTCGTGCAGGATTTCACCGCCTTGCCGTCGAGATGCACGAGGCAGGCACCGCACTGGCTGGTGTCGCAGCCGACATGGGTCCCGGTCAGCCGCAGGTTCTCTCGCAGGAACTGCACCAGAAGGGTGCGCGGGTCGATAGTGGCGGTGACGGCTTTGCCGTTCACCGTCAGCGAAACAGTGGCCATGAGCATATCTCCTGTGACCCGTCTCTGACGCCGGACCATCCCCTCCCTGGGATTGGGCCGGGCTGATGCCGCGGAACGACCGGCCTCATCAGGCAGGCTTTCCTTGGAACAGCTCAAAATCGAATGTGGACCCGCGTTTTTCCGGGGTCAAGCGGAACGACGCTTTCCGAAAGTCCTGATTTTCGCCGAGTTCCGGGAGATTTCGCCTTCCCGGTATTCCCCGGATGCAGATTGGCGAAATCTTAATGAGCCGCTGCCAGACTCCTCGCGTGGCAGGCATCCCCACATGAGCGAATTCGTGCCCCTGATCATGGACCAGATCCAGCGTCGCCTGACGGCGATCGGCTATGGAGAGGCACAGCGCGAGCGCTTGCAGCGCTACCGGCCGCTCGTCGATCGGCTGATCGAGGGACTGGTCCAGGCCGATTTCGATCGAGCCTTCGTCATCCACCCGCCGCTTCGCGAGACGGTGCTTCCGGTGGCCGAGGCGCTCTACCCTGCCGAGGCGGATCACTTCCGTCTGCTGTTCGCAGGCATCTTCGACACGACCTATATCGCCTCGATGGATCGCCTCTGCCAGCTCGAGCGCCAGGCCAATGTCCGCACCCGCGCCCGCGCCTCGGTCGCCTTTTCGCTGGTGCGCGAAATCTGCCTCGCGAACCGCAGGCGCGCCTTCGTCTCGCCCGCGAAATTCGCCGAGGACATCTTCATCATCGAGCGCATCCTGACCTATGACGTCAACACGGCGATGACGATCAACCAGGAGATCGAGGAGAGCGACGCCCGCCGCCGCGCCTCCACCCTCGACGAGGCTGCCGTCCAACTCAGGACGCGCATCGCCAATCTCGACGACACGATCAGCAGCGCCGTCGAGGAATTCGTCGCGACGGCGGATGAAACCGGGCGGACCACCAGCTTCATCAAGGACACCGTCGGGAAGGTGGCGAGCGCCTCGGTCGTCGTGCGCGAAAAGTCACTCCAGACCGCTGCCGCGACCGAGGAGATGTCGGCCAATATCGCCGATATCGGCCAGCGCGCCCGGCAGAGCCTCTCGATCACGCATCGGGCCGTGCTCGATGCCGGCGAGATGAACGAGGCCGTCCTGCGCTTGCGCGAAGCCACCGGCAATATCGGCAAGGTCGTCGGCATGATCGCCGATATCGCCGCGCAGACCAATCTGCTCGCCCTCAACGCCACGATCGAGGCCGCCCGCGCCGGCGAAGCCGGCCGCGGCTTCGCCGTCGTCGCCGCAGAAGTGAAGTCGTTGGCGACCCAGACCGCAAGCGCTACGCAGGACATCGCCGGCCAGATCGCCGAGCTTGCCGAGAGCGCGGAAGCCTGCGGTACCCATGCCGCCGCGATCGCCGCGACCGTCGACGCCATACGCCTCGATTCAGAGGCGATCTCCGAAGCCGTCACCCAGCAGAGCAAGGTCACCGCCACGATCGCGCATGATGCCGCGATGGTCGTCGATAGCTCGGACGCCGCGATCGAAAGCGCCAATGCCGTCAATGGCAGCCTCGACATGACCCAGACAGCACTGGAACGAGCCAACGCGGCCGCCGCCGGCATCGCACGTCAGGTCGGCGCTGCCGAGGCCGCCGTCACCCAGGCGCTTACCACCCTGCGCGAAGCGTCCTGAGACATTCCGCCACCGGCGCCTCGAAACCGCCTCAGCCGTCATTGCGAGCGGAGCGAAGCAATCCAGGGGGACTGGGCGAGCGCTGTTCAGCCCAGCCCCCCTGGATTGCTTCGTCGCTTCGCTCCTCGCAATGACGGCCGGTTCGATAGAGCCAGGCTGTTCGCTCAGCCCTCGCTCACCGCCTTGGCGAAATTGGCGAAGAATTCGTCCGCGAGCTTCTTCGACACCGAATCGATCAGGCGCGAACCGAGCTGCATCAGCTTGCCGCCGACCTGCGCTTCGACCTCGTAGCGCAGCAGGGTCTGGCCGCCTTCAGCATCGCTCAGATGCACCCGCGCCCCGCCCTTGGCAAAGCCGGCGATGCCGCCCTCGCCTTCGCCGGAGATGCGATAGCCGTTCGGCGGATCCAGCTCGCTGAGCTCGACCTTGCCCTTGAAGGTCGCCTTCACCGGGCCGAGCTTGACCTTCACCACGGCGGAGAGATGCGTGTCGTCATCCTTGGTGAGCTGCTCGCAACCCGGGATGCAGGCCTTCAGCACTTCCGGATCGTTCAGCTTGGCCCAGACCACGTCCTTGGCGGCCGGCAATGTCGCCTCGCCGTTCATCGTCATCGCCATGGCGTGTCTCCCGCATCAGGTCACCGCGACACGGGCGATTGCGGCCGGCGCGGTTCGAAGGCTATCCAATTCCCTATCCATGGTCGCAAAGCCCCCGCCTGCACAAGAGGCGCCCGGCCTGGAGCCTGCGCACATCCGGGAGAACCGATGCTCGAGCTCACCCCAGACGAACGCACGATCGCCGGCGGCAGCCTCGGCGAAGGCGCGGCCATGGCGATGCGGATCGTCGCCGAGGCCGCCCGCCTGATGGGCGCGCCGCGCCTCATTCCGATCGCCTCCGCCCATATCGACGGCGCGCTCTATCATGGCGATTCCGGCACGCTCTTCGCGGAGAAGCTGGTCGCGGGCGGCGCTCGCGTCGGCGTGCGCGCCAGCCTGAACGTCGGGTCGCTGGCGCCGGCCGGCTGCGCCGCGATCCGCTTGGCCGCGCACGAGCGCGACATGGCCCGGCGCATGATGCGCGCCTATGAGGCGATGGGCTGCGAGCCGAGCTGGACCTGCGCGCCCTATCAGGCCGGGCACAGGCCCGCGCTGGGCAGCGACGTCGCCTGGGGCGAGTCCAACGCAGTCGTGTTCTGCAACTCGGTGCTCGGCGCCCGGACCAACCGCTATGGCGATTTCCTCGACATCGCCTGCGCCATCGCCGGCCGCGCCCCGGATTACGGCCTGCACCGTCCCGAAAATCGGATCGCGACCTTGCTGATCGATGTCGGTGGCCTCTCCCGCGAACTCCGCACCTCCGATGTGTTCTATCCCGTGCTCGGCACGATCCTGGGCCGCCGGGCCGGCAGCGACGTCGCCGTCATCGACGGTCTGCAAGGCTGCACCACCGAAGACCGGCTCAAGGCGCTCGGCGCGGCCGCTGCCTCGGCCGGCGGCGTCGGGCTCTTCCATGTCGCGGGCGTGACGCCCGAAGCACCTGACGCATCAACGGCTCTGGGCTGCCTCGCACCGCGCGAAATGGTCGCGCTGACACCGGATGATATTGCCGCCGCGCTCGCCCGCCTGTCGACAGCCGGGCAAACCGACCGCATCGACGCCGTCGCGATCGGCTCGCCGCACCTGTCGCTGGCTGAAATCGGCGAACTCGAAGGGTTGATGGCCGGGCGCAGGCTGAAGGTGCCGCTCTACGCCAATACCGGCCGCCATGTCGTCGGCCCTCTCGAAGCGCAAGGCCGGCGCACCGCTCTCGAAGCGGCAGGCGTGGTTTTCGTCGTCGACACCTGCGTCGTCGTCACGCCGATCCTGCCGGAGCTGGAAGGCGCGGTGCTGATGACCAATTCCGGCAAGTTCGCCCATTACGCGCCAGGCAATACCGGTTATGCCGTGACCTATGGCTCGCTCTCGGAATGCGTCGAGAGCGCGGTGGCCGGCCGGCTCGTCAGGGAAACCCGCACATGGAGTTGAAGGCCGAGATCCTCCTGCCCGGCGATGCCCTCACCGGCTCATGCCTGGCGCTGACGGCCCCGATCAGCTTCTGGGGCGGCGTCGATCCCACGAGCGGCACGATCATCGACGCACGCCATCCCGAACGCGGGCAGAACATCGCCGGCCGTATCCTCGCCTTGCCCGGCACGATCGGCTCGTCCTCGGCTTCGGCCGTGCTGCTGGAGCTGGTCCATGCCGGCAAGGCCCCCGCGGCGCTGCTGATGGATGCGCCCGACGCCATCCTGCTGCTCGGCCTCGTCGTCGCCCGCGAGATGGGTTGGCCGACGCCACCGGCCTTCCGCCTGCCGGCCGCCGATCAGAAGGCGCTCGCCGACCGCAGGATCGCGATATCGACAAAGGGTCTGATCAGCACCGACCGAGGCTGAGAGCGGCCCCTAAACCGCGCTGAAACGGCGATGGCGATAGATCAGCCCCGCGCCGCGCCCGGCGCCGCCGAGGCCGGCCACCTCGCCGATCACGATGCGATGGCTGGCGACGTCATGCGTCGCGACCAGGCGGCAGTCGAAGGCCGAGACCGCATCGAGCAGGACCGGCGCCCCGGTGGCAAGCCTGCCCCAGCGGGCGGTGTCGAAGCGCGCCTCGCCCTCGATTCCCCGCCGGCTGGCAAAGATCTCCGCAAGGTCGACCAGTTGCTCCGGCAGCGTGTTGATGCAGAACGCCCCGCTCGCTTCGATCGCCGTCAGCGTGCGGCTGCCCCGGGCGATGCAGACGAGCACCGTGGGCGGAGAATCGGAGACGGAGGCGACGGCCGTCGCCGTCAACCCGATGCGCCCGCCCGGGCCGTCGGCGGTGACAACATGCACCGCGCTCGCGACCTGCGCCATGGCATCGCGGAAAGCGTGAGCGTCCGGGTGGTCCAGCGTCGGCATAGGATGAACGGTCTTCGTCATCGGCTCGATCGGTTCGATGTCCCGGGTCCCGCGGAACAGCTGTCCATGTAGAGACTTGAGGTCGCCGGCGCCAGCCGTGGCGGGACCGGCGGCTCGCTCCTGCGTGCCCATGGATATAGCAGCAAGCCCTGCCTCTTCCGTTAACGGGATCGCAGAGACCGCGGGTGATCGCGCAACGGCTTGATATCCAGATGGCCATCCAGCAGGCTTGGACAATGTCGGCCGCCAGCGGCCCGGCCGGAGCCTGATCGGGACGACCGGCGAGCCGGCGCCCCGACCGAGGAGACCCCGATGGCCTTCACCTGCACGATTCCCGCAACGCCGACCGTCCAGCAGGACGACG
>NZ_CAMFJF010000057.1 GCF_945956895.1 uncultured Allobosea sp. | reverse complement strand
CGCACGGCTTCCTGCTCGATTTAGGCCTGTCCCTGACGATCGTCGCCCTGTCCCTGACGATCGTCGCCCTGTCCCTCGTGATAGGCGTCAGTGTGGGCATGCTCGCAGCCGAACTCGCCGGCCCGGCCGACCGGGCACTGACCTTCGTCATGGATGTGCTGACCTCCCTGCCCCAGATCGTCATCGCGCTCATCTTCGCGGCCCATCTCGGCGGCGGCTCGCTATCGCTGATCCTCGCCCTGTCGCTGACCGGCTGGGTCAAATACGCGCGCATCGCCCGTGCCACGGCCTTTTCGCTGCGCGAGCGCGAGTTCGTGACCGCCGCGCGCGTGGCCGGCGGCGGGCGGCTCTATGTCCTGCGATGCCATGTGCTGCCGCATCTGCTGCCGGTCTTCCCCGGGCTGGTCGCCCTCCAGTTCGGGCACAATATCCTCAACATCGCCGCGCTCGGCTTCCTCGGCGTCGGGGTCCAGCCGCCGGCTTCCGAATGGGGCGCGATGATCGCGGAGGCGCGGCCCTATTTTTCGCGGGCGCCGTGGCTTGCCATCGTGCCCGGCCTCTACCTGTTTGCGATGACGCTATTCGCGCTGATGATTGCCCGCAGCCGCTGGATTCGGGAGATGCCGGGGGCTTACAATCCGGGCACGCCCGCTACTGAAGCCCGATCATGAGCCAAGCCGAGACCGTCGTCGTTCTTCATGGCCTGGCGCGCAGCAAGGCCTCGCTTCTGCTGATCGAGAAGATCCTCGCGACCCTCGGCTACAACGTCGTCAACGAGACATACGACTCGACGGAATACGCGGTCGAAGACCTGCTCGACCATGTCGGGAACGCGGTCGGCGGCTGCGGCGATGCGCCGATCCATTTCGTCACGCATTCGATGGGCGGCATCCTGCTGCGAGCCTGGCTCAGGCGGAATCGGCCCGCCAATCTCGGGCGCGTCGTGATGCTGGCGCCGCCCAATCACGGCTCCGAACTGGTTGACGGCCTCGGCCGCCTGCCGGGCTTCGAATTCATCAACGGCCCGGCCGGCCTGCAACTCGGCACCGCGCCGGACAGCTTGCCAAATTCGCTTCCGAACGCCGATTACGAGCTCGGGATCATCGCCGGCAGCCTGTCGCTGAACCCGCTCCTCGCCCCGTTCTTCACCGGGCCGAACGACGGCAAGGTCTCGGTGGAGAGCACGAAGCTGGACGGCATGGCCGACCATATCGTCCTGCCCGTGACGCACACCTTCATGATGAACAACCCGCTGGTCGTCGCCCAGGTCGTGGCCTTCATCCGCACCGGGCGCTTCAATCATGGCCTGACGCTGTCCGAGCTCGCACAGGATGTCGCGACCTATCTTCAGGAGCGGGTGAGCCACTCCTGAAGTCACAGTCCGGCTTCGTTCGCCAGCTCAGCCGCCGCGGTTGTCATAGACGCCTTCATCCCCGTCCCGCTCGTCGCTGCCGCGCTGGGCCTTCTCCCAGAGATGGCGCTTGAGCGCAGCCTGCGCCTCCGGCGACCAGCTCCCGCCCCCGGCGACCGCAACCCAGGCATCGACATAGTGCTGCGGCGCATAGACATGTCCGTAGCCCATCGGCGTCCTGGTCGCGAAGGCCATGTCGACGAGGAGCTGTAGGCCGGTCACCACCGGATACCAGCGGAATTGCGGCGAGACATCGGGACCGCGCACCGGCTCGAGCCAGGCAGGTTTCCGGAAGAAACTGCGCGCTTCGAAGAAGGTCACCGCATCGCTGGCATATTGGAGATAGACGATCCGCATGACGCCCCAGGGGGCGGCGGACGGAACAGTCGGTCCGTTCTGGTTCATGAAGCGGACGGCGCGGCCGTCCCGATATTCTGGCAGCCAGACCGGGGAGCCGGGATTGCGCCGGTCGGTGATGTCACGCCAGAAGCGGTTGCCGAAAGGCGGGCCGCTCCACACCGCGCCGTCGATCGGATCCCCGATCAGCTCCAGCAATTCGATCGATCGTTCCGAATTCATCGATCCAAGGCTCAGGCCATGCAGATAAAGCCGTGGCCGCCCCTCCTTGGGCAGGCGCGTCCAGTAGCCATAGACCTCGCTGAACAGCGCGCGTGCCGCCTCCGAACCGTATTCGGGCTGCGCCAGCAGCGAGAGCGGGCTCGACAGATAGGAATATTGCAGGGCGACGCTGGCGACGTCGCCGTCGCCGAGATGCTCGATCGGGCTGATCGCCGAGGGATCGACCCAGCCGGTGCCCGTCGGCGTGATCACGACGAGGATCTTCCGCTCGAAGGCGCCCGAGCGCTTCATCTCCTCCAGCGCCAGGCGCGCGCGCGCCTGTGCCGTCCCGGCCGCGCGCAGCCCGACATAGGTGCGGATCGGCTGCATCGCCGGCCGGCCTGACAAGGCGGTGATATCGGCAGCGCTCGGGCGCGACGCCACGAACTCGCGGCCCGCACGCCCGAGTTCCCGCCACTTCACCAGCGAGGCCTGGCTCCCGGATTGACGTGGGTCCGTCGGCTGCGGACTGGCAGGTTCGATCAGGGCGTCGCGTTCGCGGAAGGAGGAATCCAGCACGCGAAAGCCGACGCGCACCAGGAAGCCGTTGGCGAGCGACCAGACCAGCACCGTCGTGACCGCGAGACCCGCGACGAGCGCCACCCGCCGCGGCATGAAGCCCAGCGGCCGTCGCGCCAGGAAGAGGGCCATCAGCCTGAACAGGCGCCCGAAGGCCAGCAGCGCTGCAAAGGTGACCAATGCGATCAGGCTGACCCGAAACGGATGAGCGCTCTCGATCGGCTCCATCGCCATCACGCGGCGGATGGAGTTCTGCCACTCCGCTGCGTTCGCCAGGAAGATGCCGGCGACCAGCAGGCAGATGCCGGCGACGATGATGTTGGCGATCCGGCGCAAGCGCTCGTTGGGTGCCGGCATCTCCAGATAGGCCCAGAGCCAGCGCCAGGCCGTGCCCAAGCCGTAGCCCGCAGCAAAGCAGACCCCGCCCAGAACGCCCTGTATCACGGCCGTGCGCGGCACCAGCGTCGGCGTGAGGGAGGCTGCGAACAGGAAGGTCCCGAGCGCGACCCCGATACCGGACAGGCCGCGGCTCCAGCGCAGTGGAAGAAGGAGGGCTCTCGCACTGAGGCTCATCATCGCACCTGCCGCCCGTCATGCCCGCCAAACGGGCTGCAATGTCGACCGATCGAGCAGCCCGCGGCCCCCCAGAGGCATCTCTGGCCGGAGCAGCGGGTTCGGACATTTGCCGGGCGGGCGCGAGGCGACATTCAAAAGCTCCAGACCATCGGAACGTAAAAGACTGAAATGGCGAAGAACCAGAGCATCAACGGCAGCCCGAGCTTCCAGTAGCTGTTGAAGCTGTAGCCGCCCGGGCCCATCACCATCATGTTGGTCGCGGTCGCGATCGGCGTCAGGAACGCGGCCGCGCCGGCGACGCACAGGCTCATCAGCACCGGGCGCGGCGAGACGCCCAGCCCCTCGGCCGCGGCCATCGCGACCGGGATGACCAGCATCGTCGTCGCGGTGTTGCTCATCACCTGGCCGAGCGCGGCGGTCAGGACGAAGAGGCCGGCCAGGAAGACGAGCGGCCCAGCCCCACCCGTCAGCGTCACGAGATGGGCGGCCACGACCTTGGCCGCGCCCGACTGCACCATCGCGGTCGAGAGCGGCATCATCGCCGCGATCAGGATCACCGTCGTCCAGTTGATCGCGCGATAGGCCTGCTCTGGCGTCATGATGCGGGCGAGGATGAGCGCACCGGCGCTGACGAGCCCCGCGACAGCCGGCGGCACGATCCCCGTCGCGAGCATCGCGACAAGGCTGCCCAGCACGGCAAGCGTGACGCCCGCGCCGGCTCCCATCGGCACCGCCTGGCGTCGGACGAGGTCTGGCGAATTGACCACGAGCACGTCGGGATCGTCGAGATGCAGGTCGAGCGCCTTCCAACTGCCTTCGAGCAGCAGGGTATCGCCTGCCCGCAAGGTCTCTCCCGGCTCGATATCGGCGCCGGCCCGCTGCACCGCCAGGACGACGAGATCGCCGCTATCGGTCACCATGCCGGGAAACAGGGCGCGCCCGATCATGGCGGAGCGCGGCGGGATCACCACCTCGGCGAGGCCCGAGCGTTCACTGAACAGTCCGGTCTGCTCGGCCTCGCCACGCAGGGCGAGGTGCTTTTCCGCCGCGAACCGGGCGACGGCCTCGGCATCACCGCGCACCAGCAGGTAATCGCCCTCGGCGATCACCGGCGCGCGCAACGGCGCCCCGGTTTCCCCGGCTTGCACCACGATCAGGCCGAGCCGCCCGTCCATCCCGAGATCGAGAGCAGACGGGGCCATGCCGATGTAGTCGCAGCTGGAACGTACACGCAGCCTGAAGATGCCGTCGCGCAGCCCGTAATGCTCGACCAGCGTCTGGGCATGCCGGCTGAAATCGGCCGGCAGGCGCGCGCTGCTCTGCAAGGGCAGGAGCCTCTTTCCCAGCAGCAGGATGATCACGATCGTCCCCGCCAGCAACGGCAGGCCGACAAGGGCGAACTCCGCGAAGGCGAAGCCCTTCAGCCCGGCATCCTCCAGCGCCTCGGAAACGAGAATGTTCTTGGGCGCGCCCGTCAGCAACAGGTTGGAACCGGCATGCGATGCGAAGGCGAGCGGCATCAGGAGCTGAGAAGGTGATTGCCGCAGCCGCACCGCGGCCATCACCGCCACCGGCATCAACGCGGCGATCGCGCCGCTGCCGGTAATCAGTGCGCTAAGCGCGCCGGCCGCCGCCGTCATGATGATCAGCAGGCGCGCCAGCCCGTTGCTGCCGGCCCTGGCGATCAGGTACTGGCCTGCCCAGGCCGTGACGCCGGTCTTTTCCAGGGCGGCGCTGACGATGAAGAGGCTGGCGACGAAAAGTGTCGCGCGATCGCCGAAGCCGGCAAAGGCCTGGTCCAGCGTCACCACGCCCGTGGCCCAAAGAGCCAGCGCCGCCCCCATCGCGACCACGACGACCGGCAGCCTGTTCCAGCAGAACAGCACGATCGTGATGACGATGACGAGGGCGGTGCTTGCGATCGGCGTCATGTCGGGCCTTCGGCTTCGTCAGGCCCGGAGCATCAAAGCCCCGCCGAGCAGAATGGCAAGGGCGATCAGCCCGAGCCCAGCCGCCGGCCAGCGCCTGAGATGCACGTCGATCTCCCCGATCCGGTTTGAGAGGCTCCGCATCAAGGGTTGCCCCGTCTGCGCCAGGACGACGATATCCCCTTCGGGAATCATGCCCAAACGCCCAGGCCAACGCTGGACCAGCAGCATCGCCCCGGCACCGAGCAGCAACGGCCAGCCCACCTTCCAGAGCGCGTCGGGCGTGACCAAGGAAGCCGCAGGTTCCCCGGCGACCGCCGGATAGAGCGACCAGGGAATGACGAGCGATGCGGCCGTCACGACCAGCCAGGGCATGAACTGGCCGAGCAGCGGCGAGGTGGCAGCGTCCTCGGCCGCATAATGGCGCAGGATCAGCAGGAGATGGAGCATCAGCAGGGTGCTGCCCGCGCCGGCCAGCGTCATTGCGCCGGCCAGCCAGCCGTAACCAAGCAGCGGCTTGGTCGCGAGCTTGGCGAGAGCACCGCTGGTCAGCGGCATGCCGCCGAGACTCAGCGCGAGCACGCCCATCAGCAGGAACACCAGCCGGAAGCGGCGCCCGCCGGTCACGGCGAGGATGCCGACACCAAGGAAGAGCGCGCCCTTCACCAGCGTGTGGTGGACGGCATAATAGGCCGCCAGATGTGCAGCTTCGGGATCGGCATTGGCGAGGCCCACGCCGAGCAGCACCGCCAACAGCCCCATCTGGCTCACCGTCGAATAGGCCAGAATCGTCTTGGCACGCTTCTGGGTCACGCCGACGAGCACGCCATAATAGGCTGTTATGACACCCACCCCGATGAGGACGCTGCCCCAGAACGGCGCCCCGGCCTCGAAGGGCAGGAAGCGGATCAGCCCGATCACGCCGGCCTTGACCACGACGCCGCTCAGCACCGCCGAAGCCGGCGTCGGCGCGGCCGGGTGCGCCAGCGGCAGCCAGACATGCAGCGGTACCAGCCCCATCTTGAGCGCGAAGCCGAGGATGAACAGGACGACGATACCGTCGCGCATCGGGGATGCCGCAAGATCCATAACGACGCTGCGGATCAGCGGATTGGCGTCGGGATGGCCTGCCGCCAGCATGACCAGCGCGATCAGCAGCAGCGCCTCGGCCGCGAGCGCGAGCGCGACATAGATCACGCCGGCCCGATGGGCGGGCGGGCTCTGCTCATGGATGATCAGGCCGTAGGCGGCGAGGCTCGCCAGCGTGAAGAGCAGGTAGAAATTCACGACGTCGCCGACGACGAAGAGGCCGAGGCTGCCCGTCAGCGTCAGGAACCACCACACAGTGAAACGTTGCCTGCCGGGGTCGCGGGCCATGAGCGAGGCGGCATAGGCGCCGGCTGCGCTCCACAGCAGCGCCGCGCCCGCGAGCAGGATCGCGCCGGGCTCGTCGAGCACCAGCGTCAAGCGGAAGGGCGGCGGGAAGATAGCGAAGCCGCCCTTCGGCACGAGGATCGCGGCTGCGAGCGCCGGCAGGGGAGCGAGGACCAGCAGTGCCAAGGCCCGCGCCCTGAACCAGTTCGACAGGCAGCACAGCGCGAGGCTCAGAGGAAACAGCGGCACGGCGGCGAGGAGGAAGGCGGGAGCGCTCATCACAGCCCCGCCATCGCAAGGCCGCTGCGGCCGATCTGCAGGAAGCCGAAAGGACGCAGTGGTACGAAGCCGAGCAGCACGGCGGCGATCGCCAGAGCAAGCGCCGTCAACTCGAGGCGTCGCGGCACGCCTGCACGCGACGGAAGCGGGCTGGCCGAGACGGCGAGCGCCTTGTCGATGATGCGGAAGACATAACCACCGGCAAGAAGCCCGCCGAGCAGGATCGTCACCGCGAGCCAGGGATAACCCTCGATGACGGCCGCGGTCAGGAGCAGGCATTTCGCGACGAAGCCGCCGCTCGGCGGAACGCCCATCAACGACAATCCGGCCAACCCGAAGGCCGTCGCGCTGATCGGCAGCGCCCGGCCGAAGCCGCCGAGATCGGCGATGCGGTCATGACCGTAGACCTTGATGACGATGCCGGCCGCCAGGAACATCGCGGATTTGGCAAGCGCGTGCGAGATTAATTGAAGCGCGCCGCCGGTCCAGGCGATCGTCTCCCAGGGCGAAGTGCCGGCTCCGCCGGCCGCGAGCGGGAAGACGATGAAGAGATAGCCGATCTGCGCGACCGTCGAATAGGCGATCATCAGCTTCAACCGTGCCTGACGGAGCGCCATGACGCTGCAGAACAGGATCGAGGCTGCGCCGAGCACGGCGAGCAACTGACCGGCGAGAAATGCCACCTGCCCCGGAGCGACGTCGAGCACCAGCCGCAGGATCAGGAAGATCGGCGCCTTGATCACCAGCGCCGAGAGCACAGCGCTGGCCTGGGCCGGCGCCCCGGCATGGGCCGGCGGCAGCCACAGATGCAGCGGGAACAGCGCCGCCTTGGCCAGAAGCCCGACGATCATCAGCGCCAGCGCCACCGACAGCGCCGGATCGGGCCGGCTCAGGCGCGCCAGCGCCAGCAGGTCGAGCGTGCCGTACTGGCCGTAGATCAGCCCGACGCCGAGCAGATAGAGCAGCGAGCCGATCAGCGCGAACAGCAGGTAGCGCAGCGCCGCATTCGCGGTCTCCGCCCGGCCGTCGAGACAGACCAGCGGCACCGCGGCGAAGGTCAGGAGTTCCAGCGCGACATAGAGATTGAACAGGTCCTCGCCGACGAAGACGATGTTCAGCGCGCTCCAGAGCGCAAGCAGCATCTGCCAGAAGGTCGTCCGCTCCCGCTCGCTGCCGCCCCCCTCGCGCAGCCCGTACTGGACACGCGCGAACAGCCCGACCGCAACCACGACCAGCGCCGTCATGACCAGCATCGCCCCCGACAGGCCGTCCGCCCGCAGCGCGATCCCCAGCGGCGGGCGCCAGGCGCCGACCACATAGGTCAAAGCCGCCCCGCTCCACACCAGCTCGACGGTGATCGCCACGGCAACGGCGAGCCCGGCCGCAAGCGTCGCCATCGCGATCCGCGCCGCGCTGCGTGGGCCGCAAGCGAGAATTGCCAGCACGGCGCAGACCGGCAGGATCACGGCCAGGACCAGCAGGAAGCCGCCCGGCGTGGTGGCATGGAGGGCCGCGGTCACGCGTCGCTCCGCGGCTCGGCGAGACGCTTCAGCAGGGCGACGGCCAGCGCGCTCGCCGAGAAGGCGACGACGATGCCGGTGATCACCAGCGCCTGCGGCACCGGATCGGCCTCGAAGCCGGCACCGGCACCGCGTCGGGCGACGGCACCGAAGACGAGGAAGATGCCGGCGCCGAGGATATTGCAGCCGACGATCCGCCTGAGCAGGCCCGGAGAGCTGACGACGGCGAAGAGGCCGATGCCGACGAGCGCCGCACCGCACAGGCCGAACAGGACGCTGGGTTGCAATGCTACCGTCATCGCGTCGGCGCCCTACGGGCAGGGCCTGCGACCAGCATGGCGAGCGCCGCCGCGACGGACAGGGTCAGGGCCGCCTCGATCGCCAGGATCAGCGGCTTCGCCAGCGCCTTCGGATAGGCGAGGAAACCATCGGCGAAGGCGAAGCCGAGAAAGGCGATCGCCAGGAACAGGATAGGCCCGCCCGCAAGAGCGAGCCGCAACGGAAGGCCCGCCGTCTCGGGCGGCGAGCGCAAGCCAGCCAGCATCACCAGGAGCCACATCGCCGCCAGCACGGTCCCGGCCTGGAAAGTGCCGCCCGGCGCATCGGCCCCGACCCAGAACATGTAGACGCCGATCACCACGCCGAAAGGCGGCAGGATGCGCGCGAGATAGGCGAGCGGCTGCGGGATCTCGCCGGACCTCACCGCAGGGACACCACCCCAGGCAGCGTCAGGCGCCAGCGACCAGACGCCGATCAGCGCAAGCAGCACCACGACCTTTTCCAGAAGCGTGTCGAGCGCGCGATAGGCCAGCAGCACGGCAGTGACGGGATTGCCCAGCCCTGTCGCGGAAAGCCCTTCCGCCGCAGCCGGCGCGAGCGTGGGGGCAGGCGATGCGAAACTCAGCACGGCGAGGCCGAGCCCGGCGGAAATGGCGGCGCAACCGACGGCGATCGCGAGCTTGCCGGGGCGCGTGACCGACTCCTCATGCTTGCCACGCCCACGGACGGCAGCCTCGGCCCGCAGCAGCAGGATCCCCGTCCCGCCACCGCCGATGGCGATCTCGGTCAGCGCGACATCGGGCGCCGCGAGCCGGATCCAAGCCAGCCCGAGCAACAGTCCGAAGGCGAGGAAGGCGATGATCGCGCTGCGCTCGTCCGGCTCCCTGACGACATGGACCGCGAGCGTCAGCAGTCCGGCGACGAGCGCGATATCGAAGAGCAACATCATCGATCGGCTCTGTCGCGATGGACGGCACGCGCGAGCAACTGGCTCGCCGTCGCCGCCGAAAGCTGCGCCAGCAGCCAGATGCAGAGCAGCTTCAGCCCGCCCGCAAGGCTCGCCATCTGCGGCAGCAGGCCGAGCACGATCAGCCCGAGCCCGAGATTGTCGGCCTTGCTGATCGCATGCAGCCGGCTCAACGTATCGGGAAAGCGCAACAAGCCGAGCGCGCCTGCGAGGAACAGCAGCGCGCCCGCGCTCACCAGAACGATGGTGGCGATATCGGCGAGGCCGCTCATGGCTGCTCCTTCGCCGGATCGGTTTCAGCGGCCGGTTCGGCCATGCCGAGCGCGAAGGCCACGCAGGCGAATGCCGCGAACAGGGTAAGCAGCAGCGCGACATCGATCACCGCGGGAGAGCCGGAAGCCGCTCCCAGCAGCAGGAGCACTGCGGTGCCGCCGGTCCCGAGCAATTGCAGCGCCATCATCCGCTCGGCCAGGACGCGGGAGCGGAGCACGCGCAGCAGCGCAAGTAGCGTGATCGCCAGGATGAGGAAGGCCGCTGCGGCCAGAATGTCAGCCATCGCGCCGCTCCGCCCCGAAGATACGGCAGAAGGCGAGCTCGTCGGCGGCCACCTGCTCCGCGATGGGCTCGCGCAGATCGAGGCAATGGATCAACAGCGTCCCGTCGACCGAAACGTCAACGGGCAGCTTGCCCGGCTGCAGGCTCATCACGGCACAAGCGGAATCCCGCGCCAGGCCACCGGAAACGGTCGAAAGGCAGGTCGCGAAACCCGGCCGCAGGTCGGGATCGCGCGCGAAGGCTCGCCGCGCCACGTCGACGCCAGCGACCACGGATTGCGGCAGGAAGCGAAGCAAAAAACGGATGAATCCCCCGAGCGAAAGCCGTCCGCCCGCCGGCCACAGCGCCGTGCTGACCCAGACTCCGGCAGCGCTTGCGGCAATCCCGACCGGCAAGTCCTTCAACGCAGGACCCATCAGGACCGCCCATAGCGCCAGCAGGCACAGCCCCCGGACGAGGAGCGTCGGAAACCGCCTGTCATCGGCCGCGGCCGCCCCACCCATCGCTTCCGCCCGCCTCCGGTCGATGCCCTGCCCATTCTCTGGCGCAGGGTAGCCACCGCCAGAACAGGCAGCATCAGCCGGGCGTCTCACCGCTGTGCGCCACGTCCCATTCTCCCCGGGCATGCCCGGTCAGGCAGCGTCGCCGGAACCACTCGCAACGCTTCCCTCCTTCGGCACCGCGCCGATCATCTCCGCCAGCCAGCGGCTCGACGGGTGCAGGGCGCAGAAGGTGATGAGGGCGATCGTGATGGGGACGCCGATGAAGGCGCCGAACACGCCCCAGAGATAGCTCCAGAAGAAGACCGAGAACAGAACGATCGGCGGCGAGATCGAGAGCGCGCTGCCGGCGACCCGGGGCTCGATATAGCTGCCGACGATGAACTGGATCAGGTTCAGGCAGGCAAAGACCGCGATGACCGCCTGCCAGGAACCGAACTGCGTCATCGCGAACAGGGTCGGGAAGACGGTCGCGACGAGCGGACCCATGAAGGGAACGTAGTTCAGCAGAAAGGCAATGAAGCCCCATTCCTCCGCCAGCGGCAGGCCGACCGTCCTGGCGAAGACCCAGACCAGCAGGCCGGTGATGACGCTCATCGCCGTGCGGACCAGCATGTAGCGGCGGATCTTGGCGGCCGTCGCGATGCTGCCGCGCAGGATCAATTCCGCCATCTCGCGATTGCGCATCACCTTGAGCCTGCGGCCGAAATCCTCGACCTCGAGCAGGCCGAGCAGCACATAGACCAGCACCACCAGCCAGAAGCTCATCGTGCTGTTCAGCCGGCCGCTCACGGTCTGGACGGCGCGCAGAACCCAGGTGGAGCTGAAATTCTCCGACCACAGCGCCGCAACGGCGATGCCGTGCCCTTCGAGCCAGAGCGTGACCTGCTCGTAGAAGGCCTGGAAGCGCGCCGCATCGCTGACGATCCAGCGGCCGACCCGGCCGAAGGCCCAGACGATCAGCGAGCCGAAGGCGACGAAGGCGACGACCATGACCGTCAGGCTCAGCGCTAGCGCCAGCAGCCGCGGTAGCGCGCCCTGCAAAGCCTTCTGCAAGGGCCAGACCAGCGCGATGATGAACAGCGCGAAGGCGACCGGCGCGAAGACCGAGCTCGCGATCGAAAGCGCGACCACGAACAGGATCACGGCGATGATGACCTGCGCGGCGTGGGAAGTCTTGCCGCTCGTCATGGGCCAGTCCAGCTCCGAACATGAGGCCGCGTCGAAGCGGCGGATTTCTTCAGCACAGGCAAGCGTCAGACCCCCTTGGTGAATTCGTCGAGATCGAGCGTCGAATGTTTCCCGATCTCGTCGCGATGCGCCCGGTAGAAGGCTTCGGCGGAACGCCTGCCCTCGTCATGGAGCATTGTGAAGAATTCCCATTCGGCATTGAGCTTCGAGGAATAGCCGAGCTCGATCATGGCGTCGCTGGTGATGCGATGGAGGCGCATGCGCGCCCAGCGGGCGCCCTCGCCGGTGCCGGAAAGCGCCTCGCGCTGCAGGAGCGCCATCATCCGCAGCTCCTTCAGTAAAACCGCGTTGAAGGACACCTCGTTGAGGCGGTTCAGGATGTCCCGCGCCATCCGCGGCGTGCCCGGCCGCTCGACGGGGTTGATCTGGACAAGGATGGTGTCGCTGGCCGTACTCTCCTCGATCAGCGGCGTCATCGTCGGGTTGCCGGAGTAACCGCCATCCCAATAACTTTCGCCGTCGATCTCGACCGCCTGGAACAGCGTCGGCAGGCAGGCCGAGGCGAGCAACACCTGCGGCGTGATCTCACCGTTCCGGAAGATGCGGTTGCGCCCTGTTCTGACATTCGTCGCGGAAATGAAGAGCTTGATCGATCCCCTCGCAATGGCGTCGTAGTCGATCACTTCGGCGAGGATGTCCGTCAGCGGATTCGTGCCCGCCGGGTTGAGGGTATAGGGCGAGACGACGCGGGACATCATGTCCATCGCCACGAAGAGAGGGGACGTGTCGAGTGTCCACCGGCCGAGCAACACATCGAGCGGCGAGCGCTGGAACGGGCTGAAGCGCGCCGCCTCCGAAACCTTCTGCCAGTAGCGGTCCAGCGCATCCCGGGCGCCTTCGCGCCCGCCGACGGCATAGCCGGAGGCCAGCACGGCGGCATTCATCGCGCCAGCCGAGGTGCCTGAGATCGCCTCGATCGTCAGCCAGTCCTCTTCGAGAATCCGGCTCAGCACGCCCCAGGTGAAGGCGCCGTGTGCGCCACCGCCTTGCAAGGCGAGATCGATATTGAGCGGCGCCCGCGAACTGTCGGCACGGGGCGAAGCGGCAGGCCTCTTGCTCACCGTAATACCTCTCTGATCGACGAAACCCGCCGCCTCGCCAGAGCATTTTCGAGCGAAGTGGACCCCGGTTCGCGTGAAGAAAATGCGTCCAACAAGTTGCTGGAGCAGTCCCGCAGTTCGGAGAATTGCGGGACTGCGCTAGCGACAGGCTTCGGTCGCAGCTTACACCTTCGGGGTTTCGGTCTCCGCCGCGGCCGAGAGCGCCGCACGCAGCTGCGCTTCCTTGGTCTCGTCGAAGGAGGTCTGCATCAGCGTGCCGCCCACGCCCTTGAGATCCGCGAGAACCTTGTCGGTCGTCATCTTGCGGATGAGCAGGAACAGGCCCGCGGTGTTCGGTTGCAGGGCCGAAGCGGCGTCCTTCATGAACTGGTCGTTGATGCCGACATCGCTGAGCTTGCCGCCGAGCGCGCCGGAAGCGGCGCCGAGCGCCGTGCCGATCAGTGGATTCAGGAAGATGAAGCCGATCAGGGTGCCCCACAGCGCGCCGGAAGCAGCGCCCGTCGCGGTCAGGTTGATCATCTGGTTGAGCTTCACATGGCCTTTGTCATCCTTGACGACGACAACGGCGTCGCCCAGCTCGATCAGATATTCGCGCTGCAGCGACAGGACCTTCTGGCGGACCTCCTCCGCCTTCTGTTCGGTCGGGAAGGCGATGAAGACGAGATCGCTCATGTCGATGACTCCGTGCTTGAACAGTGAGAAAAGCCGGCGGCCGGGCGAGCTCCTGTTCGGGGAAGGCTCGCGTCAGCCCCGTTCAGGGCCGTTGCGGCGGCGCCGCGGCGGATTGTGTTTCCGGCAATGGCCGGACGCGCTGGCCCGGATGCAGGGCCTGCGTGCCGGCCGAGACGATCATCTCGCCGGGCGCCAGTCCCTGGGAGAGGATCACCTTGCCGGCGTCGAAGCGCAGCACGTCGATATCGCGCAGCGAAACCGTGGTCTTGGCGGGATCGACGACCCAGACCGCGGGCGAATGGCCCTGCTGGGTCAGCGCGCTTGCAGGGATAGCGATGATCGCCGCGGTCGAGATTTCGATAGTGCCGACGACGGTGGAGCCGAGCCTCATCGCCTCCGGCGGGTCCTGCAACCCGACCCGGACGGCGAAGGTCCGCGTCACCGGATCGGCTTGCGGCGCGACCTCGCGGACCGAGCCATAGGCCACGACAGTGGGCGCATCGGCCAGCGCGACGCGGATCTTCGCATCGGCGAAGCGTGGGTCGAGCAAGGCGGCCGGCACGTTGAAGACGGCGTCGCGGCTGTCGTCGCGGGCGATCTGGACGAGGACCTGGCCGGGCTGAACCACCTCGCCGGGCTCGACCTGCCGGACGGTCACGATGCCGGCGACATCCGCGCGCAATTCGGTGAAGCCGAGTCGGTCCCGGGCGAGCTCGACCTGCGCTTCCGCGTTCTCCAGCGCGGCCTGCGCGGTTTCCTGCGCGCGCCTCGCCTGATCGTAGCGCGGCCTTGTGGTGAAACCCTGCGCCATCAGGCGCTCCTGCCGCTCATAGGTGCTGCGCGCCGTGCTGACCTCGCCGCGCGCCGCCTCCAGCGCGGCCCTCGCCGCCGTCAGCGCATTCTGCTCCAGCGCCGGCTCCAGGCGGGCGATGACCTGCCCTGCCTTGACCCGGTCGCCGACATTGACCGGGCGCTCGAGGACGCGTCCACCAATGCGGAAGGCAAGCCCGACATCCTTCTTGGCCTGGATCTCGCCGCTGAGCTGGACATCGTCGGAGAACTGGCCGGCCGCAACGGTGACGACGCCGACCGGCCGCGCCTCCGCCGGCGGGGCCTGTTCGCTACGACAGGAGACGAGCGCCGCCGCCAGCAGCGGGACGGCAACCGCCCGGCCGAGCATCGTCATCGGAAGCCGTTTCATCGCGTTCGCGCTCATCACAGGGAGCCTCCCGCGCTGGCCGGCCGCTTCGCATCGGTGCGCGCGCTCGCAGCACCGAAGACAGTGACATAGAGGACCGGCAGCAGCACCAGAGTCAGCACCGTCGCAACCAGGAGGCCGCCCATGATCGCGAAGGCCATCGGCCCCCAGAACACGGTCGGCGCGATCGGGATCATGCCGAGCACGGTCGAGATCGCGGTCAGGACGATCGGCCGGAAGCGCGTGCCGGCGGCATCGACGGCGGCCTCGACGACGCCCTTGCCGGTCGCCCGCTCGTCCTCGATCTGTCCGACCAGGATCACCGCGTTCTTGGTGATGATGCCGATCAGCGCGAGGATGCCGAGCAGCGCGACGAAGCCCAGCGGCTTGCCCGAGAGCAGCAGCGCTCCCACGACGCCGATCAGGCCCAGCGGCGCGATGCTGAGCACGATCGCGAACAGCCTGAAGCTCCGAAGCTGCGCCATCAGCACCGTGAACATGATCAGCAGCATCACCGGCAGCACGGCGATGACCGAGGCCTGCGACTTGGCGCTTTCCTCGACCGAGCCGCCGACGGCGATGTCGTAGCCGGCCGGCAAGGTCTTGCGCAGCGCGTCGATCGAGGGCTGCAGCGCGTTGACGACCGCATCCGGCAGGACGCCCGGCGTCACATCGGCTGCGACCGTCAGGTTCGGCACGCGGTCGCGGCGCCAGATCAGCGGCGTGTCGAGCCCGTAGCTGAAGCTCACGAATTGCGAGACCGGCACCGAGCGGCCGCTCGGCAGCGCCACCTGCATGCTGCGCAGCGTGTCGAGCGAGACACGCTCGGCATCCTGCGCCCGGACGACGACATCGACCAGATAGATGGAGTCGCGCACCTGCGTCACGACGGTGCCGGAGACGACCGTGTTCACGATCGCGGCGACGGCAGCGGAGCTCAGGCCGAGCCGCCGCGCCTCGTCCTGGTCGACACGCAAGCGCAATTCCCGCGACGGCTCGATCCAGTCGAAATTGATCTGGCGGGCATTGGGGTTGGCCGCCACGATCTGCGCCAGCCGGAAGGCAATGGAGCGCACCTCTGCCGTGTCGGGACCGCTCACGCGATACTGCACCGGCCAGCCGACCGGCGGGCCGAGCTCGAGCGGCGAGACGCGCGCGACCACGTTCGGGAAGTCCTTGGCGAGCAGGGCTTCGAGCTTCTTCTGCAGCCGCTCCCGCGCCGCCACGTCCTTGGCAACGATCACGGCCTGGCTGAAGAAATCATTCGGCAGCCGGGCGTCGAGCGGCAGGTAGAAGCGGATCGCGCCGCGGCCGATATAGGTGCTCCAGCGCTCAACATCCGCGTCGCCCTTCAGCGAGGCTTCGAAGCGGTTGACGAGATCCTCGCTCGCATAGATCGAGGCGTTCTGCGGCAAGGTGAGGTCGACGAGCAGTTCCGGCCGGTCCGAGGCCGGGAAGAACTGCCGCGGTACCAGCGGCAGGGCCAGGATCGAGGCCGCGAACAGGCCGAGCGTCACTGCGATCGTCATCCAGCGCAGCTTGATCGCCCGCGACAGGAACGAACGGAAGCCCCGCTCGACCCGGCCCGGCTCCTTGCTCTGCGCCGCGGCATCGGGCGCCTTCAGCATGGCGACGCCGAGCACCGGCGCGAACAGGACGGCGACGAACCAGGAGACGACCAGCGCGATCGTCACCACCGCGAAGAGCGAGAAGGTGTATTCGCCCGCCGAGCTCGCGGCGAAACCGATCGGCACGAAGCCGGCGATCGTCACCAGCGTGCCGGCCAGCATCGCGGTCGCGTATTTCTCGAAGGCGAAGGTCGCCGCCTTCAGCTTCTCCTCGCCGGCGGCGAGCCGCGTGACCATGGCGTCGGTCGTGGTCATCGCATCGTCGACGAGGAGGGCCAGCGCGATGATCAGAGCGCCGAGCGAGATGCGCTGCATGTCGATGCCCGCGACCAGCATGCAGGCGAAGACGATGGCGAGCGTCAGCGGGATCGCGAGCGCGACGACGAGACCCGGCCGCACGCCCAGGCTGATGAAGCTGACGACAAGGATGATGCCGACGGCCTGCCAGAGCGACATCATGAAATCGTCGATCGCATGCGAGACCGTCACGGCCTGATCGGCCACGAGATGGGGCTCGATGCCGATGGGAAGACCTGCGGTGACCTCGGCCATCGCCTTCTTGATGTTGCGGCCGAGCGCCAGGATGTCGCCGCCTTCGCGCATGGCGATGCCGAGCCCGATCGAGTCTTGGCCGTTGACGCGGAACATCGGCGTCGGCGGATCGGCCTGACCGCGCCTGACAGTCGCGATATCGGCGAGCCGCACCATCCGGTCGCCGACCGGGAAATTGATGTTCAGGAGGTCGGTTTCCGACTGAAAGGCGCCGGAGACACGCACCGAGAATTTCTCGTCCTGCGTCTGGATCTCGCCCGCCGGCCGGACCACGTTCTGCGCCTGGAGGGCGGCGAGCAGCCCGCTGCGGTCGAGCCCCAGATTAGCGAGTTCCCGCACCGAGAATTCGATGAAGATGCGCTCGTCCTGCGCGCCGATGATCTCGATCTTCGAGACGTCGGGCACGAGCAGCAATCGCGACCGGATGGCCTCGACATGGTCGCGCAGTTCGCGACTGGTGAAGCCGTCCGAGGTGAAGCCGTAGATGATGCCGAAGGTGTCGCCGAAGCGGTCGTTGAAGAAGGGCCCCAGCGTGCCGGCCGGCAACGTGTGCCGCATGTCCGCGATCAGGTTGCGCACCCTGTACCAGGTGTCCTGCACCTGTCGGCCGGGCACGTCGCCCTTGAGGTTGACGAAGATCGTCGTGACGCCCGGCCTGGTGAAGCTGCGCACGCTGTCGAGGCCCGGCGTCTCCTCGATCTGCCGCTCCAGCCGCTCGGTCACCTGGCTCAACGTCTCATCCATGCTGGCGCCGGGCCAGATGGCGGAGACCACCATGGTCTTGATGACGAAGGCCGGGTCCTCGTTACGCCCCAGCCTGATGAAGGCGAAAACGCCAGCGACGACCGCCACCACCATGAGATAGATAACGACCGAGCGGCTCTTCAGCGCCCATTCCGACAGGTTGAAGCTCATCGCGTCTCGGCTCCGATCAGGCGCACCTGCTGGCCTTCGCGCAGAAGCCCGGCACCGGCGGTGACGACGATGTCGCCGACGTCCAATCCCTTGGAAATACTGGCGGTGGCCGGATCGGCATTCGCCACCTCCAGCCTGCGCAGCGCAACGGTCAGGGTTTTCGGGTCGACCACCCAGGCGCCCAGCTTCTGGTCGCGCTGCGTCAGCGCCGTCGCGGGGATGGCGATTCCGCCCGCCCCCTCGGCGCGCACCGCCCCCGAAACCGCGGCGCCCAGCCGGAAGGCCGGCGCCGGGTCGGCGAGGCCGACCCGGATCCTGAAGGTCCGCGTGACCGGGTCGGCCTGCGGCGCGATCTCTCGCACCCGTCCGGCCGCTTCAGCGCCTGTTTCCCCGTTCAGCGTAACCCGCACCGGCAGCCCCGGTACCAGGCGGCGGACCAGATCTGCCGGAATCTCGAACACCGCATCACGGCCGTCGCGGCGCGCGAGCTGCACGATCATCCGGCCGGCGGCGACGACTTCGGCCGGCTCGGCGCCCACGCGGGTCACGATGCCCGGAGCATCGGCCTTGAGCGTCGTGAAACCGACGAGGTCCTCGGCCGACCGGACACGCGCCTGCGCGACCTCGACCTGCGCGCGCGCGGCGGTGCGCGCCTGCCTCGCCATATCGAAGTCGGCCTGCGTCGTGATATGCCGCTCGAGCAGATGACTCTGTCGCTGGAACTGGTTTTCCGCCTTGCGCAGGTCACCCTGGGCAGCGGCGAGCCCGGCCTGGGCCGAACGCAGGTCGTTGAGCTCGTTCTCCGGATCGAGCCGGGCGACGACCTCGCCCTCGCGCACATTGGCGCCGACACCGACGAGACGCTCGGCCAGGCGGCCACCGATCCGGAATGCCAGCGAAGCCTGGTCTTGCGCCTCGACATGGCCGGTGAAGGTGATATCGGGCGCCTGGCGGGCCGGCTCGACCGTCATCGTCCGTACCAGACGCACGGGCAGTGGCGGCTCCTTCTCCTCGCCATTGCAGGAGGCGACGGCAAGCGCGATGGCCAGCATGGCAAGAAGGCCGCCCGGACGACGCATCGCGCCCGTTCTCCCGCGATTGCCGCTGCCAGCCGCCAGCCGCGCGTCCAGGCGCCGCAAGCCCTGCCTCTGCATCGAACTCCATCCCCCGACGACCGTGGTTCCACAGGTTCGCGGGGCGCGTTTTGCACCCGCGAAATCGAGTGAACGCTAGCAATACCGGCAGGGGCGCGGATCAGCTCAGAATCCCAACTCTGGGCTAGGCCTCGTGGACAAAGCTTGACCTGAGACACGCGGATTGATTCAAGGCTTC
>NZ_CAMFJF010000056.1 GCF_945956895.1 uncultured Allobosea sp. | reverse complement strand
CCGAAGAACCAGAACAGGTGCTGGTACAGGATCGGGTCGCCGCCGCCGGCCGGATCATAGAAGGTCGTGCCGAAATTGCGGTCGGTCAGCAGCATGGTGATCGCGCCGGCGAGGACCGGCAGCGACAGCAGCAGCAGGAAGGCGGTGACCAGCACGCCCCAGGCGAACAGCGGCATGCGGTGCATGGTCATGCCCGGCGCGCGCATGTTCAGGATCGTGGTGATGAAGTTGATCGCGCCCAGGATCGAGGCGGCACCGGCAAGGTGCAGCGACAGGATGCCGAAATCGACCGACGGGCCGGGATGGCCGGCCGTGGAGAACGGCGGATAGACCGTCCAGCCCGTGCCGACGCCCTTGGCGCCCGGCGCACCCTCGACGAACATAGAGATGATCATCAGGATGAAGGCGGCGACCGTCAGCCAGAACGAGATGTTGTTCATGCGCGGGAAGGCCATGTCCGGCGCGCCGATCATCAGCGGCACGAACCAGTTGCCGAAGCCGCCGATGACGGCGGGCATGACCATGAAGAAGATCATGATCAGGCCGTGGCCGGTGACGAAGACGTTGTAGCTCTGGCCATTGGCGAAGATCTGCAGGCCGGGCTGCTGCAGCTCGATGCGCATCATGATCGAGAGGAAGCCGCCGACGAGCCCCGCCATGATCGAGAAGATCAGATAGAGCGTGCCGATGTCCTTGTGGTTGGTCGACAGAAGCCAGCGACGCCATCCGGTCGGATTGGCGTGATGGGCTTCGTCATGGCCGTGAGCGTGAGCCGCTGTTGCCATCGTTCTTCTCCTCGGCGACTTACTTGGACGCGGCAGCAAACTTGCTGCCCGCGTCTTCGGCATTGGCGAATTTCTGCTTCGCTTCCGCGAGCCAGGCGGCATAGCGCTCCTGGCTGACGACGCGGAAAGCGATCGGCATATAGGCGTGGTTCTGGCCGCAGATGAACGAGCACTGGCCGTAATAGATGCCTTCGCGCTCGGCCTTGAACCAGGTTTCGTTCAGGCGGCCCGGGATGGCGTCGATCTTGATGCCGAAGGACGGAACCGTGAACTTGTGGATGACGTCGGCGCCGGTCACCTGGACGCGGACAGTCTTGCCGACCGGCACGACGGCCTCGTTGTCGACGGCGAGCAGGCGCGGCGCCTCGGCCTCGGCGATCTTCTTGCCGGCGATCGCCTCGGCGCGGGCCTTCTCGTCCAGCATCAGCGAATCGAAGCCGAAATTGCCGCCGTCCTGCGCGTACTCATAGGACCAGTACCACTGCTTGCCGGTGACCTTCAGGGTCATGTCGGCCTGCGGCACCTCGAGCTGCAGCTTGAGCAGGCGGAACGAGGGAATCGCGATCACAACGAGAATGAGGACCGGAATCACGGTCCAGCACACTTCAAGCAGGGCGTTGTGCGTGGTCTTGGAGGGGACTGGGTTCGCCTTCTCGTTGAAGCGGAAGACGACGTAGATCAGCAGCGCCAGCACGAAGAGCGTGACGATGGTGATGATGATGTTCAGCCAGTCATGGAACCAGTGGATGAACTCGGCGACGGGGGTCGCGGCGCCCTGCAGATTCATCTGCCAGGGGGAGGGCATGCCGGTGCCGGCGATGGCCGGGACGGTCGCCAGCGTGGCGACGGCAAGGGCCGTGGCGGCCACTGTTGCAAAGGTCCTGCTCAGAAATCGCATCGATCCGACATGCTCCTCAATCAACTTGCATGGGAACCGACCGGCTTTGCCCCACGCATGAAGGGGCGACCGTGAAGTCGCCTCATTCTTCGAGATTGCGATAAATCAAAGATCACGCTTGCGCCAGTGGGACAATGAAGACTGCCCCCATCGACCATGCGGCATAATCGCACGAGGCCTTGACGCGAGCCTCCGGCCGCCGTCGCGCCTTGACAGGACCCACCCTGCATGGTCCGAACGCGTTTTATGTTGAGAGGCGGCGGGATTCTCTGGCGCGGTCGGCGTTTTGCCTGAATTCTGCGCTTCTGCTGCGGTTTCGAGGCCGGTTTGGAAGGGATGCAGGGATGATGAGGATCATCGGAGCGCTGGGCGCGCTGGCGCTGGCGCTCATGGGGACGAGCCTCGCCGCCGGCTCCGCCTTCGCGCAGGGCGCGGTGCGTTCCACACATGGCGACTGGCAGATGCGCTGCGAAGTGCCGCCGGGCGCCAAGGCCGAGCAATGCGCGCTCGTCCAGAACGTCGCGGCCGAGGACCGGCCGAATCTGACGCTTCTCGTCATCGTGCTGAAGACCGCCGATCAGAAGAGCCGGCTCCTGCGCGTCGTTGCGCCGCTCGGCGTGCTCCTGCCTTCGGGGCTCGGCCTCAAGATCGACGACAAGGATATTGGCCGCGCCGGCTTCGTGCGCTGCCTGACCACCGGTTGCGTGGCGGAGGTCGTCATGGACGATGCCCTGCTCGGACAGCTCAAGAGCGGCAAGAGCGCGACTTTCATCGTATTCCAGACGCCGGAAGAAGGAGTGGGCGTGCCCGTCTCCCTCAATGGCTTCGGCCCGGGCGTGGAGGCGCTGCCGTGATCGATCAAACTCTTCGCCAGGCTCGCTGGCTCGCCCTGCCGCTGCTGTGCCTTGGTCTCGCCGGTTGCGGCTCGTCCTCGTCGTCCTCCGCCGGCGGTTCGGCGCTCAATGTCTTCATGTTTCAGTCGACGAAGGCGCCGCCGGCGGATCAGTTGCCGAAGGATGACGAGCAGAATGAGCAACTGGTGTGCCCGGAGGTGATCATCTCCGATGGCGGCGCGGCGATCCGCGCCCAATCGGGGCAGGATTCGAGCGGCCTGCGCTACCAGATCTCGATCACCAACGTCGCGCGCGAATGCGCCGCGACCGGCAAGGGCAGCTTCCGTCTCAAGGTCGGCGTCGAAGGGCGCGTGCTCCTCGGCATGGCCGGCAGCCCGGGCACTTACGGTGCCACGCTGACGACCACGGTGATGCGGGGCACGACCGTTCTCGCCAAGCGCAGCTCGCGCGTCGGCAGCACTGTGGCGTCCGGTCAGGGCGGTTCCGATTTCACCCATATCGAGGAAGGCATCATGGTGCCGGCCGGTCAGGGCGATGTCGATATCTTCGTCAGCCTCGGCGGCGGCGGACCAGCCGCACCGGCGCGCAAGCGCCGCCGGTAAAGCCGGTTTGCCGTGAAAAGACGCAGGCGCGCCGATTGACTCAGTCGGCGCGTCTTGTATCTGTGCCCAAGCCGCATATCCCCGCGGGAGAGACCGGGCTCAGAGCCCGGCGCCGAAGGCGCAACCGCCCCGGAAACGCTCAGGCAAAAGGGCCGCTGGGGATTTGGCGCTCTGGAAAGCGGCGGGCAGCGATGCCCGCCCACCGACGGGTGTAACTCGTCCGACCTTGTGGGTCGGGCGGGGAAATCTCTCAGGTGCCGAGACAGAGGGGGCGCGTTCCGGACACTGTCGTCCGGGGCTTGCGCTTGACTCTGGGAGGGGCCTGCCATGGCTGCCGAGGCCAATACCGATACCGCCGGCGCGAGCGCGCCGCTGAAGACCCCGCTGCACGCGCGCCATGTCGCGCTGGGCGCCCGCATGGTGCCCTTCGCCGGCTACGACATGCCGGTGCAGTACCCGAGCGGCATCCTCACCGAACATAACTGGACGCGCGAGAAGGCCGGACTCTTCGACGTCTCGCATATGGGCCAGTGCTTCCTGATCGGCCCCGATCACGAGACCACGGCGAAGGCGCTGGAAGCGCTGATTCCCGCCGATATCGTCAATCTCGCTCCCGGCAAGCAGCGCTATTCGCAGCTTCTGAACGAGGAGGGCGGCATCCTCGACGACCTGATGGTGACGCGCTCGATCGATCCGGACGAGGACGGCGCGCTCTATGTCGTCGTCAACGCCGCCTGCAAGGAGGCCGACTATGCCCATATCGAGGCGCGCCTGCCGGCCAATGTGAAGCTGGTCAAGGCCGAGCACCGCGGCCTGATCGCGCTGCAGGGGCCGGGCGCCGAGGCGGCACTCGCGAAAATCGCCCCGGAAGCCGCCGAGATGGGCTTCATGACCTCGCGCACCATGAAGGTCGCCGGCATCAAGGCCAATGTCAGCCGCTCCGGCTATACCGGCGAGGACGGCTACGAGATTTCCGCCGCTGCCAACAAGATCGGCGAGATCTGGGACACGCTGTTGCTCGACGGCAACGTCAAGCCGATCGGGTTGGGCGCCCGCGATTCGCTGCGCCTCGAAGCGGGTCTGTGCCTCTATGGCCATGACATCGACACCGCGACCTCGCCGATTGAGGCTGCGCTCAACTGGTCGATCCAGAAGCGCCGTCGCGAAGAGGGCGGCTTCCCCGGCGCCGCGCGCGTCCAGCGCGAGCTGGCCGAGGGCGTCTCGCGCATCCGCGTCGGCCTGAAGCCGGAAGGCCGGGCGCCAGCCCGCGAGGGCAGCGAGATCGCCACGCCCGAGGGCGAAGTGATCGGCGTCGTGACCTCGGGCGGCTTCGGCCCGACGCTCAATGGCCCCTGCGCCATGGGTTATGTCGCCAAGGCCCATTCCGCGCCGGGCACGCAGCTCAATCTCATCGTGCGCGGCAAGCCGCTGCCGGCCGTCGTGGCGACGATGCCCTTCGTGCCGAACGGCTACAAGCGCTGAACCCTTTTCCGGACAACTGACGCCAGGAGGAAACCATGGCCGAGACCCGTTACAGCAAGGACCACGAATATATCCGCATCGAGGGTGACGTCGGCACCGTCGGCATCTCCGACTACGCGCAGGGCCAGCTCGGCGACGTCGTCTTCGTCGAGCTGCCGGCGGTGGGCAAGGCGCTGACCAAGGGCGGCGAAGCTGCCGTGGTCGAGAGCGTGAAGGCCGCGTCCGAGGTCTATGCCCCGGTCTCCGGGGAGGTCGTCGAGGTCAATGGCGAGCTCGAGGCCGCGCCTGGCACCGTCAACGAGGACCCGGCCGGCAAGGGCTGGTTCCTCAAGATCAAGATCAAGGACGCCGGCGAGCTCGACGCCCTGATGAACGAGGCCGAGTACCAGGACTACGTGAAGTCGCTCTGACCGGCGTCATCCCGCACGCGCTGCCGCACGTCAGTGCTGCTGCGCAGATGCGGGACCGCCCTCAGGATAAGGCGCCTTCTCGTCGCACGGTCCCGTGTCTGCGCAGCGGCATTCCATGCCGCAGCGCACACGGGATGACACCCCGAAACGGAATCACCCCATGCGCTATCTCCCGCTTACCGATACCGACCGCGAGGACATGCTCGCGCGGATCGGCGTCTCCGATGTCGATGCGCTGTTCAGCGACGTGCCGGCCGGCAAGCTGCTGAAGGCCCCGGTCGATCTGCCCCGCGCCAAGGGCGAGCTCGAGGTCGAGCGCATTCTCGGCAGGATGGCCGGCAAGAACACCGCCGCCTCTGCCGTGCCCTTCTTCGTCGGCGCCGGCGCCTACAAACACCATGTCCCGGCGACGGTGGATCACCTGATCCAGCGTTCGGAATTCCTGACCAGCTACACGCCCTACCAGCCCGAGATCGCGCAGGGCACGCTGCAATATCTCTTCGAGTTCCAGACCCAGGTCGCGGCGCTGACCGGCATGGAGGTCGCCAACGCCTCGATGTATGACGGCTCGACCGGCACCGGCGAAGCCGTGCTGATGGCGCATCGCGTCACCAAGCGCCGCAAGGCGGTGCTCTCCGGCGGCCTGCACCCGCATTACACCGCGGTCGTCGAGACCCTCTCCGAGATGGCCAATGACGAGGTCGTGGCGCTTAAAGCCGACGTCTCGGCCCAAGAGGACATCCTCTCCCAGATCGACGACAGCACCTCCTGCGTTGTCGTCCAGTCTCCGGACGTCTTCGGCAACCTGCGCGATCTCAAGCCGATCGCCGAGAAGGCCCATGCCCATGGCGCCCTGCTGATCGCGGTCTTCACCGAGGCCGTCTCGCTCGGCGCCGTCGTGCCGCCGGGGGCGCAGGATGCCGATATCGTCGTCGGCGAGGGCCAGTCGATCGGCAACGCCCTGAATTTCGGCGGCCCCTATGTCGGCCTCTTCGCCGCCAAGTCGAAATATATCCGCCAGATGCCGGGCCGGCTCTGCGGCGAGACGGTCGATTCGACCGGCCAGCGCGGCTTCGTGCTGACGCTCTCGACCCGCGAGCAGCATATCCGCCGCGACAAGGCGACCTCGAACATCTGCACCAATTCCGGCCTCTGCGTGCTGGCCTTCACCATCCACATGACGCTGCTCGGCCAGACCGGCCTCGCCCGTCTCGCCGAGGTGAACCACGCCAATGCCGTGAAGCTCGCCGACGCGCTCGCGGGCGTCGAGGGCGTGACGGTGCTCAACGAGAGCTTCTTCAACGAGTTCACCGTGAAGCTGAAGAAGCCCGCCGCCGAGGTCGTCGAGGTTCTCGCCGCCAAGGGCATCCTGGCCGGCGTCCCCGTCTCGCGGCTCCTGCCCAAGGCCGGGCTGGACGACCTGCTGATCATCGCCTCGACCGAGGTGAATACCGATGAAGACCGGGCGGCCCTCGTGGCGGCGCTCGTGGAGGTGCTGTGATGTTGAACCGTCAGGGACGTCCCACCCAGGCCGGCGAGGCGGCTCACGCCGAGCACGCCACCTTCACCGGCAACAAGGCGCTGCAGCAGATCGAGCCGCTGATCTTCGAGATCGGCCATCATGAGGCGACCGGCGTCGATATCGACAAGCCCGCCCCGTTCAAGTCGCGTCTGGGCAAGCATGCTCGCCAGGGCGAGATCGGCCTGCCCGGCCTCTCCGAGCCCGAGACGATGCGCCACTATGTGCGCCTCAGCCAGAAGAATTACGGCATCGATACCGGGCTCTTCCCGCTCGGCTCCTGCACGATGAAGCACAATGCCCGCCTCAACGAGAAGGTGGCGCGCCTGCCGGGCTTCTCCGACGTGCATCCGCTCCAGCCGCTCTCGACCGTGCACGGCGCGCTCGACCTGATGCTCGAGCTCGCCCGCTACCTGATGACGCTGACCGGCATGCCGGCTGTCGCGCTCTCGCCGAAGGCCGGCGCCCATGGCGAGGCTTGCGGCATGATGGCGATCAAGGCCGCGATTGCCGCCAAGGGCGAGGGCGCGACCCGCAATGTCGTGCTCGTTCCCGAATCGGCCCACGGCACCAACCCGGCGACCGCAGCCCTGATCGGCTTCTCGGTGAAGGCGGTTCCGGCCCGTCCGGACGGCACAGTCGCTGTGGAGGATGTGAAGGCCCTGCTCGGGCCGGATATAGCCGCGATCATGCTGACCAACCCGAACACCTGCGGCATCTTCGAGCCGCAGATCGTCGAGATCGCAGCGGCGATGCATGAGGCCGGCGCCTATTTCTACTGCGACGGCGCCAACTTCAACGCCATCGTCGGCAAGGCGCGACCGGGTGATCTCGGCGTCGACGCGATGCACATCAATCTGCACAAGACCTTCTCGACGCCGCATGGCGGCGGTGGTCCCGGTGCCGGCCCGGTCGTGCTGTCCGAGCGTCTGGCGCCCTTCGCGCCGGTGCCCTTCATCCATGTCGAGAACGGCAAGCCGCATCTGATCGAGTCGCGCAGTGAAGCGCCGGCGGGCAACCAGCCCTTCGGCCGCATGACCGCCTTCCACGGCCAGATGGGCATGTATGTCCGCGCGTTGGCTTACATGCTCAGCCACGGCTCGGACGGCATGCGCCAGGCTTCGGAAGACGCGGTGCTGAACGCGAACTACATCCGCGCCGGCCTCGCCGACCTGATGTCGCTGCCCTTCCCGGACCACCCGTCGATGCACGAGGTTCTGTTCGACGACGAGTGGCTGAAGGGCTCGGGCGTCTCGACGCTCGATTTCGCCAAGGCGATGATCGACGAGGGCTACCACCCGATGACGGTCTATTTCCCGCTCGTCGTCCATGGCGCCATGCTGATCGAACCGACCGAGTCGGAATCGAAGGCGACGCTCGACCTCTTCATCGCGACGCTGCGCGACCTCGCCATCGCGGCCAAGGGCAACGACAAGGAGCGCTTCACCAGCGCCCCGCATCACGCCCCGATCCGCCGCCTCGACGAGACCCGCGCCGCCCGTTCGCCGGTCCTGAAGTGGGAAAAGCCGGCCCCGGTCAAGGCTGCGGAGTAAGCGGCTTCGTCCCATGCTGACGGCATTCGTCAGCATGGTGAAGGACGCCGATCGCTTCTTAAGCATTCCTTGACCATGTCGCGGAATGATCCCCCGGTGCCGCTCTGTGCGGCCCGGGGGTTTTCATGTCTGCGCGTCCCTCCATTCTTGCTCTTGCGGCGGCTGCTCTGCTGGCCTCGACAGCGCTCGTCCGTGCCAACGAGCCGAGCTATGGCCCGAACACCTATGACCGCACGCTCGAAGCGCTGATCGCCCATGAGGATGTCGCCAATCGCGGCGGCTGGCCCAAGGTGCCGGCGAGCGCGGCCTCGCTGAAGCCGGATTCGCAAGGCCCGGATGTCGTCGCGCTGAAGCAGCGTCTGCTCGCCAGCGGCGATCTCGCGCCGGAGGCCGTGGCGGGCGACATCTACGATGCCAACGTGACCGAGGGCGTGAAGCGCTTCCAGCGCCGTCATGGCCTGTCGGATCTCGGCACGGTCGGGCGTCTGACCCTGAAGGCGATGAACACGCCGGTCGAATCGCGCCTGAACCAGCTCACCGCGACGCTGGAGCGCCTCAAGGGCAACGGCTTCAACTTCGCCAGTCGCTATGTCGTGGTGAACATTCCCGGCGCCAGCGTCGAGGCGATCGAGAACGGCACGGTCGCGCAGCGCCATCTCGCCATCGTCGGCCGGCCGGACCGGCCCTCGCCGGTGATCCAGGCCAATATCTCCTCGGTCAACCTCAATCCCTATTGGACGGTGCCGATGTCGATCGTGAAGGCCGACATCATCCCGCATATGCGCAAGGACCCGAGCTTCATCGCCAAGTCGAACATGAAGTTGCTCGGCGCCGAGAACAAGGAAATCGACCCGGCGAGCGTCAACTGGGCGACCCTGAAGAACCCCTATTTCTACGTGCGCCAGGAGCCGGGCCCAACCAATTCGCTCGGCCAGATGAAGATCGACATGCCCAACAGCGACGCGGTCTACATGCACGACACGCCGAAGAAGACGCTGTTCCGCAACGACGTGCGCTTCAACTCGTCCGGCTGCGCCCGCATCGAGGGCGTCCGCGACCTCGGCGCCTGGCTGCTCGAAGGCACGGAATGGAACCGCCAGTCGATCGAGGACGAGATCGCCAAGGGCGAGCGCAAGAACATCACGCTGAAGAAGCAGGTTCCCGTCGCCTGGGTCTATCTCACCGGCTGGCAGGGCGCCGACGGGCAGGTCCAGTTCCGTGACGACATCTACGGGCTCGACACGCCGCAGGGCATCGTCACCTCGACGATCCAGGCCCGCAAGCCGAAGCCGAAAGCCACCGCCGCGGTTCCGCCGGCGAGGCCGGCCGCTGCGCCGAAGACGGCCGCAGGCAATCCGCCGGCGGCGCCGACGACTGCCAGTAACTGACGGTCTTCAGGGGCGCTTCAGGATCGCCATCACGGCGTCGATCGCTTCGGCACGCGCCTTCGGGTCGCTGCCGATCGTGACCACGCCGTCGGGCCGCTGCGAATAGGCCGCCTTGCGCTCGCGCAGCGGCAGGCTCGGATGGTCGAAATCATGATAGGCGCCGGGGAAGCCGACGAAGCGCGCCCCGCCGCTGCGGGCCAGCTCCTCACAAGGGGCCGCCGGTGTCCAGTCATCGGCCAGGCCCTGAAAGATCGCGGTATCAGTCTGCGCCTGCCAGCCGCGCTTCAGGATGACCCGGCAGCCGGGATAGAAGGCGATGACATGGCGCAGGCGCTTCGCTTCCGGCGCACCCGCGACGCGCAGCGCCGTCGAGCCCCCGTTCGACCAGCCGATCAGGGCGATGCGCTGCCTGGCGACGAAGCTCTGCTTGTCCAGCCAGTCGATGGCGGCGAAGGCATCGCGGGCGCGGCCGGCGGGCGTCAGCGAGCGCTCGCGGTCGTTGCAGAGCGCCTTGATGCCGCGCGGCCCGAAACTGTCGACGAGGAGCACAGCGTAGCCGGACCGGTTAAGACGCTCCGACCAGTCGCCCTCACGGGCGCCGATCTCGCCCGAGCGCGTATAGAGCCCGGCGCAGCCATGCAGGCCGATCACGACCGGGAAGGGGCCTGCGCCTGACGGGCGCGCCAGCCAACCCACGAGGTCGTGCGAATCGCGTGACGGGAAGCTCACCTTCTCGAAGGCGTTCGCAGGGCTCGCTGCCAAGGCAAACGGCAGCAGGGTGATGGCAAACATGCGGACAAGGCGACCGATCATCCCGAAACTCCCTCGCTTCCAAATCAACGATGACGGCGTGGTGGCTATCCGCAGAACCGCATCGTCATCCCGGGCCTGACCCGGGATCCATCGAAGGGCTCCGGAACTCTATGATGGATTCCGGATCTCCGCTTCGCTCCGTCCGGGATGACGCGGTGTTCCGCCGGCATCAACAGGCGCCGGGTGATAGCGGTTACGGTATCCCGCATCGGAATTCCGGCGGGAGAGGGCAAAGAAAAACGCCGCGTCCTTGCGGGCGCGGCGTCATCATATCGGGAGATTGGCTGAAGCTCAGTTGAGCTTGGCCTTGACCTCGGCCAGCCCGGCGGCGAAGGCGGCTTCACCGGCCTTGCCGGCCATCTGACCGCGCAGGATGGTCTCGGCGGCCTTGGTGGCAGCCTCCGCAGCCGCGGCGCGAACCTCGGCCTCGGCCTGGCTCTCGGCCTGGGCGATCTTCTCCTCGGCCGCCTTGGTGCGGCGGGCGACGAAATCGGCGAGCTTGGCCTCGGCTTCCGCCGCGAGGCGCTTGGCCTCGTCATTGGCGGAGGAGACGATTTCGGCGGCTTCAGCCTCGGCGGCCTTGCGCTTGGCATCGTACTCGGCGAGCAGCTTTTCGGCCTCCTGACGCAGGCGGCGGGCTTCCGCCAGTTCCTGCGCGACCTTCTCGCCGCGAGCGTCGAGCGCCTTCACGATCGCGCCCGGCACGCCGAACTTGACCAGGATGGCCAGGAAGATGACGAGGGCGACGCCGACCCAGAAAGTATCCATCTGAACTCTCCTCAGCCGCGCGTCAGGGCCTGGTCGACGGCAGCAGCCGCCTCGCTGGCGCTGGGAGCCTGACCGGTCAACTTGGTGACGATGGCGGCGGCGATGTCGCTGCCGAGATCGCGCACATTGGCCATCGCGGTGGTCTTGGTCTTGGCGATGGTCGCCTCGGCCTGCGCCATCTTGGCGGCAAGCTCGGCCTCGGTCGCATGACGCTGGGCGTCGCTCGCCTTGGCGCCGGCGTCGCGCGCCGTCTGGGCGATGCCCTGGGCGTTCTTGCGGGCCTCAGCCAGAGCCTTCTCATAGGCCTGCGCCATGTCCTCGGCCTTGGCCTGCATCTGCGTGGCCTGGTCGAGGTCCCGGCCGATCGTCTCGGAACGCTCTTCCAGGATGGAGCCGAGGCGCGGCAGCGCGACCTTGGACATCAGCCAGTAGAGAGCCGCGAAGGTGACCGCGAGCCAGAACAGGTTGCTGGCGAAATGGGCAGGATCGAAGGGCGGGAAGGAGGCCTTCTCACCGCTCAGGCCCGGAGTGGCAGCCTGCGCCGCACCCGCCAGCAGAGCAGCGAACGAGGCGACAGCCATCGGCCATCCTTTTCGCACGAACCCTGAAGATCGAACCGGCATAGCGTGCCTTTCAGCGCTGAAAGATAGGAAACCGTCGCGCGTTTGGCCGGATGGCTCCGACGCGCGACGAGAAAGCGATCGACGAAAGCGTCAGACCACGAAGAGCAGGACGAGCGCGACGACGAACGCGAAGATGCCCAGACCTTCGGCGAGCGCCGCGCCGATGAAGGCGCGCGGGAACTGGCCGTCAGCCGCCGACGGGTTGCGCAGGGCGCCCGAGAGGAAGTTGCCGAAGATGGTGCCGACGCCGATGGCGGCGAGGCCCATGCCGAGCGAAGCGAGGCCGGCGCCGATGAACTTGGCTGCAACAGGATCCATGGTCTTATCTCCAGTGTGGAACTTTTAACGGGGTGGGATGAACTCTCGCGAGCGCTGCCCTGGCTCAGTGGCCGGGGTGCAGCGCGTCGTTGAGATAGACGCAGGTCAGGATCGCGAAGACATAGGCCTGCAGAACGGCGACGAGCACTTCGAGCGCGGTCAGCGCAACTGCCAGCAGCAGCGGCAGCGGCGCGATCGCATAGTTGAACGCGGCGCCCGAACCCAGCAGCACGACGACGAAGCCGCCGAAGACCTTGAGCGCGATATGGCCGGCGAGCATGTTGCCGAACAGACGAAGCGAGAGCGAAACCGGGCGCGACAGGAAGGAGACGGCCTCGATCAGCACCATGAAGGGCAGCAGCCAGCCGGGCACGCCTGACGGCACGAACAGGCCGAAGAAATGGCTGCCATGCTTCACTACGCCGTAGATCACCACGATGCTCATCACGAGCAGCGCGAGCGCGGCGGTGACGATGATCTGGCTGGTGACGGTGAAGGAGCCAGGCAGCAGACCGAGCAGATTCGACGCCAGCACGAACATGAACAGCGAGAACACGAAGGGGAAGAACTTCAGGCCGTCCTTGCCCATCACACCCGTCATCGTGGAGGCCACGAATTCATAGGCCATCTCGGCGAGCGACTGCAGGCGGCCGGGGACGACCGCACGCTGGCTCGAGCCATAGACCATGATAGCGGAAACGACGGCCAGCACGATCACCATCCACAGCGAGGTGTTGGTGAAGGAGAGGTCGATGCCGAACGGCTTCAGCTCCACGATGGGAGCGATGTGGAATTGGTGGATCGGATCGATTCCGCCGCCGGCCGCCATGTTTCGTTCCTCGTCGCGCGGCCCGTCCGGGCCGCCTTTCGATCAATTCGCCTTCGGACCGCCCTTCGACCCGGAGGTCGGACGCGAACCGAGCCGATAGACGGATCTGAAGCCCGCGATGGCTCCGATCACCAGGAAGGCGATCAGCAGGAACGGGGACGTTCCCAGCCACCGGTCGCCGAGGTACCCGATCAGGGCGCCTGCGATGATGCCGCCTGCGAGATCCGTCGCGGCGCGAAAGCCTGAGGACATCGCGCCCGCAAGCGCCTTGTCTTCTCCAACCGGGCTCGCGCCCGGCTTTTCGTTCTCCTCCGCCCGCTTGATCGCGGACTTCAGGGAACCCAGTCTTGCGCGCAACTCCGAGTCTGAGGCGTTTGGGTCGGGTTCGGACATGGTCTTGGGTCTCCGTCTTGATCGCGTTTACGCCGCGATCCGGCGAAAAACCACTGTAACCACGATCAAACCCGCGCATCGAGCCGTCGTCAGCACGGCCTCCTTTATTGGCAGCCCCCCGCGCTGTCAAGGTACGTGGATAATGCATAACTCATTGTAATATATATAAATTATGGCAAAGTGCGACAATCTCGCCGCATTGCGCGGCCGAATGTGGCATTTTTTCAGCGGGCGCGCGGCCGTTCTCCCGCCTGTTTTTGGGGTGATGGCTCCCGTAATCCCTGTCGTTATTGCGAGGAGCGGAGCGACGAAGCAATCCAGAGGGACTGGGGGCGGCTTTGCCCAGTCCTCCTGGATTGCTTCGCTGCGCTCGCAATGACGGATATCGGGCGCAGATCAGCCCGCGTCGCGGATGCGCTCTGCCGTCGCCAGATCGACCGATACCATCTGGCTCACGCCTCGCTCGGCCATGGTCACGCCGAAGAGCCGCTCCATCCGCGCCATGGTGATCGGGTTGTGGGTGATCAGGATGAAGCGGGTCTCGGTATTCCCGGCCATGTCGACGAGCAGGTCGCAGTAGCGCTCGACATTGGCGTCGTCGAGCGGTGCATCGACCTCGTCGAGCACGCAGATCGGCGAGGGATTGGTCAGGAACACCGCGAAGATCAGCGCGGTCGCGGTCAGCGCCTGCTCGCCGCCGGAGAGCAGCGTCATCACCTGCGGCTTCTTGCCGGGTGGGCGGGCGAAGATCTCCAGCCCGGCATCGAGCGGGTCTTCCGAATCGACCAGCCGAAGCTCGGCCTCGCCACCGCCGAAGAGTACGCCGAACAGACGTTGGAAATGGCCGTTGACGACGTCGAAGGCGGCGATGAGGCGTTCGCGCCCCTCGCGGTTGAGCGCGCCGATCGCCTGCCGCAGGCGGCGGATCGCCTCGGTCAGGTCGTCGCGCTCGCCCGAGAGCCCCTCGCGCTTGGCCTTCACCTCGGTCAATTCGTTCTCTGCGCGCAGATTGACGGCGCCGAGCCGCTCGCGCTCGCCCTTGAGATTGGCGAGCCGCCGCTCGATTGCTTCCGGTTCGGGCAGTGCGTCTCCGGCCTTGATTCCGGTGATCGCCTGCAAGCCGTCGAGCCCGGTATCGAGCCCGTCCTCGATCTGCCGGATGATGTCACTGAGGCGCTGGCGGGCGGCTTCCAGGCGCGCCTCGGCCGAGGCGCGCCGCTCGCGGGCGCCGGACAGGCCCTCAAGCGCGATGCGGGCCTGTCGGTCGGCCTCGGCCAGAGTGGTCTCGCCGGAAGCCAGCCTGTCGGCGGCTTCCCGGCGGGCGCCTTCAGCCTGCTCGATCTCCGCGACGAGGCGGCGCCTCTCGGTCAGGAAGGTGTCGGGCGCTTCAAGCAGCGCCTTCTGCTCGGCACTGGCGGCATCGATTCGGCGGCGCGTCTCCTCGGCACTCTGGAGGCTGGCGGCCGTGCGTTGCTTCCAGGCCTTGATGTCAGCGGCGATGGTCTCGCGGCGGCGTGCGCGCAGGTCCGCCTCCCGTGCCAGCGTCTGGACCCGGGCCCGCGCATCGGAGGCGGCGGCGCGGGTCTCGCCCAGCAGCACGCGGGCCTTGAGCAGCGCGTTCTCCAGTTCGGCGGAGGCAGGCAGGGCGGAAAGCCCTGTCTCCTGGGCCGCAACCTGTTGCGAAGCCTCGGACACAGCCTGGCCGAGACGTTTGATCGCCTCGGCGAGCGTTGAGCGCTTGACCAATGTCTCGGCCGCCTTGCGCTCGGCAACGGTCAATTGCTCGCGGGCATGGTCGACGCCGCGCCGCGCCTGCCGGGCGGCCTCGATCGCGGTGCTTTCGGCCTGCGCCGCCTGTTGCGCCTCGGTGCTCACGGCCTCCAGTGCCCGACGCGCGGCCTCGGCCGCTTCCCGCGCCGCTTTCGCTTCGCGTTCGAGATCGGCGAGGCGATTCTTCTCCGAGAGCCGTCGCGCCGCGGGCGAGGGGGCGTCGGCTGCGCTGGTGAAGCCGTCCCAACGCCAGAGATCGCCCGCCTGCGACACCAGGATCTGGCCCTGCTTCAACGCCCGCCGCAGAACCTCGCCCTCGTCGCGCGTGACGACGCCGGTCTGCGCCAGCCGTCGCCGCAGGGCCGTTGGCGCCTTGACATGGGCGAGCAGCGGTTGTGCGCCGGCGGGTAGGGTGGGATCGTCCTGGCCTTCACCCGTATCGTCCCAATGGGCGGGGGCGGTCGCCTCGGTCGAGGCATCGAGATCGTCGCCGAGCGCGGCGCCGAGCGCGACTTCGTAGCCCTTGGCGACGTTGACGGCTTCGAGGATAGCCGGCCAGCGATCCCCCGCAGCGGGGGCCAGCAGCTTGCGCAGCGTGCCGATCTCGGTGTCGAGGCGTTGCGCCCGGCGGTCGGCCTCGGCGAGGGGGCCGCGTTGCCCGGTCTCGCGCTCGCGCGCCGAAGCGACGGCAGCTCGGGCCGCGACGACGTCGGCATCGGCGGTCTTCAGTGCCTTCTCGGCCGCGATCAGCGCTTCGCGCAGACGGTCGAGCAGCGTCTTCGCATCGGAGGCGTCGAGGGTTTCGAGCTCGCGACGCAGCTTCTCGCGTTCGGCCCCGGCGCGATCCCGCCGCTCGCGCGCCTCGCGCAGCGAGCGCTCCAGGGCGCCGCGCCGTGCGGCAAGGTCGGACAGCGCGGCCTGTGCGGCGGCCTGTTCGGCTTCGGCCACAGCGAGGGCGGCTTCTGCTTCGCGCTGCGTGGCCGTCGCGGCCTCCGCGCCCGATCCTGCGCCGTCGCCTTCCCGGACGAGCGCGGCGTCTTCCTCCGACAATCGGGCGAGGCTCTCGGAAGCATCGCGGCCGATCGTCTCCTGCCGCGACAGATCGGCCTGCAATTCGGCGAGGCGCTTGCCGAGCTCCTCGGCGCGCTGGCGGGCGCGGCGATTCTCGGCTTCGAGCTCGTCCAGCCCCCGCTTCAATCGCACCAGCGCGGCGGCGGCGGTCGCCTCGCCCTCGCGCAAGGCCGGCAATTCATGGGCGGCGATGGCCTGTCGTTTCGCTGCCTCGGCCTGGAGCCCGGTCTGGTCGGCGACGCCGCGCACCGCCTCGTCCAGCACATGCGCCGCTTGCGCCTCCTGGGCGCGCGCATCGTGCAGGGCGATAACGGCGAGTGTCGCCTCGGCCCGGCGGATATCGGAGGCGAGGCTGCGATAGCGCCCGGCCTGCCGCGCCTGACGCTGGAGGGCGTCGATCTGCCCGTCGATCTCGGCGAGCACGTCTTCGAGCCGGGTCAGGTTGTCCTCGGCCCCGCGCAGGCGCAGTTCCGCCTCGTGACGGCGGCTGTGCAGGCCGGCAATACCGGCGGCATCTTCGAGGATGCGCCGACGCGATTGCGGCTTGGCCGAGATGATCTCGCTGATCTGCCCCTGCCGGACGAGGGCCGGCGAGCGTGCGCCCGTCGCTGCATCGGCGAAGAGGAGCTGCACGTCGCGGGCCCGCACCTCCTTGCCGTTGATACGATAGGTCGAGCCTTCCTCGCGCTCGATCCGGCGCGTGACTTCCAGCACATCGGCTTCGTTGAAGGCGGCCGGTGCCTTGCGGTCGCTGTTGTCCAGGGTGAGCGAGACTTCGGCCATGTTGCGGGCCGGGCGCTCGTTCGAGCCGCCGAAGATGACGTCGTCCATCCCCGAGCCGCGCATGTTCTTGAATGAGCTTTCGCCCATCACCCAGCGCAGCGCTTCGACCAGATTGGATTTGCCGCAGCCATTCGGGCCGACGATGCCGGTCAGCCCCGGCTCGATCGGGAATTCGGTCGGCTCGACGAAGGTCTTGAAGCCGGCGAGCTTGAGGCGCGTCAGGTGCATGGAGCCACCGCGCAGGCCTGAAATGCCTCAGCCCTCATCCTGAGGAGCCGCGCAGCGGCGTCTCGAAGGATGGTTCCAGAGCACGCTGGAGCATCCTTCGAGACGCAGCCGAAACGGCTGCTCCTCAGGATGAGGGCTGAGACAATTGCCGCGCTCGGAGAGCGGGAGCGGAAACCCGCCCCCTCAGTTCCCGAGGAGCGGCTCCAGGATCTTGTCGAATTCGGCGATCGTGAGCGCACCGGAACGCTTCTGCCCATTGATAAAAAAGGTCGGCGTCGAATCCACACCAGCCTTGGCCCCGCCATCCTTCACGACCGTGACGGCGTCATAGATATCCTGGCGCTTCAAGCAGGCTTCGAAGGATTCCTGTGTGAAACCGGCCTGCTTCACCAGCGACGAGAGGGCATCGACCGGCTTGTCGGTGAAAGCCCAGTTGCGCTGCTGCGCGAACAGCAGGTCGGTCATCGGGACATATTTGTCGTTGCCGTTGCAGCGAGCGAGCATGAAGCCGGCCGTCGCCAGCGGATCAAGCGGGAATTCGCGCAGCGTGAAGCGCACCTTGCCGGTGTCGATATATTTCTTCTTCAGTTCCGGCCAGGTCGCGGCGTGGAAGGTCGCGCAATGCGAGCAGGTCAGCGAGGCGTATTCGACGATGGTGACCTTGGCATCGGCCGGGCCGAGCCAGACGTCGCCCAGCGGGCCGGCATCGGGCAACTTGGTCTGGGCCCGCGCGGCGGTGCCGCCGGCGAGCGCGGCAGCGGCGATGCCGGCTGCGCCGGTCAGGAGCTGTCGCCTGTTCGTCATCGTGAAAGATCCTCGGAAGGTCAAAGTCGGTTGGAGCTATAGTGGCCAGTGCGATTGTGGCAAGAGCACATCCTGCCGCGCACCGTGTCGCTCACGAAGCCGTGTCATCGCCTTGCGTCTTCGCGCGCAGCGCCACCGCCCGGCCGAGCTTGGCCAGCGCTTCACGCAGGCCCTCGTCGGCGACGCCGGCGACCTGTGCCTCGACGCGCGCGGCCGTTGCCCCGTCGAGCTTCACCACCGGCTTCGACACGACGGGCGCCGCGACCGGTCCCTGCTTGAGCACGAGCTTGCCGACGGCACGCCAGCCGAGATGGGTGTTGACCCGCTCGACCAAAAGCGGCCCGAGCTGCTGCATCTCCAGCGCGAAGGCGCTCTCGACCCGCACGACCATCGTCGCGGGTTCGGCGGCCTCGCCCGGCGCCGGCCGGCGTCGCGGCCAGTCGATCTTGAGTGGGCGCGAGCGCGCCGCCAGCCGCTCACCGACGATCTCCGGCCAGAGCGAGACGATGGCGCGTCCGGCAAAGCCCTGTGCGGCGAGCGCGGGCGCGATGCAGTCGTCGATCAGCTCTGCGAGAGGTCTAGCGGACATGGCTTCATTGTGGGCATGCGGCGGGTGGCCCGCAAGCGGCTTGCAGCAGGGACTTGCGCTCTTGGCGCGATCCCCGCCTGATATTGGTCCGGCAGTTCGCGGATGCCGCGCGCCGGCGCGGCCTGTTTCAATCCGGGTGGGCAGATGACCTCGAAGGAGAAGAGGCGTATTTTTCGCAGGAGCCTGGTCCAGCAGCTTCACGTCATCTGGCCGATCGTCTCGGGCATCATCCTCATCATGATCGGCCTCGGATTGGTCATCGGGCTGATCGAAGAGTGGCGCCCCGGCGAGGCGCTGTATTTCACCTTCGTGACCGGCCTGACCATCGGCTACGGCGATCTGGTCCCGCGGCATATGTCGTCGCGTGTGCTGGCCATTATTATTGGCTTCACCGGCATCGTGCTGACCGGCTTGATCGCGGCTGTCAGTGTCCAGGCATTGCGGGCAACGGAAGTGCCCGCTCGCGATAAGCGAGACGAAAAGTAGAGGCTGACCCCTGGGTTCCCACGCCGTGCCTCATGCCTGGTAACGGACATCGATATCTGGGACTTCGGCTTTTCGCCCGTTGCGGACCTCCCTCCCGATCGGCGTCATTGCGGACAGGTATCAGCGAACGCGGGGGCGCCAGTCCATATTGCATTGCGAAGTTCCAGCGCCGCACACCGAAAAAGATTTATATCGTACAATGCCTGGGACGAGGTGTTCAGTACGTGCTGATGGCCACCTTGTTCAAAAAAGTAGTTGCAGTCTAACCAATATTTTCCTGCCAATGAATAGGCACAACTTGCGTATACATTAGGTCCTGATTTAGAGCGAAATCCCAATTGCTTGATTTCAATTTTGATCGATTTAAGCTCAAATATATCCCAATTTTTCCAGAGTTCTTTTCGTCCGCTCGTCGCGCAATTTTCAAACGCAGCAGCCGTAGCGGGATATGCCGAGCAATTTTTGTCGTTGTTTGGAGGAGGGCCGATCTCCAAGAAAAAATCGTAAGGCTTGTCGCCAGAAGGTTTCGGAAGGGTTGCCTGAACAAAGGCCTGCGCTGTCTGAGAATTAGCTCGAATCTTGAGAATCTCTGCGCCATTGCCGTTGCGTCTGAATGTTGAGACTACGATCCCCGCAGCAGAAGCGCTCCGCAACTCGGAGCCAAGGAAAAGCTCTTCGGCCAATGCTCCCCCACAGCCCAGACCACCAACAGTCACGGCAACGCTCGCGATGAAAGCGAATGAATTCGAGACCTTAAATTTCGATAACATCTGATCAAACAAGCCAATCATGCGCACTAACTTCCGGTGACGCTCAGCAATCCGATATTGGTCTATCGAGCGCCGGGAGGCGTCAAGTAGCTGCCGTCCGCTCCCGCCCCTTGGCCGACATTCAAATCGCCTTCACATTTCCGCCCTTTCGCAGATTTGGCTCCCCGCGCTAAACCCGGCGCATGGACGCCTCCGTTCCGATGCCTCGCGCCGCCGATCTTCTCGCCTGGTACGACCGCCATCGCCGCGCGCTGCCCTGGCGTGCGAGCGCGGGCGAGCGGCCCGATCCCTATCGCGTCTGGGCCTCCGAGATCATGCTGCAGCAGACCACGGTTGCGGCGGTGAAGCCCTATTACGAGCGCTTCATGACCCGCTTCCCGACGGTGAAGGCCCTTGCCGAGGCGCCGTCCGAGGATGTCATGCAGGCCTGGGCCGGGCTCGGCTACTATTCGCGCGCCCGCAATCTCCATGCCTGCGCCAAGGCGGTGGTGGAGAGCCATCGCGGCTGCTTTCCCGATACTGAGGAGGGCTTGCGCGCCCTGCCGGGCATCGGCGCCTATACGGCCGGCGCGGTCGCCGCGATCGCCTTCGACCGGCCGGCGGCGGCCGTCGACGGCAATGTCGAGCGCGTCATGAGCCGGC
>NZ_CAMFJF010000055.1 GCF_945956895.1 uncultured Allobosea sp. | reverse complement strand
ATCGATGTCGGCGAACCGCTGAAGCAGGCTTAAAGCGCACTGTCATCCCGTGCGCGCTGCAGCGTTTCACGCTGCAGCGCGCACGGGATGACGCCTGGTTGACCTTACCCCCGCGCGCCAAAAATCGCGCTGCCGACGCGCACATAGGTCGCGCCGAGCTGGATCGCCGCCTCGTAATCGGCGCTCATGCCCATCGACAGGCCCTTGAGCCCGTTGCGGGCGGCGATCTTGGCCAGCAATCCGAAATGCGGCGAGGGCGGCTCGTCGGCCGGCGGAATGCACATCAGCCCCTCGATCGCGAGACCGTGAACCTCGCGGCAGCGAGCGATGAAGGCGTCCGTCTCGGTCGGCATGACGCCGCCTTTCTGCGCCTCCTCGCCCGTGTTGACCTGGACGAAAAGCCGCGGGGTCTTGCCCATCCGCGCGATCTCGCGCGCCAGCTCCTTCGCGAGGCTCTCGCGGTCCAGCGACTGGATGACGTCGAAGAGCTCGACCGCCTCGCGCGCCTTGTTGGATTGCAGCGGACCGATCATGTGCAGTTCGGCGTCGGGGAAGCGCTGCTTCAGCGCCGGCCACTTCGCCTTGGCTTCCTGCACATAGTTTTCGCCGAAGATGCGCTGCCCGGCTTCCAGCACCTCGGTGATCTGCTCGGCCGGCTTGGTCTTGGAGACCGCGACCAGCGCGACCGAGCCAGCTTCACGCCCGAAATCGCGCTCGGCGCGGCCGATCGCCGTCCGAATTTCAGCCAAACGCGTAACCGTATCGCTCATCTGCCAGCCTCTCATACCCTGCGCGCCGTTGACCGCGTGCGCGCAATGGTGTCCTAGAGCAGGTTGCAAGATTCCGACATCCGGTTTTTGCATTCAGCCCCTGCGCCGGCCTGCCTCCGGGAGCCGGCAAACGCCAAGAATTGCCCGCTGACATGGCCGTCGAACGCTACAATCCGAAAGAGTCCGAGCCGAAATGGCGCACCGTCTGGGAGGAGCGCAAGCTTTTCGAGACGAGGAACGACGATATCAGGCCGAGCTATTACGTCCTCGAGATGTTCCCCTATCCGTCGGGGCGCATCCATATGGGCCATGTCCGCAACTATGCGATGGGCGACGTGGTGGCGCGCTACAAGCGCGCCAAGGGTTTTTCGGTGCTGCATCCGATGGGCTGGGACGCCTTCGGCCTGCCGGCCGAGAACGCCGCCAAGCAGAAGAAGGTCCACCCGCGCGAATGGACCTATGAGAACATCGCGACCATGCGCAAGCAGCTCAAGTCGATGGGCCTGTCCCTCGACTGGAGCCGCGAGCTCGCGACCTGCGACCCCAGCTACTATCGCCACCAGCAGAAGATGTTCCTGGACTTCCTCAAGGCCGGGCTCGTCGACCGCAAGACCGCCAAGGTCAACTGGGACCCCGTCGACGAGACCGTGCTGGCCAACGAGCAGGTCATCGACGGCCGCGGCTGGCGCTCCGGCGCCCCGGTCGAGATCCGCGAACTGACCCAGTGGTTCTTCAAGATCACCGACTACGGCCAGGAGCTGAACGACGCTCTGGAAGGCCTGACCCGCTGGCCCGAGAAGGTCCGGCTGATGCAGAAGAACTGGATCGGCCGCTCGGAAGGCCTGCTGGTTCGTTTCGCCCTCGAATCGAATGGGGCCGGGCAGGACGAGGTCGAGGTCTACACGACTCGTCCCGACACGCTGTTCGGCGCCAAGTTCGTCGCCGTCGCCCCCGACCATCCGATCGCCAAGGCCATCGCGGCGAAGAGCCCGTCGCTGCAAGCCTTCATCGAGGAATGCAAGCGCACCGGCACGGCGCAGGAAGCGATCGACAAGGCCGAGAAGCTCGGCTTCGACACCGGCCTGCGCGCCGTCCATCCGCTCGATCCGAACTGGACGCTGCCGGTCTATGTCGCGAACTTCGTCCTGATGGAATATGGCACCGGCGCCATCTTCGGCTGCCCGGCGCATGACCAGCGCGACCTCGACTTCGTCAACAAATATGGCCTGGGCAATATCCCGGTCGTGGCGCCCGAGGGCACCGATCTCGCAGGCTTCGTCATCACCGACACCGCCTATGACGGCGACGGCCGCATGATCAATTCCCGCTTCCTCGACGGCATGACCATCGCGGAAGCCAAGGACGAGGTCGCTCGCCGCCTCGAGAGCGAGACCCGCGGCAATCGCCCGGTCGGCCAGCGCAAGGTCAATTTCCGCCTGCGCGACTGGGGCATCTCGCGCCAGCGCTACTGGGGCTGTCCGATCCCGGTCGTCCATTGTTCCGCTTGCGGAACGGTGCCGGTTCCGGACGCCGATCTGCCGGTGCAGTTGCCGGACGACGTCTCCTTCGAGAAGCCGGGCAACCCGCTCGACCATCATCCGACCTGGAAGCACGTCTCCTGCCCGCAATGCGGCAAGGACGCCCGTCGCGAGACGGACACGATGGACACCTTCGTCGATTCGTCCTGGTATTTCGCCCGCTTCACCGATCCGTGGCGGACGGAGAGCCCGACCGATCGCAAGGCCGTCGACCGCTTCCTCCCCGTCGACCAGTATATCGGCGGCGTCGAGCACGCGATCCTGCACCTGCTCTATTCGCGCTTCTTCACCCGCGCGATGAAGAAGACCGGCCATGCCGGGCTGGACGAGCCCTTCGCCGGCCTGTTCACCCAAGGCATGGTCGTGCACGAGACCTATCGTGCCGCCAATGGCGACTGGGTCGAGCCGGGCAATGTCCGCATCGAGGTCTCCGGCAATGACCGCCGCGGCTTCGACGTCGATACCGGCGCCTCGATCGAGATCGGCGCGATCGAGAAGATGTCGAAGTCCAAGAAGAACGTCGTGGACCCCGACGACATCATCGCCTCCTACGGCGCCGATACCGCGCGCTGGTTCATGCTCTCCGATTCGCCGCCGGATCGCGACGTGATCTGGACCGACGAAGGCGTCCAGGGCGCCGCCCGCTTCGTCCAGCGCCTCTGGCGCATGGTTGCGGAAATCGCCGAGCGTACCGGCGGCAAGGCCGGGAAGCCCGCCCAGATCGGCGAAGCCGCCCTGGCGCTGCGCAAGGCGAGCCACCGCGCGCTCGACGCCGTCGGCGCCGATATCGAGCGCCTTGGCTTCAACCGCTGCGTTGCCCATATCTACACGCTGACCAACGCCATCGGTAAGGCGCTCGACGGCGCGGCCGAGAAGTCCGAGCTCGATGCCGATATCGGTTTCGCGCTCCTTGAGGCCGCCACGATCGTCACCCAGCTTGTGGCGCCGATGATGCCGCACCTGGCCGAGGAATGCTGGCATGCGCTTGGCCAGCAGGGCCTCGCCGGCGAGGCATCCTGGCCGGAGGTCGATCCTGCTCTGTTGAAGGACAATCAGCTCACGCTGCCGGTCCAGCTCAACGGCAAGAAGCGGGCGGAAGTGACGGTTGCCGCCGATGCCGATACGGTTGCGGTGGAAGCGGCGGTGCGCGCCAACGACGCCGTTCAGCGGGCCCTCGAGGGGCGCCCGATCCGCAAGATCATCGTGGTTCCCGGGAGAATCGTGAATGTCGTCGTCTGAAGCCGCTCTCCCCCGCCGCAGCCTGCTCGCGGCCGTTCTCGCGGTCGCGGCCCTTGCCGGCGGCTGCTTCCAGCCGCTCTATTCCGACTACACGACCAGCACGATGGGCGGCAGCGTCAAGACGGCGCTGCGCGGCATCGAGATCCCGGAGATCAAGGGCCTGATCGGCCATTATTTCCGCAACGAGCTGGTCTATGAGCTCGACGGCAGCGGAGACCCGGACGCCCCGAGGACCTCGAAGCTCCAAGCCTCCGTGGCCGAATCGGTCGAGGTCGTCACGGTCGATTACGCCAATGGCCGCGCCGATTCGGCCGTCCTCGTGGCAACGATCACCTGGACGCTCACCCAGAACGGCACCGGCAAGGTTCTCGCCTCCGGCACCAATTCCGTCCGCGTTCCCTATGAGCGCTCTTCGCAGCGCTTCGCCACCGTGCGCGCCGCGCGCGATGCGCAGGTCCGTGCGGCGAAGAACCTCGCCGCCATCGTCAAGGGGCAGATCGCCGCCGATCTCACATCCTGACGCGCCATGGTTGCGATCAAGGCGCACGAGGCCGAGCGGACGCTTGCACGACTTGATCCCGCCTGGCGGCTGATCCTGGTCTACGGCCCCGATGCCGGCCTCGTCTCGGAACGGGCGGCGGGGCTCGCGCGGGCCAGCGTCGACGACCCCCAGGATGCGTTCCAGCTCGTGCGCATGGATGGCGACGCCATCGCCTCCGATCCGCTCAAGCTCGCGGACGAAGCCAACACGATCGGCCTCTTCGGCGGTCGCCGTGCCATTCGTGTGTCCCCGACTTCGAAGCCGCTTCTGGCTGCGCTGGAGCCGCTGCTGGCAACGCCCTCGCAGGATGCGCTCGTCATCGTCGAAGCCGGCGATCTGCAGCGCAATAATCCCATCCGCACGGCCTGCGAGAAGGCGAAGACGGCGCTGGCCGTGCCCTGCTATGGCGACGCGGCACGCGATCTCGGCTCGATCATCGATGAAATGGTCCGGGCCGCCGGCAAATCGATCGACCGGACGACGCGCGAGCATCTCGCCGGCCTGCTCGGCGGCGACCGGCAGACCTCCCGACGCGAGATCGAGAAGCTGCTGCTCTATGTCGGGGCTGATCCGGCTGTGCAGGTCGAGCATGTCGACGCCGTCGTCGGCGACACCGCCCAGCGCGAGCAGGCCATGCTGGTCGACGCCGTCTTTGCTGGAAAACTACCGGTGTTGGACCTCGCCCAGGCCAAGCTCAGCAGCGAAGGCCTCGACCCCGGCGTCATGCTCGGCGCCGTGCTGCGGCAGGCCCTGGCGCTCCTGAAGGCCCGCCAAAGCATCGATTCCGGCCGAGGCGTCAGGGATGTCGTTGCCACGATGCGCCTGCCCTATCCGCGCATCGCGACCACGGAAGCGGCATTGAACGCCTGGTCCAGCGCCAAACTAAACGAGGCCGTCGGCCTTCTGGGCAATGCCGTGCTGGCGACGCGGCAGAACGCCGATATGGGCCGCGCCATCGCGACCCGCGCCCTATGGACGCTTGCCCGGCTCGGTCGGGCCGGGCGAACTGATTGAAAGCGGCCGGCCACCGCCTCGCGCCGTCATTGCGAGCGTAGCGAAGCAATCCAGGAGGACCGGGCAGAGCAGTTCAGGCCGGCCCTCCTGGATTGCTTCGTCGCTCCGCTTCTCGCAATGACGATATAGCGCGGCGAAATCAGTTCGAACGCCTTCGAATCAGGACTTCAGGCGGTGGCAGAGCGCGTCGAGTTGCTCGAGCGTCTTGTAACCGATCTTGACCTCGCCGGAGCCATTCGCCCGATGGCCGATCGAAACGGAGAGGCCGAGCGCCTCTTCCAGCGCCTTCTCCAGGGCTCGCGTATCCGGATCCTTCACCGGTTTCGGCTTGCTCGGCGCGGTGTTGTTGGTCTCGCCACGCGACTCTTCCTGCACGATGCGTTCGATATCGCGGACGCTCAGGCCGTCGGCGATGATCTTCTGCGCCATGAATTCCGGATCCGAAACGGACAGAAGCGCACGCGCATGACCGGCTGAAACCGCGCCTTCGCTGACCAGCTTCCGCACCGGTTCCGGCAGCTTCGACAAGCGCAGCGTATTGGCGACATGGCTGCGGCTCTTGCCGATGACGCGGGCCAGGTCGTTCTGCGTATAGCCGAACTCGGCGATCAGGCGCTCATAGCCCGCCGCTTCCTCGATTGCGTTGAGATCCGTGCGCTGCACATTCTCGACGATGGCGATCTCCAGCGCCTCGCGATCGTCGGCCTCGACCAGGAGAACCGGCACATCGTGCAGTTCGGCACGCTGAGCCGCCCGCCAGCGACGTTCGCCGGCGATGATCTCGTAGGCGTCCATCATTCCGGGAATGGAACGAACGATGATCGGCTGCAGGATGCCGCGCTCGCGGATCGAGGTCGTCAGATCCTCGAGATCTTCCTCCACGAAGTTGCGGCGTGGATTGCGGGCGCTCGGGCGCAGGAACTCGACGGGAACGCGACGCTGGCCGCGCGCCCGCTCGATCGCCCCGATCTCATCACCGACATCGCCGATCAGCGCCGCCAGACCGCGGCCAAGGCGGGAACGCCCCTGTTCTTCGGCCATTGCCATCCTCTTCAACCTCTAACTGAACGTTCAGGCCGCGGCGCGCAGGGCCCGCTCGCGCTTGATCACTTCCGAAGCCAGGCGCAGATAGGCCTGCGAACCCGAGCAGCGCAGGTCGTAGAGCAACGCCGGCTTGCCATAGGACGGCGCCTCGGAAATCCGCACATTGCGCGGAATCACGGTCTCGTAGACCTTGTCGCCGAGGAAGCTCTTCACATCCGCCATCACCTGTCCGGACAGGTTGTTGCGTGGGTCGAACATCGTCAGCACCACGCCCTGGATGATCAGGCGCGGATTGAGGCCGGCCCTGACCTGCTCGACGGTCTTGAGCAGCTGGCTCAAGCCCTCCAGCGCGAAGAATTCGCATTGCAGCGGCACCAGCACCGCATCCGCCGCCGTCATCGCATTGATCGTGATCAGGCTGAGCGATGGCGGACAATCGATCAGGATATAGGTCAAGTCCTGACAACGCTGGTCATAGACCAGCTCATCGATCGCGTTCTTCAGCCGATGCGCACGGTCCTTGGCTGAGGCGATCTCCAGCTCGACGCCAAGCAGGTCGAGCGTCGAGGGCGCCAGCGACAGGCCGGGAACCGCCGTCGGCTGCAGCGCCTGCCCCAGCCCGACATCGCCGCAGAGCACGTCATAGGTCGACGACTTGCGGCTGCGGCGATCGACGCCCAGCCCCGTTGAAGCATTGCCCTGCGGATCGAGATCGACGATCAGAACCTTCTCGCCGATAGCCGCCAGGGCCGTCCCGAGATTGATCGCCGTCGTCGTCTTGCCGACGCCGCCCTTCTGGTTCGCGAGCGCGATCACGCGCGGGCGGCGCGGTGTCGTCACGGATGTGAGCTCAGTCATCGATCGGCTCGTCTCTCCGCCGAGCGCACCACCAGGATTCGCGCGGCATCGTCAGTCACGGAGGAAACCGTTGTCGCTTGAATCTTCCAATATCTGGTCGAGTCGGTCAATTCCGCATCTAGATGTTGTCCCTTGGGAAAGAGACCGAGCGTGCCGGTTCTCAACAGCTCTTCGCACCAACCAAGCAATTGGGGCAGGGGCGCCAGCGCACGCGCGGTCACGACCTCGACCTTGCCGGTGAAATCGCCGATCACATCTTCGATACGCGCCGCATGGACTTTCACCGGCGCGCCCGTGATCCGGGCGGCATGGCGCAGGAAGGCGCATTTTCGCGCATTGCTTTCGACCAGGTCGATCTGCCCCTTGCCCTGCTCCGCCAGGCAGATGCCGATCACCAGGCCTGGAAAACCACCGCCGGAACCGAGATCAAGCCAGCGCTCCCGCCCTTCCGCAAGGCCGAAGATCTGGAGGGAATCCGCGATATGCCGCGTCCAGACATCGGCAAGCGTCGCCGAGGAGACGAGATTCTTCGCCGCCTGCCAACGCCCGAGCTCCGCGACCAGAAGAGCAAGACGCTCCTCTGTTTCACGTGAAACAGGCGTCAAGCTCAAAGCGCGCTGGCGGTCGTTCTTATCAACAGTCACATCGACCCTGTGGATAATGCAGCCGCGCGACTCTTTCGGGCATGAGCCGCCAGCAAGGTCAGAGCCGCCGGCGTCATGCCTTCGATCCGCCCCGCCTGCGCGAGATCGGCCGGACGCTGTGCCGCCAGCTTGAGCTTCAATTCGTTCGACAGGCCCGAGATTGCATCGAGATCGAGATCGGCTGGAACCTTGAGGGACTGATCGCGGCGATAGGACTGGATCTCGGCCGCCTGCCGGTCGAGATAGACCGAATAGACCGCATCCGCCGTCACCCGCGCTACGACGGGAGTCGCGTATTCGTTCAGCTCCGGCCAGATACTTGCCAGCTGCTCGAACGTGACATCCGGGTAGGAGAGGATCTGGTAGGCGCTGCGACGAAGCCCGTCATGGTTGAGCTGCAGGCCGACCGCCTGGGCCTGCTGCGGGGTCAGCGAAAGATCCTGCAGTTTCTCTCGCAGAGCAGAGATATCCCGATTGCGGGTCTCGAAAGCCTCCTGCCGCGCCGAACCGACGATACCCAGCTGCAAACCCAGTGGCGTCAATCGCTCATCGGCATTGTCGACGCGCAAAGACAGGCGAAACTCGGCGCGCGAGGTGAACATCCGATACGGCTCCGTAACGCCATGCGTCACGAGATCGTCCACCAGTACGCCGATATAGGACTGGGTGCGATCGAACACAGTGGCCTCGGCCCCGCCAGCCATCCGCGCTGCATTCAGGCCGGCAAGCAGGCCTTGCGCGCCAGCTTCCTCGTAACCGGTCGTACCGTTGATCTGCCCCGCCAGGAACAGCCCGGCGATCGCCCGTGTCTCCAGCGTGTTCTTGAGAGCTCGCGGATCGACGAAATCGTACTCGATCGCATAGCCCGGCCGCTGCATCGTCGCCCGCTCGAGGCCCGGAATCGTCTTCAGCAGGTCAAGCTGCACATCCTCGGGCAAGGAGGTCGAAATCCCGTTCGGATAGACTGTGTCGTCGTCGAGCCCCTCGGGTTCGAGGAAAATCTGGTGACCATCACGATCGCCGAAGCGCCCGACCTTGTCCTCGATGGACGGGCAATAACGCGGGCCGCGGCCCTCGATCTGGCCTGAGAACATCGGCGCTCGATGCAGATTCGCCCGGATGAGATCATGGCTCGCCAGCGTCGTCCGCGTAATCCCGCAAGCGATCTGCCGATTGGTGATCGCCTTCGTCAGCGCCGAGAACGGCTCGGGCGGCTCGTCGCCTGGCTGCATCTCCAGCGCGGTCCAATCGATGCTGCGGCCGTCGAGACGCGGCGGCGTTCCCGTCTTCAGGCGGCCGAGCGGAAAGCCATGGCGTTCCAGCGTTGCCGAAAGGCCAAGGGACGGCGCCTCGTCGACGCGCCCGGCCGGAATCCGCTTCTCACCGATATGGATCAGGCCGCGGAGGAAGGTGCCCGTCGTCAGCACAACCGTTCCGGTAGCGAATCGACGACCATCCGCCAGGACAACGCCGGCAACGCGGCCGGATTCAACCTCGAGGTCGAAAACCTCGCCGGCGACGATATCGAGATTGGGTTGCGCCGCCAGCAAATCCTGGACGGCCTGGCGATAAAGCTTGCGGTCCGCCTGAGCGCGGGGCCCGCGCACAGCCGGGCCCTTCCGGCGATTGAGCATGCGGAACTGGATGCCGCCGAGATCGGCCGCCCGCGCCATGATCCCGTCAAGCGCATCGATCTCGCGGACGAGGTGCCCCTTGCCGAGCCCGCCGATGGCGGGATTGCAGGACATCACGCCGACGGTTTCGGGCTTATGCGTCACCAGCGCCGTGCGGGCGCCATAACGTGCCGCAGACGCGGCTGCCTCGGCTCCGGCATGGCCGCCACCGACGACGATCACGTCGTATTGCTGCCGATGAATTGACATGCCGTTTCGCTAGCGAAGCCCGGCAGGCGGGTCAACGAAAACTGCCGGCCTCGGCCGCGCCGGCTTCACTTTCCGATACAGAATCCTGCAAACAGCCGGTCCAGGACGTCCTCGACATCGATACGGCCGACGAGGCGTTCGAGCGCGACCACCGCAACGCGCATGTCCTCCGCCAGCAGTTCGCCCTGTCCATGGCGTGCCATCACTGCCCGCTCCAGCGCTGCAATCGCATCCGCGACGGCGATGCGATGGCGCTCCCGGGTCAGGAGGGCGGGTTCTCCCGAGCCGAGTCGCTGGAGCCGCCCGACGATCTCCGCTAGCAGCTCCGTCAATCCCGCGCCGCTCCGCACCGAAATGGCCAACTCCCCCGGCAGGACCGACCCTGGAAGGTCGGCCTTCGTCGCAACCTTGAGCAGTTGGGTTTCATTTTCGATTCGATACGGATCCGAATCAATGCCGCGCAAGGCGAGAACAAGATCGGCACGTTCGACGAATGCTCTTGCGCGCCGAACACCTTCAGCTTCGATGGGATCGGTGCTCTCGCGCAAGCCGGCCGTATCGATCAGGATGACCGGGAGCCCGGTCAGATCCAGCCGTACTTCCAGAGAATCCCGCGTGGTTCCCGCAATCGCCGAGACGATCGCGACATCGCGCCGGGTCAGCGCGTTGAGCAGGCTGGACTTGCCGGCATTGGGCGGCCCTGCCAGCACCACGACGAACCCCTCCCGCACCCGTTCTCCCATGGCGAAACCACCAAGGGCCTGGCGCAGCGAGTTCAGAACTTCGTCCGCCAGAGCCAGCGCTTGCTGCTGCAAGGGGCCGGAGACATCGCCCTCGTCGGAAAAGTCGAGTTCGGCCGCCAACAGGCTCATGGCCTCGATCAAGGCATCCCGCCACCGCGCCGCGAAGTCACTCAGGGCGCCATCCATCTGGCGCAGCGCCTGTCGGCGTTGCCATTCCGTTTCCGAATCGATCAGGTCCGCCAGACCCTCGACCGCAGCGAGATCGAGCTTGCCAGCCTCGAAGGCGCGCCGCGTGAATTCTCCCGCCTCCGCAAGCCGCAACCCGGGCAGCGCTGCAAGAGCAGCAAGCAACCGCGCCAGAACCGCGCGCGAGCCATGGACATGGAATTCAGCCACGTCCTCGCCGGTAAAACTTGCAGGTGCGGGGAAGAACAGAACCAGCGCGCTATCGATGGTCTCGCCTGACCCGTCACGCAGCCGGCGCAAGGTCGCGACCCGCGGCTCGGGCAGGGCACCAGCAAATGTTTCGAGAACGAATCGAACGCGAGGCCCAGAGATCCGGACTACGGCGACGCCGGCTTTACCCGACGCCGAAGACAGCGCGACGATCGTGGGATGCGCTTCCGTCGCTATCATACCCTCTGAATCCATTCGGCTGTCGACCGCGCGAGATCGGGCGGACGCCGTTTGCCAAGGCGGAGCTTATCGATCGAGCTCGCCCTGATAGGGGTCGGCCGCTGACGCCGTCATGAACGAGGTTCCCACGAACATCAAGATCAAGCGTCGAGAGCGATCCGCGGCGCGTTCGTAGCACCTGAAAACCGTGGCACTACCTGGCACTACCGACATCCCGCTCATCATGAACAACGCGCGGTAGTTTCTAAAATATCGGATTTTTCAAGCAGTTGAGCAGGTAGTGCTTTAGGTTGTGACCGGCAACGTCGTCATCGACCAAATAGTTTGACGATCACGGATCGCGACAGGGCGCAGCCTCAAGTTGGCGCCGGCCACGATCCATTTCGAGTCCGAATCGGTAGTCGCCCTGAAAGCGTAACAGCACCCCGGAATGTGGCCCTCTCACGGTCGGGTTCGGTGCCATGCCGGATGAGGCGACCCGCCGTTCCATGTCCTTGTCTTAGTGCCTTCAGATCCTGGTCAGAACCTTTCAAGCGGCACTACCTCAAAATCGACGCGAGCCAAGCCGGTACGACTCTTTCTGAAGCCCGGAGACTTCCCGCCGCCGGACAAGGGAGCCTTGCCAGCGGACGCAAGCGACGCACTGGCCAGGTATCCCGTACTTGATCGATGGCGAAGCCCGCCAGGCTCACGGCCGCTCCGCTTGCACGGCCATACTCATGCACTCGGGCGGCGGTACGACCTCAGCCGATACCAAGCCAGCTGCCCGGTGATGATCAGGCCCTGATCGATTGCCCCAGGGAGAATCCGGCCGCACTTCATGAGTCTCCCTGGGACTACCTCTCGGCGAGGGAACTCCAGAACGATTTCGCCGCCGCACCGGCCCTTGGAAGGATCGGTACGGCGGCGAATCGAAAACGCCGAATTGTAAAATCAGCCTCAGGTATTCATCGAATCGAAGAATTCCGAGTTCTGCTTGGTCTGGCGCAGCTTGTCGATGAGGAACTCGATCGCGTCCTGCGGGCCCATCGGGTTGAGGATGCGGCGCAGCACATAGGTCTTCTGCAGATCGGAGCGCGGCGTGATGAGCTCCTCCTTGCGGGTGCCGGACTTGAGGATGTCGATCGCCGGGAAGATGCGCTTGTCCGCGACCTTGCGGTCGAGCACGATTTCCGAGTTGCCGGTGCCCTTGAACTCTTCGAAGATCACCTCGTCCATGCGCGAGCCAGTATCGATCAGCGCCGTGGCGACGATGGTCAGCGAACCGCCTTCCTCGATATTGCGGGCGGCGCCGAAGAAGCGCTTGGGGCGTTGCAGAGCGTTGGCATCGACACCGCCGGTCAGGACCTTGCCGGAGGACGGCACGACCGTGTTGTAGGCGCGGCCGAGGCGGGTGATCGAATCGAGCAGGATCACGACGTCGCGGCCGTGCTCGACCAGGCGCTTGGCCTTCTCGATCACCATCTCGGCGACCTGGACATGGCGGGAGGCCGGCTCGTCGAAGGTCGAGGACACCACCTCGCCCTTCACCGAGCGCTGCATGTCCGTGACTTCTTCCGGGCGCTCGTCGATCAGCAGCACGATCAGATAGCACTCGGGGTGATTGCTGGTGATCGACTGGGCGATGTTCTGGAGCAGAACCGTCTTACCGGTGCGCGGCGGCGCCACGATCAGCGCGCGCTGGCCCTTGCCGATCGGCGCGACGATATCGATGACCCGCGGCGAGAAGTCCTTCTTCGTGGGGTCCTGCACCTCGAGCTTCAGACGCTCGTCCGGATAAAGCGGCGTCAGGTTGTCGAAATGGATCTTGTGCTTGATCTTCTCCGGGTCCTCGAAATTGATCGAGTTGACCTTGAGCAGGGCGAAATAGCGCTCGCCGTCCTTCGGGCTGCGAATCGGCCCTTCGACCGTGTCACCGGTGCGCAGGCCGAATTTCCGGATCTGCGAGGGCGAGACGTAAATGTCATCCGGACCCGGCAGATAGTTCGAATCGGAAGAGCGCAGGAAGCCGAAGCCGTCCTGCAGCACCTCGACAACGCCCTCGCCCAGGATTTCCGTCTCGCGCGCGGCCAGCTGCTTCAGGATGGCGAACATCAGCTCCTGCTTGCGCATGGTGCTGGCGTTCTCGACCTCGACTTCCTCGGCGAAGGCCAGGAGTTCGGTCGGCGACTTGCTCTTGAGCTCTTGAAGCTTGATTTCCCGCATGGGGCACCCGGATTATGAACGCCCTGCGAACAGGCAGGGTTGGGGACGGTACTGGATTGATCGACTTATCGGTCCTGAGCGGACCTGCGCTTGGGTTGCGCGACATGAGCTGCTGCAAGGGCAGGCGGCTCACGAACAGTCGACAACAGGGAAGACGCTGGAGAAGCGTAAGGTCCTGATAGCGGGAATCCGATCCGGGCTCAAGCGGGAAAGCGCACCCGGCTTCAGAACGACTTCAGAACGGTTTCACGATGACGAGAATGACGATGCCCACCATCAGCACCGCCGGCACCTCGTTGAGGATGCGGAAATAGCGCGGCGACTTCACGTTGCGGTCCGCGGCGAAGTTGCGGACATGCTTCACCAGCACGCCATGGATGCCCGACAGCACGAAGACGAGCAGGAGCTTGCCGTGCAGCCAACCGCCCTTGAAGCCGAAGCCATACCAGGCGAGGTAGAGGCCGAGCACCCAGGTCACGATCATCGCAGGGTTGATGATGCCCTTGAGCAGCCGGCGCTCCATGATCTTGAAGGTCTCGGACTGGATCGAGCCGGTCTGCGCTTCCGCGTGATAGACCATCAGGCGTGGCAGATAGAGCATGCCGGCCATCCAGGAGATGACGGCCATGACATGGAAAGCCTTGATCCACTCGTACATCGCCTGAGCCCTCAGCCCCGTACCCGTTTCAGCAAGCGCTCGACATGCGCGATCGGCGTGTCCGGCAGGATGCCGTGGCCGAGATTGAAGATGAAGGGCCGGTCTCCGAAAGCTGTCAGGATGGCATCGGCCTCCTGCTCCAGCTCGGGACCTCCGGCGCGCAGCACCAGCGGATCGAGATGGCCCTGCACCGGGACCTTCGACTGGATGGCGTCGCGGACGAAGCTCCGGTCGATATCGGTCTCGAGCCCGACCGCATCGACGCCGGTCCCCGCGATATAGTCCGGGATCAACTGCCCGGCGCCGCGGGGGAAGCCGATGACCCGCGCCTGCGGATGTACCGCCCGCACACCCTCGACGATCCGTCGCGTCGGCGCGATGCACCAGCGCCTGAAATCCTCCGGCCCGAGTACGCCCGCCCAGCTGTCGAAGATCTGGACGGCGTCGACGCCGGAGGCGATCTGCGCGTTCAGATAGGCGATGGACGAGGTCACGAGCCGGTCGATGATCGCCTGGAACAGGATCGGATCGCGGCCGAAGAGCTCCCTGGCCGGTCCCTGGTCCGGCGTGCCACGGCCAGCCACCATATAGGTCGCCACGGTCCAGGGCGCGCCACAGAAGCCGATGAAGCCGGTTTCACGGGGCAGGGCAGCCCGCACCCGCCGCACCGTCTCCAGGATCGGATCGAGCCTGCTTTGATCGGCCTCGCGATCGATCTCCGCCAGACGCGCGGCATCGGCCACCGGCTCGAGCCGCGGTCCCTCGCCTTCGGCGAACCAGAGCTTCTGACCCAGAGCCTGCGGCGCGACCAGGATATCGGAGAACAGGATCGCGGCGTCGAAGCCGAAGCGCCGGATCGGTTGAAGGGTCACCTCGGCAGCCAGCTCGGGATTGTAGCAGAGCGAGAGGAAGCTGCCGGCCTTGGCCCTGAGCTCGCGATATTCGGGAAGATAGCGTCCGGCCTGGCGCATCAGCCAGATCGGAGGCGTCGATAGCGCTTCGCCGCCAAGCACGCGGATCAGGGCAGGGGTCTCGGTTCTCGTCATGCCTGACGGGCCATCCATCCCGCTCTCTCTTAAATTAAGATTCCTAGAGAGAATCTTTTGTTTTGACTCTTGGAGGCAGGGAGATAGCCCGCCACAATTTTGTCCACAACCGCTCCACAGCCACTGAGACAGCGAGTCGCGGGGCAGCCTGACCCTCGGTGGCCGGTTAAGGCTTTGTTAACGAGTTGGAATCGGCAGCACCGGCGGAGCCGTCCAAAATGATTCACGTGAAACACTTTCTTTACCATTCACAGCCGGGCGGCTGTTGATGGTTCGGGCGGGTTATACAGACGTGCCGCCCGACCGCCATTTCCTGTTCAGTTGTCCACATTGCTCCCCATGGCCGGGGATGGCCGGCTGTTCCCGCAAAGGCTCGCTGATCGAGCCTCGGAAGAAAGGAAAAGCCGGGCCGGCGTCAATTCGCACCGGGGCGATTCCGGTCGGGCGCAAACCGCGCTAGAGGATAAGGACGCTTCAGGCCGGGGGGTGCCGTGGTCCGCAACTATTTCCATCTGCATCTGGTCTCGGATGCGACCGGCGAGACGCTGATCGCGGTCAGCCGGGCCGCGGCCGCGCAATATGAAACCGTCTCGGCGATCGAGCATGTCTATCCGCTGGTCCGCTCGGAGGCGCAGCTTGCCCGCGTCCTCGCCGAGATCGAGGCTTCGCCCGGCGTCGTGCTCTACACGCTGGTCGAACCGGAATGGCAGGAGAAGCTGGAAAATTTCTGCCGCGAGCTCGGCTGCCCCTGTCTCTCGGTGCTGCAGCCCGTGCTCTCGCTGTTCCAGTCCTATCTCGGCCAGGCCTCGGCGCCGAAGCCGGGCGCGCAGCATGTGCTCAACACCGAATATTTCCGCCGCATCGACGCGATGAATTACACGCTGCTGCATGATGACGGGCAGATGGGCGGCGATCTCGACAATGCCGACGTGATCCTCGTCGGCATCAGTCGCACTTCGAAGACGCCGACGAGCATCTATCTCGCCAATCGTGGCATCAAGACCGCGAACATCCCGTTGGTGCCGAATATCCCGCTGCCGCCCGAACTGGAAAACGCCAAGAAGCCTCTGATCGTCGGGCTCATCGCCAGTGCCGATCGCATCGTCCAGATCCGCCAGAACCGCCTGCTGTCGCTGCGCGCCGACGACGATACCGCTTATGTCGATCCGACCGCGGTTGCCGACGAGGTGACGCAGTCGCGCCGTCTTTGCGCCCGCAAGGGTTGGCCGGTGATCGACGTGACGCGCCGCTCGATCGAGGAGACCGCTGCCTCGATCCTCGATCTCCTCCGCGACCACCGCATGAAGTTCATCGCAACATGAGTATGCCATCCAGCCTCTGGCTCAAGGCCGAGCCCCTGATCCTCGCCTCCGGCAGCACGACCCGGCGCGACATGCTCCTGGCTGCCGGCATTCCGGTCGAGGTCGTGAAACCGGAGATCGACGAGCGCGCCGTCGAGAAGCCTTTGGCCGATCGCGGCGTGCCGGCTGATCAGGTCGCGGCGGCTCTGGCCTGCGCCAAGGCGCTTGCCGTATCGCGAGACCGGCCTGGTCGCCTTGTCCTGGCTGCCGATCAGACCCTGATTTGCGGTGGCACCGCCTTCCACAAGCCGGCCGATCTCGCCGGGGCTGAACGCCAGATCGCGGCGCTCGCCGGCCGGACCCACGAGCTGCATTCCGCTTTCGTCATGGCGCGTGATGGCGCGCCGCTGGCTGAAGGGCTCGAGGCGGCACGCCTGACCATGCGCCCGCTGCACGGCGATTTCGTCGCGCGCTATCTCGCTGTCACGGGATCAGCCGCCCTGTCCAGCGTAGGCGGCTATCAGCTGGAAGGGCCGGGCGCCCAGCTCTTCGACAAGGTCGAGGGCGACCATTTCACCATTCTCGGCCTGCCGCTGCTTGCAGTGCTCGCCTCGCTGCGCGATCTCGGCTGCCTCGCCCGCTAACGGACTTGATTCATGGCGCCTCGCTGCTTCGTCATCGGACATCCCATCGCGCATTCGCGCTCGCCTCTGATCCATGGCGAATGGCTGCGCGAGCATCGGCTCGCCGGCTCCTATGAGCGGATCGATATCGCGCCTGCCGATCTCCCGGCTTTCATCATGCGTCTGCGTGAGGGCGAATTCGCCGGCGGCAATGTCACGGTACCGCACAAGGAAGCGGTGATGACGCTGGTCGACGAGGTCAGCGCTGCCGGCCGGGCAGTCGGTGCGATCAACACGCTCTGGCGCGAGAACGGCCGGATCATCGCCGACAATAGCGACGTGCCGGGCTTCCTCGCCCATCTCGATGCGACGGTGTCGGGCTGGCAGGAACGGGTCGAAACGGCCCTTGTCCTTGGCGCGGGCGGTGCGGCGCGCGGCATCTGCTACGGCTTGAAGGCGCGTGGCGTCCCGCACATCCTTGTTGTCAATCGCAGCCCAGAACGTGCGGCCGAACTGGTCGCCGCGCTCGGCCATCCCTTGGAAGCGGGGAACTGGGCACAGCGCAACAGCCTCGTCGGCAAGGCCGACCTCATCGTCAACACGACGGCGCTCGGCATGCAGGGCAAGCCGCGCTTGGAGATCGATCTTTCAGCTTTGCGGCCGGGCACGATCGTCGACGACATCGTCTATGTCCCCTTGAAGACTGCATTGCTGGCCGATGCTGAACGGCGCGGCGGAATTCCCGTCGACGGGCTCGGCATGCTGCTCCACCAGGCCGTGCCCGGCTTCGCCCGCTGGTTCGGCGTGACGCCGCAGGTGACGCCGACCCTGCGCGCCCTGATCGAAGCCGATATCCTGAAGGCCTGATTCGCCGGAGCCATCATGACCTTCGTCCTCGGCCTCACCGGTTCGATCGGAATGGGGAAATCGACGACCGCGCAGCTCTTCGTGCAGCGCGGCGTGCCCCTGCACGATGCCGATGCGACTGTGCATCGCCTCCACCGTGGCCGCGCGGCGGCGCCGATCGAAGCCGCCTTTCCGGGGACGGTCATCGATGGCGCAGTCGATCGCGCCAAGCTGGGGGCCGCCGTGCTCGGCAAGCCCGAGGCCCTGCGGCGGCTCGAAGCGATCATCCATCCCTTGGTGCGCGAGGAGGAGGAGGCCTTCCTCGCCCGCTGCCGCCGGGAGGGTGCGGAGCTCGCCATCATCGACGTGCCGCTCCTGCTCGAAACATCGGGCGAGTCGCGTTGCGATGCCGTCCTTGTCGTGACGGCGCCCGCGGAGGTTCAACGCCAGCGCGTTCTTGCCCGTCCCGGCATGAGCGCGGAAAAGCTCGACGCCATCCTGTCGCGCCAGATGCCGGATGCGGAGAAGCGCCGTCGTGCCCATTTCCTTGTGGACACGTCGCGCGGTCTCGTGGCCGCCGAGCGGCAGGTCGGCTCTATCCTGATGGCGCTCGCCGGCCGTCCCGGGCGCGGTGCGCAAGCGAGGTCCTGAAGCGATGCGCGAGATCGTTCTCGATACCGAAACCACCGGCGTCGAAGCCAATAACGGCGACCGCATCGTCGAGATCGGCTGCGTCGAACTGCTCAATCATTGTCCGAGCGGCCGCACCTTCCACGTCTATATCAACCCCGAACGCTCGATGCCGATCGAGGCCTTCAACGTCCATGGCCTCTCGGAGGAGTTCCTCTCGGACAAGCCGGTCTTCGCCGCGATCGCGCAGGAATTCGCGGAGTTCATCGCCGGCGCGAAGCTGGTGATCCATAACGCCGCCTTCGACGTCGGCTTCATCAACATGGAGTTCAAGCGTCTCAGCCTGCCGCCGATCGAGCAGGCCTTCGTGGTCGACACGCTGTCGATGGCGCGCCGTAAGCATCCCGGCGCCTCGAACAGCCTCGATGCGCTCTGCTCGCGCTATGGCATCGACAACGGCCGCCGCACCAAGCACGGCGCGCTGCTCGATTCCGAGATCCTGGCCGAGGTCTATATCGAGCTGATCGGTGGCAAGCAGGCCTCGCTCGGCCTCGGCGTCGAGGCAGCGGGGCGTTCCGGCGTCGCCATGGCTGCGGTCGAGAAGCCGCAGCGCCAGCGTCAGCTCGCGCCGCGGCTCAGCGCGGAAGCGCTGAAAGCTCATGAGGCCTTCATCCTCGGCTCGCTCAAGGCGCCGCTCTGGAAAGGCTATCTCGGCATCACGGACGACGCAGCGCAGTAACCGCTCCGTCATTCTCGGGCGAAGCGAAGCGCAGACCCGAGAATCTCGTGCCGGAAAGGGTGCTTTTTCCTGAGATGCTCGGGTCAAGCCCGAGCATGACGGGCTCCCAACTTATCGCGCCCGGCGGCGCGACAGCATGTTGAGCGCCTCGATCAGGGCGGAGAAAGCCATCGCGGCGTAGATATAGCCCTTCGGCACATGCACGCCGAAACCTTCGGCGATCAGCGTGCCGCCGATCATCAGCAGGAAGCCCAGCGCCAGCATCACGATCGTCGGGTTCCTGTCGATGAAATGCGCCAGCGGATCGGCGGCGAGCAGCATCGTCAGCACCGCGACGATGACGGCGATGACCATGACGGGGACATGCTCGGTCATGCCGACGGCGGTAATGATCGAGTCGATCGAGAACACCAGGTCGAGGATCAGGATCTGGAAGATCGCCGCGCCGAAGCCGAGCGTCGCAGCCCGCGTACCACCCTCGGCCAGAATCGATTGAGGGTCGGGATCGACCTTGTGATGGATCTCCTTCGTCGCCTTCCAGACCAGGAAGAGGCCGCCGGCGATCAGGATGAGGTCGCGCCAGGAGAAGGCCTGGCCGAAGATCGAGAAGACAGGCGCGGTCAGCTTGACGATGAAGGCGACGGTGCCGAGCAGGCCGAGCCGCATGATCAGCGCCAGGCCGATGCCGATCCTGCGGCCCTTCGAGCGCTGATGCTCCGGCAGCTTGTTGGTCAGGATCGAGATGAAGATCAGGTTGTCGATGCCGAGCACGACCTCCATGGCGATCAGTGCCCCGAGCGCGGCCCAAACGGCGGGGTCGGCGGCAAGCGTCAGAAGGGCGTCCATCAGGTCTCCATCGGATACGGAAAAGGCGGGCGTCCCTGCCGGGGCGTCCGCCGATGAGCTGATCACATGGAGAGGGGTACCTTGCTCCGCAAGGACAACAATCAACCGCAATAAACGAAGAAAGGGCCCGCCAGGGCCCTTCCGTCATACTCTGCCGATAGGGCGCCCGATCAGTTGGCCGCGGCGCCCGGCTGGCCCTGGAGCTCCTGCAGACGCTGCTGGAACAGCGCCGCAAAATCGATCGGCGGTACATAGAAGGGCGGGAAGCCGCCGTTCTGCACGGCCTCGGCGATGATCTGCCGGGCAAAGGGGAAGAGCAGGCGGGCGCAGTCGATCACCAGCACGGGGTGGATATGCTCCTGCGGGATGTTCTGCAGGCGGAACACGCCGGCATAGCTGAGATCGAAGGCGAACAGCGTCTCGCCCTTGATCTCGGCCTTGCCCTCGAGGCGCAGCACGGTCTCGTAGTCGTCATCGCCGAGAGCGGTCGAGCCGACATTGACCTGCAGCGACATCTGCGGGCCCTGCTGGGCCTCCTGCTGGGCGAGCGAGCGCGGCGCCTTCGGATTCTCGAAGGAGAAATCCTTGGTGTACTGGATCAGGGCGTTCAAGCTCGGAGCCTGGTCGGCATCGGCGCCATTGCCGTTGGGAAGTTCGTTGGCCATCGGTCCCATCTTGTTCTGGCAGGCTGTCTCGGGAAATCCCGCGCCATTGCCGGCACTCGGGACTGCGCTCCATGCTATGGAGCGGCGCGCGCGTCGGCTATCATGGACGCCGTTCCGGCACAAGAAGTCGCCTTCACAAGCCGGGGGGTGGATGTTACGAGCCAGTCTCACCATATGACGGTGAAGGCCCGGCGCATCCACGCAGACGGGTCAGACAATAACGGGGAGCCGCGGGTCAGCTTTCGATGCAAAATTCCTTCGACATGCAGACTCTGGTCTTCCTGGTCCT
>NZ_CAMFJF010000054.1 GCF_945956895.1 uncultured Allobosea sp. | reverse complement strand
GCGCTCGACACCGTCGGCATTCCCGGAGGCGCGCCGAGCCACCTCTTCAAGGTCAAGTGGCTTGATCAGGAAGCTAGTGCTGAGGATCCGGTGCGGCGTCAAATCGAGAGCTTGCTCGACGCACTCCTTGATCGCCCGCCAGATCTCCTGATGATCCTGGTCTTCAAAGTCATCGGGCCTGAGCGCCCGGGCGCCGCGGTAGCACGCAGGGTTGGAGATGACCGAGCCGATGATCTCGCGCTCGATCGTAGCCCGATTGCTCAGCTGCTCCTTTAGTGGTCGCGCCGGAGCAAAAGGATCGACGTCTGGCGCGTCAAATGCGTCAGGGTGCGGAAGCATCGGAATCCTCGGGGATTTATAAGCGGAAGTCGGCTCTGAAACTGCCACTCCATTCACGATCGCTCTGGACGCGCCGCATCAGCGGACGATGAAACCTGGATCGTCAGTGTGCGAAGGGGGCGTCTCACCATCGCGAGCTGCGGTGTATTGAATGTGGCCGCTCCGAAGCCGCCAGATCATGCGGCGGGCACCGTCCGGCCAGATCACTGACCCGTCTGGATTGAACTTCGTCGCCGCTTCCCAGCCGATGATTTCGCTCTTCGAGTATTCGGCGTTGGCTGGCTTTTGGAAGGCGAAGACGGTCCGGGGTTGGCCTGACTTGGTCTGCCCTAGGACTCCAAACGAGCCGTTCTTTAGCTGGGAGAGCAGATAACCCATCGGTTCGTTTGGGCGCGGCGACAGTGCTTCAGCCCTGGCGACGGCGGCGTCAACGCGCTCAAAGGAATGGCTTCGGGAGAGGAAGAAAAATTGCTTCTCAGCTGCCCGGAAGTCACCGCCGAAGAGCGCCTGCATCCGAAGAATGAGCCGCGTTCTCGGATCGTCGGCCTTCATGCGTTCATGTTCCGAGCGCAACGTCGCAAGGGCGCGATCGGCCTGCTTCGATTTGGGATCGTCGAGGTCCCATGGGTCCGGCTTGGCGACCGCCTCGGGAAAATGGAAGCGCCCGCCGCGAAGAGGGAAAAACTTCGCGAGTTTCTGCTTGATGTCCTCAAACACGAGCGAGCTGATCTGAGCAATGTCGGGGACTTGAGATTGCGAGACAGGTCCCCCACGGCGCTGCATCTCAGCAAGCAGCCGGACGGCGGCCACGATGACCTTCTGGTTTTCCTCGGCCAAACTCAGCAGGGTGTCGCGCGGAAGCATGATTTTTCGGGAATTCTACTCAACAAAGAGATCGGGAAGATGTCAGGGCTTTAGATGCCCATAGCGGTTTCAATTGCTCTCCGCTTGCAACGATCCCATGTGCGGAGACAGCGTTGGCGCGCTTTCTCCCGGCGGTCAGACGCCTGGTGTAAACGTTGGATGATCTCGTCGCTGACGCCGCCGTTATTTGATTTTGCGTGTTCGTCAGCCTCGTGAAACGTCGCGAAAAACACGTCCTTTGACCGCTCATAGGTTCGGTCGGCTTTGAGCTTGAAGCCACGGAGCTTCTTCGGCACCAGCGGCCAGTGACTGCCGCACAGCCACTGGGTGTGCGGAGCGACGCGCTCGGTGGCGATTGTTCTTCGGCAATGTGGGACACAGCAGAGGACTCGGCTGTCTTTCATCGCTCGGGGCCTCCACGACCACGTTGGCGAGCGATTGCGAGCCTCTTCTGCAGCTGCGCAATGCGCTCGGCTTCCTTCTTGCGCAGCTCCTCATCAGTGAGCGGCTTCGGCCTCGCCGGGTTAGAGGCGACAGGCGTCCCCGGTTGAGGTTCCTTCGCAAGCGGGCGCGGCTCAATCGCCGCCGACATCGGCGCTTCCAACGGCTTGGGCGGTTTCACCGGATCGGGCGGAGCTTTGGGTTCGGTTGCCCTACGCTCAGCGGCGATTGCCTTCGCGGCATCTCGGACCTTGCTCACGAGGTCAACCGAGCGCGTGCTGCTGTCTCCTCGACCAGTGCGTGGCGTCGTCGGGCGGGCGGGCACAATCGTTGCCCGACTATTCTCGACCTCGGGCAGGACGATGGCGGGGTCGGTCACCAGCCGTTCGACCATCCCGCGCATAGCCCTGTTCAACGCCGCGTAGTTCTCTGCGCGGATTGTGGCATCGTCGAGCTTCTTTGCTTTGACTAGGAGTCGCTCAGCCTTCTGGATCTGTCCGAGGAGCAGCCGGATGCGATTGTCGACGTCATCGACGGCCTTCTTCATCTCGCCGGCGACGGCGATGGCAGCTTCGTCGGCATCGTCGCGTGCCTTCTTGGTCTTGAGGCGTGAACGCGACTCAAGCTTTGCAGAGACATGCGAGATGGCATTGCGCTCGTTGACGAGCTCCGCCTTGCGCGCGGAGAGGCGGACGATCTCCTTCGCTGTCCTATTCGCCAGGCGCGCCTCGGCCGTCTGCCGCCCATGCTGAGGCGCCAGGGCCTTCTCGATCCAGGCTCGACGGTAGGCCTCATAGGAGGCATCCGCTTTGGCGATAGCCGCAACCGATTGGAGATTGGTAGCCCATTGCTGGTCGGCAAGCTTCAGGCCCTGCGTCGTCTCCTGACCTTTGCGCTCGCGAGCATAGGAGGCGGGATCGACGCGATCTCGTGCCTTCTCGATCACGCCCATTTCTACATAAGTGCGCGGGTCGAGGCGCTTCTCGGCGCCGGCGGCCGCCAGACCGTCATTTGCAAGCTTGGCGAACCGCGCCCGCTCGGTGCGGATCCAGGTCTTCTCTTGGCCAATAGCTACCAGTTTTGGCTGGATGAACGGTCGATTGGAACGGCTTTGCCTCCGGGCTGTTTTGAAATGCTTCACATATGTGAAGTCCCAGATCATCTCGCCGGAGCCCGGTTTCTCGGGGTGTTCCATCTTCTTCGCAGGACGGTCATAGAGATTGATGTGCACATGATAGTTCCGGCTATCGTTGTGCTTGTTTGGAGCGTGGATGGCGGCCCAGTAGGGTAGGCCGAGATCCTCATACGGCTTGCAAAATTCCTTTGTCAGCAGGAGTCTCTGGGACGGGGTCATCTCGTGAGGAAGCTCGATGACGAGCCGCGTCTGAACGCGGCCTCCACGACCGACCAAGAAGGCGATCGGAGCGTCCGGCAGATCGTCGACGCTCTGGTCTGCTGAGATCCTGGTGAAGCCCGCCTTCTGGAATATGTCGATGAGTTTGAGACCTTCAGCCTCCGTCACGCTCTCCGAGACGGCCTGATTTGTGGCCAGAGCCAAGGAGATAATTGAAGGCATTGCCGATGAAGATCGGGCCATCTTGCGGATGTTCGCCCAGACGGCCGGGTCCTTCTCGGGGTCCAGGATCACCTTGGTCTTGCGGGGGGCGTCCTCGGCATGGTCGACGGCTTCCCAGAAGGCGTCACGGTCCTCTCTTGTCGCTCCGATATTACCGAAGGACGAGACCTCCATGCCATCGCCGACGACTTGTTCGAGCTTCGAGGGATCGTCGATATACCCCTGCATCTCCTTTGACGGGACAACTTCAACCGCATCCTCGCGGTCAATGTAGCGCTGGTGTTTCCCGCCGCCACTGAGCGCTGACGTGGCGCTCTTTCGCCCCTTCAGAACGTCGACAAGTTGGCCTCCCTTCGAGAAGGTCGTGACCGAGAAGTGAAAAGAGACAGCGCCATTCTGCCCCTGCGGACGGGTCGTCTGCTTCAGGGCTTTTTGACTCTGCAGCCCGCTCGCGGTTCGAATGCCGGGCTTAGCGAGAATTCGGGCTATGTCGCCAAGGCCGGCGCCGCCCCGAGAGACGTCCTTCATGCGGCGCTGGGCCTGCTGCTCAAGAGAATTGACCCTGTGGAGGGCACGAGCAGCAGCCCGCTCGCCTTCCTCAATCTCTCGCTTGTGGTCAGCCTCGAGCTCGCGCTGTGCCCGCTGGGTCTCCTTCCTGGAGAGCGACTTGGCAGCGCGCTCGTCGGCTGCGATGCGCTTCCTAGCGGCAATGTCGTCGAGATCGAGCATTCGAAGAGAGGGAGCCTTGAAAGCGAATCCGGGTTTTGAAGTGCGTTGATTAAAACCCGAATCCGGGGCGTTCCAAAGTTTCGTCGGTGCGCATCAGAATTCGGCAAAGCCCGACGGTTAACCCGGCATTCATCATGGTCGCTGCCGACTCGAATTTTGCGGTGGTGATCGCGCGCGATCTGTTGACCGGGGATTCACGCAATGCGCGACTAATGGCATGAAATGACTGTTGCGAATCCAAGGATTCGCGTGGGAGACGAAGATGCCTGCCGCCCTTCCCGCCATGCCGTTCTCTGTCGCTTTGGCGCGGAACGTCTCCAAGCTCGTCGACGAGACCGAGCTCGTCGAAGCGGCGCTGCATGAAGACGACCTCAACGGTGCGCTCATGATCGACCGCCTCAAGGAGATTTGCGACCAGATCGATGACATTGTCGCGAAAGTCTCAGGCTCCGAGCGAGACCTGGGGTGGGAAGCCCAGCGCGATCTCGGCCAAGAGACAGCCAAGCTGATCGAGGATCAGATGGCGGCAGCCTTCCGCGAGCTGATGCAGATCAAGGCGGATCAGCGCAAGGTCCAGGCCGGTGGCCACACCTTGCACTGACGCAAAATCGAAGTTCATTGAGTCGATAGAGGCCCGGGTTTCCCGGGCCTCTTTTTTTTGGCCGCCGCAGCTATGGAACGCGGCCAACTTGGCATCCCGCCACGACAAGGCTTTGCCGCGTTGTGCGTCGGCCGTGAGGACGGCGCGCGGGCTGCCTTGACGCTGATGGGCCAGATCATTCGGCTGTGCCCGAGAGCACGGCAATCAGTCCCTATAGCGGCATATCTGGATGCTTCCTGGCCTCCGCACACAGGCCGCCGTTGGCAGCCTGTGCGACCCGATTTCGGGGAGCGCGGAGACAGCATCCGGATTTTTCCAAGGTACCCTTCAGGGCCCTGGAAAAGGCGTCCGGCGGGTAGCCGGAACGCAACCCAATCGAGCCTGAGAACGCGGTTTTACCGAGGACGGAAATTTTTTCCGGACCGGCAAATCCGCAGGCAAGCAGGCAGGCTCGATTGGGTCGGAAAACCGGGCTTGTCCCAGGTTTTTCCATCCTTACCAATTTGGGAAGGATCAGCCTCGCAGAGCCCACAGCCGAAGGCAGTAAAGACTGGAGCCCCGCTCCAGCTTTACGGTATTGGGCCCTATGTTGTTTCCTTCTGAAGTTCAACCTTTCAGCGCACCCTGGAAAATGCGGACATACGATAGGTGGGATACCGTATGTCCGCACCAGAAAACGGGGTGTGAAAAACGGCCCGAAATCGAGCCTGAATCAAAGCGTGGAAAATGCGGACATACCGTAGGTGGGGGACCTTATGTCCGCGCGTTGAATCCACGCTGAATCATAAGGGCCGGTTGGCGCTGAAAGTGAGGCCGGGAAATGCGGACATAGCATAGGCGGGGGGTCGTATGTCCACTCCGGGCGAAGCCCCTCGTCGTCAGGCATGAATCCGTAGCGCTGAATCAGCGGTGAATCGCAGCGGAGCGTCTAACGGATTGATGCATCTGAGGGGCAGCCGTCAGGCTTTTACGCCAGTATGAATCCGTGAATCTGGCGCCGCGTCAGCGCCCTAGTTGAATCGGAAAATCGAGGTGCCGGCAGGCATGGGGAGACGGCCGTGTCGGTCGGCTGCGGGGCGGTTATGAATCGGGCGGCCCGGCGGCTTCGCCGCTCAGTCCCGTGGTTGCGCTTGCGCAAGGTCTGCGGAGGGGATTGGCCAATCGGCCATAAGAAAACCCCGCGAGGAATGAGCGGGGTTTGGCCTGAAGCGGTGTCCAGTATCAGGCCTGCGCGATGCCGCTGTTGCGGCGATCTGCGCGGCGAGGACCCTAATCGAATTTCGACCTGAGCCTCGCGCCATAAGCATTTTCCGACGCGAGTAACCGGTTTTCGACGAGCGGTTTCGCAGCGTGGCTTGCGCCATTACCGCCCCTCTGCCGCTGCAGATTCATCCGCTCCCGGGGGATTGTCCTCCCGACCTTTTTTGCCTCCTCGCCCTAACCGACGTTCTCAACGCTTGTGCAGCGCCTGACCGCCCGCCGGAATTGTGGGATCGGGCAAAAGAAATGCCCCGCCGATAGGGCGGGGCCGTAATCTTCATCGGGCGATTGGGCGGCTTCAGCCCCTACTGAGCACCGTCGAGCCGCCGCCGGACGAACTCGCAGGTCTTGCGCCGATACCCGCGATCTTTGATCGATGTGGCATCCCAACGGCGGCCGTTCGGAAAACGGCGCTGATAGCGGCGCGCGAGATGGCGCGCGGCGCGCTCGAATGAGGATCCAGCGATGAGCATCTGGAGCGTTCCTTCTGATGGTTGAGATGACGGTCTGCTCAGTGGCAGCAGACCGTCGCCTCGGGGCCGAAGGTCTTGATTGCCCAGATGGCGATCGGAACGAGCGCGTTGGGCCGTCGTCCTTCAGCCGCAGCCAGAACCTGCGTTGCCGGCAGGACGTGCCATTCCTGTCCATCGGGCTCGCTCAGTCCATAATCGAGATAGAGGTCCTGAGCGCGATTGATGCACATGTTGCGCATCGGTTCATCGAGAGCGCTGCCATCGGTCGACACATGAGCGGCATACTTCCGCCCCTGGTCCGAGGAGTAGGGGCTCACCTCGAGGCGGACCCGCTGCGACTGCGTCCCGAGTTCGGTCAGCATCGTATCGCCGATCTTGGCGATCGCGCCCTTGACCGCGTCGTTGCCGGAGCGACGCAGCTCATCCATCGCAACATTGAAGCGGTCGGGGTGAATGTCGCTGGCCACGACCCCATACCATTCGTAGTCCTGCTCATCAGCGGCCGGGTACACGAGATCGTCCGGCAAGAGCGGATGCAGGGCCTCAATCAGGATGCGCATCGAGGGTGCATCGAGCCCTTCGCGGTAGAAGTGCTTGAAGTCGCGATGGCCTTCGGGGCCGCGGGCGGTGATGTTGACGCTCATCCTGATCGTCCTTTCGGGAATTCTGATCAAACCGGTTGTCACCGGATTTCGCGTTCTGATCAGAAAGTCTGGTTCACACCGCGCGTTGCGCCGCCAAGGGCGGGGCGCGTCGGTCTGCTCGGTTTCCACGAGGCGGTGTTCGCCGAGGTCAACCCAGGCGCGCGAATACTGTGGCCTCGCCGGCAGCGCACACAGCCACGTTCCCCTGCAGCTCGAGCAGGTCTTCGAGGTAATGCTCGGGGATGCCATCGACATAGTGCAGGCGCTCGATATCGAGGCCGGTCAGCTTGGCAGCCGGCAGCGGGGTCCAAGTACCATCTGCTTCGCCAGCGTCGGTGATGCCGAGCGCGGCGAGGACAGGTCCGTAATGCGCCTCGGTGGAATTGCCGACAGCAACCGAGCGGAACGAGGGGATGCGGCCGGCGCGGGCGGTGAAGGCGCCAATTTCCAGCGAGTAGGCCATGGCTGCGGTCCTTTCGGGTATTTCGATCAATCTGGGTTCGCCCAGATTCATCTTCGTTGATCGGCCTGAGGCGCCTCCGCTTGGCTCTTTCCTTCCAGGCTCATCCGCTCCGCCGGGGATTGATCACCAGACGTTTTTGACCCTGACGTCCTAACCAGCTTGCTCCACCCTGATTGCAGCGCGCCGACCCGCCTGGGGATTGGGCAATCGGGCAAAAGAAGACCCCGCCGGTGAGCGGGGTGCTTCAGATCAGGGCTTCAGTCGTCCTGCGAGTGGCGAGCCGCTTCGCATGGCCTGATCCCTCAGCATGAGGTCGTGGACGGATCGAATGTCATCGCTCGACAGATTGAGATCGCGTTTGATCTGCTCGATCTGCTTCTTGGCCACGACGAGGCGGTCGTCCGAGGTGTTCTTCATCATCACCTCGGCCATGTCAGGACTGCTGCGCTGATGACGGTCGCCGCAATCCCCGAGATCACGAGTGTCTCCCATCGCCAGGGCGAGATCGCGTGCGCCCACCAGGGCCAAGACTTCGCGTTCATGAGCGGCTGTTTCCTCGTGAATTCGATTCAGGTTGGGTTGCGCTCAGAGTTTCCTCTGAGGGTCGATGCGCTGACCAGCTACCACCGCTGTCGGCGGGCCACTGGTTGCGTCAGGCGGCGAGCTCGTCTGTGGTCCACCTGTAGTCGTCGGCATCCTCGTCGAGGAATAGGACCTCGGCCGGCTTGTCCCACCGGATGATGCGAGCGCCGGCCGGGTCGCCATTCGACTGGAGATCTGGCGTCGACCACCAGAAAGGACCAGCTACGCTCATCGAGCGCGAGGTGATCTGCCAGATCTTGATCGTGTCCTTGCCGCTGTGCGGGTTGACGCCAGGCGTATGATGCAGCCGCCTGCAGGCCTGGGCGAAAGCAGTGACCTCCGAGCTTGGCACCCAGTACCTGGCGGTCGTGCCGCCGGCGTAGTGAAGCTCGACTTCGGAGATAGGGGTGACGTGCTCGACCGCGGCCATCTGAGAATTCCTTCCGGTTTGCGGGGATCGGCGATTGAAGGGGGTCGCGGTTACGCGGCCAGCGGCAGGAGACAGCCGCCTTTGCGCGACGTGGTTCCGGCGGTGTGGATGACCGTGATTCCGAGATCCCGCAGGTCAGGCAGAAGTGCCCTGAAGGCCTCGCGCTCGTCTTCGAATGCAGCGCGATCGTCGACGACGACCCGGGCCCAGTCCGACTTCGCGGTCGCCGTGGCGGCGATGAGGCCGTGCTCGAGATCGCGGATGATCAAGCCGAGCTGGCGGGCCAGGCCGAAGTAGAGGTTCATGGCCAGGACGGTCTCGCTGAAGTCGGCCTTGTCGAGGGCAGCGTTGCGGATGCTCGTGAGTGCAGCGACCGTGGCCATGGCATCGTCCTTTCGGGAATTCGATCAATCCGGCTTCGCCCGGATTTTCCCCGTCGATCGGTCCGACGCTTCGTCTTGCTGTGATGCCTCGTCTTCTGGCTCCGCCCGTGGATTTGACCTCCGACCTTTTTTGCCCTCCGCGCCCAAACCGTCACCCGTCACCCCCGATGCCGCCCCGCTCTGCGGGGATTGGCCAATCGGGCAAAGAAAACCCCGCCGGAGAGGCGGGGCGTCTGGTTCGTCCGTGATGGAGATCGAGGTAGTGCGCTCTACTTGAATACCTCGGCAACGGCTTCCTGGTATCCTGTTCGGCCGTCGGCGAGCAGGGCCTCGTAGCGAGCGAACGTCGTTGACCGCCCTGGCTGCCGCTCGGCATCAAAGCTCGTTTCGCCGGTCGCGATGAGTTCGAAGCCCCACTCTGTCAGTATCGCGATCTGGAGCGACTGACCCGGTGTATCGAGCATATTATAGAGCCCGGCCTTCACGAGCGGACCGAAGGCCTTGCTGGAATATGGCGATACGTAACTGCCTGCCACCCGCCATTCATCGCGCGAGATCGTGGTTGGAAACCGTGGATCACGCGGCTGGAGAAAAGCGTAGAGATGCTTTGCCGCTGGCTGGTGCGGGACCTTGTTGTACTGCGAAAACAACGTCCTCTTCAGCGAGGACGCCGTTGACTGGGTCAGTGACGGCAGATCGAGGATCGCCATTCTTCGGACCAACCGATCGGTGGCTGTCGCCTCCGGATCGTTGCGCGCCACTGTCATTCCGGCCTTGTAGGCATGCTCGAGCATTCGGGCGAGGGTTCCGGGAGCGTCGGTCACGGCTTTCGCCCGATTGCAGTCGAGGAAGTCCTTTGCCATTGCGCGGAAAACGCCTTTTCGAGTGTCGACATCCTGGATAGCGCCGGGGTCGAGCGGGTCTCTGTACTGGATGTATGGCAAAGGAATTGTCCTCGATTCGATCCGGATCGGTCTCTCGTGATCCAACAGAGAAACGGACCCGGTGGAGAAGGGTCAAGAAAACGGCTCGGGTCGCCGTTGCTGAGTGCTCGATCTCGGCGTGACCGGCCGGATTATCAGGCCGCCCGCGGAGGCCCCTGCGCCGCGTCTGATTTGACCGGAACGATCTCGATCGACTGGCCGACGGCGGTGGCCTCCTTGATCTTATCGATGAGAGCCGCGAGGTCCGGGTCGACCGTCTTGCGATAGTGCATGTAGCGCTCGGCCGACTTGCCGGCGCCGCGCAGATGATCCGGCGGCAGGTACGTGTCGGTGTGCCGGTCGATCTGCAGTCCGAGATATTCTTCGAGTCGGCTCCTCGCTTCGAGCAGGAGGTCGCGATGGCCCATGGTGATCTCCGAATTGGGCGGCTGAGGTGGAGGCGACGATCTCATGGTGAGAGCACACGGGCGGGGATCGAACCCGCGTCCGTTCACGAGGATGTTTTGCATCCCTTGCTGAAAGCCTGTGCCGTTTTTACCATCAAAACTACCGTGTGCTCACAGCATGAGACCGCCGGTCTGCTTGCGGGTCGTAGCTAGTGCCAGTCGTCCTGGTCGCGGCGCGGCGGGTTGCGGAAATCATCGATCCACTCGTCCGTAGATGGCACCCAGCCGCTCTCGTAGCTGAAGTCGAGGCCAGCATCCTTGAGGACCTTGAGGAAGGCCTCGCCGAAGCTTTCGAGGACCGTGACGGTCCCGTCGGGGAGGATGCCGACGCACGGGCCCTCCAGGGTCGGCGCGAGCTGGAACGCATCGATGGCGTCGCAGCTGATGGGGTCGAAGAAGAAAGTGCGAACATGCACCATCTCGACGAAGCGCGCTGGCGCTGCAAAGTCGGGCGTTGCCGACGCGGTTGCGAGCAGGCCGGGCGGGGGTGCGCGGCGTTCACGGCGAACGGCCTGGGCGAGGGCGAGCGTCAGGGTCATCGCGATCTCCGATTGCGGTGCGGTTGGGGAAAGGCTGGCTGGGTCAGGCGGCGAGCTCGGCGATCGCGAATGCGTTGTCGCGATCTTCGAGCGAGAGCCAGTAGTCGCGGAACTCGCGGAAGGGCTGGCGCAGACCTTCGTCGCCGATGGACTCGATCAGATGGCCGTCGCGCTTCAGCGAGAGCGTGAGGCGAAAGGCGTCGAGCTCGATGCCGCCGTCGACATTGTCGTTCTCGATCTTGGCGAGCCCTTCTTGGTTGAGCAGGTCGCGCACCGCCTCGCGATGGCGGCGGCTGTTGACGCCCAGGATGAAGGCCTTGGAGCGGCGGGCGCCGAGACGGCCGGAGATGACGGTGATCTGGGTGGCGTAGCTCATCGTCTCGTCCTCGTGGATTTGATCAATCTGGGTTTCGCCCAGATTTTTCTTCGATGATCCGGCGCCTCGGTCGCCGCTGCTTCCGACACGTCAGGCTCACGCTCCGCCCGTGGATTTGACCTCCGACCTTTTTTGCCCTCCCGACCCGACCAGATTGCTCAACCTGCCCGCTGCCCACCGTCGGCCGGGAATTGGCCAGCCGGGCAAAAGAAAACCCCGCTCGTTGAAGCGGGGTTGGTTTGCCAGTGTGACCGCGTCTCTATCAGTGCAGGAGCATCTGACGTCGGAACGCGGCCACCGCTTCTCTGATCGCAAGTCGAACAGCGCTGGCACCATTTCCGGCATCGGCTAGGGCGATGAGCTCCTGCTGCCGTTCTTCACCGATGTAGTGGTCAGGATTGATCGACAGGGTTTCGTCGATGTCCGGCTGCTCGGCATTGTCAGTTCGGTTCTTCGTATCCGTCATCGCACCGTCCTTTATCGGATATCTCATCAGGCTACGAACTCAGCTGAGGAACGCGAAGACCTCCACCCCCTTGGGGATGGCGAGGACCGCCTCACGCAGAGAGGAGAGGTCCCGGGCAACGCGCTCGGGCAGTCCGTCCCGATACTCAAGACGCCCGATGTCGAGTTTGCGGAAGGCATCGACGTCGACTGTCGCCCAGCCGCGGGCGTTGACCTCGTCAGCGAGACAGAGCTCGTCGAGGACCGGTTGAAACTGCGAGCTCGTCGAGCACCCGACCGAGGTCGAGGTGAGTGGCAGCGTGCGGCCGTCCGTGCTGTAGGCAGCGATCTGAAGGTCGTAGCTCATGGCGGTCCCTTGGCATTCTGGTTGGTGTTTTCCGCCCAGAGTGTCCCGGCAACCCGAGGCCGACCTTCAGGCGGCACGCCTGGTCGACCGCGCTCGCTTGCGCGGCGCCTCGATCGCCTTGAGGGGCATCGGCATGGTGATGCCGGTCTTCAGGTTGAGGTAGAAGCCGCCGAAGCCGACCGAACCCTTGACAAGGAGGTCGTAGAGCATCGCCAACGCGTGCGCGGCGAGGTTGCGGTTGACGAACAGCGACTGCCGCGAGAGCGCCTCGGCGAGGGAGCAGGATGGCGCATTGTCCTCCTGAATCCCGTCTTCGAGGAGATGCGGAAACAGCTCGAAGAAATGCGGCAGCGGCGCGGGCTGCTGAGTGGCCTTGGACCTTGCCTTCTCCTGAAACCGGCCGAGGACCGCCTGACCGGTCATCTCGGTGTTTCCGAGGTCCATCCAGTAGCCGAGGCGCTTACTGTGCGTGCGCCGCGACAGCTGGAGGGCGCGATAGATGATCTGCCGCGCCTTGATGGTATCGACGCACGAGATGACGAGGTCGCGGTTGAGGTCCGCGTCCTCATCGACAGCGCGCGGATGCGAGATCCAGTTGAAGCCGTAGGCAATGTTGATCCGCTCAACGAGCACGTCGGCCTTGTTGCGCCCGACGTCACAGGGGAAGAACGGCTGGCGGCCGATGTTGGCCGTGGTCACGACGTCGTTGTCGTAGACCTCGACGCTGATGGAACGGTCGCCGAGTTCCTTCAGGGCGATCTCGATCGCCGCGAGTCCGGAGAGCATCTGGGCCCCGTTTCCGCCGCACCCGACGACGGTGACCGTGAGCGGCCAGCGGACGTCGCCTTCAAGGTAATGGCGGGGGCTGCTCATCGAAGCACGGGCTCCTGGAGAACGGGAAGCGCTGGGATGTCGAGGGTGAGGCCGTTCGCGCAGATCCGGCTCTTGGCGGTGAAGCTGGCCGGGTTCGAGACATCCAGCGAGCCGAAGACCGCGCAGATGCGGGTGTGGTTGCGATCATCTGCATCGTCGGTCTGGCTCCAGAACGCCGGCGCGGTGCCGTGGCTGTGCATGTCCGCGACGATGAAGTCGCCATCGCCGAGGTCGGGCAGCAGATACTCGATGCGCGAAGGGGTGGCGGAGAGCTCGCCGGCGCGTTCGAGTCGGAATTCCCGGGCCGGTTCGTTCCAGATGATGAATGCGGCGGCCTCGTTCGGGAGGGCATCGACGAACATCTGCCGCGCCTGGTCGACCAAGTGCGCCGGGATGCGCCCGCAGCGGAGTGTCAGGCGCGGGGCGACCGAGCCGTAGGGCGCCGGCACGGCGGCGGTCATGATCGGCAGGACAGCGATGAGCCAGGGTCGCGTGATGCCCATGAAGACGCCGTTCGAGCCAACGAGCAGCGCGTTGCGATCACGGGAGCCGAGGAATTCGTCGATGTCCCCTGAGGTGCCCTGATAGGGCTGAGCGAAGATGGGCATCGCGCGCGCGAGCGCTGTTGCGACTGGGTCGGAGAATGCCTGGCTTGCGGCCATGTCGAATCCTTGTCTTGAAGGACGGCTCGATGCGAGCGGCTCAGTGCGAGGAGTTCGCCGCGAAAAACTCGCCGAGCGTCGCGCCCATGGGCGCCAGCGAAGCGGTCGGGAAGACCTCGGGGTTATCCGTCGCGAGCTCGTCCAGCAGGGCGAGGATTCCGCCTGGATGCAGGGTCTGCTTGACCTGATCAAAGTTTGGATGGGTTGACCAGGAATCGAACAACATCGCCTCGCACTTCGCCTGGACCTGCGGGTCGGTGGGGTCGGGAATGCGAGCCGTGCCAGTGCAGAGCCCCCCGTTGCCATAGAGGTTGAGGAATGGGGCGTGAAACAGCTCCGAGGCGGCGGTAGGACGGGTATCGTCCTTCAGCGCGAACACCGCGAACGAACCGCGCCCGGCACAGTGCAGGAGCGGCGGATAGGCCACCATGTGGCTGCCCTTGGTGCCGATGCTCTTGAACCCGCGCCCCTTGGTTAGGCCAGCGGTGAGGTTGATGTGGAGAGGCGCTTTTCGCGCTGGCGTCCACCAGACCGTGGCATCCTGTGTGACGCCCAAGACGTTGGCGGGCAGCAGCGCGAGTTCGCGCCGCGGCAGAAGGCCGGCAAAGGTCGCCTTGACCTGCGCCTTGGAGATCGGCGTGCCGGCGCCGATGACCGGTCCGGCCTCGCTCTGGGTGACCGGATGCGACGTCGCATACGCGTTGTCGAGTTCTCGCCCGTTCGCGTAGACGAGGATCGCGCGCTTCAGGACGTAAGTCGAAGCATCGTCGTTCAGATCAACCCGCTTTTGCGCCGTATTCATTGTCGCATAGATCCATGAACTTTTGGGCCTGGACGAGCAGCTTGGAGGCCTCAGAGAAAGCGTCGAGCCATTGCTTGACGTCCTCGGGTGAATTCAGGCGAGCGAAGCTGCAAATGTTGTTGATCCCCATCTGCATCGCGTAATTCATGATCTCGTCGAGAGCGTTGGTCAGATCCGGCACGCAAGGGAAGAACCAGATCGGGGGCTCGCTCGCCATTTCCTCGTAGGCAGCATCGAAACTGCAGAGTTCGTCGTGCTCGTAGCTGGCCCAATCGGGATTCCGCGCATCGAAACGGCGGGTCGCGCGCATGAGCGAACGCGCTGCGCGACGCAGATGATCCGGCAGGGCACTCACATCCGGCTTCTTGAGCACGCGCCCCCAGCTGGGCATCGCCTTCTTGTAGTCGGATGGAAGGAGTGGAAGTTCGTCGGGATCGTGACCGGAATCTTCGAGGTACTGGCGAGCTGCCTCGTCGTCGGTCTCGCCGCCGAAGTTCATCATCGAGATATGCTCGACGAGGTCGTGAGACGCGCCCAGCGGCTGCACCGATTTCAGCGCATCAACTGCCACCGAATAGATCTGCTGCTTCAAACGATGGCTCAGGTTGCGGCGATTGAACCAGTTGGGCGTGATCATCTGGAAAGCCGCGGTGGTGACGGCGACCGCAAGGCCTTCTGCCGTGAAATAGACGGAGACGCCGATGCACTCTGGCAAACCCGGCCCGTCCGGCAGCCGGGCGGCGATCGCAGCCCTCATCGCCGAGCCGATCGCAAAGGCGGCCTGCGACGCGGTGATTGGCGCTTCATCGTCGAGGTCGATCGCGCCGGCGAGGTCGAGCCCCCGCGCCGCGATGAGATAGCCTTTGACAAGCGGCTGGGTCGATATGACCGACGGGATCGTCTCGGCGAAGGTCGTCGGCCCGGCCGGGAGCCTCAGAGGAGCGGCGGCAGCGGCAAGCCGGTCGGCGCCGGCAGGGTCCGTGGCTCGCCCGTCGGCCGGAGCAGCGCCACGAGAGCCTTGCTCATTGCAGCGTGATCGGCCGGCCGGTCGGGCAGGGCAAACTCGACCCTCTCGATGGCGGGATGATCGAGCCACGCGCGCAGCGGCTTTCTCGTTTCGAGGCTGAGGGGCGAGGGCTTGCACCGCTTCACGCCGCGCCCTTGGTGCCGACCATGCGGCGGTACTCATAGACGAACGTGTCGCCCTGCGCGCCGACCTCCATCAATTCGGCCGTGGCAACCGCCGGGTAGAGGATGGCGTGATAGTTGCGCAAGCCGTCGATGTTCCCCTGGAGATGATCCGGCACATCGAGCTCGTGGCCGTCGTATTTGAAGACGGGCTTCAGGGTCTTCACGTCCATGGGATTTGATCTCCTCGGTTGAGCGATCTGAAGTGCTGATGAGAGCCGGAGACGCGGCACGCGCCCCCGATCACCGCAGCGTCAGAACAGCGAGATGTCGTCGCCGCTGGCTTCGGCGGTGTCCGGCGCCACGGTGCCAGCCTTCTCCGGAGCATCCGCGTCGTCGAAATCGAGAGCGGATTTCTCGGCCGGCTTCGCCGTCGTCGCGGGGCCCGTCGTCGGCGCCGGCTTCTTCTTGGCGGCGGCCGCCTTCTCTGCCGCTTTCGCGCGGGAGGCGGCGAGCTCGGCCTGCGCCAAGGCGGCATCGTCCTCGAGCTGCTGCGCGAGGCTGCGGCGCGTGGCGAAGATCGAGGCGAGGGCACCGGCCTCGCCCTTGCCAAGCTCCGCGTCGAGCTCTTCCGGGGTGCCGATCAGATTGATCGGGCGCGTGAGGAGCGCCGGCGCATCCTTGTTCGCCTCGCCCTTGACCGGCGCCGGCACGATGGTGAGCGAGACCATGCCGTCGTCCATGACGGCGAGGTCGATCTTCATTCGGAACTTCGCGAGGCTGGGCGCCAGCGTTTGGATCAGCATGTCGATGTCTTTCGTGCGAGGAGATGGGCGAGCGATCAGGCCGCGCTCGGAAGCGAGGCCGTGCCGGTGAGCGACATGGCGCTGGGGACGCGGCGGGCCCAGTCGAAACCGGGGATGTTGAGGAGGGCTTCGATGAACTCCGAGACCTTGCCGCCGCACATCTTGGCGAAGACCTTTGGGCCGACGTGTTCGGCAACGCCGAGCTCGATCGCGATGAAGCGGATCTCGGTCTTCGTGTAGCCCTTCAGGAACTCGGCGGTGACCGACCAGTGGTCGCACAGGTCCGTTCCATAGAAGCCGGCGATGGTGGCGACGTTCTCGAAGCGGGTGGTCTTCTGGGCGTAGGCCGTCGCGATCGCTTTCAGCGCGCGCTTGCGAGCCGGCTCGTCGAGCTTGCTGATCATGACAAGCCGATCCGGTCGACCGGCCTCGTCGAAGCCTTCGCCAACGAACTTCGCGGCCCGGGACGAAAGGACGCCGTCCCGGATTTCCTGGAGGTCGCCTTGGAAGGCGGCGAGCAGGATCACGCTGTTCGCCATCTCGACATCGTCGCTTGTCATGACGGACTGCGACGTTGCCTTTCGCCAGGTGTTCTCGCGGGTCTCGCGGGACTTCCGGATGATCTGCTCGCGGAACTTGGCAAGGTGGTCTGCGTCGACCGGCTCGCTGCCCGCTGGCGCTGCATCTGGCTCCGACGATGACTCATCGGCCACCGGAGTGGTGTCCGGCGCCGAATGCGCGGGAGCGATCTCGGAAGGAGCTGCCTCGGCCGAGGGCTTGGCTGGGGCCGAGACCGTATCGGCGGCGGCCGGCGCGACGGTGCGCGGCGCGGCGGGGGCAGGGGTCTTCTGCGGGGTCGGCTTCGGCTCAGCCGTCTTCTTGCGCTCGGCCTCCTCCTTCAGCCGGGCCTCCTCCAGCATGTTGAACTGCTGGACCTTGGTCTCGTAGCAGGTGGGGTTCGTGCAGAGGCCGTCGTCGACGCAGGTCGCGAACAGCGCGCGCTGGCTGGCCGAGTTGAAGGGACAGGTCTGGCATTCGGTACGATCGAACTTGGCGTCGGCGAGCGAATGGGTCAGCCGGGCGAGCAGTTCACGGGTGCGCGCCACCGACAGGTCGTTGTCGACGATGCTGGCAAGCGCCTTCTCCTGCTTGTCCGGGGCGACAGCCGCCAGCAACTCGGCATGGCCGAGCATGATGCGGCGCTCGTCGAGGGCCGTCTTGACGGTGGGCAGGAGCTTCGTGAGCGCGATGCGGCGGTCGAACTTGCTGCGCGGCCAGCCGAGACGTCGTGCGGTCTCGCCGCGATCGCCGTTGAGCATCTCCAGCAGCCGCAGGGCGCCGTCGGCTTGCTCGGTCTCGGAAGGGTTCTCGCGCTGCTCGTTCTCCTCGATCGAGACCAACAGCGCCTGCTCGTCGGTGTAGTCGCCGACGTTCACGACGATCTCATGGTCGGGGCCCCAGGCCGCGACGGCAGCCCGGTAGCGGCGCTCGCCGGCGACGATCTCGAATTCGTCACTGGATGCCATCGGCCGGACGATGATGCGCTGGAGGATACCGCGCGAACGGATCGAGTTGGTCAGGTCCTCGAGCGCCTCGGTCGAGAAGTACCGGCGCGGGTTGGGCCCGGGCACGATCCGTGCGAGCGGAATGACTTTCTCGGTGAGGACCGGCAGAGCGAGCATGTGAACCTCTTGTGTCGGGGAGCTTGGCTGAGGCAGCGCGAGCCAGGCGAGCGGCCACGATCGGGCCTTGTCCTATGGGGATTTGCAGATATCTGGGCTTATGCGGGCTCCGGCCGGGACGCCTTTGACGTCAGGCGGCGCCAAGAACACCGGCGACGACGACGATGCCGATGGCTGCCGACGCGCCGGCCAGGCGCGCAGCGGTTCCTGCGATCAGGAGAGTCTTGTACCGCCGCATCACCAGGCGATGCACGATCACGCCGACGGCCATGCCGGCGGAGAGGGCGAGGGCAATGGTGAGAACAATCGCGATGAAGGCAGCCAACGCGCGGTCCTTTCTTGGGGATTTCGAGCAATCTGGGTCTACCCAGATGTCCCCGTCGATCAGTTCGCGGTCAGTGCTGTCGTTTGAGGTTGATCCGGATTTGTTCGGCCGGATGTCCTTAGGTCAGGTCGAATGCTGCTCGACCATGAGGCCGTCGGCGCGACGCCAGACGTACATGCAATTGCGGCCGCTCCGGTCGAGAAGCTTGCCGAGATCGAAGGCGCGAACCAGCTGGTCTGAGAGATCGCCGATCGTGATCGGGCCGAAGAAAGCCTGGTCGAGAAGCGAGTAGAATTCCGAGGCGTCGAGCGTCCGGACAACCTCGAACTTCAGCGGCTGGCCTGGACGAAAATCCCGGCTGATGGTGAGCCGCGAGATAGCGACGAATTCGCCGTCAGCCGGATCGACGATGATCGTCTCGTCGTGCTGCCCACGACCAAGCTCAATGGTGTTCTGCTGGTCTTTCATGATCAGAGCTCTGTCTGGATGTCGCTGCTGTCGCTGGGATTGATCCCGCATTCCTTCACGCCATCCCATAGCAACATCGTCGCTCTGGGATTGCCATTAGCGTCGCGACCCTGCGTGTAGTCGCCCCGCTTCAGCAGGCGGCAATAGCCATCGCTCTGTTCCGGCTTGTCCCGGCGTCCCTTGTAGTAGGGGCAGACCTTGATCGAGGTCCTGAGGATGCCGGCTTCGTCGCGGAAAATGCCAGCTGTGGTGTAGCAATACTCCCCATGCGGAATAGCCGTGGCAGCCAGTGCCATACGACGCTGGTGGCGATCTTGGCGCTGGGCCGCTATCTGCTGCGAGACGTGCATCGCCGCTCCTTCCTTCGATCAGGCGAACAAGGGCTTCACGGCGACCACATCGCCTCCGACATGCATCGGGTCGCCGCTCAGCCGAAGGAAGGGCTCGCTGTCTCCCTTGGCGGTCCAGCGCCAGGCGCCGGGCTGCTCAGCACCATCCGAGGACAGGGCATTCTCGACCGCGTCGCGAAGCTCAGGGTGGAAGTGGTGCCCGAGGGAATTCCGGCACCAGCGCAGCGCCGCCGCCAGCCGGCGCAATGCAGGCTGGGCGTATTGGGAGGAGGCATAGAGCCTGTCGCCTACATCGACGGGGAGGTGGCCGTTCAGGAGGGGCTTGAGGTCGACGACCGCCTCGCAATCCATTGGATTGATCCGTCTGACGGTCCCGACTGCGGCAGCGGGCTCCTGGCCGGTCGCGTCAGATTCCTCGGTCGGATGATCTCCGGAGGGTTCATCGTAGGAGCGCTCGATGGTCTTCAGCCATAGGTAAGAGAGCTCGGCTGCGATCGCGCGGCGCAGGATATTTGCTCGGTTGTCATCGATGACTGCGTCAGCGGGAATGCTGGAGAATGCGCGTAAGGCGCTGCGGTCGATCACCTCGTCCGGCAGCTCCTGGATCACACGATCGTAGCTGTAGCCGCGCCAGATCTCCACGCCCGGGAGGCAAGACTGCACCAGGGCATCAGCGACATTCATCGAGGACTCGGAATGCCCGTGTCGCATGTTCCTTGCGAGGGTGAGGCGTGCGTCGCGGTCCGCCACGCAACCGATCAGGCATTCGACCAGCATGGTGGCGCGGTATGCCGCGATGCTGGCGAGAGTGGCGTGGAATGAAGTCGTCATAGCGTCGCGGTCCTCTCGGGAATTCGATTCAATCCGTGTTCTCGCGGATTCTCGGTCTTGGGCGGTTGCCGGGCCAGCCAAAAGAAAAGCCCCGCTGGCAAGCAGGGCTTGAGTGGTCCAACCGTGGTGGGAGGATCAGGCGGTGAGGCGTGCGAAGAAGTTCGCGGTGCCGGGATAGGCCGCGAGGTCGGCGCGCAGCTCTACGATTTCGCTGAGAAGCTCGGCCGGGATGTTGTGATCGGCGGCGAGGCGCTCGACGTCGATCTCGTTGAAGGCCGAGGCGTCGACATTCGACCAAGTACCGTCGGAATCCTCAGCCTCTTCGATGCCGAGCTCGCTGAGGATCGGGCGCCAGTGCGCCTTGGTGGGATTGCCCGCGAGGATGGAGCGCAGGTTCTGCTGGCCGGTCTGCGCGTTGGTGGTAAGGGCGCTGATCTCGAGCTGGTAGCCCATCGGGTCTCTCCCTGGGGATTCTGATCAATCTGGGTTTTCGCCCAGATTTTCCTCCATCGATCAGCCCGATGATGAAACCGCCGGCAAGAGAGAGGTCAGTCAGATGCTCCGCGAGCGAGACGCTCCTCCAGCCCTGGGCGGAACGCCAGGATGTCGGCGATTTGTTCCGCGAGATTATACCGGAGATACCTCGGGTCGAGACGCTGGTCGTTTGCGAAAGCCTGAAGGATCCCTATCAGGTCGACGGGCGTCTTGATGTGCGCTTGCCGCCCGAATTCGTTATGGCGAAGGTATTCGAACATGCCTTGAAAGAAGCTGGTGGCCTCCTTGTGGTCGCCATCCTCGAGTGAGTGATCAATATAGATCTTGCCGACATGGTAGGCCGCGTGCAGCTGGCGCATCGCCGTGGAGTCCGTCCGACGTGTGGCCGGATGCAGGATGTTGGCGACCCGGCTCTTGATGCATAGCAGGGGGTGCATCAGCGAAACGGCGACGGTCGTCCCGCCGGCTGCCGGCAGCAGAAGCTCGGAAATGCCACGTTCGGCCTCCTTCTTCTGGATTCCCAGAAGTTTGTTCAGGAAGTCGATCCGGATCGTGCGTCCT
>NZ_CAMFJF010000053.1 GCF_945956895.1 uncultured Allobosea sp. | reverse complement strand
CGGGCGCGCGCTATTTCCATTCGCTGCGCCTGCTGCAGCGGGTGAAGGAGCTCGACCCGACGATCTTCACCAAGTCCGGCATCATGGTCGGCCTCGGCGAGGAGCGGAACGAGGTGCTTCAGCTGATGGACGATCTGCGCTCGGCCGAGGTCGATTTCATGACGATCGGCCAGTATCTCGCGCCTTCGCGCAAGCACCATGCCGTGATCCGCTTCGTCACGCCTGACGAGTTCAAGAGCTTCGAGACCATCGCCTATGCCAAGGGCTTCCTGATGGTGTCCTCGACGCCGCTGACCCGCTCCTCGCATCATGCCGGCGAGGATTTCGCCCGGCTGCGTGCGGCGCGCGATGCCCAGATCGGTATCGGCCACAACCGCCGCGGCTGAGAAGGCACCTCTTCGATGCCGATGTTCAACAGCACCCGCCGGGTGACGCACTCGCCCGAGCAGATGTTCGCGCTCGTCGCCGATGTCGAGAAATATCCGCAGTTCCTGCCGCTCTGCGAGGGGCTGACGGTGCGCCGGCGCACGCCGCGCGAGGGCGGTGGCGAGGTGCTGCTGGCCGATATGACCGTCGGTTACAAGGCAATCCGCGAGACCTTCACCAGCCGCGTCACGCTCGATCCGGCCAATCTCAAGATCCTCGTCGAATATGTCGACGGGCCGTTCCGCCATCTGGAGAACCGCTGGACCTTCAAGCCGCATGAGACGGGCTGCGAAATCGGCTTCTTCATCACCTACGAATTCGCCAGCCGCATGCTCGGCCTGCTGATGGGCACAATGTTCGACAAGGCTTTCCACAAATTCTCGGAAGCCTTCGCGCGCCGGGCCGATCTCGTCTATGGGCGGGGCGAAGCACCGGCACTCGGCGCCTGAGGGGCAGGGGCAGTCAAAACCGTCTCGCGCAGCAGGTCCAGCACTTCCAGCACGCTGAGGCGGCGGATTTCGTCGCGCGATTGCTCGCCGAAGCGGCGCTCGCGATGGCGGGTGCCGGAAGGGCCGGCGCAGGCGAAATGGACCAGCCCGACCGGCTTCTCGACACTGCCGCCGCCGGGGCCGGCGACACCCGTGATCGAGACCGCGAAGGTTGCGTTGAGGCGCTCGCGCCCGCCTTCCGCCATGGCGCGCGCCACCGACTCGCTGACGGCGCCGTGCTGTGCGATCAGCGCGGCAGGCACGCCGGCGAGCGCGGATTTGGCTTCATTGGAATAGGTGATCAGGCCACCCAGGACCATCGCGGACGAGCCAGCGATGGCGGTCAGCGCGCCGCAGACCAGGCCGCCGGTACAGGATTCGACCGTCGCGACGGTGAAGCCGCGTTCCAGGCTCCTGTTCAGCAACTCGGCCGCGAGCGAGCGGATGCCAGGATCGAACATGGCTAGTCCTCCTCGGGCAGCCGGATCGTTGCCGTCCCAAATGCGACGAGGCCCTCGCGTCGCCCGGTGAAGCCCATGCGCTCCGAGGTCGTTGCCTTGATCGCGACCTTGCCGAGCGAGACGCCGGCGATGGCCGCGATCTCGGCGCGGATGGCCTCGCGATGCGGTCCGATTTTCGGGGCTTCGCAGACGACTGTGAGGTCGAGGAAGTCGATGCGCCCGCCGCGCTCGCGGACGCGCGCTGCCGCGAAGGCGAGGAACTGGGCTGAAGCCGCGCCGCGCCATTGCGGATCGCTCGGTGGGAAATGCGTGCCGATATCGCCATCCGCGAGCGCACCCAGCAGGGCATCGGTCAGGGCATGGAGCGCGACATCGCCATCGGAATGGGCGATGACGCCCTGGTCGTGCCCGATCCGGACGCCGCCCAGCCAGACATGGTCGCCCGGGCCGAAGGCATGAACATCGTAGCCGGTGCCGACACGCGTCACGAGCGCCTTGCCGGGATGTGCGGCGGCCCGCAAGAAATCGGCGGCATGGGTCAGCTTCACATTGGCCGGGTCGCCCTGGAATGTCGCGACCGGGTGGCCTGCCCATTCCATCAAGGCGGCATCGTCGGTGAAGCCATGCAGCAAGGCAGCCTCCGCCGCCTCATGGGCTTCCAGCAGCGGCTTGAAGCGGAAGGCCTGCGGTGTCTGGACGGTGACGAGCTGGTCGCGCGGCGGCGTTTCGGCGACATGGCCATCGGCGCTGGTGCGCTTCACGGTGTCGGTCACGGGCAGGGCCGGGATCGCGGCGATGGCGCCCGCGCCGAGCCGGTGGATCGCCGCGCTGATCTGGGCGCGCGAGACGAAGGGGCGAGCTGCATCATGGACCAGCACGATGCCGTCGAAGCCCTCGCGGGCAAGCGCAAGCAGGCCGCGCCGCACGGAGGCCTGGCGCGTCGCGCCACCGAGCGTCGGGGCTGCAAGCCGCGAACTGTCGATCCCGGCCATGGCATTGGTGTAGCGCGCCTCGTCGCCTTCGCCGATCACGACGGCGATGCGTTCGATCGCGGGCTCTGCCAGGAAAGGCAGCAGCGCATGGGCAAGAACCGGGCGGCCTTCGACGAGCCGATACTGCTTCGGCTCTCCCTCTCCGGCCCGCAGGCCACGGCCGGCCGCGACGAGCAGGGCGGCGACAGGCTGGAGCGCATCGGAGGGGCGGAACACGGCACTGGGTCCTGGCTGCAAAGAGGTCATGGGCGCATGCCATAACCAATTCTGTCGCGCAGGGGCAGGGGGTGCGACGCTGTTGCATTGCAGCATGTGCGCATAAGCGCTTGCGCTCTTGCAGCATTGTCCAATAAATATGCACATTGAGAAATGCCTTAAAAGCAGGCTTTGCCCTTTGGACATCGCAGGTATCCCGATCACGTCCCGCGCCTTCCTGGCGCCAATGTCTGGCGTGACCGACATCGTCATGCGCCGCCTTGCGGCGCGTCAGCATGCCGGAATCGTCGTGTCGGAGATGGTCGCGTCGGACGAGTTCGTCCGCGGCAGCGAGGAGGCGCGCATCCGGGCCGAAGGCGAGGGCGTGTCGCCGCATGTTGTCCAGCTTGCCGGCTGCGCCCCCTATTGGATGGGGGAAGCCGCGCGGCTGGCCGAGGCCAACGGCGCCGATATCGTCGATATCAACATGGGCTGCCCGGCCAAGAAGGTGACGGGCGGCTGGGCCGGTTCCGCCCTGATGCGCGATCTCGATCATGCGATCGCGCTGGTCGAAGCCGCGGTCGCCGCCACCAGCGTGCCGGTGACGGTCAAGATGCGTCTCGGCTGGGACGATGCCTCCCGCAACGCTCCCGAGCTTGCTCGCAGGGCGGTGGCGGCGGGCGCGCGGATGATCACGGTCCATGGCCGGACGCGCCAGCAATTCTACAAGGGCAAGGCCGATTGGCGGGCGATCGCGGCGGTGCGTGCCGCTGGCGATTTTCCGCTCGTCGCCAATGGCGACATCCATGATGTTGCGGATGCGCGGGACTGCCTCGCGCAGTCGGGCGCCGATTTCGTCATGGTGGGACGCGCGGCGCTCGGCCGGCCCTGGCTGGTCGGTGAGATCGGCGCGGCGCTCGACGGGCGTGCCTTCCGGCCATTGACGCTGGTCGAGAAGCTGGATCTGGCGCGCGAGCATTACGAGGGCTTGCTGGCCTTGATGGGCGTCGCGCATGGCGTGCGCCATGCCCGCAAGCATCTGGCGGCCTATGCGGATGACGCGGTTGCCGACGGCTGCGAACCCGATGCGGAATTGCGCCGCAGCCTCCTGACTTCAGACGAACCCCGACAGGTCCTGGCGGCTCTCTCGGGGCTGTTTTCGACCGACCGTAATCGCGAAGCGGCCTGACGCCGCAAGGAGCTGCCGATGACGGCGATGTTTGCCGACAAGGGGCTTGGAAGCCGCAGCACCTATCTGCTCGATCCGATCGAGGTCCAGGCGCTGACGGTGCTGCCGATGCCGGTGCTGGTGATCGGCGAGGGGCATGCCGTGCTCTACGCCAACACGGCAGCCGAGGACTTCTTCCAGTCGAGCGCGGCTCTGCTCAAGCGCCAGCGCATCGACGATCTCGTCGCCTTCGGCTCGCCCGTCCTCGGGTTGATCGAGGAGGTGCAGCGCCGCGGCGCCAGCGTCAGCGAATATCGCCTCGATCTCGGTACGCCCCGCCTCGGAACCGATCATATCGTCGATGTCTTTGCCTCTCCCTTGCCCAGCCAGGGCGATGCGGTCGTGCTGATGCTGCAAGAACGGACAATTGCCGAAAAAATGGACAGGCAATTGACGCATCGCGGGGCAGCCCGCTCGATCACCGCGCTCGGTGCCATGCTGGCCCACGAGATCAAGAATCCGCTTTCCGGTATCCGGGGCGCGGCGCAGCTGCTCGAAGGTTCGATCTCCGACGATGACCGGATGCTGACGCAGCTGATCTGCGACGAGACCGACCGGATCGTGAAGCTGGTCGAGCGCGTCGAATTGTTCGGCGACGAGCGGCCGAGCGAGCGCGACGCGGTCAATGTCCATGACGTGCTCGACCATGTGAAGCGCCTCGCTCAGTCCGGGTTCGCCCGGCATATCCGCTTCACCGAGGCCTACGATCCGTCCCTGCCGCCGGTCGCCGGCAATCGCGACCAGCTCGTCCAGGTGCTGCTCAACCTCGTCAAGAATGCCGCCGAGGCGATCGGCGAGCACGCGATCGACGGCGAGATCACGCTGACGACCGCCTACCGCCCCGGCATTCGCCTGCAGGTGCCCGGATCCTCGGAGCGTATCGCGCTGCCCCTCGAGATCGGCGTGCGCGATAACGGGCCGGGTGTGCCCTCCGATCTGGTGCAGCACCTGTTCGATCCCTTCGTCACGACCAAGGCCCAGGGAAGTGGCCTTGGACTTGCACTTGTCGCCAAGGTGATCGGCGATCACGGCGGAATCGTCGAATGCGAGTCCGTTCCGCGCCGGACGCATTTCAGGATCCTCCTGCCCCTGCACCAGCTCAGGTCGGGGCAGGCAACGTAAAGGCCTCAAGCAACACATGCCGACCGGTCACATCCTCGTCGCCGACGACGACGCCGCGATCCGCACCGTCCTCAACCAGGCGCTTGCGCGGGCGGGCTACGAAGTCCGGACCACCGGCCAGGCCGCCACCCTCTGGACCTGGGCTGCCCAGGGACTGGGCGACCTGATCATCACCGATGTCGTGATGCCGGACGGGAACGCCTTCGACCTGCTGCCGCGCATCAAGCGCGTGCGGCCCGAACTGCCGATCATCGTGATGAGCGCGCAGAACACCTTCATGACGGCGATCAAGGCCTCCGAACGCGGCGCCTACGAATATCTGCCCAAGCCCTTCGACCTGAAGGAGCTCGTCGCCATCGTCGGCCGGGCGATGTCGCGCCCCCGCGGCGAAACGGCCCGTGGCCACGCGGCCGAGCCTGAGGATATTCCGCTGATCGGCCGCTCGCCGGCGATGCAGGATGTCTATCGCGCACTGGCGCGCCTGATGCCGATCGACCTGACCGTGATGATCAATGGCGAATCCGGCACCGGCAAGGAACTGGTGGCGCGTGCCCTTCACGACTACGGCAAGCGCAAGAACGGCCCCTTCGTCGCGATCAACATGGCGGCGATCCCGAAGGACCTGATCGAATCAGAATTGTTCGGCCACGAGAAGGGCGCCTTCACCGGAGCTCTGACGCGCTCGTCCGGTCGCTTTGAGCAGGCTGAAGGCGGCACGCTCTTCCTCGACGAGATCGGCGATATGCCGATGGAGGCGCAGACCCGCCTGCTGCGCGTGCTCCAGCAGGGCGAATACACAACGGTCGGCGGGCGCACCCCGATCAAGACCAATGTCCGCATCGTCGCCGCGACCAACAAGGATCTGCGCATCTCGATCGCGCAGGGGCTGTTCCGCGAGGATCTGTTCTTCCGGCTGAACGTCGTGCCGATCCGCCTGCCGCCCCTGCGCGAGCGCATCGAAGACATTCCGGACCTCGTCCGCCATTTCTTCTCGCTGGTCGAGAAGGAGGGCCTGCCGCGAAAGCAGGTCGATTCGGAAGCGATGGACGTGATGCGCCAGTACCGCTGGCCCGGAAACGTCCGCGAGCTGGAGAATCTGGTCCGGCGCCTGGCGGCGCTCTATCCGCAGGAGACGATCACCGCGCCGATCATCGAGGCCGAATTGCAGCCGGCAGCGGTGGGGCCCGGTTTCGCGAACAGCCCCGCGGCCTCGCTCGAGCGGGCGGAAACGCTGTCCGGCTCCGTCGAGCGCCATCTCGGCCAGTATTTCGGCGGCTTCGGCGACAATATCCCGCCGCCGGGGCTCTATCATCGCATCCTGCGTGAGATCGAGCCGCCTTTGATCGCGGCGGCATTGGCCGCGACGCGTGGCAACCAGATTCGCGCAGCCGAGCTTCTCGGCCTCAATCGCAACACGCTGCGCAAGAAGATTCGCGAACTCGACATGCAGGTGGTGCGCTCGCCGCGCTGAGACGAGGCCGTTTCCGCCTTGTGGATGTCATATTTTGACAACACCGTTGCGGCGGCGCATCAGTGGCGCCCCGCAGGCGTGATCGCTCCGCGATCCCTGTCACATCGGAGTTGTCGGGAAACGTGTCCGCTTCTGTCAACGAAGCCAGAATGATGCCGCGCGGCGAGGAGAAATCCCGCCGCGTCTCGGGCTGGGTCGGCGGAATCGTCGTCGCGCTGGCGCTGGTCTCGGCGCTGCTCACCTTCCTCGTTTTGTCCGGTGCGACGCCGATCGCGCCCGTGCACGAGGTCGTGGTCGGCGTCTTCGTGCTCAACGCCTTGCTGATCCTGGTGCTGATCGTCATCGTCGCGATCGAGGCCGCGGTGCTGATCCGCGCGCGCAAGGCAGGCGCGGCTGCGGCGGGGCTTCATGTCCGCATCGTCGGCCTGTTCAGCATCATCGCTGCCTTGCCGGCGGTCCTCGTCGCCATCATCGCCACGATCACGATCGAGCGCGGCCTGGAGCCGTGGTTCTCCGACCGGATGCGTGATGCGATCTTCAAATCGGTCGAGGTGGCCGATGCCTATGCCGCCAGCCAATGCCGCTCGCTGGGGCGAGAGATTCGGATTCTCGCCGACGACCTGAGCCGGGCGAAACCCGCCTTCGATGTCGACCGCAAATGGTTCGAGAACTTCCTGACGACGCGCGCGACAGCGCTTGGCGTGCCCGTCGCCGCGATCATGCAGCCGCCCGACAAGGTGATCGTGCGGGCCAATATCAACGTGCTGCGCGATCCGCCCATGCCTGATCAGGCAGCCTTCGATGACGCCAAATCCGCGCCTGAGCCGATCTGTGTCATCCCGCGGACGGGAACGGTGTTTGGCGCCGTGATGAAGCTGCCCAGCTATGACAACAGCTTCCTGCATGTCGCGCGCGAGGTCGATCCGCTCGCCGTCGAGTTCCCCTCGGTCGCGCGTGGCGCCGCCGTCGAGTATCTCTCGATCGATGCGCGGCGGAAGGGTGTCCAGATCGCCTTCGCCTCGATGTACGGGCTGATCGCGCTGATCCTGCTGCTCTCGGCGATCTGGCTGGGCCTGAGCTTTGCCAATGGCCTCGTCGCGCCGATCCGGCGGATGATCGACGCGACGGATCAAGTCTCGAGCGGCAATTTCTATGTCCAGGTCCCGATCCGACGATCGGAGGGCGATCTCGCCCATCTCGGCGAGACCTTCAACAAGATGACGGCGGAGCTGCGCCGGCAGCGCGACAGCCTGGTGACGGCGAGCGAGGTCATCGACCGGCGCCGGCGCTTTACCGAGACGGTGCTCTCCGGTGTCTCATCTGGTGTGCTGAGCCTCGACGGCGACGGGCATATCACCACGATCAACCGCTCGGCCGAGAGCCTGCTGGGCACGGGCGGCCGCCTGCTCGGCCGGCCGATCGCCGAGATCGCGCCTGAAGTTGCAGGCTTCGTCACGGATGCCCTGCAGAACCGGCAGCGTCAGAGTTCGGGGCAAGTGGCCTTCACCCGCGCGGGCCAGGACCGGATGGTCAATATCCGCGCCGTCCGGGAAGGCGAGGGGATCGGCGCCGGTCTCGTGGTGACGCTCGACGACATCACCGACCTCGTCTCTGCCCAGCGTACGGCGGCCTGGGCCGATGTCGCTCGCCGGATCGCGCACGAGATCAAGAACCCGCTGACGCCGATCCAGCTTTCGGCCGAGCGCATCAAGCGCCGTTTCGGTCGCGTCATCACCGAGGGTAAGGACGTCTTCGACCAGTGCACCGACACGATCGTGCGGCAGGTCGAAGATATCCGGCGCATGGTGGACGAGTTCTCCTCCTTCGCGCGCATGCCCAAGCCGTCGCTGGCTCGCGAGGACATCGTCGAGACAGTCCGTCAGACCGTCTTCCTCTGGCGCGTCGGCAATCCCGAAACGACCATCGTGGATTCGCTGCCCGAAGAGCCCGTATCGGCACGTTTCGACCGGCGGCTGATCTCGCAGGCTTTGACCAACGTCATCAAGAACGCGACGGAAGCGATCGAGGCCGTGCCGGCCGAGGAGCGTGGGCAGGGCCGCATCGATGTCCGGATGGCGCGCCACGACGATGGCCGCGTCGTCATCGATATCATCGACAACGGCAAGGGCCTGCCGGCGGATCAGCGTCAGAAGCTGCTCGAGCCCTATATGACGACGCGCGAGGGCGGGACGGGCTTGGGTCTCGCCATCGTCGGCAAGATCCTGGAGGACCATGGCGGCGGCATCGAATTGCTCGACCGCCCGGATGCCGCCAGCGGTGCACGGGGGGCGCGCATCCGCCTCTGGTTCCCCGAGACAGGTCCGGCGCAGGACGCTGTGGGCGACGATGCGGCCGCCCAGCCGGACAACGGCATGCGCAACACGGATGATTCGAAGAATGGGATACGCCTATGAGCGCTGACATCCTGGTAGTGGACGACGAAGTCGATATCCGCGATCTGGTCGCCGGCTTGCTGGAAGACGAGGGCTACCGGACCCGCAAGGCCGGCTCGGCCGACGAGGCCCTGGCCGCGATTGCGTCGCGCCGGCCGAATCTGGTCTTCCTCGACATCTGGCTGCAGGGCAGTCGGCTCGACGGCTTGCAGGTGCTAGAGCTGATCAAGGAGAACCACCCGGACCTCGCGGTGGTGATGATCTCCGGCCACGGCAACATCGAGACGGCGGTCTCGGCGATCAAGAGCGGCGCCTACGACTTCATCGAGAAGCCGTTCAAGGCCGATCGGCTGGTGCTGGTCGCCGAGCGCGCGCTCGAAGCGTCGCGCCTGCGCCGCGAGGTCCGTGAGCTCAAGACCCGCTCGGTCCAGGCCGACCGCATCGTCGGCCGCACCACGGTCGTCAACCAGCTCCGCCAGACGATCGAGCGCGTCGCGCCGACCAATGCGCGCGTGCTGATCACCGGTGAGCCCGGCTGCGGCAAGGAACTGGCGGCGCGTACGCTGCACGAGGCCTCGACCCGGTCGAGCGGGCCGTTCGTCGTGATCAATGCGGCGACGATCACGCCCGAGACGATGGAGGAGGAGCTGTTCGGCGTCGAGGGCGGCGACGGGCGCTCGCGCCGGATCGGTGCGCTCGAGGAAGCGCATGGCGGCTCGCTCTATATCGATGAGATCGGCGACATGCCGCGCGAAACGCAGAACCGCATCCTGCGCGTGCTGGTCGACCAGAACTTCCAGCGCGTCGGCGGCGCGACGCGCGTCCATGTCGACGTCCGCGTCATCTCCTCGTCGAGTCGCGACCTGGCGCAGCTCATTGCCGACGGGCATTTCCGCGAGGACCTCTATCACCGCCTCAGCGTCGTGCCGATCAAGGTGCCGCCGCTCTCGGAGCGGCGCGAGGACGTGCCGGAGCTGATCGAGTTCTTCATGGACCAGATCTCGGTCGCCAGCGGCCTGCCCAAGCGCCAGATCGGCAGCGATGCGATGGCCGTGCTGCAATCGCATGAATGGCCGGGCAACATCCGGGAGCTGCGCAACAATGTCGAGCGCCTGATGATCCTGACCAAGGGCGATCCTACCGCCGAGGTGACGATCGAGATGCTGCCGGCCGAGGTCGGTGCCATGGTGCCGACGACGCCGTCCGGCTCCGGCGGCGAGCGCCTCATGAGCCTGCCGCTGCGCGACGCGCGCGAGATCTTCGAGCGCGAATACCTGATCGCCCAGATCGCGCGCTTCTCCGGCAATATCTCGCGCACGGCCGAGTTCATCGGCATGGAGCGCTCGGCGCTGCATCGCAAGCTGAAGTCGCTCGGCGTCGGCTAGCATTGCGTAAAAGGTCGAAGCCGCTTTTCGCAAGAGCGGTGTGTCAGTGTGAGAAACGGTCGCTTCGTCCTTTGACGGAAACGTCGGAGGCGAGGCGATCGGAGGCCGTCAGGCGTGGCGTGCATGCCCAATTGCACAAGACGCAGGCGGCATGCATCTAAAGTCGGCGTTGCTGCACTTGCGTTACGGGCGAAGACGACGATCTAATGCGACATCGGTGTTCCGACGCTGGTGGAATGCGCCGCCGGCCCGAAACGGAACGAACTGGATCGCTGGCTGTAATCCGATCGGCGATCCCAACAACAGGGACTACCCATGGCCGCCGAGCGGGCTCAAAATCTCCAGGACACTTTCCTCAACCATGTGCGGAAGCAGAAGATTCCGCTGACGATCTTCCTCGTCAACGGCGTGAAGCTGCAAGGCGTCGTCACCTGGTTCGACAATTTCTGCGTGCTGCTGCGCCGTGACGGTCACTCGCAGCTGGTCTACAAGCACGCGATCTCGACCATCATGCCCGGCCATCCCGTGCAGCTGTTCGAACCCGAGGAAACGGACAAGAACTGATTTGGCGACAAGCCACAAGGACGACAAGGATCGGGCGGCCACGCGCGTCACTGGCGCGAAGCCGCTCGACGAGATCGAACGCGACATCGCGGCGAATACGCGTGCCTTCGTCGTCGGGCCCTATCTGCAGAAGCGCGGCATCGCCGTCGATGCCAACCAGCGTTCCTTCGCGGCGCGGCTGGACGAGGCTGTCGGCCTCGCCGCGGCGATCGACCTGACGGTCGTCGAGCCGGTGCAGGTGCTGCTGACCGCGCTCCGGCCGGCGACCTATCTCGGCAAGGGCAAGGTCGAGGAACTGGCCGAGCGCATCAAGCTCGAGGAGATCGGGCTCGTCGTGATGGACTGTGCGCTGTCGCCGGTCCAACAGCGCAATCTCGAGAAGGCCTTCGGCTGCAAGGTCATCGACCGCACCGGCCTGATCCTCGAGATCTTCGGCCGGCGCGCGCGCACCAAGGAGGGCGCGCTTCAGGTCGAGCTCGCGCATCTCAACTACCAGAAGAGCCGGCTGGTGCGGTCCTGGACCCACCTTGAACGCCAGCGCGGCGGCTTCGGCTTCCTCGGCGGCCCCGGCGAAACCCAGATCGAAGCGGACCGGCGCATCATCCAGGAGCGCATGACCAAGATCGAGCGCGATCTGGAGAGCGTGAAACGCACGCGCTCGCTGCATCGCGCGAGCCGGAAACGCGTGCCTTATCCGATCGTTGCGCTGGTTGGTTACACCAATGCCGGAAAGTCGACGCTGTTCAACCGGCTGACCTCGGCCGAGGTTCTGGCGCAGGACATGCTCTTCGCCACGCTCGATCCGACGGCGCGCGCGATCAAGCTGCCGCATGGCGCGCGGATCATGCTCTCCGATACGGTCGGCTTCATCTCCGATCTACCGACGCAGCTCGTCGCCGCCTTCCGTGCCACGCTGGAAGACGCGATCGAGGCCGACGTGCTGCTGCATGTCCGCGACGTGGCCCATGAGGATACGCAGGCCCAGGCCGCCGACGTACAGGCGATTCTGCGCGATCTCGGCATCAATCCGGATGATGGCCAGCGTGTCATCGAAGTCTGGAACAAGGCGGATCTGCTCGACCCGGCCGAGCGCGAGCGCCAGCTCGGCATCGCGACGCTGCGGCCCGACGGTTCGCGCCCGGCCCTGGTCTCGGCGCTGACCGGGGAAGGCGTCGAGCGCCTGACCCGCGCGATCGAAACGCGGATCGCGTCGAGCCGGCCGGTCTACACGCTGGAGCTCGCGCCCGGAGACGGCAAGTCGCTGGCCTGGCTGCATGCCAATGGCGAAATCCTCGAGCGCGAGGACGGCGAGGATGGCGGGCTGAAGCTCGTCGTGCGCTTGCCACTGGAGCGGGAAGGGGCGTTCACGGCGCGTTTTCCCGAGGCTGAACGGCAGGGATAAGCCGTCGTCCATCACGAGCGTCATTCCCGGGCGGAGCGAAGCGCAGATCCGAGAAGCTCATGCCGGAATGGGCGCTCTTTCTTTTCCGAGATGGTCGGGTCAAGCCCGACCATGACGACGGTTGTCAGTCGGCGCTCTTCTCCCGCTTCTTCACCGCCTGCCAGAGCGCTTCCATCTCGTCGAGACTGGCATCCTTCGCGCCCCGGCCCTCGGCTTCCAAAGCCTCCTCGATCGCCTTGAAGCGGCGCTCGAACTTGGCGTTGGCGGCGGCGAGGCAGCCTTCCGGGTCGGCATCGGCGTGGCGGGCGAGATTGGCGACGACGAAAAGCAGGTCGCCGATCTCCTCATGGATCGCAGCCTTGTCACCGCCGGCGAGCGCCTCGTCGATCTCGGTCGTCTCCTCGCGGATCTTGTCGAGTACGAGGCGGGCATCGTTCCAGTCGAAGCCAACGGTGGAGGCGCGGGCCTGCAATTTCCAGGCGCGGGTGAGGGCGGGCAGGGTGTGCGGCACGCCGGCCAGGATGCCGCGCTCCTCAGTCTGCGGTGGCAGGCCGGCCGCTTCGCGAGCCGCCGCCTTGGCGGCCTTCTCCTGCGCCTTGATCCGGTGCCAGAGCACCTTCACCTCGGCGGGAGAGAGATCGCGCGCATCGCCGAAGACATGCGGATGCCGGCGGACCAGCTTGCTGGTGATCGCCTCGACCACGTCGGGAAAGGCGAAGGAGCCTTCCTCCTCGGCCATGCGGGCGTGGAACACGACCTGGAGCAGCAGATCACCAAGCTCGTCCTTGAGGTCGAGCTTGTCGCCGCGGGCGATCGCCTCGGCGACCTCATAGGCCTCCTCGACGGTGTAGGGCGCGACGGAGGCGAAGTCCTGCTCCAGGTCCCAGGGGCAGCCGGTTCCCGGCGTGCGCAGCGCGGCCATGATCTCGATCAGGCCGGCAATATCGCGAGAGGGCTTCAACGCTGGATGTCTCCGTGACGTCTGGCGGAGCATTGCGCGAAATGGAGAAACCGGCTTTCGCTGAGGCAATGCGCAAAACTGTGATCATCCTCCTCCCATGATTCAAGCCACCCCGTCCATGGCGGAAGCTCTGTTCGGTGCGACCTGGTTCCAGGATGACATCGACAACCTGATCGTCACCAATGTCGGCTCCTGGGTCGACGGCAATCGCGATTTCTCGGTTCGACGCCTGAACGCGAAGGGAACGACGCTGGTCAATCTGGCTGCCGAGTACAAGGCGACCGACAAGGTGACGGTGTTCGGCCGGATCGATAACCTGTTCGACAAGCGCTGGGAGAATCCGGTCGGCTTCCTCGTGTCGGGATTCGGCGTCTTCGGCGGTATCAAGGTGGCCTTCGGCGGATGAAACTGCCCGGTATCCAGCGGCGCCTCGGCGGCGCGTGCCTGATCGCCATCGCGCTTGCGGGCGCGATGGCATCGGCCGCGCGCAGTGCTGAGCTGCCGAAGCGCATCGTCTCGCTCAACATGTGCACGGACGAGCTCGTACTGCGCCTGGCCGATCCCGCGCATATCGCCTCGGTGACGTGGCTGTCGCAGGATCCGCGCAACGCCAACATGGCCGAGGCGGCGCGGCGGATACCGGCCAATCACGGCCTCGCCGAGGAGGTTCTGGGCTTCAGGCCCGATCTCGTCGTCGCCGGTGCCTATACGACACGCACGACGGCGGGACTGCTGAAACGCGTCGGCATCGCGGTCCGGGAATTCGGCGTTCCCCGCACGATCGCGGAGACGAAGACGCAGATCACCGAGATGGCCGATCTGCTTGGCGAGCCCGCGCGCGGACAGGCGCTCGCCGCCGAGATCGAGCAGCGCCTGCAGGCTCTTGCGGCCCGGCGGGTCGCGAGGCCGCTGCGGGCGATCGTGCTCCGTCCCAACGGCTTCACGGTGGGCCGGGGCTCGCTTGTCGACGAGATTCTGACCCGCGCCGGCCTCGTCAACATCGCCGCCGAACTGGGCGCCGAGAGCTACGGCCAGATCCCGCTCGAGACCGTGGTGCTAGGACGCGCCGAGCTCCTGATCCTGAACGACACGCCGGATGGCCCGCCTTCTCTGGCGCACGAGATCCTGCATCACCCGGTGATCACCGAGCTTGGAAACCGGCTGAGGCTCGTCGCCCTGCCGACACGGTTCTGGACCTGTGCCGGCCCGGGCGTAGTCGACGCGATCGAACTGCTGGTGCGCGCAGTGGAGGAGCAGCGATGACGCCGCATGCCTCGCTCGGCATCAGGCCGGCGTCGCTGCTGTCCCTGCTGGCACTTGCCGTGCTGGCGCTGGCGGCTGTCTCGTTGGCGGTCGGTTATGCGCCGTTGGCGCTCGGGCAGGCCGTGGCCGACTGGCTTGCAGGACAGAAGAGCCTGCCGGCGCTGGTGGTCTATGAACTGCGCCTGCCGCGCGCCTTGCTCGGCGCCCTCGTCGGTTTCAGCCTCGGCATGGCCGGCGCTGCGATGCAAGGGCTGTTGCGCAACCCCTTGGCCGAACCGGGCGTGATCGGCATCTCCAGCGCCGCCGCCTTTGGCGCCGTCCTCGCCTTCTACAGCGGGCTGTCCGCCAGCCTTGCGCTCGCCCTGCCGCTCGGCGGCATCGCGGGAGCGCTCGTGGCGACGGTGATCCTCTTCATCCTGCTCGGCCGCGGCGCCAGCACGACCACGCTGATCCTTGCCGGCGTCGCGCTCAACAGCTTTGCGGGTGCGGCGACGTCGCTCGCGCTCAATCTCGCGCCCAACCCCTACGCGACGCTGGAGATCGTGTTCTGGCTGATGGGCTCGCTGGCCGACCGGAGCATGAGCCATGTCTGGCTGGTGCTGCCGCCGATGCTCGCCGGCTGGCTCCTGATGGCCTCGACGGCGCCGGCCCTCGACGCGCTGAGTCTCGGCGAGGACACGGCTGCGAGCCTCGGTTTCGATCTCGTCTGGCTGCGGGCGAGATTGATCGGCGGCACGGCGCTCGCCGTCGGCAGCGCCGTCGCCGTGACAGGGGCGATCGGCTTTGTCGGACTGGTGGTGCCGCATCTGCTGCGCCCCCTGGTCGGGCACCGGCCCGGCCGCCTGCTCGTCGCCAGCGGCTTCGGCGGTGCCATCCTCGTGCTTGCGGCCGATATCGGAGTCCGGATCATGCCGGTCCGTCCGGAACTGAAGCTCGGCGTGGTGACGGCGCTGATCGGCGCGCCGTTCCTGTTCACGCTGGTGCAGCGTCTGCGCCGGGAGGTTTTGTGATGGCGATCACGGCTTCCGAAATTTCCGTTATGCTCGGTGGCAGGCCGGTCCTGCAGCAGGTCGACGCCCAGATCAGCCCCGGCGAGGTACTGGGGCTGATTGGCCCCAATGGCGCCGGCAAGACGACGTTGTTGCGTGTCCTCGCGGCCTTGCTCACGCCTGACCAGGGCAGGGTGGATCATGACGGGGCCTCGCTGCGCGAACTTGGGCGCGGCTCCCTGGCCCGCCGCGTCGCCTTTTTGGCTCAGGGCGGCGAGGCGCCGGCCTCGCTTTCCGTCGAGGCATTGGTCGGGCTCGGCAGGTTGCCGCATCGCCGCCCCTTCGCCCGAGCCGGTGAGGCCGACCGGCGAGCGGTCGCGCGGGCCTTGACGCTTTGTGATGCTACGGGGTTCGCGGCTCGTGCGGTCGGGACGCTTTCGGGCGGCGAGCGTCACCGCGTCCTGCTGGCGCGGGCGCTCGCGGTGGAGGCGCCCTATCTTCTGGCGGACGAGCCGCTGGCGGGCCTCGATCCGCAGCACCAGCTCGACACCTTGCAATTGCTGCGCCGGATCAGCGGCGAAGGAACCGGGGTGGTCGTCGTGCTGCACGACCTCACCTTGGCAGCCCGCTTCTGCGACCGGTTGCTGCTGCTCGACCGCGGCCAGCGGATCGCTGACGGATCGCCTGTGGAAGTCCTCGACGATAACCGGCTCGCAGAGGTCTTCGGCATCCATGCCCTGCGCGGGTCTCATGCCGGCGAGCCGTTCATCCTGCCCTGGGGCAGGAAGCTTGCCCGGTCCTGACCCTGGAAACGGATCCGGACCGTGTGAAATTTGCGGATATCCCGAGCCGCGCGCGTAGTCTGGATGAAACCCTGATCGGCTAAAGCATCGGGCTGAGTGCGCGATTCAGCCCAATGCTCTAGCCGTTGGCATGCCACTTCCCAAGCTCGACGATCAGCGTCAACAGCTCGCGCTGATTATGCGTCTTCGTCTTCGCGAAGGCCGCCTTCAGATGCGTCCTGGCGGTTCCGTATTGCAGGCCCAACCTGTCGGCGATCTCGACCATGGTTCCGCCGCCGCTCAGCGCCAGGGCGACGCGGATCTCCGAGGCTGTCAGCCGGAAGCGGCTTTGAAGCACGGCCCCTATGTCGCCGGCCTCCGACGTCAGTTCCCGGACCACGACCAAGGCCAGGGTCGTCGGCGAGTAGAAGGCGGCGGCTCCCCGGAACACGAGCGAGTTGAGATTCGGCGCGATCGGCAACGCCTGGATCGCAAGCCTCCTGTCCGTGCGGGAGATGACGAATTCGCTGGTCCCCGATGAGCCGATCATCCGGGAGCATGCGCGTCCGACAATGCCGTGGAGTTGGGTATTGATGTTCGGTTCGACGCCGATCAGGGCATCGTGCGCGCCTGTTCGGAAAGGATGCCTCGTTTCCAGAAGCCCCCTTGCGGCCCGGTTGGCGTCGATGAGCTTGCATTCGGCATTCACGAGAAAAGCCGGGTCGATCATGGTTTCCAACAGAGGCGATCCTTTGATGGAAGCAAGCGGGCGGGTCGTGACGCGGTTGCAGTCAAGCGCCCGGCGCAGCCGCGGGGCCAATGCATTGAGGATCACGCTCAACGGCTCATGCAGCGCGTCCGCCAGCCTGGGATCGTAATGCACGGCGAACTGTGCGAGGCGGCCGCGCTCCTGAGCCAGCTTCATGCCAGTGGCGAACTCGGCCTGTCCGATCGGCTTGAGCCAGTCATTGTAGAACTCGGTCCGCGACAACAGACGGTCCTCGATAAAGAGGTTCGATGGCACGGCCTTCGCCATCGGAATCTTCTGCCAGCTCGGAATCCACGGATTTATGGCGCCGTAATGCTTCATGTAAGCGTCGATGATGCTGTCGTCCCAGTTCAGCGCCAGCATCGGAAGCGGCGTGAGCATCGTTTCATCATGCGCCTGGAAGATGATTCTGGAACCTGGAACAAATTCCTGCAAGCGGCGGAACAAAACTTCCCAATGTTCAGGATCGAGAGCGGCTGCGGCGGCAAGTTCGCCGAGTTCATCGATGACCGATTGCGGCTCCTTGTGAACTCGCCATGTGTCTGCACGGGTTGAAGGCATGGCGCCCCCGCTGAAACCTCGCCTACCTCAAGGTAATCAGAACGGGGAGTGCAATTGCAAGGGCTTCGGCATTACCCATAGGCCGCATGGTGCCGAAGCGTTCTTCGAGGCCACCTTCCATGCGTGCCTGGGGATCGCCATCAGGCGATGGCAGGCTGTTTGCGTGTCCGGTTCCGACGGATAGGGAGCGCGGCATTGCCGGGCTTCACGATCAAATAGGCGAGCGCCTGGCCGAAAATTTCCGTGATTCGAGTCGCGTCCGTACTGGCTGTCGGCAGGACGATCCAAAGCAATGCCCAAGTCGCAATCACGACATCTCCACGCGCATCACCCCGAAGGGCGACAATTGACGAATTCGCCATGGTGCCGCATCAGCGACGAGCGGCTGGGGGGCTGTCTTGAATGCTGGATGCGCGTGAGTTCGGCGATGCGGTGGCGATGCTCTACGAGGCCGCCGCGGTGCCAGAGGTCTGGCCTACTGCGATCGCGCGGTTGGCGCAGATCGCGGGCTGCACCGGAGGGCTCCTGTTCGCCCATTCCGACCTTGGCACCAACTGGGTCACCTGCGAGAAATTCGCGCCGGTCTTCGAGCGCTTCATGGAACAGGGCTGGATGAACCGGAATGCCCGCATGGCTGGCTTGCTGGCGCATGGCGGGACCGGCTTCATCACCGATCATGACCTCTTCACCGACGAGGAGTTGGAGTGTGTTCCGCTCTATACGGATTTCATGCGCCCCGAAGGCTACGGCTGGGGAACGGCGACGCATGTCCGCGCCGCATCCGGGGAGAACATCGTCTTCACCCTGGAACGCAAATTCGACCTCGGCCCGGTGTCTCGTCGGGAGGTCGAGGTCCTGGACGGTATCCGCCCCCACCTGGCCCGGGCAGCGGTGCTGGCCTCCAAGCTTCAGATGCAACGCGCGCAAGCCAGTCTGGATTCCTTCGAACGGGCGGGATCGCCGGCCGCGCTGATCGGCGCCCAAGGCAACGTCACGGCGACGAATCCCAGCTTCGAAGCGCTTCTGGGGCAGGTCATCATCCGCGCCCGGAACAAGATCGCGCTGGAGGACGACCGCGCCAACAAGCTGATTCAGAAGGCGTTGGCGGACCTGGCTCGCGACCGCTTTGGCGATACCCGCTCGATCCCCGTTCCCCGGAGGGATGATAGCCCGGCCTTCATCCTCCATGTCCTGCCGATCCGGCGGCAGGCGCACGACATCTTTTCGCGAGCGCAGGCGATGCTGGTCGTCACGACGTCGGATCGGAGCATGCGGATCGAGACCTCTCTCCTCTGCGAACTCTATGATCTGACGCGGGCCGAGGCGACCGTGGCCAATCGGATTCTCGAAGGTCTTTCCGTCAACGAGATCGCGGGCGATCATCGCGTTTCCCGGGAGACCGTTCGATCCCAGGTTAAGAAGATCCTCGCCAAGACGGGATGTCGGTCGCAGGCAGATTTTGTTCGGAGGCTTGCGCCGCTGGCAAAATCACCGTGACGCGAAGAGCGCGCTGTCCGCGGCAGGACATTACTCCTGCCGGGTTGGCCGGTTTGATGGCTGGAGAGGCGGTGACAGCCGATCTCGCATCCCGACAACGTCGGGTGCATGTCCGTCCGCAGGGCGCTCATCGCAGACGCTGTTCCGCCAAGTCTGATGAGCCACTTGCCGTAGCCATCTCGCGCTTCGACAGGGCGGCACGGCACCGGAACGATCTGCGGATGATCTTCGAACGCGACTTTGTCCGGCCTCTCGCTCATAAAGGTCGCCGTCTGGCGGGAAGCTCCGATGATTCCAATCACGTCCTCGCTGGCTATCGACGAGAGCGAGATCGAAGAATCGTTCGTTCGTGCCTCGGGGCCCGGTGGTCAGCATGTCAATACGACCTCGACAGCCGTGCAATTGCGGTTCGATGCTCGTCGCTCGCCGTCCTTGCCGAATGATGTCGCCGTCCGGCTGATGAAGCTCGCTGGCAGCAAGCTGACGCAGGATGGCGTCATCGTCATCGTCGCGCAGACGCATCGCAGCCAGAAACGCAACCGCGAGGAAGCCGTGGAGCGGCTGCTGGAACTGATCCGGGCCGCCACGGTGCGCCCGCAGGTCCGGCGCGCGACGAAGCCGACCAAGGCCTCGAAGGAGCGCAGGTTGGCTTCCAAGGAGAAGCGCTCCGGCGTCAAGGCTGGCCGACAGAAGCCGGTATCCGATTAGCATGGCGGAGCAAGGCGACAGGCGAGGGCAGGGCGCGCGGCTGGCCCGGACACCGCGGCGGATCACGCCTGATTACCTCCAGCGCGCGGCGATGCACTATCTTGAGCGTTATTCCGCGCCGGCCGCGCAATTGCGCCGGGTGTTGGCGCGTAAGATCGCCTTGAGCTGCCGCCATCACGGCGAGGACCCGGCCCTGCACGAACCGGCGCTCAATGATGTCGTGGCGCGGTGCGTTTCGTCCGGACTGGCTGACGACCGGCGTTTCGCCGAGGCGAGGGCTGCAACGCTCCGGCGCCGTGGTCGTTCGGCACGGGCCGTCGCTGCATCGCTCGCCGCGAAAGGCGTGAGCCGCGAGCTTGCGGAAGGGGCCAGCAGCGTCGGCGACGAGGAAGAGCTGGCCGCGGCCCGGAAAGCCGCACGGCGCAAGCGACTCGGCCCATGGACACGCGGTGATCGGACCGCGAGCCGCCAGAAGGATCTCGCGGCGATGGCGCGGGCCGGCTTCACGGTCACGGTCGCCCGTGCCGTCATCGACGGCACAGGAGACGACGAGGCAAACGGCGGCATTCTGGCCTGAGGGACTGCCGAGCGTGCCCGTCAGGTGGGAATGCAACGATGCCTGATCGTATCCCATACCCCGTCCTGGCAGGGCACGGTCGCGAAATCGGTAAGAAGGACCACCGCCAACAGCGCGGCAAAAGCGGCCAACGCGACCGCAAGGGCGATGACAGCCAGCCTCATCAGGCTCCATCTCTCCCGCATCGGACGGCTCATTCAAGCCGGCGCCACAAGGGAAGGGGGCCGCAGCTCCGGTCTCACTCCAGCTTGACTTGCGCCTCCTTGACAACCTTGCCCCAGCGCTCGACCTCGGCCGTGACGAACTTGCCGAAATCATCGCCTGCCAGGGTCGGCATCGGCGAGCCGTTCTTTTTCCAGGCGGCCTCGATGGCGGGCGTCTTGAGGACCTTCTGCACCTCGTCGCGCATCCTGGACACGATCTCCGGAGACGTACCCTTGGGCGCCCAGAGCGCGTACCAGGTCGAGACCTCGAACCCCTCCAGGCCCGCCTCCTTGGCGGTTGGCACGTCGGGCACGGCGTCCGAGCGGGCGGGGGCGGCGACCGCGAGCGCCCGAAGCGTGCCGCTCTGGATCTGCGCGGCCGAGGAGCCGAGACCGTCGAACAGCAGGTCGACCTGGCCGGCGACCGTGTCCTGCAGGGCAGGGCCGGCGCCACGATAGGGCACATGGGTCAACTTCGTCTTGGTGGAGATCTGGAAGAGCTCGCCGGCGAGATGATGCGTCGTGCCGTTGCCGGCCGAAGCGAAGTTCAGCTTCTCGGGGTTCTTCCTGGCGAAATCGACAAGCTCGGCCACGGTCTTGGCCTGGACCTTGCCGGGGTTGACGACGATGACCTGCGGCGGCTGGGCGATGACGGCGATCGGGATGAAGTCGGTCTGGATGTTGTAGTCGAGCTTCGGAT
>NZ_CAMFJF010000052.1 GCF_945956895.1 uncultured Allobosea sp. | reverse complement strand
CTTCGGAACAGCTCCTTGTTTCCGCTGACGGCCTTGCTCTTGCTGGCGGGCGCCGTGGTGGTCCTTGCGGGCGGTCGAACGATTGCCCCTGTTTCATCGGCGCTCACGCATATTGCGCACCAGTCTTCGTCGCAGGGCGGCGGGAATGCCGACCCGTCGGCAACATTCACCCGTGGCAACATTAGCATGGATCAGGAGCACGTCGCCGACATGGCGAACGGACTGCCCTGTGACGTAGCCTGCCTTGTCAACTCCTCAGGCTGCGTTGCCCCTCCACCGATCTCCCGCGATGGTTTCCTGCAAAGGGCAGCAGGTGCGGTCTGCCTCCATCCCGGAAATGACCTGATGCTGGACGGCGTCATCCCTGACGCACGGCTCAAACCGCCCCAACCCATCGCGTGACCCTCCCGAAACCCTGGTTCCCAGTGCATCCGAGGCGATGCCTCCTGTGTCGGGATTCAGGACCCTCTTCAATTGCACTTCGGAAGGACAACGCGATGTCCGCACGCACAACCCAGATTACACTTGCCCTCGTGATATCCCTCGGCGCCGCCAGCGCCCGGGCCGGCACGATCTTCGTCGCCAACGAAAACGGGCAGAGCGTCTCCATCATCGACACCCGGACCTCCAGAACCACCACGGTGGCGATCCCGATCTCGCCGCACAACGTCGACATCAGCGCGGATGGCCGCCTTCTCCTGGCGACAGGTATCCCCGCGGGCCCGGCCGGTGGCCATGCGTCCCACGGGGCCGCGGCCGGCGGGCAACTCGTTATCATGGACGTGTCGGGCGAGATGCCGGGCGCGCCGCAGGTCGTAACGGTGGGAGGACATCCGGCGCACGTAGTTCCCGACGCCGAGGGACATTTCGCCTACCTGACCGATGCCGAAACCAACTCGGTGGTGGTCATCGATCTCCCAGGACGCAGGGTGGCGGGGCGTATCCCCGTACAGAACTACCCGCACGGCTTGCGCCTTTCGCCGGACGGCAATCTGTTGGCCATCGCCAATATGAAGAGCAACACGGTCTCGTTGGTGGATAGGCGCAACCCGGAAAAGGTCGAGCACGTCCCCGTCGGCTCCCGGCCCGTCCAAGTCGCGTTCGACCGGAGCGGCCGCACTCTCGTGGTTTCGCTCAATGGCGAAGACAAGGTCGCGATCATCGACGTTGCTTCCCGGAAGGTCCTGCGGCGGGCTCCTGTCGGAAACGGGCCCGTGCAGGTCTCCGTCACACCGGACGGCAAGACTGCCCTCGTCGCCAACCAGGGCTCGGCTGCAAAACCGGACAACCGGGTGTCGGTCATCTCGCTCGATGATGGCAGGCTGATCAAGAGCGTGACGGTCGACAAGGGCGCGCACGGCGTCGTCATCGGCCCCGACGGCGGCACAGCCTACGTTACCAACACCTACGCGAACACCATCTCCACGATCAATCTCGGTAGCCTCTCGGCCGGAAAGTCCTATCCCGTCGGCAATGCACCGAACGGCATCGCAGCCCGCTAGGGCGCGGAGCCCGAGGCGAAAGCAGGCCGCGATGCATTCTCGGGAATCTTGCCGCAGACGGATCAATGTCCTTGGCTGCCAGCACCGCTCGGAACCAGGCGAGGTCGTAACCCGGTCGGCGATCAGGCTCCCGGCCGGCGGCAGGGCATCGAGGACAAGCCGAGCGCTCTTATGGTCCGTCGACATGCATCACGACGGCGGCATCTCGCTGGAAGAGGAAGCGCGGAGCGACCTCCTCGCCTGCTCCTCGCGTCGGCGTTCCGATGTCGCCATCGCGTTGTTGCAGGCTCAGACGTCATAGGTGCTCGCCTTCGTGGCGAGCACCTATGGCTCGAACACCGAATGAGCCCGGAAAAATGTGGATGGTCGGGGCTGGCCCGACCATGACGGTTTCGGTGCGCTGCTCTCAAGCCGCCAGCGCTTCTGAGGCTGCCTTTACCTGCCAACCCTGCAACTCCCGCCAGTTCGGTTCCAACTCGGCGAAGCGCGACAGTTTGAAAGTCGAGATGTCGGCGAAACTGCACGCCCCGTCGAGCATGAGATCGCGGATCGCATGGCCGCTAGCCGGAGACAGGCCGAAGCCGACGCTCGACAGCGTCGCGACCACGACATTCGCCTGCGATTCGAGCCGGTCGATCACCGGGCGCCCATCCGGCGTATTCTCGATCACGCCGGCCCAGGAGCGGATGATGCGGGCATGGGCCGCCTTCGGCAGCAATTCCGCAAGGCGCTTGCCAATGTGCAGCATCAGCGGTGTCGTCGGCTTGGCTGGCGTGCCCTGCTCGGCCAGGGCCAGCCATTCATGCGGGCCGCCGCCATAGGCCAGGTTGCCGCGCAAGGTCTGGCGACCATAGAGGCCACACCCGTCGACACCACCGAGCGGCATGAGGGGCAGCGGTTCGGTCACGATCATCTCGCAGCGGGCCGACTGCACGGGAACCTCCTGCCCGAGCATCGCCGAAAGGCGCCCGGTCTGTGGACCAGCCGCCAGGACAAGGCTGTCGCAGCCGATCGAGCCACGATCTGTCTCCACGATGGTCACTCGGCCGCCTTCGCTGCGGAAACCAGTGACGGTGGTGTGCTGCAGGATGCGCCCGCCATGATCCTGCATCGCCCAGGCATAAGCTTGCAGCGTGCGGTGCGGATTGGCATGGCCGCCGAATTTGTAGTGATAGCCGCCGACGATGGTGCCGCCCGCCAAAGGTACCATCTCCTTGGCTTGCTTAACGTCCAACACTTCGGAGGCGAAGCCCTGCCTTTCGGCATTGCGCAGGGCGCGGCCATAGAGCGCCATCTGGTGCTCGCTCGCGGCAAGGCGCACGCGCTCTCCCCTGAACTCGGTCGGGTAGCCGAGCAACTCGTCCATGAGCGGCCAGAGCCGCTGCTCCTCGGCGAAGAGCGGCGAGTGGTGGTGCGAGCAGCCGCCGCCGTTGCGGCCGGAGGCCTCCCAGCCGATCAGGCCCTTTTCCAGCACGAGGACATCGACGCCGTCCCGCGCCAGCCACCAACCGGCCGAGAGGCCCGTGACGCCACCGCCGACGATGACGACAGATGCTCCTTTGATCGCGCTCATGGCTCTCACTCGCTAGCAACGGGGCCGGTCGCGTCGTTGGTCGCGACAGTGTAGCGCGCCGGCACCTCCCAGAACGGGACCCATTGAGCGTGCATGCCGAACCAGGTGTCCCAGTGCTCCGCCTGTTGCGGCGCTTCCGGCACAGGCGCCGTCATCGACAGCGGCATTGGCCGCGTCGGCGCACGGTAGCCGGCAAGCGGGATAGCCGAGAGCGGCTGCGCGGCTCCGAGCGCCAGCAGTGCCGCGATCTGCTCACGGCAGCGGCGCCCCTGGCATGGGCCCATGCCAGCGCGCGTCAGCCGCTTGATCTGATCGGGATTGGGCGGCCCTTCGCCGAGCAGCGTCGACAGCGAGCGGTCGTTGCGGCGCTCGCTCTGCCAGTCAAGATTGCGCGGCGGGCGAACCTCGAGGATCTCCCGCGCCGTCACCTCCTCGCACTGGCAGACATGAAATTCGGTGCGCGCCTCGACGACGCTGGCACGGACCCAGGCCAGCCGGTAGCCAGAGATGTCGTATTCCGGTGATGGTGGCCGTTCAGCCTGATCGTCCGCTGCCGCGGTACCGAGCGCGGCGACGGCGCGCGCAGCTTCCGCCTCGGCGATCGTGCGGTCGCGCGTCTTCGCCGCCCAGATCCCGGCGCAGTCGCCGACCGCATAGACATTCGCGATGCTGGTGCGCTGGCCGGCGTCGAGGGTCGGCGCGTAGCCGCCACGCTCGGGCTGGAATGTAACCTTGCAGCCGGCGGCATCGATGAGGTCGATGACGGGAGTGGCGCCGACTGCGAGCACGATGCCATCGCAGGCGATGCCCCGCTCGTCAGGTACCGGGCGGCCCGTTTCGTCGAGCACCGCGACCAGAGCCGCCTCGACGGATTCGCGCCCAGTGGCCTCGCGCACGACATGGCCGGTCAGAATCTCGGTCCCGCCGTGGCGTAAGCTCAGCAGCAAGGCTGCATCGCCGACGGCCTCGCGCGCCTGCTCGACGATCGCCGCGATCGCGACGCCGGTCTCGCGCAGCGCCAGCGCCGTGGTCAGTGCCTCCGTGCCGGAGCCGAGAACGACGACCCGTCGCGGTCCGAGGGCGCCATATCGCGTCGCGAGATTGAGCGCCGCGGTGGCGCCCATCACGCCCGGCTTCTCCCAACCGGGAAAGCCGAGCCCCATATCGCGCCTGCCGCAGGCGAGGATGACGTGCTTTGCCTCGATCAGGAAGCTGCGCTCTTCGTCGGCAAGCCCAGCGACCAGCCCCGGCATCCAGCCCAGCGCAGTGCCGTTGGCGTAGAGCCCCCAGCAGGCCGTGCCGAGGCGGACATCGATACCGGTCTCGAAGGCCTCCTCGATCCGCGGTTCGGAGGCAACGAACGCCTCGGTCATGGCGTTGCGGTTACGGGCATTGGCGGCCATGCCCTGCCCGAAATGCAGCGGCACGTCGTCGCCCATCGTCCTGATGGGAACCGGGTTCTCGTCAACCAGGAGGACGCCGAATCCGCGTGCCGCGGCCCCGATCGCAGCCTCGAGCCCGGCTGCACCGGCGCCGATAATCAGGACGTCGACTTTCTCGTCGATGATCAGCGGCTTGCCAGTGACGGATTTCGGATCTGAGGCCGGAATGTTCATGGGGCTCCCTCTCGAATGACGGCAGGCATTCCTGGGCTGGCGGACCGCATTGGCTGGCCGTTTTGCGACATGTCGCGTCAGAGCACTTGGTCAAGGAAGGCACGGGTGCGCGCTTCGCGCGGCGCGCCGAAGAACTCGGCGGGGGGCGCATGCTCGACGATCACGCCGCCATCGGTGAAATAGACGTGATCCGCAACCTCACGGGCGAAGCCCATCTCATGGGTGACGAGGATGCAGGTCATGCCTTCGGCGGCGAGGTCGCGGATGGCGACGAGCACCTCCTTCTTGGTCTCGGGGTCGAGCGCGGCCGTGACCTCGTCGAACAGCATCACCTTGGGGTTCATCGCCAGCGAGCGGGCGATCGCGACACGCTGCTGCTGCCCGCCCGAGAGCTCGCCCGGATAGGCGTCATGCTTGTGCGACAGGCCGACCTTGGCGAGCAGGCGCTTGGCCCGCTCCTCGACTTCGGCCCGGTCCTGCTTCAGCACGTGGATCGGTGCCATCATCACGTTCTGCAGCGCCGTCTTGTGCGGAAACAGATTGTATTGCTGGAAGACGATACCGACGTCCCGGCGCAGCGCGAGCTTGTCGAGCGCGGGGTCGTTGACCTGCCGACCGGCGACCGTGATCGAGCCCTTGTTGATCGGCACCAGCGCGTTGATACAGCGCAGCAGCGTCGACTTACCTGAGCCGGACGGGCCGATGATGCAGACGGTCTCGCCGCGACGGATGGTAAGGCTGACGTCCTTCAGGACCGCAAAGGCGCCGAAGGCTTTCTCAACGCCGGCGATGACGACGACGGGCTCGCCGAGTTCATGCTTGGCGACCATGGTCATCCCTTCACGTTGAAGCGGCGTTCGAGCGCTATGGTGAGGCGCGCGATCGGGTAGCAATAGGCGAAGAACATCAGCAGGAGCAGCAGGTACATCGGCAGCATCAATTCCGGCCGGCTCTCCGCGACGAGGGCAGCGCGGGTCACCGTCAGCCCGTCCTGGATGCCGACCACCGAGATCAACGTCGTTGCCATGGTCAGGATGGCATAGAGGTTCATCCAGGGGGGGATCATCCGCTTGAAGGCCTGCGGCAGGATGATCATCCACATCGTCTGGCGGCGGGTGAAGGCGAGAGACTCCGCCGATTCCCACTGGCCCGAGGGGATCGAGCGGATGCCGCCACGCACGATCTCGGAGACGTTCGCCGCGACCGGAAGCGCCAGCCCGATGATCGCCTTGATCCAGGCCGGGAAGGCGATGGTGACCGGGCCGAGCCTGATCTCGAAGGGCAGCAGGAACATCGCGTAGAACAGCAGGACGAGCCAGGGCGCGTTGCGGAAGAACTGCGTCGCTGCCCAGGCCGGCCTCCGCAGGGCCGCGGATGGCGAGACCTGGCCGATGCCGAACAGCACGCCGACCGCCGTGCCCAGCGCCATCGAGAGGAAGCTGATCAGCAGATTGAACAGGAAACCCTGGAAGATCAGCGGCGCCCAGCGCCACAGGATCGCCATAGCGCCGTCGCGTGCGGCCGGTCCGATCGCCTGCGCTACGGCCAGGGATGCGGCAAAGGTGACGACAATGCTGGCGATTAGACCGGCGCTCAACAGGACAGGCGCGGCTAGACCGCTCGGCGGGATCGGCGTCACGCGGAAGGGCTTGAGAACCGAGAGGTCGGTGGTACCGGTCTTCATGGCATGTAGCCCGGAATGCGCATGGCCTTCTCCCAGCGATGCATCACCCAGACCAGCACGGCGACGAGCAGGACATAGGTCACCAGCAGCACGTTCATCATCTCGCGGACGTTGAACATCTCCGACCAGATCTGTGAGGCCGCGTAGAGCAGCTCAGGCACGCCGATCGCGTAGGCGAGCGTGGTGGTCTTCACGAGGTTGACGAGGTTGTTGTTCAGCGCCGGCAGGCAGATGCGGAAGGCGAGAGGCAGCACGATCTGACGCCAGAGCTGGAACCGCGTGTAGCCAAGGGATTCAGCTGCCTCGACCATCGTCTCGGGAACTGCCTCGATGCCAGCGCGAAATATTTCGACATTGAAGGCCCCGGCGAAGAGCGAGAAGGCGATGATTGCCCAGCCCGTGCCGCTGACCAGCGGAGATTGCCCGCCGAAGCCGTCCGACACAGTCGGCAGCAGACCGCCGACGGCAAAGTAGAAGAAGGAGAGCTGCACCAGCGGAGGCGTATTGCGGAAGAACTGGACGTAGATCCGCACGAGGAGCCGGCCGAGCCGCGAGCCACTGCCGGCAACCCAGACCCCGAGGAGCCCGATCGCGAGCGAAGCCAGGATTGAGACGATGCAGATATAGGTCGTCGTCCACAGTCCCGTCAGGAAGCGCGAGCGGTCGAAAGCGTCGTAGAAGATCGAGAAATTGAGCCCCTGCGTATCGTTCAGGCGCTCGAAGAAGGCTGCGATCATAGTCTCATCGGTTCGTCGCTGGCCACACCGTCATCCCGGGCGACCGAAGGGAGACCCCGGGGTCCATACCGGAGCGCGAACGAAGGAGGTTCGGGTATGGACCCGGAATCTTCGCTGCGCTCCGTCCGGAATGAAGGCGCGCGTGGAACCAGCGCGTCTCGCCTATGAGCCGCTCTTCAGCTTCTTGTTGGTCTCGATCAGGTAGGGACTCTGCTTGATGCCCCATTTGGTCTCAAGCGCCAGCAGCTTGCCGCCCTTGTGCCATTCGACCGACATATCCTTGAGCAGCTTGCCGAAAGCGCCGTCGAGATCGTCCAGCCGCACGCCGACCGCCCAGAGCTGCGGGTCCTCCGACGTCAGCGGCATCTCATAGTTCGCCCATTTCGGGTCGCCGCCCGCGAGCGTCGAGACGATCAACGTGTCATCGAAGAGGAAGGCGACGCAGTTATTGCCCTGCAGTGCGTTCAGGCCGTCCGGCACCGAGGGGAACACCACCAGCTCGGGCGAATATACCTGCGAGACGCGGCGATTGTAGTAGGCGCCCTGTACGGCGCAGACCTTACGGCCCTTCAGGTCTTCCCATTTCTTGAGGCCCGCGCTCTTCGGAGCAAGCACGTTGGTAGCGCCGGCATAGTAATTCGGCTCGATCATGCCGATCTGCTTGCGCCTGTCGGGCGTATCGCCCAGCGTCGCCAGGATCATGTCGATCCGGCCCTGACGCAGGAACTCGATGCGGTTGGCGGCGATCACAGGAACCATCTCGATCTTGACGCCGAGCTTGGCTGCCACTTCTTGCGCGAGATCGATCTCGAGGCCGACGATCTTGCCCGACGGATCGAGGAAGCCCCAAGGCTTGTAGTCGTTCTTGACGCCGACTGTGAGGACGCCCTTCTCCTTGATCTTAGCCAGGGTATCCTGCGCAACGGCGGGGGCGGCGGCGAGCGTGGCGGCGAATGCCAGCGCGAGAGCGGTGAATTTGTTCATCGGTCGCGATCCCCTGTATTTTTGTTTGAGGCCCTAGACTTCCGGGGTATCGGCCTGTGGAATTGATCCCATGCGACGCGTTTTTGACGTTTAGCGTCGAGCGATCGGGTGTTGTGTAAGCCGCTCCGATCTTGGGGGATGGCCGAAGCGCCCGCTATAGCTGCGGGAGAAATGACTGGCGCTAGCGAAGCCGCAGGCAAGCGCAATTTCCAATATGGAAAGGCTGGTCTGCCGCAGCAGGTCGCGCGCTCGGTCGAGGCGCAAAATCAGATAATGTTCGCCGAGCGACCGCCCGAGATGTTGGCGAAACAGGCGTTCGAGCTGTCGCAGCGAGACGTTGGCGAGCCGGGCCAGGTTCTCGCGCGCCTCGGGTTGCTCGATGGTCTGTTCCATGCGGCCAATGACGCGCAGCAGCGGCGCGTGCGCGATGCCCAGCCTCTCGCGCAATGGCATGCGCTGCGGGCCTGTACCTTCCCGGACATGGGTCTGCAGGAACCACTCGCTGACGGCCAGCGCGAGATCGCTGCCATGCTCGCGCGCGATCACGGCATGCAGCATGTCGAGCGGGGCCGTGCCGCCGCTGCAGGTCAAGCGATCGCGGTCGATCTCGTAGAGCGAGCGGCGCAGGTCGAGGTCCGGATATTCCTCCAGGAAGGCCGGTGCATGCTCCCAATGAATCGTGAAGCGATAGCCGGTCAGCACATTGGCGCGTGCCAGCAGATAAGGTCCGCCCGAAACACCGCCGATCCGCACGCCGCGCCGGGCGAGCTGGCGCAGCCAGGCAAAGGTAGGCTGATGGTGGAACAACGCGGGATTGCCGCCCGCACAAACAATGAGGTAGTCGAGCCGCAAATCGCCGCCGACGCTCGCGTCGGCGGCGATGGCGACGCCGTTCGAGGCAGAGGCCGGCGCTCCGTCGATCGAAACGTGGCTCCAGCGATAGAGCGACCGGCCGGAAAGCCTATTGGCCGCGCGCAGAGGCTCAATCGCTGAGGCGTAAGCCAGCAGCGCGAAATCCGGGATCAGCAGGAAGCCGACATGGGCCGGCGTGCTGTCGTCGCGGACAGGCAATCGCATGTCGCTATTGAGCATGTCGCGGAGCCTATGTCGGTCAATCTCGGATGACAAGCCCGTCCGGATCGTTCGATGCGCTATTCAGTCTTCTCGCTGCTCGCTCAGGCCCTGCAAGGACACAAGGGCTGGACGCCGGCCTGGCGTGATCCCGCGCCGAAGCCGGAATACGACGTCATCATCATCGGCGGCGGCGGGCATGGCCTGGCCACGGCGCATTACCTCGCCAGCCGGCACGACATCACCAATGTCGCGGTGCTGGAGAAGGGCTATCTCGGCTCCGGCAATGTCGGGCGCAACACCACGATCATCCGGTCGAACTACCTCCTGCCCGGCAACACCCCCTTCTACGAACTCTCGATGAAGCTTTGGGAAGGGCTAGAGGAAGACCTGAACTACAACGCCATGGTTAGCCAGCGCGGCGTGATCAATCTCTACCATTCCGATGCGCAGCGCGACGCCTTCGCCCGGCGCGGCAATGCGATGCGGCTCGCCGGGGTCGATGCCGAGCTGCTCGGCCGCGAACAGATCCGGGCGATGCTGCCCTATCTCGATCACGACAATGCCCGCTTCCCGATCCATGGCGGCCTGCTGCAGCGCCGCGGCGGCTCGGCCCGGCACGACGCCGTCGCCTGGGGCTATGCACGCGCTGCCGACAGCCGCGGCGTCGACATGATCCAGAACTGCGAGGTCACCGGCATCACCGTGGCCGGCGGGCGGGCAGTTGGCGTCGAAACCTCCCGCGGGCCGATCCGCGCCAAGAAGATCGCCATGGCGGTGGCCGGCAATTCATCGCGGGTGGCGGCGATGGTCGGCTTGCGGCTGCCGATCGAAAGCCACGTGCTCCAGGCGTTTGTGTCAGAGGGCCTCAAGCCCGTGATCGACACCGTCGTCACCTTCGGCGCAGGGCATTTCTACATCAGCCAGTCGGACAAGGGCGGGCTCGTCTTCGGCGGCGACATCGACGGCTACAACTCCTACGCCCAACGCGGGAACCTGCCCGTGATCGAGGATGTGATGGAATCGGCGATGGCGCTGTGGCCGGGCCTCGGACGGGTGCGCATGCTGCGTCACTGGGGAGGTGTCATGGACATGTCGATGGACGGATCCCCGATCATCGATTTCACGCCGATCGACGGGCTCTATCTCAATTCCGGCTGGTGCTACGGCGGCTTCAAGGCGACGCCTGCTTCGGGCTTCTGCTTTGCCCATCTGATCGCGACGGGGCAGCCGCATCCGGTCGCGACCGCCTATCGGCTCGATCGGTTCGCCACGGGGCGCCTGATTGACGAGAAGGGCGCCGGCGCCCAGCCCAACCTGCACTGACCGCGCGCTGCCGAGGATCTTCCAATGCGCATTAACTGCCCCCATTGCGGCGCGCGCGACGCCCAGGAATTCACCTATCTCGGCGCTGCCGATCCGCAACGTCCGGACGGACTCGCGGCGACCGAGGCGGCGATGACCGATTATGTCTATATGCGCGACAACCCGGCCGGACCGCATCGCGAACTCTGGTATCACGGCGCCGGCTGCCATTCCTGGCTTATCGTGACCCGCGACACCCGCACCCATGCGATCGCGCTGGTCGAGCCGGCAAAGACGCGCAAGGCAGGAGCGGCGGCATGAGCGGGCAATCTTTCCGCCTTGCTTCCGGCGGCCTGATCGATCGTACCCGGGCGCTGGCCTTCCGTTTCGACGGCAAGTCGTATGAGGGCCATGCCGGCGATACGTTGGCTTCGGCGCTGCTCGCCAACGGCGTGCGGCTCGTTGGCCGCTCCTTCAAGTATCACCGGCCGCGCGGCATTCTATCGGCCGGCCCGGAAGAGCCGAACGCGCTCGTCGAATTGCGTACCGGCGCCCGCCGCGAGCCGAATACCCGCGCGACCGTTGTCGAGCTGTTCGACGGGCTCGAGGCCGCCAGCCAGAACCGCTGGCCCTCGCTTGCCTTCGACCTGCTCTCGCTCAACGGGCTGGTCTCGCCGGCCCTCGTCGCCGGCTTCTACTACAAGACCTTCATGTGGCCGGCGGCTTTTTGGGAGAAGCTCTACGAGCCGCTGATCCGCAGGGCGGCAGGCTTGGGCCGGGCGGCCGGTGCCGAGGATCCCGACCACTATGAGAAGGCCTTCGCCTTCTGCGACCTGCTGGTTGTTGGCGGTGGTCCTGCGGGCCTTGCGGCGGCGCTGGCGGCTGGCCGCAGCGGCACCCGCGTGATCCTGTGCGACGAGGACTTCCGCCTGGGCGGGCGCCTGCTCGCCGAGAAGCGCGAAATCGACGGCAAGCCGGCGGCCGAGTGGCTAGCCGCGACGCTGGCCGAGCTCGAAAGCATTCCCGAGGTGCGGATCATGCCCCGAACGACAGTGTTCGGGCTTTATGACCATGGCATCTATGGAGCGGTCGAGCGCGTGGGCGACCACCTTCCGGAGCCAGCGCCCTATCAGCCGCGCCAGCGCGGCTGGCGCATCCATGCCAGGCGCGCGATCCTGGCCGCGGGCGCACTGGAGCGGCCGATCGTCTTCCCCGGCAACGACACCCCCGGCGTCATGCTCGCCGGAGCGGCACGCGCCTACGTCAATCGCTACGGCGTTCTGCCGGGCCGCGAGGCGGTGCTGTTCACAGCCGGCGATGATGGCTGGGCGACGGCGCATGCCATCACCGCCGCGGGCGGCAAGGTCGCGGCGATCGTCGATACCCGCAAGGATGCCGACCCGGCGCGCAAGGCTCTCGCCGAGCAGCTCGGTGCGCGGCTGTTCGCAGGCGGCGTGATCGCGCACGCGCGCGGTGGCCGCCAGCTCGACGGCGTCACCATCCGCGACGCCTCCGGCGCGACCACCGCGCTCGCGTGCGACCTGCTGGCGGTCTCCAACGGCTGGAACCCGACCCTGCACCTGACCTCGCACCAGAATGGCAAGCCTGCCTGGGACGAGACCCTGCAATGCTTCGTACCCGGCACCTTGCCGGCGGGGCTCACGGTGGCGGGCAGCGCGGCCGGGCGCTTCACCCTGGCTCAGGCGCTGGACGATGGCGCACGGCTTGGCCGCGAGGCTGCTGTCGATGCAGGCTTGATCCCTGCGGGCGCAGGCCCCGTGCCGGCGACCGATCCCGAGACGACCGCGCTGACGCCGGTCTGGCGGGTTAAGGGTGCGAAGGGCAAGGCCTTCGTCGATTACCAGAACGACGTCACCGACAAGGATGTCGAGCTCGCGGCGCGCGAGGGCTTCCGGCCGGTCGAGCATCTCAAGCGTTACACCACGCTCGGCATGGCGACCGACCAGGGCAAGACGTCGAATCTCGGCGGCCTCGCCATCATGGCCGAGCAGACGGGCAGGACGATCCCGCAGACGGGAACGACGACGTTCCGGCCGCCCTATACGCCGGTCGCGATCGGCGCGCTTGCCGGGCATCACCGCGGCAAGGATTTCAGGCCGACCCGTCTCGCGCCGACCCATGACTGGTCGCGTGAGCAAGGCGCCGTCTTCATCGAGGCCGGCCAATGGCTGCGGGCGCAATACTATCCGAAGCCTGGTGAGAACGACTGGCTGACGACGGTCAACCGCGAGGTCCTGGCGGTGCGAGCCGGCGTCGGCATCTGCGATGTCTCGACGCTGGGCAAGATCGACATCCAGGGCACCGACGCGGCCGAGTTTCTGGAGCGCGTCTACATCAACGGCTGGAAGGCCTTGCCGGTCGGCAAGGCGCGCTACGGCCTGATGTTGCGCGAGGACGGCTTCGTCATGGATGACGGTACGACCTCCCGCCTCGGCGAGCGGCATTTCCTGATGACCACCACCACCGCCAATGCCGGCAAGGTGATGCAGCATCTCGAATTCTGTCATCAGGTGCTGTGGCCGGATCTCGATATCCAGATGGTGTCGGTCTCCGAACAATGGGCGCAGGTCGCCGTGGCCGGCCCGAAGGCGCGCGAAACCCTGCGCGGTGTCGTCGATTCCACGCACGACATCTCCAACGAAGCCTTCCCCTACCTGGCCGCGCGGGCCATCACCGTGGGCGGCGGCATTCCGGCGCGGCTGTTCCGGATCTCCTTCTCGGGCGAGCTAGCCTATGAATTGGCGGTTCCCGCCGACTATGGCGATGCGATGATGCGCGCGCTGACCCGGGCGGGCGAGCCCTTCGGCATCACGCCCTACGGTACCGAAGCGCTGGGCGTGATGCGTATCGAGAAGGGCCATGTCGCCGGCAATGAGCTCAACGGTCAGACCACGGCCCGCGATCTCGGACTCGGCAAGATGATGTCGACCAAGAAGGATTTCATCGGCCGCCTGATGGTCGGCCGGCAGGCCCTGATCGAGAAGGACCGGCCCTCCTTCGTAGGCTTCAGGCCGATCGACTCGGCGCAGCGCCTGCGGGCCGGAGCGCATTTCATCGGCATCGGCAAAGCGGCGGTGATGGAGAACGACGAGGGCTACATGACCTCCGTCGCCTATTCCCCGCATCTGAAGCACTGGATGGGGCTCGGCCTGATCCGAAACGGCGCCGGCCGTATCGGCGAGCGCGTGCGCGCCTATGACCCCGTCCGCAACGGCGACGTCGTCGTCGAGATCTGCTCGCCCGTCTTCGTCGATCCCGAAGGAACTCATCTCCATGGCTGAGACCGCGACCTCTTGGGATCCGCGCGGCGCCTGGGCCGGGATCGCGCAACCTGGCTCCTTCGGCGCGAAGGGCGAGGCTGGTGTCTTCGCCATTATGCTGGAGGGCTTCGGCCTGGCGAGCGTGATCGCGGAACCGGATACCACAGCGGCGCTGTCGCAGACCGTCGAGGCGCTACTCGGCCTCACGCTGCCGCCGACGCCGCGGATCGCCCGGGGCCCGGCGCATGACATCGTGTGGGCCGGCCCGGATCAGTGGCTGCTGCGGACCGCCTCGCGCAATGGCTTCACTGGGCTTCTCAGCGAGCTCTCGGCACACGCCGCCGTCAGTGAGCAGAGCGATGCGCGCGCAGCGCTCAGGCTCTCGGGGCCGCGGGCTCGCGACGTCCTGGCGAAGGGCGTGATGCTCGATCTCCATCCCACGGCCTTTGCCATCGGCGATGTCGCACTGACCAATGTCGCCTATGTCGGCGCCCATCTGTGGCGGCTCGACGACGCGGCTGACGGGCCGGTGTTCGAGATCTTGCTCCCCCGCAGCATGGCGGGGAGCTTTTGGTCCTGGTTTGTCGCCTCGGCGCGCGAGTTCGGTTGTCGCGTGGCATCGGGCCGAGGTTGAGCCCGTCTGTCAGACGGAACTGGCTTGGTCTCGGGTTCGCTGCCATGCGGATGACCACTCTATGCGGAATCGATGTCGCTCCGGTCTCGTTGGCTCGCGCTGCTGACACCGATGTGCTTCTGATCGAGAGGCTCGATCGAATGCACGTGGAGAATGGTTGGCACCGCAGGGCGGGGGGATCCGCCCTCACATTGTTCGGCCTCGACGAGATGATGCCACGGCATGCGAGCTATCAGGACTTCTCGGAGACCATCCGACCTTAAACGGCCTGATCAAATATGCGGCCATGCGTATCCGCGGCCGCGTGAGTGAACGCTTGGTCCGCAAGCTTCGGCTCAGCGTCTTGCGTCGCTCAGGCGCGAGCGCCGAACAGCGGGCGCATCTTTCGGCGGTGGTGGTCCAGGAAGTCGAACCGATCGGGTATTTCGGCGGCAGCCTTGCCATTGTTCGTGTCATCCGGGGTGGGACCCTGCTGACCAGTATCCTGTTCCTGGTGCTGCAGAACCCGGCATTGGCTTTGGCGGCACTGCTAATGTTGCCACTGCAGCTTACGCTTTTGCCGGGCTTGCAGAGGCAGCTCAATGCGAAGGTGCGCGACAGAGTCCGTTCGACCCGCAAGCTCGGTGGTCTCATGGTAGCAGATGGCTCAGTTTCCGGCTCTCGTAGCTCACATGCGACAACCGCTCGGCCTGACTTATCAATCCTGCGCTACCAGATGCGAACGACCGCAAGTCTGGAAACGATCCGGGTCGAGATCAAAGACCTGAAAGGCAGGATCAAGGGCCTGTACAATTACACGTCCAACCTGACGCCCTTCTTTTTCTTCACGATCGGAGGTTATCTCGTCGTGAGAGGGCAGTTATCGCTGCTCTTGCCGCCTATCGCGAGATCTCGCCGGCGCTGCGGGAGTTGTTCGATTTCATGCAGAACTGGTCGGACGCCAAAGCCCGTTTCAGCGAAGTCACCCGAGTCATGGGCCAAGTTCGAGCCGTTCCGGCGACGATCGACGCTTCTCCAATCGCGCGTCGCCGCGAGCAGATGGCGAGTTGAGTACGGCTAGCATGCCGCAATCGCTATCCGATCAAAACTCGTTCTGGCGTGATCAAAGAACGAGGTACGAGAAGATCTAGGCCGTGCGCGAGACGAATGGCTCACTTGAGCTCCCTTCCGCAACAGCAAAAGCATTCCGGATAGCATAAAGCTCGGCGACAAACGCTGAGACGAGGCGGGAGTTCGCGCTGCCGGGCGGTTTCAAGAGCAAGGCACGGAAATGCACCGCTGGCTTGAAGGGGCGGACAGCAATGCCCTGAATCATCCTGTCGGCGATGATGAACGGGTTGACGAGGCCCACGCCGAGGCCTTGTGAAGCCAGAATGGCGATGGTCACGCCATAGGGTGTTTCCACCAGAGTGCGGGGCTGGACACCATGTTCCGTAAAGATTTTATCCATGGCTAGCCGCACTGTGTCCTCTGGCGCGAGCGCCAGAAAGCCCTCGTCGTTCAGATCCGCCGGTGTGACCACGTCCCGGCTCGCCAGCGGATGTCCCTGCGGCATGACGCAGACCGCGCGAGGCGTGGTGAACACGCTGTGCAGGACACCGTCGGTGTCGATCTCGTCGGCTGCCAAGCCGATGTCGAAGCTGCCGGATGCCACCAGGTCGCGGACGACATTGGACGTGCGGACCTGATAGCTGATCCGCACCTGCGGGTGCTTGCGCGAGAACGCCGTGATTGCCCGCGGGACCAGGCCATGTCCAAGAGCGGACAGGCTGGCAACCCGAATAGTCCCGGCGCCCACCTCCTTGATCTGAGCAGCCCGTAGTTTGAGCCGATCAAGACCGACCAGATTGGCCTTCACCTCGGCGTGGAAGAGCAGGGCTTCCCGGGTCGGGACCAGGCGGCCGCGAATCCGGTCGAACAGGCTGAACCCGAGCTCGGACTCAAGCTTCGCAAGCGAGCGGCTGATGGCCGGCTGCGACGCGCTGAGCAGGGCAGCCGCTGCTCCGGCGCCGCCGCTGATCATGATTGCATGAAAGACGTCGATGTCGCGCAGGTTCATGGGGTAGCCATATCAAGAATGGATCGACTCTATCGATGCGGTCATAGATGGCAATGAGTGCGCGAGCTAGCGTCTGCCCATGACGACATCCGACGATACCTCGCATATTCACCCGCCCGAGCGTTCGCGGCAGCCGTTCCAGGCGGTTGCCATGCCGGTGGAGCGCGCTTCGACGATCGTTTTCGACGATCTGGAGGCATTCGAGAAGCGAGCAGACCGCGTCTATGACGGCTTCAGTTATGGGCTTTATGGAACGCCGACGAGCCGGCTCCTCGAAGACCATATCGCCCAGCTCGAAGGGGCATCGCGGGCGATCGTCGTGCCGTCCGGCATGGCGGCGCTGACGCTGGCGACGATGGCGGTGTGCCGCAGCGGCGACCGCATCCTGATGCCCGAGACGCTCTATGGCCCGGCGCGGGACATGATCCTGCGCCTCCTGGGGCCGCTCGGCATTGCGGCGCAATCCTACGATCCGCGGCTCGATGCCGGGATCGCAGCGCTTCTCGACGAGCGGACGCGGCTGGTCTGGGTGGAATCGCCGGGTTCCGCGACCTTCGAGGTCCAGGACGTGCCTGCGATCGTCGCGGCGGCCCACAAGGTCGAGGCGCTGGTCGCCGCCGACAACACCTGGGCCTCTCATCTCCTGTTCAAGCCGCTGGCCTATGGCGTCGACATCAGCATGCAGGCCTTGTCGAAGCATGCCAGCGGCCATGGCGATCTGCTGATGGGTTCGCTCGCCGTGCGGGACGAAGGCCTGTTCCGGCGTCTGAAGGATACCGCGCGCTTCCTCGGCTATGGTGTCTCGCCGGAGGATTGCGCGTTGTGCGAGCGCGGCTTGATGACCATGCCGGTCCGCATGCGCCATGCCGCCGCGACCGCGGCCGAGATCCTGGCCTGGCTGTCACGGCGCCCTGAGATCGTTCGGATCCTGCATCCGGCCATGCCGGACCATCCTGGCCATGCTGTGTGGAAGCGGGATTTTTCGGGCGCGGCCGCGGTGTTCTCGGTCGTGCTTCGGCCCGAGCTCGCGCCCTTGCAGAACGAGGTTCTGCGGCGGATGCGCCTGTTCAGGCTCGGTGCGAGCTGGGGCGGCGTTCATTCGCTGATCGCCGTCAATGATCCGCGGAAAGGTCGGACCAGCCTCGACTGGCTACCGTCAGGGCCGGTCTGGCGATTGTCGATCGGCTTGGAAGCACTCGACGACCTGATCGACGATCTGGAGCAGGCCTTCGTCCCGTTTGCCGAATTCGCGACGGCGTCGAAGGCGGTGGGCCGTACCGCGGCGGAATAACTGCACCAAACTCACAAAACAGGGGAATGGAGACAGCCATGACAGGATTGAAATTGCTTTTTGGCGCGGCGCTTGCCGCCGCCGGCCTGACGGCGGGTATCGGCGATGCGAGCGCGCAAAGCGTCGTGAACAAGATCAAGCAGCGCGGCTATGTCAGCTGCGGTGCGAGCCAGGGCGTGCCCGGCCTCTCCCGGCCCGACGAGAATGGCTACTATCGCGGCTTCGATTCCGACATCTGCCGGACCTTCGCGGCTGCCATCCTCGGCGACAAGGACAAGATCCGTTTCGTCCCGCTCAATGCCGGTCAGCGGTTCCCGGCGCTGCAGACCGGCGAGATCGACGTCCTGTCGCGGACCTCGACCATCACCCTATCGCGCGACACGGTGGTCCGCTTTGTCTGGATCACGCTCTACGACACCGACGGCCTGCTCGTGCGCAAAGCCGACAAGATCACCGATCCCAAGCAGCTCGCCGGCAAGACGGTATGCTTGCAGGGCGGCGGCAGCCTGACCGAGAAGGCGATCGAGGAGACCGAGGAAGAGCACGGGATCACGATGAAGAAGGTCTATTTCGACTCGACGATTCAGGCGCGCGATGCCTTCTTCGGCGGCCGCTGCGACACTTACGTGACCGATGGTACGGCCGCCGCCGGCCAACGCGCCTCGGTGGCGAAGAATCCGGACGATTTCGACATCATCAAGGTGGGCCATGCGGCCGAGCCGAACGGCGTCGCAGTCGCACGCGGGGACGACCAGCTCTTCGACATCACGCGCTGGACGATCAATGACCTGCTCTGGGCCGAGCTCCAAGGCATCACCGCCAAGAACATCGACGAGAAACTGAAATCCGGATCGAGCGAGATCAAGCGGGTGCTCGGCCAGGAGGCGGGCTTCGGCAAGGCGCTCGGGCTCGACGACAAGTGGGTCTACAACGTCGTCAAGCAGATGGGGAACTACGCCGAGATCTGGGACGGCAATCTCGGGAAGGGCAGCCCCCTCAAGGTCGATCGCGGCATGAACGCGCTCTGGAAGGATGGCGGCCTGAACTACCCCTACCCTTGGGACTAGCCGCTGCCGGGGGGAGCGTGACCAACGCTCCCCTTATCGATGACCGGGCCGGATAAGGGGAAAGCGGCATGCTCAGCGATGCCAGGACGAGATCGATCGTCATTCAATGCCTGTTGGTGGCCGCCGTCATCGGCGCTGCGGCCCTGCTCGTCACCACGACCTTCACGAACCTGCAGATGCGCGGCATCCCGATCGGGTTCGACTTCCTGACGACGCCGTCCCGGATCGTGATTTCCGAGGCGATCCTCTCCTACAAGTCGCGCGACCCGTATTACTGGGCGATCGTCGTCGGCGTGGCGAACACGATCTTCATCTCCGCGCTCGTCATCGTCTTCTCGTCGGTGCTCGGCCTGATTGCCGGCGTCACCCGGCTGAGCAGCAATCCGCTCGCCGCCGGCACCTGCCGCGTCTGGGTCGAGATCGCCCGCAACTCGCCGCCGATCGTCCTGCTGATCTTCCTCTATTCGCTGTGGTGGAAGGTCCTCCCGCCGGTCACTGAGGCGCTCAATCCGGTTCCCGGCGTCTTCGCCTCGATGCGCGGCGTCATGGTTCCGAGCGTGCATGTCGACATGGGGACGGCGGGCGTCGTGCTGATCCTCGCTGCAGGGCTGCTCGTGCTCGTCGCCCGGATGGCCGGGGCCCTGCGCCGCTTCCGGTCCGCCCTGAGCTGGGCTGCTGCGGCCGTGCTGATGCTCGGCCTCTGGGTCGCCGATGCCGGCTTCTCGGCCGACTGGCCGGTCTTCGCGGGCTCGAATTTCCAGGGCGGGCTTGAGCTGACCCCGGAGCTCAGCACGATCCTGATCGGCCTGACCCTCTACACCACCGGCTTCATCGCCGAGATCGTGCGCGGCGGCGTCCTGTCGGTCGAGCCCGGGCAGTGGGATGCCGGCCGCTCGGTCGGCCTGTCACGCAGCCAAATCCTGCGGCTGATCGTGATCCCGCAAATGCTGCGGGTGATCGTGCCGCCGCTCAACAGCCAGTACATCAACGTCGTCAAGAATTCGACGCTGGCGATCGCCGTCGGCTACCCGGATTTCCTTGCGGTGATGAACACCATCATCAGCAAGTCCAGCCATTCGATCGAAGGCGTCTTCATCATCCTGGGCGTCTACCTCGCCCTGAACCTGACCCTGTCGAGCGCGGCCAATTGGTACAACCGCCGCATCGCCATCGTGGAACGCTGATCCCGTGAAAACGATTTCGCTCCCTCTCTCCGAGGCTCCCGTGCCGGCGCAGGCCTGGTCCGCGCCGCTCCTCGCCTCGCTGCGCAGGACCGCCGGGCTCTTGTTCGGCTCGCCGCTGAATGCCGCCCTGACGCTGGCTTTTGGCGCGATGCTCGCCGTCGCCGTGCCGCCGATGCTGCGCTGGCTCGTGCTCGACGCCGTCCTCTTCAATCCGGACCCCGCCGCCTGCCGCGCCGCATCCGGCGCCTGCTGGAGCTTCATCTACGCCAAATCGGGCCAGCTGCTGTTCGGCATCTATCCGGTCGAGGAGCGCTGGAGGCCCGCTCTGGTCTGCCTCATGATCCTGGCCCTGCTCGGCTGGTCGGTCCGGCCGGCGAGCTGGACGCCACACCTGCTCGGCCTCTGGATCGGGGCGCTCGCGCTGATCGTCTGGCTGATGGGCGGCGGCCTCGGACTCGAAGTGGTTCCGACTTCCGCCTGGGGCGGCTTGCCGGTGACGCTGATCCTCACCGTCGTCGCAATCGGTATCGCCTTCCCGGTGGGGATCCTGCTCGCGCTTGGCCGCCGGTCGACGATGCCGGCAGTCCGGATCGCCGCGGTCATCACGATCGAGTCGGTCCGCGGATTGCCACTGCTCTCGATCCTCTTCGTCGCCTCGATCATGTTGCCGCTGTTCCTGCCAGAGGCGCTGTTGCCCGACAAATTCGTGCGCGCCCTCGTCGCCCTGACGATCTTCGCGGCTGCCTATCTCGCCGAAGTCGTTCGCGGCGGGCTGCAGGCTGTCCCGAAAGGCCAGTACGAGGCCGCGGCCGCGCTTGGCCTGCCGTTCTGGCGCACGCAATATCTGGTCATCCTGCCGCAGGCGATCAGGGTGGTGATCCCGGCTTTGGCCAACACGATCATCGTAATGATCAAGAACACCAGCCTCGTGCTCGTCGTCGGGCTCTTCGATTTGATCAGCTCCGGCAAGGCTGCCTTGGCCGATCCGGCCTGGCCGTCTCCTGCGGCCGAAACCTTCCTCTTCATCGGCGCGATCTTCTTCGCCCTGTCCTTCTCATTCGCCCGCTTTGCCGATTTCCTGGAGCGGCGCGGCCCCGCTGCTCGCTAGGAGACGCCTCCATGACCATGGCAATGGCAGAAACCAAGACGACCGGCTCCCGCCCCGCGGCGCTGAAGC
>NZ_CAMFJF010000051.1 GCF_945956895.1 uncultured Allobosea sp. | reverse complement strand
CTGCGTGGCCAGCCCGGCCAGATCAAGGTCGCCAAGATCCTGCTCGACCTGATCGCCGGCAGCGCCATCCGCGAGAGCCATCGCCATGGCGACAGCAAGGTGCAGGACCCCTATTCGCTGCGCTGCCAGCCGCAGGTCATGGGCGCGGTGCGCGACCTCATCGGCAACGCCGCCGCGACGCTTTCCATCGAGGCCAATGCCGTCACCGACAATCCGCTGGTGCTCGGCCCCGGCGAGATCGTCTCGGGCGGCAATTTCCACGCCGAGCCGGTCGCCTTCGCCGCCGACATCCTGGCGATGGCCGTCTGCGAGATCGGCAATCTCTCCGAGCGCCGCATGGCCCTGCTGGTCGATCCCGTCATGAGCGGTCTGCCGCCCTTCCTCGCCCGCGATGCCGGCCTGAACTCGGGCTTCATGATCGCGCAGGTCACGGCTGCCGCCCTCGCCTCCGAGAACAAGCAGAAGGCCTATCCGGCTTCGGTCGACACCATCCCGACCTCGGCCAACCAGGAAGACCATGTCTCGATGGCGACGCATGGCGCCTTCCGCCTGATCGACATGGCGAAGAACGCCGCCAGCGTCATCGGCGTCGAGCTGATGGCGGCGGCGGAAGCGATCGAGCATCACCGCCCGCTCAAGACCAGCGCGCGCCTTGAGCCGGTGCTCGCGCTGCTGCGCAGCAAGATCGCGCCGCTGACCGAGGACCGCTATCTCGCCCCCGATCTCGCGGCAGCGACCGAGTTCGTGCTCTCCGGCGCCGTCGGTAAGGCGGCCGGCCTCGACAGCTTCGCCGAGTGCAGCGCATGAGCGCCGAGATCGTCACCGTCCGCCAAGGTTCGTCCCCGCTGATCCTCTCGATGCCGCATCCCGGCACCGGCGTCCCGGCGGACGTCGCGGTGCAGTTCAACGAACGCGGAAAGCTGGTCGAGGACACCGACTGGCATATGCGCCAGCTCTACAGCTTCGCCGCGCCGTTCGCGCCGAGCATCGTCGAGGCGCAGCTTTCGCGCTTCGTCATCGACCTCAATCGCGACCCGGCCGGCGTCTCGCTCTATCCGGGCCAGGCAACGACCGAGCTCGTGCCGAGCACGACCTTCGACGGCGCCCCGATCTGGCAGAAGGCCCCGGACGCTGCCGAGATCGAGCGGCGCAAGACGGCCTATTTCCAGCCCTATCACACGGCGCTGGCCTCCGAGATCGAACGGGTCAAGGCCGAGCACGGCTATTGCGTGCTGTGGGACTGCCACTCGATCAAGTCGGTGATCCCGCGCCTGTTTCCGGGCACGCTGCCGACGCTGAACCTCGGCACCAACTCCGGCGAGAGCTGCGCGCCGAGCGTCGAGGCGGCAGCCGTTGCCGCAATGGCCCGCCACCCCTTCACCCAGATCGCCAATGGCCGCTTCAAGGGCGGTTGGATCACCCGCCATTACGGGCGCCCCTTCGAGCGCGTGCACGCGCTCCAGATGGAAATCGCGCTCTCGGCCTATCTGACCGACGAGGCCGCGCCATGGACCTTCGACGCAACGAAGGCCTCCACCTTGCAAACCGCCTTGTCCGCCATCATCGCCGCTGCGCTCGACGCGGCCAAGCAACTCGAACGGAGCCGTTCATGACCCGCCTGGACAATACTCGCGTCATCCGCCCCGCCACCGGCACCGAGCTCAGCGCCAAGAGTTGGCTGACCGAAGCGCCGCTGCGCATGCTGATGAACAACCTGCATCCCGACGTCGCCGAGAACCCGCAGGAGCTGGTGGTCTATGGCGGCATCGGCCGCGCCGCCCGCTCCTGGGAGGATTACGACCGCATCGTCGCGACGCTCCGCCAGCTCGAGGCCGACGAGACCCTGCTCGTCCAGTCCGGCAAACCGGTCGGCGTGTTCCGCACCCACAAGGATGCGCCGCGCGTCCTGATCGCCAACTCGAACCTCGTGCCGCATTGGGCGAACTGGGACCATTTCAACGAGCTCGATAAGAAGGGGCTCGCGATGTACGGCCAGATGACGGCCGGCTCCTGGATCTATATCGGCACCCAGGGCATCGTGCAGGGCACCTACGAGACCTTCGTCGAGGCCGGGCGCCAGCATTACGGCGGCAACCTCAAGGGCAAATGGGTCCTGACCGGCGGCCTCGGCGGCATGGGCGGCGCCCAGCCGCTGGCCGCCGTGATGGCCGGCGCCTCCTGCCTCGCCGTCGAGTGCAACCCGGACTCGATCGATTTCCGCCTGCGCACCCGCTATCTCGACGAGAAGGCCGAGACGCTCGACGAGGCGCTGGAGATGATCGCCAGCTGGACTGAGAAAGGCGAGGCGAAGTCGGTCGGCCTGCTCGGCAACTGCGCCGAGATCCTGCCCGAGATGGTCCGCCGCGGCATCCGTCCGGACATGGTCACCGACCAGACCTCGGCGCATGACCCCATCAACGGCTACCTGCCGAAGGGCTGGACCATGGGCCAGTGGAAGCAGGCGCGCGAGGCCAATCCGAAGTCCGTGGAAAAGGCCGCCCGCGCCTCGATGCGCGAGCATGTCGAGGCGATGATCGCCTTCCAGGACATGGGCATCCCGACCTTCGACTACGGCAACAACATCCGCCAGGTCGCCAAGGAAGAAGGGCTGGAGAACGCCTTCGCCTTCCCGGGCTTCGTACCGGCCTACATCCGCCCGCTGTTCTGCCGAGGCATCGGCCCGTTCCGCTGGGCGGCCCTCTCGGGCGATCCGGAGGATATCTACAAGACCGACGCCAAGGTGAAGGAGCTGCTGCCCGACAACAAGCACCTGCACAACTGGCTCGACATGGCGCGCGAGCGCATCGCGTTCCAGGGCGTGCCGGCGCGCATCTGCTGGGTCGGCCTCGGCGATCGCCATCGGCTGGGCCTCGCCTTCAACGAGATGGTCAGGAACGGCGAGCTCAAGGCCCCCGTCGTGATCGGCCGCGACCATCTCGATTCCGGCTCGGTCGCCTCGCCGAACCGCGAGACGGAAGCGATGAAGGACGGCTCGGACGCGGTCTCCGACTGGCCGCTGCTCAACGCCCTGCTCAACACGGCGTCGGGCGCGACCTGGGTCTCGCTGCACCATGGCGGCGGCGTCGGCATGGGCTTCTCGCAGCATTCGGGCGTCGTGATCTGCGCCGACGGCACGGATGACGCGGCCGCCCGTCTCTCGCGCGTGCTCTGGAACGACCCGGCCACGGGCGTGATGCGCCATGCCGATGCCGGCTACGACATCGCGCTGGACTGCGCCCGCGAGAAGGGGCTCAACCTGCCCGGCATCCTGGGCTGAGCGATCTTGTCATTCCGGGGCGGCGCGTCAGCGCCGAGCCCGGAATGACGGCGAGGTTCCGAGCGGAGAAACAAATATCATGCGCATCATCCGCGCCGCCGATTGCAAGGTCATGCCGTGGAAGAACGGCGGCGGCACCACGACCGAGATCGCTGTCTCTCCGGAGGGAGCCTCCCTGAGCCAGTTCGACTGGCGCATTTCGATGGCCCATGTCGGACAGGACGGGCCGTTCTCGTCCTTCCCAGGCATCGACCGGACGCTATCGGTGCTGACCGGCAACGGCATTCGGCTGGCTTTCGGCGATGGCGAGACAGTGGCGCTCGACCGTGCGACAGCGCCGTTCTTCTTCGCGGCCGACCGGGCGGTGGATGGCGTGCTGGTCGACGGGGCGATCGACGATCTCAACGTGATGAGCCGGCGCGGCACGTGGAGCCACAGCGTCGAGCGTTTGACCGGTGGATCGCATGAGGTTGCGGCCGAGCGTGGGTTGCTGGTTCTGGTCGCGCGCCATGGCGATTGGCAGGTGAATGGTGAGGCGCTGGCTGCCGGGGACAGCGCCATCCTGCCGGCGCCCGCCTCCGTCGCGTTGCGTGTCGAAAGCGGCAGCGAACTCTTCGCTATCCGGCTGTCGCCGGTCTAACCCAAACCGTCATTCTCGGGCGGAGCGCGGCTCCGACCCGAGAATCTCTTGCCGAAAGGACGCTGGTTTCCGAGATGCTCGGGTCAAGCCCGAGCATGACGCCCTTTCGTTCGCCCGAGAACGCTTTCCGATGGATCTGGATCGCGGAAGCCGTCATTGCGAGCGCAGCGAAGCAATCCAGGGGGACGTAGAGCTATGCCACCCCTGGATCGCTTCGTCGCTGCGCTCCTCGCAATGACAGTTCAGCCTGATCAAAAAAAGCCTCAAGCCGCCTGACGCGGCTGCGGGCCGACATAGACCGATTGCGGGCGGATCAACCGGCCGCCGGCGATCTGCTCCTTGGCATGGGCGAGCCAGCCCGTCGTCCGCCCCAGCGCGAAGACGCAGGTGAACGAATCCGGCGTGAAGCCGAGCGCCTCCAGCAAGAGCGCCGTGTAGAACTCGACATTCGTCTCCAGAGTGCGATTGGGCTTGCGCTCGCGCAGGATGGCGAGCGCCGCCTGCTCGACCGCCTCGGCCAGGGCGAGGCGCCCGCTATCGGCGCCGAGCCGGCGGATCGCACCCTTCAATGCATCGGCACGCGGGTCGCGGACGCGATAGATGCGGTGGCCGAAACCCATCAGCCGATCGCCGCGATCGAGCGCCGTCTCCAGCCAGGCACGGGCATTGGCGGGCGAACCGATCGCATCGAGCATCTCGATCACCGGGCCGGGTGCGCCGCCATGCAGCGGTCCCTTCAAGGCGCCGATACCCGCAAGCACGGCCGAGACCAACCCGGCACGGGTCGAGGCGACGACGCGGGAGGCGAAGGTCGAGGCGTTGAGGCCGTGATCGGCTACGGTCACGAGGTAGGTGTCGAGTGCGGCGGCCTGCTGCTTCGTCGGCGCCTTGCTCGTCAGCATGCGCAGCGTGTCGGCCGCCTGCGACAACGACGGATCGGGCGCAACCGGCGCGAGGCCCTGCCGCAGGCGCAAGGACGCGGCGGTGAAGACAGCGGGCGCCGCCAGCAGCCGCAGGACCGTGCCGGCATCCTCGCCATCAGGAACGAGCGCCGTCATCGCGCGGATCATCTCGACCGGTCCAAGCGTCACGGGAACAGCAGCCTTTTGAACGACCGTCTCGAACAATTCCCGACGCGCCGCGCCGAGCGCCGCCGGCAGATCCTTCGTGGCAGGCAGGTCCGGCACGAAGCCGTCGAGCATCAGCGCGGCCATCTCCTCGAAGGAGGTATGGCCCGCCAGCTCATCGAGACTATGGCCGCGCATCACCAGCCGGCCCGCCGCTCCATCGACTTCCGAGAGCACGGTATGGGCGGCAACGACATCTTCAAGGCCATCGGACATGGCGATTTCTCCTCAACATCTGAGGCCTTGAAGATTGATAGCTTCATCGATAGAATCAATCTTGAACAATATAATCAATATATTTTCCCATGACCGACTGGCTGACGGCGCAACAGGTGATGCAGCGGCTCGGGCTGAAGCCGCAGACGCTCTACGCCTATGTCAGCCGCGGGCTGATCGAGGCGCGCAGCGATGCCGGCGACTCGCGCCGGCGGCTCTACCGGGCCGAGGACGTGGCGCGGCTGGAGCATCGCAAGGCGCGGGGGCGCAAGCCCGCTGCCATCGCCGAGGATGCGATCGCCTTCGGCGAGCCGATCCTGGCTTCAGGGATAGCCACGATCCAGCGCGGCAAGCTTTGGTATCGCGGGCAGGATGCCGAGGTGCTGGCCGAGACGGCGAAGCTGGAGGATGTCGCAAGGCTGCTCTGGGATTGCGGCTCGCAGCGCTTTCCGCCGCTATTCACGATCGTGCCGGAAGCACCGGCCCGGCAGCGCATGTTCGCGGTGATTGCCGCACGCGCGGCCAGCGACCCGGCCATGGCCGGCCGCACCAAGAAGGCGCTCTATCTGGAGGCGGCCTCGGTCATCGACTCGCTTGTCGACGCCATCGCCGGGCGACCGGGCCAGGGGCCGATCCATCACCGGCTGGCGCAAGCTTGGGGCTGCGACGAACGCGGCGCCGACCTGATCCGCCGCGCGCTGGTGCTGCTGGCCGACCATGAGCTCAACGCCTCGACCTTCGCGGTCCGGGTCGCAGCCTCGACGCGCGCCTCGCTCGCCGCCTGCATCCTGGCCGGGCTCGCGACGCTGTCCGGACCGCTGCATGGCGGGATGACGCCGCGCGTGCTCGGGCTGATGCGTGAGATTGCCAGCGAAGGCGTGGAGATGGCGGTGTCGGCGCGGCTCGCGACCGGCATGCTCCTGCCCGGCTTCGGGCACCCGCTTTATCCGGATGGTGATGCACGGGCCCGCGCTCTGCTCACGGCCTTCGCGCTGCCGCCGGCCTATGAGGAGACGCGCCGGGCCGTCACGGCGCTGACCGGCGAGGAACCGAATATCGACTTCGTGCTGACCGCGATCGTAAGCGAGCTCGGGCTTGCGGCGGATGTCTCCTTCCAGATCTTCGCCGCCGCACGCTGCGCGGGCTGGATCGCCCACGCGCTGGAGCAGGGCGAGACCGGACGCCTGATCCGGCCGCGCGCCCGCTATGTCGGGCCGGAGCCGGCCTGAAGACAGGCCAGCGGTTTCCGGTCGGACTCAACCGTCATTGCGAGGAGCGAAGCGACGAAGCAATCCAGGGAGACCGGGCTGAACGTCTCACCCCGTCCCCTGGATTGCTTCGCTGCGCTCGCAATGACGGTTGGGCCCGGATGAAACCAGCCCTAGAATTCCGCCGCCTTCACCTTGCCGGTGGCCGTCTCGCGACCCAGTTCGCCCTCGCGCTCAGCGATATAGCCGCGCGTGATCGGAAGGCCGTCGAGCTTCTTGGCGAGCTGGAACTGGAAGACGACAAGGTCGTCATGCCGGAAGCTCGCCTCGCAGGCGGCGAGGTAGAACTCCCACATCCGGGCGAAGCGCTCATCATACATCGCGACAGCCTCGTCGCGCCGGGCGAGGAAATTCTCGCGCCAAACCTTCAGCGTCTCGGCATAGTGCAGGCGCAGCACCTCGACATCGGTGATGACGAGCCCCTCCTGCTCGACCGCCGCCGCCACCTCAGACATGGCGGGGATATAGCCGCCGGGGAAGATGTACTTGGCGATGAAGGGGTTGGTCGCGCCCGGTGGCGTCGAGCGGCCGATGGTGTGGACCAGCGCCACGCCGTCATCGCTGAGCAATTCCCGGATCTTGCGGAAATAGTCGCGGTAGTAGCCGACGCCGACATGCTCGAACATGCCGACCGAGACGATGCGGTCGAAAGGCTCGTTGAGATGGCGATAATCCTGTAGGCGGAACTCGGCCGGCAGGCCGGATTCCGTGCCGCGCCGCTGGGCGATGGCGAGCTGTTCCTCGGAGAGCGTGATGCCCGTCACCGAGGCGCCGGTCTCGCCAGCAATGGACAGCGCCATGCCGCCCCAGCCGCAGCCGATATCGAGCACGCGCTGGCCGGCCCGCAGATCGAGCTTGCCCATGATGTGGCGCTTCTTGGCGAGTTGCGCCTGCGCCAAGCTCATGCCGGGCTCGGCGAAATAGGCGCAGGAATACTGCATGTCTGGATCGAGGAAGAGCCGGAAGAAATCACTCTTGAGATCGTAGTGATGGGCGACATTGCGCCGGGCGAGTGCCGGCGTGTTGTGCTGGTGAAAGCGTCGCACCGCCGTGCGCACCCCCTCCAGCACCTTGCCCCAGCCCTTGGGACGCGCCCGGTGCATGGCTGCGACCAGCGCATCGAGCAGGTCGTAGAGCGAGCCTTGCTCGACGACGACGCGCCCGTCCATCACCGCCTCGCCCAGGGCGAGTTCGGGATTGAGCGCGAGTTTCAGCTCCGTCGGGGAATCAACGATGCGCATCCGCAAGCGCGGCGCAGCGCCCTGCCCGATCGACTGCAACGTGCCATCGGGAAATACGACATCGATACGTGGCTCGATCGCGAGCCGAGACAACATCCTGGCAATCAGCGAATGCATTGGCCCCACCTTCGGCAGCGCCCCTTTCGATGAAGATGGCAATTCGCCACGCTGGCGTAACGCCTCTTCGGCGCAAGGCAGCCACACACCTGCGACATGACAACGCAGGCGGCCCGGTTCGGTTCCGCCACGGAAGCATGGCTAGCTTTAAGCTGAAGCTGCTCTGTTCCGTCATTGCGAGCGAAGCGAAGCAATCCAGAAGGACGTAGGACTCTGCCGCCCTGGATTGCTTCGTCGCTCCGCTCCTCGCAATGACGAGACCGTCAGTGATCCGCCGCGATCACCTCGGCACGGATCTCCTCGACCAGCCGCTCCTTCAGGGCGACGAATTCCGGCGTCGTCTTGATGGTGTAGGGGCGCGGATGCGGCAGGTCGACGGGAATGTCGGCCTTGATCCGGCCGGGACGGGCGCTCATCACCACGACGCGGGAGCCGACGAAGATCGCCTCCTCGATATCGTGGGTGACGAAGAGCACTGTCTTCTGCTCGCGCTCCCAGATGCCGAGCAGCATCTCCTGCATCAGGGCGCGGGTCTGGTTGTCGAGCGCGCCGAAGGGCTCGTCGAGCAGGAGAATCTTGGGATCGTTGGCGAGCGCGCGGGCAATCGCCGTGCGCTGCTGCATGCCGCCGGAGAGCTGTTTCGGAAAATGGTCGACGAACTGGCCCAGCCCGACGCGCACCGCCCAGTCGCGGGCGATCTTCAGGCGTTCGGTTTCCGGTAAGCCCTTCTCGCGCAGGCCGAAGGCGATGTTCTGCTGCACGCTCAGCCAGGGGAAGAGCGTGTAGCTCTGGAAGACGAAGCCGCGATCGGCACCCGGGCCGGCAACGGCTGAGCCATCCAGCAGGACGCGGCCTTCGCTCGCTGTCTCGAGCCCGCCGATGATGCGCAGCAAGGTCGACTTGCCGCAGCCGGAGGGGCCGAGGATGGTGATGAAGTCGTTATCGGCGACGCTGAGCGAGGTCGGCATCAGGGCGCGCGTCGGTTCGCCGCCGCGCTGTGCGGGAAAGACCTTGCCGACATTCTCGATGACAAGCTTGCTCATGTGCGCGCCCACGGGAACAGGCGCTGGTTGACCGCCTTGAAGAGGAAATCGGAGACGAGACCAATCAGGCCGATCACGATGATGCCGAAGATGATCTGTCCGGTGTTCAGCAGCGCCTGGCTGTCGGTGATCATGTGGCCGATGCCGGAGGACGAGCCGATCAGCTCGGCGACGATGACATAGGTCCAGGCCCAGCCGAGCACGAGGCGAAAGATCTCGGCGATCTCGGGCGCCGCATTCGGCAGCATGACGCGGCGCACGACCGAGCTGTCCGTCGCGCCCAACGTATAGGCGGCGTCGACGAGATCGCGCCGGATCGAGCCGACCGAGACCGCGATCATCAGGATGAGCTGGAAGACCGAGCCGATGAAGATGACGAGCAGTTTCTGCGTCTCGCCGATGCCGGCCCAGAGGATCAGCAGCGGGATGAAGGCCGAGGCCGGCAAGTAGCGCGCGAAGGAGACGAAAGGCTCCAGGAACGCCTCGATCGGCTTATAGGCGCCCATCAGAATGCCGATCGGCAGGGCGACGATGACGGCGACGATGAAGCCGCCGACGACGCGCCAGATCGTCATCATGATGTCGAAGCTGAAGCCGTAGCGGACCATCAGGTTATAGCCCTCGCCGACCATGGTCAGCGGATCGGCCAGGAAGAGGCGCTGCACATAGCCGCCGAAGGTGGCAACCGACCAGAGCGCGACGAAAAGCGCGAAGAAGGCCAGGCCATAGCCGATGCGGGCCGAGGCCGAGACGGGTTGCAAAGGTCTCATCAGGATAGGGTTCCGGTCACGGCCATGGCCAATTGCTTCCAGGGTTCGATCGACCAGAAGCCGGCTGCGGCGCCGGAGGTCGAGGGGAGGATGTAGATGTCGGCATCGGCCAGCCTGTGCGCCTGCAGCCCGTAGGCGAGCCGCCCCTCGCGGAGCCCGAGGGCGGCTTGGGCCGCGCGCTTGCCGTTGAAGGCGAGGATGCGGGGCCGGTTCACAGCGATCCGTGCCGTGAAGCCGGCCACGTCGAAATGGCCGCCGCGCAGCGCGGAATCCGGCCCCGATGTGCGCTTGGCGACGTCCGTCAGGCCTATACGATAGCGCAGCAGGGTCCGGAATTCCTCCGGCCGGAGCCTCGCCGGGACGAGCCCGATCTCATGAAGCACCGGCCAGAACTTGTTGCCCGGCCCGGCATAATAGGCCCCGCGCCTGGCCGAGGCGGCGCCGGCCTGCGTGCCGCAGAAGACGACGCGCAGGCCGGGCTCCAGAACATCCGGGAGGATGTCGCCGCTCAGGCATCCAAGGCCAGCCGTCACCTGCAGCCCTCATCCTGAGGAGCCGCGAAGCGGCGTCTCGAAGGGTGCTCCAGATCGCTCCCGAGCTTCCTGAAACATCCTTCGAGACACCACCCCTTTCGGGGTGGCTCCTCAGGATGAGGGCTCGCGGAAATCTCAAGCAGCCTCCCCGGCCTCACTTGCCGGCGACGAACTTCGTCTCGATCAGCGAAGCGAAATCGGGCTTCGTCTTGATCAGGCCAACCTCCAGCAGCACATCGGCCGCCTTGGCGTTGAAGGCCTGCCACTCGCCGGAGAAGAACGCCTTGTTCCCCTCGGCATCCGACCAGCGCAGATAGCCGGCCGACTTGCCGAACTGCTCGCCGGTCTGCTTCACGTCGGCGCCCATGATCTCATAGGCCTTGGCCTGGTCGGCCTTGATCATGGCGAGCGCATCGAAATAGCTCTTGGTCAGTGCCGCCGCCGCCTTCTCGTCGGTGAGGAAAGCCGGCGTGCAGCCGAACGTGTCCATCACCATCGGGTAGTCGAGCGTGGTGGCAATGATCTTGCCGGCATCCGGCTTCTCGCGCACCGTCGAGAGATAGGGCTCATAGGTCAGCGCCGCGTCGTTCTGGCCGGCGATGAAGGCCTGCGCGGCCGGGCCGGGCTCCATGTTGACGACCTTGACGTCCTTCACCGACAGGCCGTTCTCCTTGAGCATCCAGGCCAGCGCGAAATAGGGCGAGGTACCCGGCGCCGAAGCCGCGACGGTCTTGCCCTTCAGGTCCTTGATCGAGGCGATGTCCTTGCGCACGACCATGCCGTCGGCGCCGTAGCTCTTGTCGAGCTGGAAGATCTGCTTGGTCTTGACGCCCGCCGCATCCCAGACGAGCCAGGTCTCGACCGTGGTCGCGGCGCACTGGACGTCGCCCGAGGCGATGGCGAGGTGGCGGTCCTTCTGCGGAATCTTCTTGATGGTCACGTCGAGGCCGTTCTTGGCGAAGATGCCGGCCTCCTTGGCGAGGACGAGCGGCGCGAAGCCGGTCCAGCCGGAAATACCGATATTCACCTTGGTCTGCGCCTGGGCGCCGCCCGCTGCGAGACACGCCGCGAGGCTGAAGCCGAGGGCCGCACTGACGCGCTTGAAAACTGCCATGGTTGAAACCCTTCCCCTGTTTTTCGGCTGACGCCTCACCCAGACGCCTAAACGTCATCCATGTTGCGATGCAACCTTCATTCCAAAGCAGGTTAAATGCATATGCAATTACGTCAAGCGGCCGATCAGCGCCGCTTGGGGAAGTCATGACATTCTCTCGTTTGACAGGGCAGAGGGAATTTCCTCCTCTTCCGCCCGCTGGCGCGAGGGCGCCTTTTTTCTTTGAGTCGAGGTTTCCCAATGAACGGCGCCGACCGCCTTTGCGACACGCTTCTGATCAACGGCGTCGATACCTGCTTCGCCAATCCCGGCACCTCGGAGATGCATTTCGTCGCGGCGCTCGATCGCAAGCCGGAGATGCGCTGCGTGCTCGGCCTGTTCGAGGGCGTGGTAACCGGCGCGGCCGACGGCTATGCCCGCATGGCCGACAAGCCGGCGGCGACGCTGCTGCATTGCGGGCCCGGCATGGCGAACGCGCTCGCCAACATGCACAACGCCCGGCGCGCCCGCACGCCGATGATCAATGTCGTCGGCGATCACGCGACCTATCATCTCCAGCATGACGCGCCGCTGACCAGCGATATCGAGAGCCTGGCCGAGCCGATGTCGCATTTCGTCCGCCGCATCGCGACGCCCGAGGATGTCGGCCCGGCGATCGGGGAGGCCTATGTCGCCTCGCTGACGCTGCCTGGCGTCACCACGGTGATCCTGCCGGCCGATTGCGCCTGGGGCAGCGTCGAGCCCGCCACGCTGAAGCCGACCGAGCTGCCGGCGCTGAAGAGCGTCGAGGGCGCCACGATCCGCGAGGTCGCCGCGGGCCTGCGCAAGCATGGCGCGCGCGCCGCGATCATGCTGACCGGCCTCGCACTGCGCGAAAAGCCGATGGAGATGGCCGCCCGCATCTGCGCGGTGACCGGTGCCCAGATCTTCAGCCAGATGTCGAACGGACGCATCCAGCGCGGCGCCGGCCGCGTCGCCATGCCCAAGGTGTTCTATCCGATCGACAAGGCGCTCGAGCAGCTCAAGGATGTCGACTATCTCGTGCTCGTCGGCGCGCAGGTTCCGGTCGGCTTCTTCGCCTATCCCGGCAAGCCCGGCCGCCTGATCCATGACGGCTGCGAGGTCGCCAAGCTGGCGATCCCCGGCGACGACCTGCCGGCCGCGGTCACCGCGCTCGCCGAGGAGATGGGCGCGACCAAGACCGCCCCGCTCTATATCGCCCCGCCGCGCAAGGAGCAGCCCGGCCTGCCCACCGGCAAGCTCGATGCCGACAAGGCCTGCGCCATCGTCTCGGCCTTGCTGCCGGAGAACTGCATCGTCTGCGACGAGTCGGTCTCGTCCGGCCGCAGCTTCTACTACGACTGCCACAGCGCGCCGCAGCACGACTATATCCAGCTCACCGGCGGCGCGATCGGCGAAGGCATCCCGCTCGCGATCGGCGCGGCCGTCGCCTGCCCTGACCGCAAGGTCATCGGCATGCAGGCCGACGGCTCGGGCATGTACACAGTGCAGGGGCTGTGGACGCAGGCGCGCGAGAATCTCGACATCGTCACCGTCGTCTTCGCCAACCGGACCTACCAGATCCTGCATGGCGAGATGCGCGCGGTCGGCGTCAACGATTTCGGCCGCAACGCCACGCTGATGCTCAACATCGACGAACCGGCGCTGGACTGGGTGATGATGGCCAAGGGCATGGGCGTCGAAGCCGCGCGGGCCACGACTGCGGAAGAGTTCGCGAGCCTGTTCAAGGCCGCGCTGAACCGCAAGGGGCCGTTCCTGATCGAGGCGGCGATCTGAGGATCGCAAAAAGGGCGTCATCCCGCACGCGCTGCGGCACGAAGTGCTGCTGCGCAGATGCGGGATCGCCTTCAGGAAAAGGCGCCTTCTCGTCACGCGGTCCCGTGTCTGCGCAGCGGCATTGCATGCCGCAGCGCGCACGGGATGACAGGCGGTAGCGCCCGAAGACAGGCGCTACTTGAACTCGCCCAGGAACGCGTCGAGGCAGTCGCCGATCGCGTCGATCGCGTAGCCGCCCTCCTGCACCACCAGCGTCGGCAGGCCAAAACCCTTCACCTGCCGGCCGATCGTGCCGAAATCGCTCGATTCCAGTTTCAGCACCCCGATCGGGTCGTCCTTGTGGGCGTCGTAGCCGAGCGCGATCACCACGACTTCGGCGCCGAAATCGTGGATCGCCTTTCCGGCCTCGGCGACCGCAGCTTCCATCGCCGCACCACCCGCACCATGCACCAAAGGCAGGTTGAGGTTGAAGCCCTCGCCCGGGCCGTTGCCGCGTTCATCCGCATAGCCGGTGAAAAACGGATAGTAATTCGACGGGTCGGCATGGACCGAGATCGTCAGCACGTCGTTGCGGCGGTAGAAGATCTGCTGCGTGCCGTCGCCGTGATGGGCGTCGACGTCGAGGATCGCGACCTTGCCGAATTTCGAGCGCAGGCGCTGGGCCGCGATCGCGGTGTTGTTGAGATAGCAGAAGCCGGTGGCGCGGTCGGCGCGGGCATGGTGGCCGGACGGACGGCAGAGCGAGTAGACGGCGCGCTCGCCGGCCAGGATCGCGTCGGCCGCCGAGACCGCCGTCTCGGACGAACGCAGCGTCGAATGCCAGCAATGCTCGCCGATCGGCACCGAGAGATCGCCGAGATACCAGCCGAGCTGGCCGATGAAGCCCGTCGGACGGCAGGGCGGGCGGACATCCTCGTCCGGGCGGCCGCTCCAATAGGGAAAGGTGCTCGGCCAGACTTCCGGACCGCGCTCGGCCGGCAGGTCCTGCCAGCGCGCCCAGGCGGTTTCGAGGAACTTGACGAAACCGGCGTCATGGATCGCCAGGACCGGGTCCGTGCCATGCGCCGCAGGCCGCTCCGGCGTGATGCCATGTTTCTTCAGTGCGCCGAGCAGGCGCTCCGTCCGTTCCGGCAGGTCCTTGGGAGCCACGACCTTGCCGAAGCGCATATATTGCTGGGGATCGTGAAGGGCTTGGTCGGGGTGATAGAAGGCGCGCATCAGGCGAAGGATCCTCGTCAGATCGCGAGGCGACCATCAGCCCCGCGGAGAGGATGCTAGCAACCGCGGCCGCGCCGGTCAGCCATGACGATGCCGCCCGCCCCTGCGTGGGAGGCGGGGCAGCGAATTCAATGCTGAGAAAGAAGCGCCACGAATTCGCGCGCCAGGTCGTCGATCGCGTAACGCTCCGGCCGGTACCAGTCGGTCGAGCCATTGAGCGCGCCGAGCAGGAAGAGCCTGAGCACATCCGGCGAATTGCCGGCCGGCATGCCGCCTGCCTCCTGCCATTCAGCGATCAGGCGGCGCCAGACATCCTCATAGGCACGGCGCACGGCGCGTACGCTCTCCGGCACTGGCGTCGCGCCGAAGGTGAACACCTTGATGCTGGCCGAGGTGTAGTCGCCATGGCCGTGCAGGGCGGAGAGATGCGCCCGGATCGCCGCCTCCAGCCGCACGCGCGGCGAAGCATCCTCCTCCGCGGCCAATGCCGCGACGACCGCCTCATGGACGAAGCGCACGCCGTCATTGACGACCGCCTCGACGATCTCCTCCTTCGAGCCGAAATGGTAGTAGAGGCTCGCCTTGCGGATGCCGACGGCCTCGGCGATCTCGCGCAAGGTGGTCTGGTGGTAGCCGCCGCCGCGCAGCAGCCGCGCGGCGTGGTCGAGGATCAGGCGACGCGAGCCGCCTTCCACTGCCGGCCGGGTGGTTGGGGCATTACTCATAGGGTGTCATCCCGTGCGCGCTGCGGCGCGCAGTGCCGCTGCGCAGACACGGGACCGCGTGCAGAAAAAGGCGCCTTCTCCGGAAAACGGTCCCGCATCTGCGCAACAGCACTACATGCCGCAGCGCGTGCGGGATGACGCTCGTTCCTCACAGCCGCTTCGCGACTTCTTCGAGCATGACCTCGGTCGCACCGCCGCCGATGGCCTGGACACGGGCGTCGCGGGTCATGCGCTCGATCGCGCTCTCGCGCATGTAGCCCATGCCGCCATGAAACTGCAGGCAATCGTACATCACTTCGTTGACCAGCTCGCCGCAATAGGCCTTGGCCATCGAGACCTCGCGGGTGGCGTCGAAGCCCTGCGCGTCGAGCCAGGCAGCGTGGTAGACGAGTTGGCGGCCGGCCTCGACCTTGCCCGCAAGTTCGGCCAGGCGCTGGCGGATCGCCTGCTTCTCCCAGAGCGGCGCGCCGAAGGCTTTTCGCGTCTTCACATAATCCAGCGTCAGGTCGATCGCGGCCTGGGCCTCTCCCATCGCCATGGCGCCGATCACCGTGCGCTCGTTCTGGAAATTGCTCATGATCGCGTAGAAGCCGCGACCCTCCTGCCCGAGCAGGTTCTCGGCCGGCACCTTGCAATCGACGAAGGAGAGCTCGGCGGTGTCCGAGGAGCGCCAGCCATGCTTGTCGAGCGCGCGCGAGACCGAGAAGCCCGGCGTGCCCTTCTCGACGACGAAGATCGAGACCGATTGCGAGGGCCTGCCCTGCGGATCCGTCTTGGCGGCGACGCAGTAGAGATCGGCATGGACGCCGTTGGTGATGAACATCTTGGCGCCGTTGAGGACGTAATGGTCGCCCTCGCGCCGCGCAGTGGTGCGGATGCCCTTCACGTCCGAACCGGCATCGGGCTCGGTGACCGCGACCGCGACAATCTTTTTGCCGGCGATGATGTCGGGCAGGTACTTGTCCTTCTGCGCCTGGCTGCCGGCATTGGCGATATGGACCGAGGCCATGTCGGTATGGACCAGCGCCGTGATCGCGACGCCGGAGAAGGTCGAGCGGCCCAGTTCCTCGGCCAGCACGACGGTCGCCATCGTATCCATCTCGGAGCCGCCGTACTCGGCGGGATAGCGGATGCCGAAGAAGCCGAGCTCGCCCATCTTGCGCAGCACGGCGCGCGGGACAAAGCCGTCCTCCTCCCATTGCAAGGCATGAGGCTTGATCTCGGTTTCGACGAAGCGGCGGACCTGATCGCGCAGCGCCTCATGCTCCTCGGTGAAGTAAGGCGAGCGGCGAGCGCCCTCCGCTACAAGCTTTCCGCCTGACGACATCGCCTTCTCCCGTGTCTGCGCAGCGCCACTGGCGAGCTACCTGCCGGACGGTAGGTGAATGATCCGCCGAGATCAAGCTACCTTCAGCTCGCGGCGTTGTCAGGCGACGTCGTCCCAGTGCGCGACCATGCTGCGCCCCTTGCCGGCGCGCTTGGCGCCATAGAGCGCCTGGTCGGCTGCGCGGGTCAGAACCTCTGCCGTCCAATGCGCGGAATCCCGCTCCGACTTGCGGGAGATCCCAACGCTCGCGCCGACGGTGACGAACTGCCCCATCAGCATGAACGGCGCCATCACGACGGACACCGCCCGGTCGGCAACCTCGGAGAGCGCGGCCGCATCCTCGACACCGTGGATGACGAGCGCGAACTCATCGCCGCCCAGACGCGCCACGATGTCGCCCTGCCGGACGACGCCTCGCAACCGCATCGCGACCTGCTTGAGCAGGTCGTCGCCGGCCTGATGGCCGTGACGATCGTTGACCAGCTTGAAGCCATCGAGATCGAGCAGAAGCAGACCGAGCGCCTCTCCGCTTTCGCCGGCCTCATCAAGAACGCGGTCGAGCCCACGACGGTTCAGGAGGCCGGTCAAGGGATCATGGCTCGCGGCGAAATCGAGCTCGCGCCGGACCATCAGCAGCTCCTCGAACTGGCCGATGATATAGTCGGAACTCTCGTAGATCGAATAGAGGTAGACGAGCAGAAGGACGCTGAGCGCCTGATAGAGCGGGTCGCCGGAGAGCAGGAAGGCAACGACCAGCGTGCCGATCGCGATGGTCGAAAGCACGGCGCAGATCCAGTAGCGCAGGGTGCGCAGATAGGATCCCGCCGTCAGCGCCATGGTCAGCCCGAGACTGAGCACGAAGCCGCCGGCATGGTCGGCTGCCGCCGCAGCCAGGGTCAGCGCGGCGATGACGAGCGTGAAGGCGAAGGCGGCATAGGCGTAGCCCGCCTCCCAACGCCGCGCCTCCGCGAGGGTCAGCTTGTGGGCGGGATCGCGCCGCTTGAAGCCGACGATGTTGGCGACGCGCAGCAGCGTCGTCACGACGCCTGCTGCCGTCAGCCACCAGAAGATCGTCTCACCCGTCTGAACGGCCATGATGGCGGAGCCGACGATGAGCCCGGCCGCGATGCAGAGGATCTGTGGCAGGGCCGCGAAGAGACGCGAGATGATCTCGATCTCGATATCCGCGGGCAGCTGCGCGGCGCGTTTGCGGGGCCTCATCAGCAGATGCATGGCACAGGCTGTACGCGCGAGGCTCTAAGAACCCGTCAGCCCGATCCCGGGCATTTTAGCAGTCAGTCTCCGCAATGGCTGCCGTCGCGATAACGAAGAAGGGCGGGCCCGGTTCCAAATCGCAGATGAAGGCCGGGCCGGCGGTCGTTGCGACCGCTAACGAAGCTGCCGCCAATGCCGTTTTTGCTGATGACTGCCTTCACGGGAGCGACCACGCCGATCTTCTTGCCGTCGACGATACCGCCCTTCGCCGGATCGATCGGCCCGATTCGAAACTCCTTTCCCGCGCCTCCAAGCCGCCTCAGCATCCGTTCATCATGGGCCCTCTCTAGGAGACCATGAAACGCCGCCCGGCTCGCGCCGCACGGATATCGAAAGGAAGGACCATGCTGCGTCGCCAGCTCACGATCTCGGCTCTCGCTTGCGCCGTCATGCTCGGCGCCATCCCGGCCCATGCCCAATATTACGGGAACCCCTATCGCAACCCGCCGGCCTATGACGACGAGGATGACGATCGCCCGCCGCCGCCACGGCGCTACTATCGCCGCGACTACGGCTATGAGCGTCCGTATTACCGGCCGCGCTACGGCAATATGTGCGTCACCAGCCGGGGGGATTGCCCGACGCCGCCGCTGCCCTATGGCTCCGGCTGCGGCTGCGATATCCCCGGCTTCGGGAGCAAGCGCGGCATCGTGCAGTAGCCGCCTTCAGTACCGGCGAGCGCTCTCCGTCCCGAGATAGCAGATGCCCTCGCCGGGCTTGGCCTTGGGGTTCGGGAAGATGATGAAGCCGTCGCGCGGCATCGTCACGATCGCACCGTCGGCGCGGCGGGCGATCGGCGTGCCCTTGGCGACGCGGTCGCCGGTCTTCCAGGTGCCCTCGACACGGTCGCCCTCGGCCTCGCAGATGACGAGGTCGTCCATATGGACGACGACGCGCTTCTCGGGGGCCGGCGGCGGCTCGTCGGTCAGCCCGAGACGGGCGAGCACGTTGCGGATCGCCTTGTAGCCGACATCGACCGAGGCTGGGTCCTCGTGGCGCCCGCATTCGAGCGTCACGCCATAGCCGCCAGCGAAGCGCATGAATTCCGTCGTGCCAAAGCCCTCGGTCACGGCGAGCCGCGGCAGGCCCAGGCGCTCGCGCGCCGCGATCAGCCGAACATAGATGTCGAGCCAGCCATGGATCATCAAATCGACGCCGAGGCAAGCGGCGAAGGCGGCCTCGGCCGCACCATGGCGGAAGGGTTCGAGCGTGCCGCGATTGTCGTCCGGCCCGAAGAAGACGAAAGGCACACCTTCGCCGGTGAAGGAATGGACGTCGAGCAGCATGTCGTGCTGGCGCAGGATGGCGGAGAGGCGATTGCCGATCCGGTCCTCGTTGTCGACAGGCTGCGGCCGCTCGCGCAAGTCGCGGTTGAGGTTGCGGTCGCCCTCGCGCGTGTTCTGCCGATAGGCCTTGGGATTGGCCACGGGCAGGAAAGTGACCTCGCCGCGCTGGACCACGACCCGGCCGGCGCGGCAATCCTCGATCACGCGGGCGATGGCGTTCGGTCCGCAGGTCTCGTTGCCGTGGACGGCGCCGAAGACGAGGAGCTTCGGCCCCGCCTTCAGCCCGTGGAAGCGGATCGTTTCGAGCGGCGGATCGATCGGGTCTTGGGTGGTCATGGGCTCTACTGTCAGGCTTTGCGTAGCTGCGAATGCGGGTCGAGGATGTCACGCAGGCCGTCACCCAGCAGGTTGAGGCCGAGCACGGTCATGAAGATGGCGAGGCCTGGAAAGACCGAGATCCAGGGTGCCGTGGTGATCTGGTCGCGCGCGTCGGAGAGCATCGAGCCCCAGCTCGGGAAAGGCGGGCGGATGCCGAGACCCAGGAAGGAGAGCGCCGCCTCCGCCAGCACGGCGCCGCCCATGCCAAGCGTGCCGATGACGATGATCGGACCGGCGATATTCGGCAGGATCTGCAGCAGCATGATGCGCAGGTTGCTGGAGCCGAAGGAACGCGCCGCCTCGACATAGCCCTGCTGCTTGATCGACAGCGTCGCGGCCCGCGACAGCCGGCAAGTATAGGACCAGTTGGTCAGGCCGAGCGCGATCAGCAGGCTGGTCAGGCCCGGCTGGAGGATCGCCATGATGGCGAGCGCGAAGACCAGCGAGGGGATCGACAGCATGAGATTGGTCAGGCCGTTGACGAAATCGTCCCACCAGCCGCCGAAATAGCCCGCCGACATGCCCAGCGCGACACCGATCACGGTGTTGATCAATTGCGAGACGATGCCGACCGTCAGCGAGATGCGCGCGCCGTAGAGCACGCGGCTATAGATATCGCGGCCCTGCGCATCCGTGCCGAACCAGAACTCGACGCCGGGCTGAACCTCGGCATTCATCAGGTTGGCATCCATGACGGGATCGGTATGCGCCAGCCAGGGCGCCAGCGTCCCGCCGACGACGACGGCGGCGAAGAGCACGCCGCCGATCCACAGATTAGCCCGGAATTTCATCGGTGCCCCGCCCCTAGGTGTATTTGATGCGCGGATCGATCAGAGCGCAGAGCACGTCCACGATGATGTTCACGACGAGGAAGAAAAGCACGAGCAGCAGGATGCAGGCCTGGACGACGGGAATGTCGCGCAGCGACACGCTGTCGACCAGGAGCGAGCCGATGCCCGGCCAGGCGAAAAGCTTCTCGATCACCACGGCGCCGCCCATGATCGAGCCGAACTGCAGGCCCAGCGTCGTCAGCACGATGACCATCGCGTTGCGCGCCACATGCCAGCGCATCACCCGAGTCTCGCTATTGCCCTTGGCGCGGGCGGTGCGGACGAAGTCGGCATTCATCACCTCGAGCACGGCAGCGCGCGTCGTCCGGGCGAGCAGCGCGAGCGGTGCCACGCCGAGCGCAACCGCCGGCAGCACGATGTAGCGCGGATTGCCGTCGCCATAGCCGAAGCTCGGGAACCAGCCGAGAACCAGCGCGAAGGCATACATCAGCATCAGCCCGAGCCAGAACTGCGGCAGGGACAGGCCGGATACGGCGACGAACATCGACTGCATGTCGAGCCACCCGCCGGGCTTCAGCGCCGCCAGGAAGCCGAGCGGAATCCCCAACGCGATGGCGAACGCCATGGCGGCGAGGGCCAATTGAAGGCTGGGCCAGAGCCGCTCGGCCAGAGAATTGATCACCGGCTGGCGCGTGCGGAACGAGGTCCCCAGATCGAACGTAGCCAGCTTCACTGCGTAATTCGCAAAGCGCACATGGACGGGATCGTCGAGGCCGAATTGCTTGTTCATGCGCGCGACCTGGTCGGCATCGACGACCGAACGGCCGTCGGACATCTGGGTCGAGGCGAAATCGCCGGGAATGACGCTGAACATCACGAAGACGAGACCGGCTACCGCAAGCAGGATCGGGACGGCCTGCAGCAGGCGGCGGACGACATAGGGCAGCATGATCAACTCCTGATCGCCGCCGCAGGGCGGACCCAGGTCAAGGCTCCAAAGTCCCCGTCACCCCGGACGGACGGCATGGCCGCACCGGTCCGGGATGACGGAGATCCTTGAGCTGGCGGGAACCTCCGCGGAGGCGCTTACTTCGCCGCGGGCGAAGTCGCGTCGACCCAGAGATCCTCGTAGCGCTGGAGCGCGAGCTCGGTCGCATTCGGCTGCAGGCCGTGCAGCCAGGGCTGATAGGCCAGCACCGCCTTGTTGTAGTTGAAGAACCAGACCGGAGCCTCGTCCTGCAGCATGGCATTGGCCTTCTTCAGCAGCTCGAGCTTCTTGCTGGCCTCCTTCTCGGCCGCGGCCTCGTCGAGGAGCTTGTCATAAGCCGGGCTCTTGAAGGTGGTGTAGTTGCAGGAGGAGCGCGGCGTCGCCGAATGGAAGCACTTCAGCGCGGTCAGCGCGTCGGGGCCCGAGGTGTTCGACCAGATATAGGCCTGGAAGTCGCCCTTCGCGATGACGCCGCCGAGCGCCGAGGTCTCGACCGGCTTGACCTTCACCTTGATGCCGACC
>NZ_CAMFJF010000050.1 GCF_945956895.1 uncultured Allobosea sp. | reverse complement strand
TCGCCGCGATAGGCGGAGACCGTGAACTCGACCGGCTTGCCGTTGGCGAGGAAGGCCCGCCGCTCGATCCGGAGCAGGGCGCTGCCGGGTGGCACGCCAAGATGCTTGGCCTCTTCGGCGGTGGCGAGGCCGGCATGAATGCGCTGCACGCCATGAGCGGGCACCGCGCCCTGCCGCGCGAGGGCGGCATAGAGCGACATCTCGATCAGGTCCGGCGAGGGCAGGATGCTCGCGGGCACGACCGCGCATTCGATCGCCAGAGGTTCGCCATCGGCCGTCCTGACGCGGGTCAGGCGCACGACGCTGTCGCTGAGGCCGAGGCCGAGCGCCATCGATTCCTGCGGCTTCGGCCGCGCCAGTTCCCGGGACAGCCAGACCGAGCCGGGCCGGCCGCCGCGATTCTCGATATCGGTCGAGAAGCTCGCCAGCACCGAGAGCGGCTGCTCGATGCGCGAGGCGACGAAGGTTCCCGAGCCATGCCGGCGCGAGAGCGTGCCGCTACGGATCAGCTCGTCGATGGCGTTGCGCACGGTGACGCGGGCATAGCCGGTGAGCTGCGCCAGATCGCGCTCCGAGGGCACGGCGTCGCCCGGCTGGAAGACGTCGCTCTCGATCAACCGCGCCAGCGCGCCGGCGAGCCTGAGATAGCGCGGCGTCGGGTCGTCGCCGGCCAGCGCCTGCAGGATCGCCTGCTGCTTGACCGGCATTGCCTCGAGCGCGGTTCCCGAGGCGGCCTCACGCGGACGCCGCGAGCCACGTCCGGGAGAGGTCTCGCTCACGGCGCCGCCCTGGATGCGGCCGGAGCCTTGTCCGTCGCCCCCGAGCCGAGCTCGACGAGGGCGAGGCGCAGATTGCCGCGATGGCGGGTGAGCAAGGTCTCGGCGATGGCGATATCGGCGCCGCTGGCCAGTAAGGCTGCCCGCTTCACGTCGCCACGGGCGCGGTCGAGATGCCGGGCCGCCGCCTCCAGGCCGCAGCCGGTGATCATGTCGACCATCTCGGCCGCGCGATGCCTGAGCTTGGCGTTGGTCGCCCGCATATGGACCATCAGCCCGCGATAGACCCGGCCCAGCCGGATCATCAGCAGGGTCGAGAACAGGTTGAGCACGATCTTCTGGGCGGTGCCGGCCTTCATCCGGGTCGAGCCGGCGACGACTTCCTCGCCGGTCTCGATCAGGATGCCGATCTCGGCAGCGTGCAGCAGGGCCGAGCCGCGGTTGTTGGCGACGCCGAGCGTCAGCGCGCCGCGCGTCTTGGCCTCATGGATCGCCGCGAGCGTATAGGGCGTGCGGCCGCTGGCGGCGAGGCCGATGACGACGTCGTTCGGGCCGATCTCCGCCCGGCGCATCGCCTCGGTGCCGTCATCGACCGAATCCTCGGCATTCTCGACCGCGTGCAGGATCGCCTCGTCGCCACCGGCGATGGCGAAGCCGAGGCGTTCTTCCGGCCAGTCGAAGGTCGGGGTCAGCTCGGCGCCGTCCTGGACGCCGATACGCCCGGAGGTTCCGGCGCCGGCATAGATCAGGCGCCCGCCAGCCTCGAGCCGCGGCACGGCGGCCGCGACGGCCTCCGCGATGGAGGGCAGCGAGGTCGCGATCGCGGCCACCGCCGCGAGCTGGCCCTCGTAGAGCGCTTTCAGGATATCGAGATCGCCCCAGGCATCGAGATCCTGAAAGCGTGCGCTGACATCTTCCGTCGCCATGAACTGCCTCTTGTGACCAGACCAAATTAAGTCCACTTTAGCCCAGTAGCAAGCCGGAAGCGGACAGGGAAGCCATGTCGCAGCCAGAACCGCAGATTTCGCTTCCCGTCCGCCTCACAGCCGCCGTCCCTCCCTTCCTGCTGGGCCTTGTGGGCATCGCCCTGCTGACGGCGATGGACGGTGTCGTGAAGGAGCTTTCGCCGCGCTACAGCGCCTTGCACCTCACCTTCCTGCGCTTCGCCGTGACGGCGACGATGGGCGGCCTGCTGTTCCTCGTGCTGCGCGCGCCGCTGCCGGATCGCGGCGTCATCACCGGCAACCTGCTGCGCGGCGTCCTGGTCGCGCTGTCGACGCTTGGCTTCTTCTACGGGCTTTCCGTTCTGCCGCTGGCGGAGGTCTTCATCATCTCCTTCATCGCGCCGCTGCTAGTCGCGCTGATCGCCATCCCGCTGCTTGGCGAGCGGCCGAGGCCGCTGGTTTATCTCGCGCTGGCGCTCGGTTTCACTGGTGTCATGGTTACGGCCGGCGGCTTCAGCCTCAGGGCGATCGCACCGGAGCGGGCGCTCGGTATCGCGGCCGTACTCGGTTGTGCCGTGGCCTATGCGCTCTCCGTCGTGCTGCTGCGCCAGAGGGCAAAGCGGGGCGATCCGCCGCTGACGATCGCGCTGTTCCAGTCGGCGATCCCCGCGGCCATCCTCGCCTTGCCGGCGGTGCTGTTCTGGGCGCCGGTCGCGTCAGCCGATTGGCCAGCCTTCATTCTGATCGGGGCGTTGGGTCTTGCCGGCCATATCGCGCTGGCGCTGGCCTTCGCGCGCGGCGAGGCGAGCCGCCTGGTCGCGGTCGAATATACCGGGCTGATCTGGGCGATCCTGATCGGCCTCGTCTTCTTTTCGGAGATGCCGACGCCGCAGGCCATGATTGGCGCCGCCTTGATCATCGGCGCCTGCTGGCTGCTCAAGCGTTAGTGCCTGCCGATTTTACGGGGAACCACTTCGTCATTCCGGGCTTGCCCCGGGATCCATCGGAGGGCTCCGGAACTCTATGATGGATCCCGGATCGGCGCGGCTTCGCCGCTTGTCCGGGATGACGTCTTGGTTCTGAGAAAATGAAGTAAGGTCTAGCCCGGCAGGTTCAATCGCCCGCCGGTCAGGGGGTGCGGCACGCCGGTCGTGCCGGGCAGGCTGAGGGCCAGGCCCTTCACCGAGCGGATCGCAAGATAACCGAAGGTCTGCGCCTCGATGACGTCGCCGGCCCAGCCGGCCGCCTCGACCGGCTCGACGGGAACGCCGAGACGCTCGTGCAGACGGCGCATGAAATGGCCGTTCAGTCGCCCGCCACCGGTGACGAGCCAGCGCTGCGGCGCCTTCGGCACATGCCGGAGTGCGTCGACCACGCTCTCCACCGTGAAGGCCGCGAGCGTCGCGGCGCCATCGGCATCGGAGAGCGCTTCGACCACCTGGGCGCGGCGGTGGAAATCGTTGCGGTCCAGCGACTTGGGCGCCGGCCGGTCGAAATAGGGATTGACCATGAACTCGGCGACGAGATCCTCGCGCACCGTGCCGCTCGCGGCCAATGCGCCGTCGGCGTCATAGGTCTTGCCGAGGCGGCGCAGGACGAAATCGTCGAGGATCGCGCTGGCCGGGCCGGTGTCGAAGGCGATCACCTCGTCGCCGTCGATATAGGTGACATTGCCGACGCCGCCGAGGTTCAGCACCATCACCGGCTGCTCCAGCCCCTGGGCGAGCGCGCGGTGATAGAGCGGCGCGAAGGGCGCGCCTTCGCCGCCGGCCTCGACATCGGCATGGCGGAAGCGGTCGACCGTCGGGATGCCGAGCGCCTGCGCCACGGCGGGGCCGTCGATCAGCTGGCGGGTGAAGCGGATCTCGGGGCGGTGATAGACGGTCTGGCCGTGCAGGCCGACGAGATCGACGCTTTCGGGCTTAATCCCCTGTTCGGCCATGAAGCGCCTGATCGCATCGAGATGGGCGGCAGTCACGGCGGCTTCGAGTTCCACGAGCGGCTCGGTGACGGCGCGCTCGGCCTCGGCGACCAGCGCCTGCAACTGGCGGCGGGTCTCGGGCGGATAGGGATAGCCCGCGCCGGCGCCGAAGCTCAGCCGCTCGCGCCCGTCGCTCTCGACGATCGAGACGTCGATCGCATCCATCGAAGTGCCGCTGATCACGCCGATCGCGGTCAATACGGGCTTGTCCAGGTCACGCATCGTCATTTCGCCCCTGTAAACCCCCGGAGTCGCTGCTTCGAGGCTTGCACCGGCTCTAGGCGATCGGCTAAGCCTTGTCCAGATTGGTCCGTAAGTGGTCCATATGCGATCGGGTTCATGCGAGCGTCGGAACAGGCGCCGTCAATCACAAACAGGAGGGGTGTCATGCTTCGTGTCGTGAAACAGGGTTCCGGGCTGCGTCGCGCCCTGCGTTGCAGCGTTGCTGCGGCCGCCTTCGCGCTCCTCGCGGGCACCGCTTCGGCCCAGGTGCTCGAAGTCGCCGTCGAGGCTTCGCCCGCCGGTCTCGATCCGCATATCGTCACCGCCTTCGCCTCGTCCCAGATCGTGCTCGGCCCGATCTACGAGGGGCTCACCGCGCTCGACAAGAATCTCAACATCATTCCGGGACTCGCCCAGTCCTGGACTGCCTCGGCCGACGGCAAGACGGTGACCTTCAAGCTGCGCCCCGGCGTCACCTTCCATGACGGCAAGCCGATGGAGGCGGAGGATGTCGCCTCGTCGCTGCGCCGCGTGCTGTCGAAGGATGTCGGTTCGCCGCTCGCCAGCCGCCTCTCCGCGATGGAAAGCGCGACCGCCGTCGATGCGACCACGCTGGAACTGAAGCTCAAGGAGCCCTCGGCGCCGCTGCTGGCCTCGCTCACCGGCATCGCCATCGTGCCGCGCGGACTCGAGGGTAACAAGGACGCATTGCAGCGCGCGCCTGTCGGCACCGGCCCGTTCAAATTCGAGGAATGGCAGCCGAACGGCTTCATCCGCCTCGCCAAGCATGCCGGCTACTGGAACGCCGCCGAGGTCAAGCTCGCGGGGGTGAAGTTCAACTTCGTGCCGGAAGCCGCGACCCGTCAGGTCGGCATCGGCAATGGCCAGTTCGCGCTGCTGCCGCATATCGATGCGGCGACCGCGCTCCAGCTCAAGGGCAAACCGAATGTCGCGATGCAGGAGACGACGGAGCTCGCCTACACGCTGATCGGCATGAACACGTCGAAGCCCCCCTTCGACAATGCGAAGGTGCGCGAAGCCCTGAACTATGCGCTGAACCGCAAGGAGATCATCGACGCGGCGCTGTTCGGCAGCGGCGCGCCGGCGGCCCCGCTCCCGGCCGTGCTGAAGGACTGGGCTGTCGATGTGAAGGACCTGCCCTGCTACGCCTATGACCCGGCCAAGGCCCAGGCACTGCTCAAGGAGGCCGGCGTCGCGACGCCGATCGCGGTGAGCATGACCGTGCTGCCGCGGCAGGACATCCGCGACATCGCGCAGGTGGTGCAGCAGCAGCTCGGCAAGGCCGGCTTCAAGGTGGAGCTGAAGAACCCCGAACTCGGCCAGTTCGTGCAGGACTGGCGCAACTCGAATTTCGACCTCTTCGCCTCTACCAATGCCGGCAGCATCGAGCCGGACGATTATTTCTATCGCGCCTTCCGCACCGGCGGCTCGACCAATGTCTTCAAGTACAGCAACCCCGAGCTCGACATGCTGCTCGACAAGGGGCGCTCGACGCTGGACAAGCCGGCGCGCCAGGCCGCTTATCGCGACGCGCAGAAGATCCTCGGCTGCACGGGGCCGGCGGCGCATATCGCCTATCCCACGCTGTTCAGCGCGGTGCGCAGCAACCTGCAGGGCTACGACATCTACGCCAACCGCTCGCTGGTCTCGCTCGGCCGCGCCAGCCTGCGCTGATTGGAGCAAAGAGGCTGCTATGGGCTGTGGAAACGATTTGATGAGGTCAAAACGCTGGAGATGGGAGGAGCATCGCGCGGCCGATACGTCCGTATCGGCAAGCGGTGCGACGCTGCAGCTCCAGCGTTTTCACCTCACCCGAAGGGCGCGGCGCTTTTGCGCGACTGCCGTGTCGTTCTTCGTAGCAAGCCGGAAGGCTTGCGTCCTTGAACTCCTTGCATTCGCGCAAAATCGCTCGCGTCAAATCGCTTCCACAGCCCATAGCAGCCTCTAGGTCGAGGCATGCTCCGTCACCTGCTGCAGCGCAGCCTCGACCTCGTGATCGTGCTGTTCGGGATTTCCGTGATCGTCTTCCTGATGATCCGGCTGATCCCGGGCGACGCGGTGGCGATCATGCTCGGCGCCAATACCGAGGTGACGCCCGAACGCGTCGCCGCGATGCGCGGCGCGCTCGGGCTCGACCGGCCCTTGCTGGAGCAATACTGGGTCTGGCTCAGTCATGTCCTGCGGGGCGATTTCGGCACCTCGATCTGGACCGGCCGGCCGGTGATGCAGGAGATCGCCGCCCAGATCTGGCCGACGCTCCAACTCACTCTGTTCTCGCTCGTGCTGGGCGCGGGGCTTGCGATCCCGGTCGGCTGCCTGATGGCGCATTGGCGGGGAGGGCGGGCCGATCTCGTGCTGCGCGTCGGCGCCATCGCCGGGCTCACCATACCCTCTTTCTGGCTCGGCATCGTCATGCTGATCGCGGTTGCGACGCTGGCGCCGAGCTTCGCCTCGCTCGGCTATGTGCCGTTCAGCGAGGACCCGCTCGGCAATCTCCAGCGTCTGCTGCTGCCCGCGATCGCGCTGGCGCTGCCGATCCTCGCCAATCTCTCGCGGCTGGTGCGCACCGCGATGCTCGATGCGCTCGGCCAGGACTATATCCGCACCGCCCGCGCCAAGGGGCTGGGCGAGCGGGCCGTGCTCTACCGGCATGCCCTGCGCAACGCGCTGATCCCCTTCGTGACCAGCGTCGGCATCATGACCGGCTATCTGCTCGGCGGTGCGATCGTGGTCGAGCAGGTCTTCTCGATCCCCGGCCTCGGCCGCCTGATCCTCGGCGCCATCGCCGAGCGCAACTATCCGCTGGTCCAAGCCACGATCCTCGTCGTCACCGTCGGCTTCGTGCTGGTCAACGCGCTCGTCGATTTCGCCTATGCGCTGATCGACCCCAGGCTCAGGACCGCGTCATGAGCCAGAGCCGCCGCATCGCCGTCGTCGCCGGCATCTTCGTCGTCCTGCAGATCGTGCTCGCGCTCGCTGCGCCGCTGATCGCGCCCTATGACCCGCTGGCGCAGGACATCGTCGCACGCATGAGAGGACCGAGCGTCGCGCATTGGCTCGGCACCGACCACCTCGGCCGCGATATCCTGTCGCGCATCCTCTACGGCTATCGCACGGCGCTGATCGCCTGCGGCATCGCGGTCGGGCTCGCGCTCGTGATCGGCGGCAGCCTCGGCCTGCTCGCCGCCTTCTATCGCGGCTGGTGGGACCGCATCATCATGCGGGCGATGGACATCCTCTTCGCCTTCCCGGTGATGCTGCTGGCGATCGGCATCATCGCCATGCTCGGTCCGCGCACGGAGAGCGCTGCGATCGCCATCGCCGTGGTCTATGTGCCGATCTTCGCGCGCCTGATCCGCGGGCCGGCCATGGTGCTGGTCGAGAGCGATTTCGTCGCCGGCATCCGCTCGATCGGCGCGACGGATCTCAGGATCATGCTGCGCCATATCCTGCCCAACCTCGCCTCGGTCATCCTGGTGCAGAGCTCGCTCCTGCTCTCGGCCGCGATCCTGGTCGAGGCCTCGCTCTCCTTCCTCGGGCTCGGCACCCAGCCGCCGACGCCTTCGCTCGGCCTGATGCTGGCGGAAGGGCGCAATTTCGTGCTGCTCTCGCCCTGGAACGCGATCTTCGCCGGGCTCGGCATCCTCCTGCTCTCGCTTGGCTTCAACCTGCTCGGCGACGCCCTGCGCGACGAACTCGATCCGCGGCTCCGGGGCCAGTCGTGATCATCCGCAGGGCGGTCCAGGCCGATATCGTGCCTGCTGCCGCACTGATGGCGCGGGCCTACGCCACGCATTTCCACCCGATCATCGGCGATGCTGCGCTCGGGTTCGACAGAGCGCATTTCGAAGCGCGCTTTGCCCGCGAGCTGGCGGAATTGACCATTCTCGACGCGGACGGCGTGCGCGGCGTGCTGCTGGTCAAGGACGGGCACATCGCCATGCTCTTCGCGAGCGAGACGGGCCTTGGCCACGGTGCTGCATTGCTCGCCTATGCTGAGGCCCATGGCGCCCGATCGCTCGAAGTCTTCGCCGCCAATCAGGGCGCGCGGCGCTTCTATGAACGCGCCGGCTGGCAGGTCACGCGTGATTACGAGCGGGAGTTCGCCGGCGCGCTGCACCGCTTCCTGCGCTATGAGAAGCCGATGACACGCCAACAGCACACCAGCCCTCATCCTGAGGAGGCCCGCAGGGCCGTCTCGAAGGATGCTCCAGTACGCGCTGGAACATCCTTCGAGACGCGATCTGCGATCGCTCCTCAGGATGAGGGCTCGCGTCGGTCAAAGGAAACCCGCTGATGGACAAACTCCTGATCCGCGGCGGCCAGAGGCTGTCCGGCACGGTCGATATCCGTGGCGCGAAGAACGCGGCCCTGCCGGCCTTCGCCGCGGCCCTGCTCTCGGACAAGCCATTGACGCTGCGCAACCTGCCCGATGTCGTCGACGTCAAGACGATGCAGGCTTTGCTCGAAGGCTATGGCGTCGTGTTCTCGGGAAAGGGCGCCGATGCGCTGACGCTGGACGCGGCCCAGGCCGGGCCGCGCGAGGCAAGCTACGACATCGTCCGCAAGATGCGTGCGACCATCCTGGTGCTTGGGCCACTGGTGGCGCGGTTCGGGCAGGCGCGCGTCTCGTTGCCGGGCGGCTGCGCCATCGGGGCGCGGCCGGTCGACCTCCATCTCAAGGCGCTCGAAGCGCTCGGCGCCGAGATCAATGTGGCCGGCGGCTATATCGAGGCCAAGGCGCCACGCGGCCTGAGCGGCGCGCGGATCGTCTTCCCCTTCTCCTCGGTCGGGGCGACCGAGACGGCGCTGTTGGCGGCGAGCCTCGCCAAGGGCGAAACCGAGATCGTCAACGCCGCCAAGGAGCCGGAGGTGCTCGACCTCGCGCGCTGCCTGACTGCGATGGGCGTGAGGATCGAGGGCATCGGCAGCCATCGCCTGCTGGTCCAGGGCGCGCAGAGCCTGTCGCCCGCGACCCATGAGATCGTCGCCGACCGGATCGAGGCCGGCACCTATGCGGTCGCCGCTGCGATCACTGGCGGCGAACTCGAACTGGTCGGCGCGCGGCTCGAACATCTCGCGGCGGTCGGTGAGGCGCTTGAGGCGGCCGGCGTCAGGCTCTGGCCGAGCGATCGCGGCCTGATGGTGACGCGCCCGGGCCGGCTCACTGGCATCGACATCATGACCCAGGCCTATCCCGGTTTCTCGACCGATCTGCAGGCACAGTTCATGGCGTTGATGAGCGTAGCGGACGGCACCTCTCTGATCCGCGAGACGGTGTTCGAGAACCGCTTCATGCATGTGCCGGAACTGGTCCGGCTCGGCGCCGACATCACGCTGAAGGGCACCAGCGCGACCGTGCGCGGCGTCGCCAGCCTGAAGGCGGCGCCGGTAATGGCGACCGACCTGCGCGCTTCGGTCAGCCTCGTGCTGGCCGGGCTCGTCGCCGAGGGCGAGACCGTGGTCAGCCGCATCTACCATCTCGACCGCGGCTATGAGGCGCTCGACCGCAAGCTCAAGCGCTGCGGCGCCGATATCGAGCGGGTCCCGGCATGAACGCGCCGGCGGATCTCTACCTCGGCGTCGATGGCGGCGGCACCGGCTGCCGCTGCCGTCTCGAAACCGCGGCGGGCGAGGTGCTGGGCTCCGGCATCGCCGGCCCGGCCTCGCTCCGGCTCGGGCTCGAAGCCTCGCTCGCGTCCGTGATGCAGGCGGCGCGCGGCGCCATCGCCGAGGCCGGACTGACCGAAACCGATTTCGCGCGGGTTCGGGCCGGCATCTGCCTCGCCGGCATCGGGCGCAAGGGTATCCGCGAGGACCTTGCCGCGTGGGCCTCGCCCTTTGCACAGACCGTGTTCGAGAGCGACGGGCTCGCCGCCTGCCTTGGCGCGCATGACGGCGAGGATGGCGGCATCGTCATCATCGGCACGGGCTCGATCGGGCTTGCGCGCGTGAATGGCGAGGAATTGCGGATCGGTGGCTACGGCTTTCCGATCGGCGACGAGGGTAGCGGCGCCGATCTCGGCCTCGCAGCCATCCGCGTCTCGCTGCGCGCCCATGACGGGCGCGAGCCGGCGACGCGCTTCACGCAGGACGTGCTGGCGCGCTTCCAGGCCGATCCGTTCGAGGTCGTCGCCTGGATGGACAAGGCCCATGCCACCGACTACGCGACGCTGGCGCCGCTGGTGCTGCGCCATGCCGATCTCGGCGATTCCCATGCTCGCATGATCATGCAGAACGCCGCCGCGATGATCGACGCGATGGTGCGCACATTGTTCGAGCGCGCCGTGCCGCGTGTCGCGCTGATCGGTGGCCTGTCCTCGGCGATGGAAGCCTGGCTCGCGCCGGATGTCAGGCGGCGGCTAAGCCATGTGAAGAGCGACGCGATCGCCGGGGCGCTCTCGCTGGTGCGGCCACGGGGTTAGAGCGTGCTGATTTCCCGCGGAAACACTTCGTCATTCCGGGCTCGACCCGGAATCCATCGTAGAGCGCCGCGCCCTCCGATGGATCCCGGATCGGCGCCGCTATCGCGGCTTGTCCGGGATGACGAGTTGTTTCCACGAAAATAAAGCAGGCTCTAAGACCCGGCGCCGGCCCCCTCGGGGACGATGTCGCGCCAGCCGTGGTGCAGCGCCCGGCCCGCCATATCGAAGGCGAAATAGCAGCCTCCTCCGGCGATGGGTTGGCCGTGTTTGCGCGAGATCGGCTCGCCGCGGAGATCGCTCAGCAGCAATGTGCCGACGCCGCCATGGGCGAAGATCATGAGATCCCCCGTGCCGCGTCGGGCCGCAATGCAGGCAGCGACGCCGACCTTGATCCGCGCCTGCGCTGCTCGCGCCGTCTCCCAGCCGAGGATGCTCGTATCCGGCTGCCCGAAGAACTGGTCGACGATCTCCCAGAAGCGCGGCGGCGCGACATAGCCGGTGGCCGAGCGGTCGTTCTCGCGCAGGTCTTCGCGCGTGGTGAAGGGCAGACCCCAAGCGCGCTGTAAAGCCTCGGCGCAATCCATCGCCTTGCGCTCGTCGCTGGTGAAGACGTCGGTCACATCAGCCAGCTCCGGCCGCTGGCAGAAGGCTTCGATGCGCTTCCAGCCGATGGCGGAGAGGCCCCAGTCCGGAACGGGAACCAGCGGGTCGACGACCACTTCCGGATGAGTGACGAAATAGACGGTCGCCATACTTGTCCTTTCTCGCTCCTGATCACCCGCATAACTACGCCGTCATCCCGGACAAGCTGCGCAGCAGCGCCGATCCGGGATCCATCGTAGAGCTCCGGAGCTCTCCGATGGATCCCGGGTCAAGCCCGGGATGACGGAGTGGTTCCGAGAACAATCAGGACGCTTTCAACGCCGGTTCTCGTCAGATCGTGCCAACTCGCAGGCGAGGCCTGCCGCACAGGCGGGCACGTCGACTTGCGCCGCATCCAATCTGGCGGGCGGCGTCACGAGCGCCTGGAAGCGCTGCGCGATCAGGGGCGACAATGTCGCGGCGCGGCCACAGAGGGCGACGGGCCTGGAACCCACCCGCGCCCTCAACGCCAGCGCGAGCCGTGCCAGTTCCTCGCCGGCTTGCGTGAAGATTTCCGCGGCCAGTGTATCGCCAGCGTCTCCCGCCGTGGCGACAGCCCGCGCGAGCAATCCGAGGCTGCCGCGGTCGCCGCCATAGACATGGGTGCGCACCGCATCCCATGACGCTCCGCCGAGCGCCTGCGCGAGCGCATGACCCAGGGCGCTTTCCCAGCCGGCGCCGGGCGCCTCGTCCTCGCGGCGCAGCAGCCGGCGCAAGGCCTCGGCCGCGATCCAGGTGGCGGAGCCGCCATCGTCGATCAGCACGCCGCGCCCGCCGGCGCGGATGATGTCGCCGTCGGCGGCGAGGTGGTAGCCGATCGAGCCTGTGCCCGAATAGACGATGATGCCTTCGCCCGGCGCGAAGCGGGCGCGGTAACCGAGCCACATGTCGTCGACCACGAGGATTTTCTCCTCGGGGCAGCCGAACGCTGTGGCCAGAATTGCGCAGAAGACAGCCCGTACGGCACTCTCCGGTCCGAGGCCGGTGACGCCCGCGATGATGGCTGACGGCCTGCCGATGCCGGCAAGCTCGGAAGCCAGCCGTGTGAAGATACCGGAAACCCGGTCGCGCTCTGCCTGCGTGAAGACATGGCCGGTCATCGGCTCCATCTCGCCGCGCGCCAGAATCACGCCCGAGGGGGCGGACAGGCACCAGCGCGAGCCGGTGCCGCCGGTCTCGATGCCGAGGCCGAGACTGTCGTCAGGCGCCGGCATGGTGGGCGAAGCGGCGGGTGATCTCGCGGGGATTGGTGATCGCCGTGCCGACCACGACCGCATGCGCGCCGGCGGCGAAGGCGGTCTCGAGTTGCTCCGGTTGCTCGAAGCGCCCTTCGGCTACGATCGGTACGGAAACCGCCCTGGCGAGGGCCTCGATCAGGGCGATGTCGGGGCCGAGCGCCTTTCGCGCTTCCGTCTCGGGCGTATAGCCGGAGAGCGTCGTCGCGATGTAGCTCGCGCCCAGCGCGGCGGCGCGCACGCCATCCTCCAGCGTCGCGCAATCGGCGAAGACCGGCTTGCCCAATTCGTCGCGGATCCGCGCGATCAGCCGGTCCAGCGGCTCGCCGTCGCGCAGCCTGTCCGTCGCGTCGAGCGCAATGATGTCGGCGCCGGCCGCGGCGATCGCTGCGGCGCTGACGAAGTCCGGCGTGATGTAGACCGGGAAGCGGTCGTCCCAGCGCTTGAGGATGCCGATGATCGGCAGGCGGCTGACAGCGCGGATCGCGGCGATGTCGGTGGGACCGTTGGCGCGCAGCGCCAGCGCGCCGCCCTGTTCGGCGGCCTGCGCCATCGCTGCCATGAAGGCGGGGCCGTGCAGGGGATTGTCGGCCCGCGCCTGGCAGGAGACGGCGAGGCTGCGACGGGGGATCAGGGGCTCTGCTGTCACTTCACCGCTCCGGCGGTCATGCCGCGGATGAACTGGCGCGACATCAGGATGTAGACGAGGGTCAGCGGCAGCGCCGCAATGGTGAGGCCGGCGAAGAGCATGCCCCAGTCGGTGGTGTACTCACCCATGAACACCGAGAGGCCCTGCGGCAGGGTCTTGCGGGCATCGGTCTGGATGAAGACCAGCGGGAAGAAGAAGTCGTTCCAGGTCGGCACCGCGTTCTGGATCGCGGCGATCACCATCGGCGGGATCGAGAGCGGCAACATGATCGAGAACATGATGCGCGGCTCGGAGGCGCCGTCGATGCGGGCGGCCTCCTCCAGCTCGACCGGCAAGGTGCGCAGGAAGCCGGTCATGATGAAAATGGTCGAGGGCAGACCCATCGCCGTGTAGATCAGGATCAGGCCGAGCCGAGTGTCGAGCAATCCGAAATCACGCATCTGCAGGAAGAGCGGGATCACCGCGAGCTTGAGCGGCAGCATCAGCCCGGCCAGGAAGAACATGAAGATCGCCGAATTGCCGGGGAAGCTGTAGCGCGCCAGGCCATAGGCGCCCATCGTGCCGAGGACCAGCGTCAGCAGGATCGAGGTTCCGGTGATGATGACGGAATTGACGAAATAGCCGGGCAGGCTGGTCTCGCCCCAGATCCGCGCGAAATTCTCGACATAGGTGAAGTCCGGCAGGGAGAATGGTGCGTCGAAGATCTCGGCCGTCGTCTTGAAGGCCGAGAAGACCATGATGACGATCGGATAGAGCATCAGCACGGTGTTGCCGATGAGCAGGGCGGCGGCGATCAGGCTCCCCGCGCTGCTGCGCGGGAAGAGCGGATCGTTGGTTGCGGCGTGGGAGGTCACAGCGCGATCTCCCGCCGGCGCAGATACTGGGTGATGACGGTCGCAACCACCGCGATGAACATGAACATCAGCACGGCCAGCGCGTTGCCGTGGCCGAAATCCTGCAGGCCGGCGCTCTGGTTGCCGAAGGCGGTGCGGTAGAAATACAGGCCGAGCACGTCGGTCGAGCCATAGGGCGAGCCGTCGAGACCCGCCATGATATAGGGCAGTTCGAACCAGTTGAAGGCGCCGATGAAGAGCAGCGTCAGCGTGATCGTGGTCGAGGGTGTGACCAGCGGCCAGACCACGCGGGTCAGCATCTGCCAGCCATTGCAGCCGTCGAGCTTGGCGGCCTCGAGGATCTCGCGGGGGATGCGCTGCATGCCGGCGAGATAGACCAGCGCCGGAAAACCGACCCAATGCCAGGCATTGGCGAGGACGAGCGCCGGCAGCGCCGTGGTCTCCTGGCCGAGCCAGGGCTGGCGCAGTTGGCCTAGCCCGACCATGTCGAGGAACTGATTGATCAACCCGAAATTCGGATCGAGGAACAACTTCCACAGGAAGCCGACCAGCACGGTCGACAGGATCACCGGCATGAAGATCGCGATGCGGTGGAAGCGGAAGCCGAACGGCTCGCGATAGATGAACCAGGCGAGCAGGAAGCCGACGCTGTTCTGCACCACGAACAGCGCGAAGAAGACGAAGAGGTTATGGCGGAAGGCGCGCCAGGTCAGGGCCGCGAAATGATCGCCGAACAGCACGTCGGCGAAGTTCTTGAGGCCGATGAACTCGCCCTGAGCCATGCCGTCCCAGCGATAGAAGGCCGCGCTCAGGGCTGACAGCAGCGGCCAGACCACGAAGGTCAGCATCATCGCGAGCGGCGGCACGATCAGGAAGGCGATCCAGGCCGCGCGCTTGCGCCTCTCGCGGTTCTTGTAGTCCGTCTGCATCGGCTCTGGCCCTTGGGATGCGCCGGGGAGGCGAGCGGCGGTTGATTGGCGGCGGAAACGCGCCGTCATCCCGGGCCTGACCCAGGATCCATCACAAGGCTCTGCGCTCTACGATGGATCCCGGATCGGCGCGGCTTCGCCACTTGTCCGGGATGACGGCGGGGTTCTGTGTAAAATCAGTGCGCCGGGATCACTTCTTGAAGGGCGCGTAGTAGGTCGCCATGCCCTTCGTGATCTCGGCGCCGATCTCGGCCGGGGTCGCCTTGCCGGCAAGCATCTTCTGCACGCCCGATTGCAGCAGCACCGAGCCGGTCGGCTCCTGATAGCGGAAATTGACCAGCATGATGTAGGACATCGCGCTCTGGTTCAGCGTCGCAACCTCCTTGAGCAGCGGGTTCTCGAAGGCCACGCCCTTGATCGGCGAGATGTTCTGCAGGTCGTTCGAGAAGGCCGTGCCGAATTCGGACGTGCCGATGAAGCGCAGGAACTTCAGCGCCGCGTCCTTGTTCTTCGAGGCCGCATTGATGGCGAAGCCGCCGTCATAATAGAGCGCGACCAGCCGCGGATCCCCGGCCTTGGCGACGGGCGAGGGGAAGAGGCCGAGCTTCAGCTTCGGGTTCTGGCGCAGGAAATTGGCGATCTCGAAGGAGCCGCCCGCGAACATCGCGGCCCGGCCGGCGGCGAAGAGCTGCTGCGAGGCGGCATAGTCGACACCCGAGAAGTTCGGCGCGAAATAATCCTTGATCTCGTTGAGCTTGGTCAGAGCGCTGACGAAGCGGGCATCGGTGAAATCGGCCTTGCCGGCGAGCACATCCTGCTCGAACTGCTTGCCGATCTGCGAGGAGAGCAGGGCGCCGACGATGGTCTCGTTCTGCCAGGCCGTCGCCGTGCCGTTGCCGAAGGGATTGATGCCCTTCTCCTTCAGCGTCTTGGAGACGCTGACGAGCTCGTCCCAGGTGTTCGGCGGCGTGACGCCGGCCTTCTCGAACAATTCCTTGTTGTAGATGATCAGCATGGTCTGCGAGGCGAGCGGCACCGCATAGAGCTTGCCGTCAGCCCGCATCGTCTCGGCCGCGATCGCCGAATCCGGGAAGTTCGCGAATTCCGGGATCATCGCCTTGTCGAGCGGCACGAGATAATCCGGCTTGCCGACGCCGAGCGTGCCATAGGCGCGCACCTGGACGATGTCCGGCCCCGTACCGCCGGCAAGTGCGGTCGACAGCACGGTGTTGTAGTTCGCCGCCTCGAAGGCCTCGAACTTCACGTTGATATCGGGATGCTGCTTGCGGAAGGCGGCGATGAACTTGGCATAGGCCGCCTTGTCTTCCTGGCGCCAGCTCCACAGGGTGAGGTCTTCCGCCTTTGCCGGCGCTGCGAATGCGGTCGCGGCGGCGAACAGCGTCAGCGCCAGCTTGCCAAGCGTGCGCCTGACGATGGATTTGGTCTGGATTCCGGCCAACATCTTCACTCTCCCTCGTTGTTCTGGTCGCCTTATGACGACTTTCCGATCGCGTTGCCGGGCAACTCCGGCGACACGACCAGAACGGTCGCATCGTCATGGATCTTGACGCGCCTGTAGCGCTCCGCTTCCGGATCCGCGCTTTCCAGCTGGCGCAGTTCGGCGATGGCGCCATCCGCCCCCATGCGCTTCACCGCATCCATCAATCCGCGGTCGTCGTGATGCGCGATGACATCGACGAGCCGCATGAAGCCGTCGGACGCCAGCAGGATGGTCGCTCCGGGCGAAATGTTTCCCGAAAACAGGCGCAGGCCGGCTGTCCAGCTCAGGCCCGGATTGATTGCCCAGTAGCCGCCCGGCCGATTGAGCGAGCGCCGGTTGCGCAGGATCTGCGCCAGAGCTTTCGGCGAGATCACCTCGCCGGGAAGATGTCCGTCGGCGGTTGCCGCCGCGATGGTCTGTGCCTCGAAAGGGCTGCTGGAGGGATCGGTCCAGCGCTCGACCCGGTCGCCGTCCTGGATCAGGACCGAGACGTCGCCGATCACTGCCGCTTCGACGCGGCAGGTCTGTCCGTCGCCGATGAGCCGGATGAGTCCGAGCACGGCGGAAGGTCCTTCGCCCGCCTCGCGCTCCGGATGCCCTTTGCCCAGCGCCGCATAGTCCTGCTGCAACTGCCGTTCGAGCCCTTCGACCCAGGCCGGGAAGGTCAGATCCTCAGGAGGGTTCGCGCGCAGGATCGCGTCGATCCGCCGGACGAGCCAAGCTCCCTCCGATTCCTCGGTGGTCCGGGCCGCGCCGGTGAAGAAGGCCGAGCCGTCGATGATCCAGGCGCAGGAACCGGCCGCACCGGCGATATCCTCGTTATAGGCGGCGCTGCCCTTCTCGCTGGCCTGCGAGATCACGCGCCAAACCGGTCCGGCCGCGCGGGTCGTCGCTGCGGGGCGGTCGATCGCCACTGAAACGAATTCCTCGCTTTGCACCGTTCAGGATGCTCCCCGCCTGCCGCGCCCTATGTGTATCGTTATATAGACCAATATAGAACCAATTCTGCCTGTACAAGCTGAAATCTGGCACGGCGAGGACCGATGGCTGTTAGCCAACCATCGCAGGTTTGGACTGCCGGGACTGCATTTTGCGAGCCGTCCAGCCCGCACGGGGGGCGTGGGCGGGCCTTGCCGGAAGTGGCCTGCTCGCGGCTCCCGGCACTTGACGGCGCCGGATGCCAAGCCTGAAACGATATGGCGACGAACGGATCGGCGTCCCCCGATTCTGGACGGGCCATCGCAACCGGAGGTCACCGACCATGGCAAGATATGCCGCCATCGCCGCGCTGGTTGCGGTTGCCGCCCTGGGCGCCGCCGGGAGCGCGCTCGCCGCGGGCTCGTGCCGTCCGACGCGGGACGGCAAGGACCGGATGGAGATGTCCGGCGGCTGCCCGAGCGGCTATGTCGTGCGGGGCGCCTGCTGCGAGTCCGTGCGGCCGATCCAGCAGCCGAGCGGCGCGAAGGCATGTCCGGCCGGCATGATGGTTCGGCTCGGCGCGTGCGTTCCGATTCCGTAAGATTGAGCGACCGGGGGCAGGGGCAGCAGCCAACGCCTCGCAGTCCGTTTCGCGAATCTCTGGCGAAAGCCGGGGTGATCGCATAGAGCCAAGCTCCATGAGCCAGATCTCTCGCCCCGACCGTGCCGAAGCCGCGCCGCGTGCGGGGGCGGCCCTTTGGCTGTCGACCACTGGTCATGTGGTCCTCGTGCTTTTGCCGCTGGCGATGTGGCTCGCGAACCGGTCGGCTCCGCTGATGCTCGGGGTCGCTGCGGCAGCCTTCGTCATTGCCGCGGCGATGACACCTCGCGCGGGAGACATGCCCGCGCGCTTGCGCGGCCTGCTGGGGACGCCGCTCGGCTTGAGCCTCACCGCCTTTCTGGTCTGGGCGCTCGTCTCGATCCTGTGGAGCCATGACCGGATCGCATCTCTCAAGATGTGGGGAGAGCTTGTGCTGCCTGCCGGCCTGGCGCTCGCCATTGCCGCGTCCGGCCGGTTCGGGCCGCGACCGGTCTGGCTGCGGGCGCTTGCGCTTGCGATCATCCTGGCCTGTGTGCTGTCGATCGTCGAACTCGCTTCCGGTCTGTCGCAGCGGGCCGCGCTCGGCATCGGCAAGATGGCCAGCTTCGTCTTCAACCGCCCGGCGATCACGGCGCTCGTTCTGGCGGTACCGGTCGTCCATGGCTTATGGGGATTGCCGGAGGCGCGTCGGTCTGACCGTCTCCTCGCCGTCGTGCTGGCGTTTGCTGTTGCCGCCCTGGCCCTGAAATCGGAAAGCGCCTCGGCACGCCTTGGCGTTGCCGTCTGCGTGATCTGCTGGCTTCTGGCGGCCTGTCTGCCGCGCTTGACGATGGCTGCGGTCGCCGCGGCCTTCGTCGTCACGATGGCGATGGCCCCGATGCTCGGCATCGCCGCGACGAACTGGCTGCCGTCCCAGATCCTCAACCGCTTCGCGGTGATGACCGGGCAGGCGCGCATCGATATCTGGGTAAGCTTCGGCGAGCTGGTCCGGGCCAGCCCGTTATTCGGGGCAGGGTTCGGCACTTCGGCCACCATGCAGCTGCATCCCCTGGCCAAGCTGGTCGCGCCGGAGCATCGGCAATTGCTCGCCGTCGGCCATCCCCACGACATGCCGCTCCAGGCCTGGGCCGAGACGGGCGTGACCGGTGCAGGTCTTCTCACCCTGGCAGGCTTGCTTCTGCTGCTCAGGCTGCGGCGGCTGCCGACATCGGAGATGGCGCCGCGCCTGTCCCTGTTCGCGGCGGCCTTCGCGATTTCCGTTGTCGGTCACGGAGCGTGGCAGGGCTGGTGGATCGCCGCTCTGGGGGCTGCGATCCTGTGGTTCGGACCATCCGATCCACGGGGTTTGCGAAAGGCGTAGGGCCGGCCCCGCTCGCCGATGGGGTTGCGGTCTCCTGCCCGGCGGGCAAAGATGGGCGCATGATCAGGATTTCGATTGTCGCCAGCCTGGTTGCCGTTCTGGCCGCCGGCTGCGTTTCATCCCGGCCCCAGCCTGTCCAGCAGAGCGCGGCCGGCCCTGCCAAGCGCATCGTCCGCGACGGGGCGCAACTCGCGCTGCCCGACGGGACGCGCGTCACGCCGGACTATACCGGCGGCTTCACCCTGCCGAACGGCGACTATGTGAAGCGCGAACGCGGCGCGCTGGTGTTGCCGACCGGCGCACGCTGCCAGCCCGACGCGAACGGGTATGTCTGTCCCTGAGATCAGCGTCGTTCCCGCGACCCATGGTGCCGGATCGCGCGGGTTTGATGATCAGGCCGCGCCGGATGCCTGCCGAGGCTTCTTCGTCGCTCCGGCAGGATCGTCGGCATCGTCGAGGACGTGGTTGTGGCTGCGGAAGGCCCAGATTTCCTTGGCGGCTTCCCAGTGCTCGCGATCGCGACCATCGGGCTGCCCGTCCTTGATCCAGAGCGCATAGGCGATCTTCCGGATCTCGTGCTGGGTCTTGTCGTCCTGCTGCATGTCTCGCCTCCATGATCGCTCCCCGATGCGGATCGGGGAATCCTGGTTGAGAGGGCGCCGGCCTGGCCGCGCAGAAGGACAACCGCGAAGAGCCCTGCGCTGTTCCCGCAGGGATCAAAAATCAGGTCGACGGGGCTCAGGCCTTCGCGGGAGCCGGCACGGGCCCAGCGAGCGCTCCCGCCTTCTGCAGCGGTGGCCGGCGCGCATAGCGCTGGGCCAGGATCGCGCAGGCGAAGAGCTGGGCCTGATGGAACAGCATCAGCGGCAGCACGATCAGGCCGAGCGCCTGGCCGGGGAACAGGATGTTCGCCATCGGGATGCCGCTCGCCATGCTCTTCTTCGAACCGCAGAAGACGATGGCGATCTCATCCTCCTTCGAGAAGCCGAGCCGGCGGCTGACAAAGGTGGTGATCGCCAGCACTGCGGCGAGCAGGACGACATCGAGGGCGATGACGAGGCCGAGATCGGCAAGCGTGACCTGTGACCAGATGCCGGCGACCATGCCCTCGCTGAACGCGGCATAGACGACGAGCAGGATGGAGCCGCGATCGACCAGCGAGATCGGCGACTTGTGGCGCTGCAGGAAGGGGCCGATCCAGCGGCGCAGCAACTGCCCGATGACGAAGGGCAACAGGAGCTGCAACGCGATGCTCTCGACGGCACGCGTGCTGAAGCCGCCGCCCTTCGCGTTGAGCAGCAGCACCACGAGCAGCGGCGTCAGCACCATGCCGAACAGGTTGGAAACCGAGGCGCTGCACAGGGCCGCTGCGACATTGCCCCGCGCGATCGAGGTGAAGGCGATCGAGGACTGCACGGTCGAGGGCAGGATGCAGACGAAGATCAGGCCTGCGATCAGTTCGGAGGGCAGGAAGCTGCCGAAGACGCGGGTGAGCAGCAGCCCCAGCAGCGGGAACAGCACATAGGTGCTGGCGAAGACCAGCGATTGCAGGCGCCAGTGCAGCAGGCCTTCCCAGACGGCCTGCGGCGAGAGCCTTGCGCCATAAAGGAAGAACAGCAGGGCGACCGCGATCGAGACGGCATCGCTCGCGATCTCCGCGCCGGCGCCATGGGCGGGGAACACGGCCGCGATCGCGACCGTCGCCATGAGTGCGATCAGATAGGGGTCGATCCCGAAGCGGGCAAGCGTGCGGCGGAGCATTGGCGATCCTTCAGGTGAGATTGCGCCTTGTAATCCTTTCCACGCTCATTTTGATCCCGACTGGCAGCGATATCGGCTATCATGGATCATGATGATCAATGATTCAGCTCAGAAGCCGCTCGATCCCGTCCTGCTGCAGAGCTTCCTGAAGGTCTGCGAGACGCTGAGCTTCACCGAAGCGGCGCGTCGGCTCGGCTTACGCCAATCCTCCGTCAGCCAGCATGTCGCGCGGCTGGAGAAGCGGCTCGGAAGGCGCCTGCTGGTGCGCGACACGCACGAGGTGCGGCCGACGCCGGACGGGGACGCCATCCTGCCCTTCGCGCGGCAGGCGCTGGAAGCGGGCCAGCGGATCGAACGCCATCTCGCGGGCTCGACCCTGCGCGGGCGGCTTCGGCTCGGGGTCTCCGAGGATTTCGCTTATACGGTGCTGCCGGACATCCTGGCCGCCTTCGCGATGCAGCACCATGCGGTGGACCTGGAGCTGACGGTGGGCCTGAGCGGCCTGCTCTACGAGCAATATGACGCCGGGGATCTCGACATGATCTTCGCCAAGCGCCGCAAGGGCGACGCGCGCGGCGAGGTCGCCTGGCAGGAGCGCCTCGTCTGGGCCGGCCGGCCGGGCGCGGGGCTGGCCGAGCAGCCGGTCGTGCCGCTCGTGCTCTATCCGCCGCCGAGCATAACGCGCGTCCATGCCATCGAGACGCTGGAGCGGGCAGGGCGGGCCTGGCGCGTCGCCTGTACCAGCGGCAGCCTTGCGGGCCTGCGCGCGGCGACGGTAGCGGGGCTTGGCATCACCGCGCATTCGGCCCGCCTGATCCCGCAGGGCCTCGCCGAGGTCGAGCCGCGCGATGCGCTGCCTCCGCTCGGGACGATCGAGTTCGTCGTCATTGGCGGGCAATCGCGCCAGGAGGCCGCCCGCGCGCTCGCCGACAACATCCTGGCAAGCGCGGAGCGCCTCATGCCCGAGGCGCCGCGGCGCGGCAGAAAAAACCAGAAGACTCTATGAACCATGCAGCAATTTTCAGGTCTCTTCATAAGTCGAAAACACCGAGCCACCCGGTGAATGGTCCCAATTACATTTCGGTTATTTTCGAATAATAAAGAAAGTCACGCTAGGAGGTGCTGGATTTCCTTCGGGGGGGCGAATGTCCGTCGC
>NZ_CAMFJF010000049.1 GCF_945956895.1 uncultured Allobosea sp. | reverse complement strand
CGCTGGCGGTGGCGGCAGGTCACAGCAAGCTGTCGGTGCGGCTCGCGCCGCTCCGACGCCTGAAGCACCCGCTCTCCGTCGATTTCCTGATCGAGAAGACGGTGGTGCAGTGCCGCTTCGTGCTGGTGCGCTGCCTCGGCGGGCTCGATTACTGGCGCTACGGCATCGAGCAGCTCGGGAACGCCTGTCGCGAACGCGGCATTCCGCTGGCGATCCTACCCGGCGACGAGCGGAACGATCCGCGGTTGGGCGAGCATGCGACAGTGCCGGTGGAATTCGCAGGCGAGCTGCTGGCCTATTTCCAGGCGGGCGGCGGCGCCGAGAACATGCGGCGACTGCTCGGGCGGATCGCATGCCATTTCGCTCCGGCATTCGTCAGCGCTGATCTTGCGCCGCTCTCGTTGCCATCCTTCTTCGCGCTCGGAAGCGGCGGCACAGCGCTAGGCTGGCGCGAGGCACTTGCTACCCTGCCCATCGAGCGACCGCTCGCTCCCGTCCTGCTCTATCGTTCCAGCGCTTCGGCTGGAGACACCGCCATGGGGGAGGCGATTGCCGCCGCCCTGACCGCGCGCGGCCTCGCCCCGCTTCCACTCGCGCTGACCAGTCTGAAAGATCCCGCCGTCACGGCGGAGCTCGCGGCCCTCATCGCGACACGCAAGCCGGCCTTGATCGTCACCACAACCGCCTTCTCTGCCCGCGAAGGCGCGGATTTCGTGCTCGACGGCGCCGATTGCCCGATCCTGCAAGCCGTGCCGGTCGGCAGTCCGCGCGAGGCCTGGGAAGCCTCCCCGCGCGGATTATCGGCCGCAGATATCGCCATGCAGGTGGCTCTGCCGGAATTCGACGGACGCATCGGCGCGATGCCGGTCGCCTTCAAGGCTGAGGAAACCGACCCGGCAACGGGATTCTCCATCCGCCGGCTGGTCCCCGACCAGGAGGGGGTCGCTGCACTCGCCGATCTGGCCGCGGGCTGGATCGCGCTGACGCGAAAGCCTGCGACAGAGCGACGGCTCGCGCTGGTGATGTCGGATTATCCCGCACGCGGCGGTCGCGCCGGTTTCGCCGTCGGGCTCGACACGCCGGCGAGCGTGACGGCGATCCGGGAATTGCTGGCGGAAGCGGCGTATGAGGTTGGTGAAGCTCGGCCCGAAGGTCAGGCTCTCATGGCTGCGCTGACGACTGGTCCGGTCGGCCTCAGCATCCCACTCGCTGCCTATCGCAACTGGCTCGATAGGATCCCCGCCGCCGCCAGCGAAACCCTTGTAGCCAGCCACGGAACGCCGGAAGCGGACCCCGCCTGCCGCAATGGCGCCTTCCATTTCCGCGCCGTGCGCCATGGCCATCTCACCGTCGCCCTGCAGCCGGCGCGCGACGCCACGCCAGACCGCAAGGCGCGCTATCACGATCCCGACGCGCCGCCCGGCCATGCTTATCTCGCCTTCTATCTCGCGTTGCGCGAAGCCGAGGCCGTTGATGCGCTAATCCATCTCGGCACGCATGGCACCATGGAATGGCTGCCGGGCAAGGCTGTGGCGCTCTCGGCCGGCTGCTGGCCGCGGCTCGCCGTCGACGGGCTGCCGGTGATCTACCCCTATGTCGTCGATGATCCGGGCGAAGCCGCGCCGGCCAAAAGGCGGCTCTCGGCCGTGACGCTCGGCCATCTGCCGCCGCCTCTGACCGAGATGGAAGCGGCCGGCGAAACCGCCCTGCTGCGCGATCTCGTCGAGGAATTCTCGCAGGCTCAGGTGCTTGATCCGCGCCGCGCCGATATCGTCGCCGGCGAAATCCGGGCACGGGCCGAGGCGAGCGGGCTCGCCGCCTCCTGCGGCGTCGCAGCCGATACCGAGATGAGCGAAGCGCTGACGCGGCTCGACGCCCATCTCTGCGATATCGCCGAATTACCCTTCCGCGACGGTCTGCACATTTTCGGGCAGTCGGAAATCGATCCGGCCTCCGCCCGCAACGAACGCGAGAGCCTGCTAGCGGCGCTCGACGGCCGCTTCGTCGCGCCCGGCCCCGCAGGTTCACCCCATCGCGGCCGGCCCGACGTTCTGCCGACGGGGCGGAACCTCTCGACGCTCGATCCGCGCGCAATCCCGACCCGCGCCGCCACCCGTCTCGGCCAGCTCGCGGCGCTGGCGGTGGTCTCGCGCCACTTGCAGGACCATGGTGACTACCCGCGCCGGATTGTGATGGACCTGTGGGCCTCGCCCACCCTGCGCTCCGGCGGGGAGGACATCGCCCATGCGCTGGCGCTGATGGGCGTCGAGCCGCTCTGGGACTCGGCCTCGACCCGCGTCACCGGTTTCAGCATTATCCCACAGCCGAAGCTTGCCTATCCGCGCCTCGACGTGACCGTGCGCATCTCCGGCACCTTCCGCGACACGTTTCCCGGGCAGATCGCCTTGATCGATCAGGCGGCACGCGCCGTCGCTGCGCTGGATGAGCCGGACGACTGGAACGAGCCCGCCGCAGCCCGGCGCCGCGGCGAGCATGGCGCCCGCATCTTCGGCGCCGCGCCCGGCCGCTATGGCGCGGCGATGGCCGATCGCGCGCTCGACGGCGACTGGACGCATCGCGCGGAACTCGGCGCCGCCTATCTCGCGGCTTCGAGCCATACCTACGGCGGACCGGAAGGCGCGGGCACTGCCGATGCCGGCTTCGCCGAGCGCATCCGCGCCTCCGATGCCTTCATCCATGTCAGCGACACGGCCGGGCGCGACATCCTCGAAGCCAGCAGCGCCGCCGACGTCATTGGCGGGCTGGCGGCGGCTGCGAAGGCGCTCGGCGCCGATCCCGCCCTCTACAGCCTCGACAGTTCGAACCCGGAAGCACCAAAGGCGCGCACGCTGGCTGAGGATATCGCCCGCATCGTCCATGGCCGGTTGACGCATCCGCGCTGGATCGCGTCCCAGCTCGCCCATGGCTGGCGCGGGGCGGCGGAATTGGCGGAGGCGGTCGATACGCTTTTCGTCTTCGCGGCGAGCACGGATGCCGTCGCGGACGGACTGTTCGATGCGGTGTTCCAGGCCTATTGCGCCGATCCGCAGGTCTGGGCGGCGCTGGAAAGCGCCAATGCACCCGCCGCGGCCTCGATCCGTTCGCGTTTGGCGGAAGCCGCACGACGCGGGCTCTGGACCAGCCGGCGCAATTCCGTCGGCGCCTTCCTGGCGCGAGAGGCGGCGGAATGAGCGCCCTCCCCAAGGAAGCTTTGCGGCGCGGCTGGTGCCCGAGCACCCTCAGACCGATGGAGACCGGCGACGGCTGGCTCGTGCGGCTACATCCGCCGGGCGCGAGGCTGACGCCTGCGCAATTGCGGCGGATCGCAGAGCTGGCGACCGAGCACGGCAATGGGCTGATCGAGATTTCCGCCCGCGCCAACCTGCAAATTCGCGGCGTGACGGCCGAGAGCCATCCGAAGCTGGTCGAGCGCCTGCTGGCGGAGCAGCTTGTCGACGAGCATGAGGGCGACGGACCACAGCGCGTGACGCTGGTTTCGCCGCTGGCGGGACGGGACTCGACCGGCCTGATCGACGCCGCCGTTCTGGCTGCACAGATCGAGCACCGCGCCCGTAACGTATCCGGCCTGCCGGCCAAGTTCGGCATCGTCGTCGACGACGGCGGCGCGCAGGCCCTCGATGGTTTTGCCAGCGACATCCGGCTTCTCGGGATCGGCGCCGGGCGCGTGGCCCTGTGCCTTGGTGATCGTCTCTGGCTCGGCCCGATCCCGGAGACCGATGCGGCGGCCGCCGTGGCGGCGATCCTGCCCGGTTTTGCAGCCCTGCGAGCAGAGGCGCCGGACCAGATCCGCCGCCTGCGGGACTTGTCGCCGGCAGCCTTGGCAGGCCTGAGCACCCTACCCGTCACCACCGCTCCGCCACCACGTATGCCGGCCCGGCGCGCTGGACTCTTCGCTCTGCAAGGCGATCGGTTCGCCGCTCTCATCGGCCTGCCCTTCGGCCGTTGCGACGCGGCGACGCTCGAAAGGCTCGGGGCTGTCCAGGATAAGGCCGATATCCGGCTTTCGCCCTGGCGCGGGCTCGCCTTCCGCGACCTCGGCCGCTCTGAAGCTGAAGGGCTGCTCGCATTGGCCGACGATCTCGGGCAGATCACGCGCGACGACGATCCGCGCCTTTCGGTGCAGGCCTGCGCCGGCAGCCCGGCGTGCTCGCGCGCCGAAGCGCCGACGATGACGGACGCAGCCATGCTTGCCGAGGCTGCCGCCGATCTGCTCGCACAGGGCGCGACGTTGCATGTCTCCGGCTGCGTCAAGGCTTGCGCCCATCCGGCGGCTGCCGACCTCACGCTGGTCGGTCAGGACGGGCGCTATGACGTCGTGCTCGGCGGGACGACGCGGGACAAGCCGGTCGCGACGCTTGACCTTTCGGCGCTGCTCACGCGATTGCAGCCCGGACACGATATTCACGCCCGGCTGAAGGCCGCGCGCTCGACGGGATCGCAGGGTTGAACAAGGCATACGACTACATCCAGAACGGCGCCGCGATCTATGAGCGCTCCTTCGCTATCATTCGCACTGAAGCCGATCTCGCCCGCTTCAGCGGCGCGGCCGAGCGCGTCGTCGTGCGCATGATCCATGCCTGCGGCATGACCGACCTGCCGAAGGATGTGGAGATGTCGGCCGGCTTTGCGGAAGCTGCGCAGGCGGCGCTCAAAGCCGGCGCGCCGATCCTGTGCGATGCCAAGATGGTCGCCAACGGCGTCACCCGCGCTCGCCTGCCGTCCCAGAACGAGGTTCTCTGCACGCTCGACGATCCGCAGGTTCCGGCGCTGGCCGCCAAGATGGGTACGACCCGTTCCGCTGCCGCGATGGAACTCTGGAAGCCCCGGCTTGCCGGCGCGATCGTGGTGATCGGCAATGCGCCGACCTCGCTGTTCCGTTTGCTTGAGCTGCTCGATTCCGGAGCGCCGAAGCCGGCTGCCGTGATCGGCATCCCCGTCGGCTTCGTCGGCGCGGCGGAATCGAAGGATGCGCTGGCGAAGGATGGGCGCGTGCCCTTCGTCGTGGTGCATGGGCGACGCGGCGGCTCGGCCATGGCGGCAGCAGCCGTCAATGCGCTGGCGCAGGACAAGGAATAAGCCATGAGCGGGACGAACAGGACCCTGCTCTACGGCGTCGGCCTCGGGCCCGGCGCGCCGGACCTGATGACGGTCAGGGCGCGGGAGATCATCACCACGGCCGACCGTCTCGTGCATTTCTGCAAGCGCGGCCGGCGCGGCAATGCCCGCAGCACGGCGGACGCGATCATCGCGCCCGATCCGGCCCGCGAGATCGAGCTCGCCTTCCCGGTGACGGTCGAGGCCAGCGTCGGCGAGCCCGATTATGACGGGCCGATCGCGGCCTTCTACGAGGAGGCGGCCGAACGCCTCGCCGCCGAGATGCAGGCCGGGCGGACGCTCGCCGTGCTCTGCGACGGCGATCCGTTCTTCTACGGCTCCTTCATGCATCTCTGGCGGCGGCTGAGCCAGCGCTTCCCGACCGAGGTGGTGCCCGGCGTCACCGGCATGACCGGCGCCTGGGGCGAGGCCGGCGCGCCGATCACCTGGGGCGACGACGTCATGACCGTGCTGCCCGGCACGCTGCCGGAGGCCGAGCTTGCGCGGCGCCTCGCCGATACCGATGCCGCCGTGATCATGAAGCTCGGCCGCAACCTGCCGAAGGTCCGCCGCGCGCTTGTCGCCGCCGGTCTGGAAGGCCGAGCGATCTATGTCGAACGCGCGACCATGGCGCGGCAGGTGGTTGCCCGGCTCGCCGACAAGGCCGATGACGAGGCGCCCTATTTCGCGATGGTGTTGGTGCCCGGCGAGGGGCGGCGGCTGTGACGGGCTCGCTCACCATCGTCGGCCTCGGCCCCGGCACGCCGGACTGGATCACGCCGGCGGCACAGTCGGCGCTCGATGCCGCGAGCGATATCGTCGGCTACGGCCCCTATGTCGACCGGGTGCCTGAACGAGCGGGACTGACAAAGCATGCCTCCGACAACCGGGTCGAGGTCGAGCGCGCCATGCATGCGCTGCAACTGGCAGCGGAAGGCCGGGCGGTCGCAGTGGTCTCGGGCGGCGATCCGGGCGTCTTTGCGATGGCGGCGGCGGTGTTCGAGGCTCTGGAGGCCGGGCCGGTGGAATGGCGTAGCCTTCCGATCACGGTCGAGCCCGGCATCACCGCGATGCTGGCGGCAGCGGCACGGGCCGGCGCCCCGCTCGGCGGGGATTTCTGCGCGATCTCGCTCTCGGATAATCTCAAGCCCTGGGACGTCGTGACGGCACGGCTCGAAGCGGTGCTCACAGCCGATCTGGTGATCTGCCTCTACAACCCGATCTCGAAGGCCCGGCCATGGCAGCTCGGCAAGGCGCTGGAGCTGGCGGCCCAGCAGCGCGACGCGACGACGCCGGTGCTCTTCGCCCGCGCTGTCGGGCGGCCTGACGAAAACTTGCGCATCCTGACATTGGCGGAAGCCGTCGCTGCCGCGAGCACGGCCGATATGGCGACGCTGGTGATGATCGGCGCGTCGAGCACGCGCCTGATCGCGCGCGAGGGCGCAACCCCTTACGTCTACACGCCGCGTTCGGTGGCGAAGAGCCCTTGCGCCACCAGCCAGGGCAGGACCTGATCGATATGATCGACGGTCTCGACATCGGGCTTGGGCGGGCGCTCCACCATCACCACCGGCAGGGAGAGCCGGCGCGCCGCCACGAGCTTGCCGACCGTCGCCGGCCCGCCCGAATTCTTGCTGACCAGGATCTCGATGCCCTCGCGGCGCATCAGATCCTCCTCGTCATCGACGTCGAACGGCCCGCGCTGCTGGATGACGTCGACATGCGGCACCGGCAAACGGTCGCCGATCGGCTCGATCGCCCGCACGAGATAGCGATGCTGGGGGGCATCCGCGAAGGCCGGCAATTCGAGCCGGCCGACAGTGAGGAAGACGCGCCTGGGTTCATCGCCCAGTGCCTGCGCGGCGGCTTCGATATCGGGCACGGATTTCCAGCGGTCGCCGGCGCGCGGCTTCCAGGAATCGCGGCGGATCGCCAGCAGCGGTACGCCCTCCGCCTTGCAGGCATGCTCGGCATGGAAGGGCATGATCGCGGCGAAGGGATGGGTCGCGTCGACGACGGCGACGATGCCTTCCTCGACCAGATAACGCCGGAGACCCTCGACGCCGCCGAAGCCGCCGATGCGGACCGGCAGATTGGTCGGGCGGGGATCGACGGTGTGGCCCGCCAGCGAGATAATGGCGCGAATATCGGGAGCCTGATCAGCCAGGTGCTGGTCAAGCGCAGCAGCTTCGCTCGTTCCGCCAAGGATGAGGACGGTCATGTCGCCAGTTTTGCGTGAATCGGATGTTCTGTCGAGCCGTGAGACGCCAGCCCCCTGGCTTTCGCTGATCGGCCTTGGCGAGGATGGAGCCACGGGCCTGTGCCGGGAGGCGTTGGCGGCGCTGAACGAAGCCGAGATCGTCTTCGGCGGCGAGCGGCATATCGCGCTGGTCGGCACCGTGCCGGGCGAATTGCGGCCCTGGCCGCAGCCTTTCCGCAACGCGCTGCCGCAGATCCTGAAGGAGCGCGGCCGCAAGGTCTGCGTGCTCGCGACCAGCGACCCATTTCATTACGGCATCGGCAACAGCATCAGCCGGGCGATCCCGGCCGAGGAGATGCGGATCATCCCGCAGCTCTCCTCCTTCTCGATGGCCTGCACGCGGATGCGCTGGCCGCAGGAGGAATGCGCGCTGGTCTCGCTGCATGGCCGCACGCTCTACCGGATCGTGCCGCATCTGCAGCCAGAATCCCGCATCCTGGCCCTGTCCTGGGACGAGACGACGCCGCGCGCCGTGGCCGAGCTCATGACCGCGCGCGGCATGGGCGCGAGCCACATCACCGTGATGGAATCGCTCGGAGGACCGCAGGAGCGCATCCGCGAATGCCGCGCCGATGCTTTCGACCTGAACGACATCGTGCCGCTCAACCTGATCGCGGTCGAGGTTGCGGCGACCCGCGATTCCCGCATCCTGCCGCTGGCGCCGGGGCTCGACGAGGAGTGGTTCGCCCATGACGGGCAGATCACCAAGTCGGAAATCCGTGCGATCACGATCTCGGCACTCGCCCCGCGCGGCGGCGAATTGCTCTGGGATGTCGGGGCTGGCTCCGGCTCGGTCGCGGTCGAATGGTGCCAGCGCCATCTGCGCAACCGGGCCGTCGCCTTCGAGGCCAAGCCGGAACGGGCCGAGCGGATCAGGCGCAACAAGCTCGAGCTCGGCGGGCTCTCCGTCGAGGTGGTCGGCGAGGCGCCCGCCGGCTTCGTCGGCCGCGAGGCGCCGGATGCGATCTTCATCGGCGGCGGGCTGACCGAGGAAGGCCTGTTCGAGGCCGCCTGGGCTGCGCTGAAGCCGGGCGGTCGGCTCGTCGCCAATGTCGTGACGATCGAGGGCGAGGCCAGGCTCGCCGCGCTCCATGCCGAGCATGGCGGTTCCCTGCGCCGCATCTCGATCGACCGGCTCGCGCCCGTCGGCGGCAAGCACGGCTGGCGCCCGGCGATGCCGGTGACCCAGTGGCGGGTCGAGAAGCCTTGAGCACGAGCCGCCTCGTCGCCGGCATCGGCATCCGGCCCGGCACGGAGGCCGCCGATATCCTCGCCTGCCTGGACCAGGCGCTGGCGAGCGCGGGGCTTGCCGGCGCGCGGACACCGCGTTTCGCCACGTTGGCGAGCCGCGTGGCCGAGGCCGGCATGGTTGCTGCGGCGACCGAACGCGCGGCAGAACTCATCGCCATTCCCGACGAGGCCCTGAAAGGCTTCGAGGCCGCGTGTGCTACGCGCTCGACTCGGATCGCCTCGCTCTACGGCGTCGGCTCGGTGGCCGAGGCTGCGGCGCTGGCTGCGGCGGGTCCCGGCGGCGAACTGGTGCAGCCGCGCATCGCAACCGCGCGCGTCACCTGCGCGCTCGCCAGAAGCCTCGCATGACCATTCATTTCATCGGCGCCGGCCCCGGCGCACCCGATCTCATCACGCTCCGCGGTCGCGACCTGATCGCCGCTTCGCCTGTCTGCCTCTACGCGGGGTCGCTGATCCCCAAGGCGATGCTCGACTGGTGCCCGCCGGGCGCGCGCATCATCGACACCGCCCCGCTCGATCTCGATGCGATCATCGCCGAGATGGAGGCCGCCCATCGTGCCGTGCAGGATGTGGCGCGGCTGCATTCCGGCGATCTTTCGATCTGGAGCGCCTGCGGGGAGCAGATGCGCCGGCTCGACCGGCTCGGCATCCCCTATACGGTGACGCCGGGTGTGCCCGCTTTCGCCGCTGCCGCCGCCGTGCTGAAGCGCGAGCTCACCTTGCCGGGCGTCGCGCAGTCGCTGGTGCTGACTCGCACCTCCGGCCGCGCCTCGGCGATGCCGGAGAGAGAGAAGCTCACCACCTTCGCCGCCTCCGGCGCGACGCTCGCGATCCATCTCTCGATCCATGTCGTCGAGCAGGTCGTTGAAGAGCTGACCCCGTTCTACGGCGCCGATTGCCCCGTCGCGGTGGTATTCCGCGCGACATGGCCGGACGAGACCGTGCTGCAGGGCAGGCTCGCCGATATCGCCGGGAAGGTCCGCGCCAACGAACTCGAACGCACTGCGCTCATCCTCGCCGGGCCGGCGCTGGCGGCCGATGATTTCGGCGAGAGCGCGCTCTATTCGATCGATTACGATCGCCGCTTCCGGCCGCGGGGCGGACAATGAGCGCGCGCGGGCTGCTGATCGCCGCGCCGCGTTCCGGCTCCGGCAAGACCACGATCACGCTCGGGTTGCAGCGTGCGCTGACGCGGCGCGGCCTGACCGTGCGCGGGTTGAAATGCGGGCCTGATTATATCGACCCCGCCTTCCATGCCGCAGCGACCGGCGCGCCCAGCGCCAATCTCGACAGCTATGCGATGACGGACGGGTTGCTCGGGCGGATCGCGCGCGAAGCGGTTCATGCCGCCGATATCGCCATCGCCGAGGGCTCGATGGGCCTGTTCGACGCCGTACCGGGCGAGGTCGGCCATACCGGCGCCAGCGCCGATATCGCCGCGCTCACGGGCTGGCCGGTCGTGCTCGTCATCGACGTGTCTGGGGCGGCGCAATCGGTGGCGGCCGTCGCGCTCGGCTGCAAACTTTATGACCCGCGCATCCAGGTCGCCGGCGTAATCCTGAACAAGGTCGCAAGCGCCCGCCATGAGCGCCTGGTGCGGCAGGGCCTGGAGCGCATCGGCCTGCCCGTGCTCGGCGCGCTGCCGCGCGAAGCGAGCCTGATCCTGCCCGAGCGCCATCTCGGGCTGGTCCAGGCCGGCGAGACCGCCGACCTGCATGCACGGCTCGATGCGCTGGCCCAGGCTGTCTCCAACGCCATCGATCTCGAGGCCGTCATGGCCGCTGCCGGCGTCACGACGCTTCCGGCGCCGGCTGGCGATGTGGGCCCGCCCCTGCCCGCGCCGGGTCGCCGGATCGCGATGGCCCGCGATGCCGCCTTCTCCTTCGTCTATCCGCATGTCGAGGCAGGCTGGCGCGCTGCGGGTGCCGAGCTCGTACCGTTCTCGCCGCTCGGGGACGAGGCGCCGCCTGAGGATTGCGACGCCTGCTGGCTGCCGGGCGGCTATCCGGAACTCCATGCCGGCACGATCGCCGCAGCGAGCCGCTTCCTTGAAGGTTTGCGGGGCTTCGCCGAGACCCGGCCGGTGCATGGCGAGTGCGGCGGCTACATGGTACTTGGACGAAAGCTGACCGATGCCGACGGCGTTGCCCATGCGATGGCAGGCCTGCTCTCGGTCGAGACCTCCTTCGCCAAGCGGAAGATGAACCTGGGCTACCGCCGGGCCGTTCTGGAAGCGGATGGACCGCTCGGCGCGGCCGGCGCGGCGCTGACCGGGCATGAGTTCCACTATGCCAGCATCGTCGCACAGGGCGAGGACCCACCTTTCGCGGTGGTGACCGATCCGCATGGTTCCGCCCCTGCTCCCGCCGGCAGCCGGCGCGGCCTGGTCACCGGCTCGTTCTTCCACGCCATCGCCACGGCTGCTCCGGCGTGAGCCGGCCACCCGTCTTCGACGCGGATTTCGCCCGGCAGTTCGAGGAATTGCTGCGCTGGCGCCGCGATGTCCGGCGGTTCAGGCGCGATGCGGTTCCGACCGAGCTGATCGAAACCCTGCTCGCCCAGACCGGCCTCTCGCCATCCGTCGGGCATGCGCAGCCCTGGCGCTGGATCGCCGTTTCGGAGCCGGCGCAACGGGCGGCCGTGCAGGAGAGCTTCAGCCGCTGCAACGCTGATGCGCTGGCCTCCTATGACGGCGAAAGGGCTGCGCTTTACGCCCGCCTGAAGCTGGAAGGGCTGCGGGAAGCGCCGGTGCAGTTCGCGGTATTCTGCGACCATGGCACGGCGCGCGGCCACGGCCTCGGCCGACGGACCATGCCGGAAATGCTGGATTATTCGGTGGTCGCGGCGATCACGCAGTTCTGGCTGTCGGCGCGCGTTCATGGGCTCGGCGTCGGCTGGGTCTCGATCCTCGATCCCGGCGAGATCGCCAAGGTCCTCAAGGCCCCGCCGGACTGGAAGCTCGTCGCCTATCTCTGCGTCGGCTGGCCGGAAGAGGAATGCGACGAGCCCGAACTGGTCCGGGCCGGCTGGGAGCGCGGCTGAGCCTCAAGCCCGCGCCGCCGCGAGACCGGCGAGATCGCGGCGCAGACCGAAGGAGGTCAGCACCGCCAGAAGGGCGAGCGCCGCCACCAATCCCGCCGCCCCGTTCCAGCCGATGCCGGAGATCACCAGCCCGACCACGGCCGGCCCCAGGACCTGGCCGAGATTGCTGCCCTGCATCAGGAGGCCGATGCTGGCCGGGACAAGGTTCGGGCGAGGGGCGAGCCCGGCAGCGGTCGAGAGCAGGGTCGCGGGAATGAAGCCGCCCGCCGTCGCGAACAGGATACCGGAGAGGAACGCACCAGCCGGCGGCAGGAGCGGCAGGAAGACGAAGACCGCCGCAAGCCCCATCACGAAGCTGGCGCCGGCAAGGACCGTGAGCCGCGACACACCGCGAGCCAGCAACACACCCGCGATCAGGTTGCCGACGATATTGCCGGCTGTGGCGAGCCCGCTGAGCAAGCCTGCGATCGCAAGCGAGCTGTGCATCCGCTCGATCAGCAGGACGGGCAGGAAACTGAGCACCGCGAAGAACATCATGGCGTAGAGCGCGAAGCACACAGCGAGCAGCAACGGCCCACGCGTCAGGACCATGCTGCCGGCATCGGCAGCGAGCTGCCGCCAAGACACGGCCGCGCCCGCCATCGCGGCCGGCACGCGCAGGGCAACGGCAAGGCCGGCCGCCAGCGCAAACCCCGCGCTCGCCAGCCAGATCGCGCGCCAGCCGCCGAAGAGCGGCCCGAGCAGCATCGCCAGCGCCATGCCGGCCGGCATGAAGCAGCTCCACAGCGCCATCGCGATCTCGCGGTCGCGCTCGCCGACGCAACGGCGCAGCAAAGCCGGGCCAGAAACGCTGACCATCAGGAAGCCAGAGCCCTCGACGACGCGGCAAGCCAGCAAGAGGCCGAGGCCCGAGGTCGCCGCGCCGAGCGCACTGCCGATCGCGAGCAAAGCGAGGCCGAGCAGCAGGATCCGCCGGTCTCCGAAGCGCGTCGCCAAAGCGCCGACCGGCACGCCGCCGAACAGGCCGAGCACGGCAAAGATCGAGCTGACCCAGCCGAGCACGGCGAGATCGCGCCCCGTTTCGACCTGAAGCAGCGGGATTGCGATCGCGGCCTTGCCAATCTGGAGCGATGCAGCGATGCCGGCCGTGACGACCAGCACGACCACCCACCAGTCGGTTCGGGCCGTCTCTATGCGCCCGGCCGTTTCATCGATCTTGCGCAAGCTGCGTCACCTCGTTGTCGGGCCCTGGATGCACCTTCGCGCCAATCGACAGAAGTGAGATAATTCTCATCGAACTGATCTATAGGATCGATCGTGCTCGACAATCTCTCCCTCGACCAGATGCGCATGTTCAGGGCTGTCTGCGACAGCGGCAGCTTCCGCGCCGCCGCGAAGGAGCTCGGCCGCGTACAATCGGCGGTCAGCCATGCCATCGCCAAGCTGGAGGACGAGCTCGGCGTCAGGCTCTTCGACCGGTCCGGCCATCGGCCGATGCCGACGCCGGAGGGCCGCGCCCTGCTCGCCAATGTCCGCGACGTGCTGCTGCGGGTCGATGCCATGCGGGCGCGGGCACGGGGATTGCGCGAAGGCGTCGAGCTGGAGCTGTCGCTGACGATCGACGTGCTGTTCCCGCCCCTGCTGGTCGGCGCAGCACTGGCGGAGATGAGCCTGACCTACCCTTCCGTCGCGATCCGGCTCTCGGCAGAGGCACTGGGCGGCCCGATCACCGCCCTGCTGGAGCAGCGCAGCCAGGTATCGGTCATCGTCGGCGAGAGTTTTCGCGATCCGCGCATCGCGTTGGAGGCACTGACCTCGATCGAGATGATCGCGGTGGCGGCGCCCTCGCATCCGCTGGGGCAGGCCGGCGGACGCGCCCTCGACGCGGCTGCGCTCGCCGACCATCTCCAGATCGTCCAGTTCGACCGCTCGCCGCTGACCGACCAGCGCGATATCGGCGTGATCTCGCCGCGGACCTGCCGCGTCGGCGGGCAGGACATCAAGCACGCCATGATCCGGGCCGGGCTCGGCTGGGGCCGGCTGCCGGGCTGGCTGGCCGCGGAGGACCTTGCCGGCGGCCGGCTGGTGCGGGTCGAGACCGGGGTTCTCGGCCGTCGCGGCGGGCTCCCGGCCGAGGCCTATCTCGGGCACCGGCTGGACGCGCCGCTGGGCCCGGCCGCGCGCAGTTTCGCGACGGCGCTGACCCGGCTCTGCGCCGGGTCGTGATGTCAGGCTGAGCCGCTCAGAGCGCGACCTTGAAGGCGGCCTCGGTCCTGGCCTTGATCTCGTCGAGCGTCACGCCTTCGGCGAGTTCGATCAGCGTCATACCGCCGCCGTTCTCGTCGATGGCGAAGACGCCGAGATCGGTGATGACCATGTCGACGACGCCGGCGCCGGTCAGCGGCAGGTCGCAGGCCTTGAGCAGCTTCGGCGATTCCGAGCCGTCCTTGTTCTTGGCGACGTGCTCCATCACCACAACAACCTTCTTGACGCCTGCGACGAGGTCCATGGCGCCGCCCATGCCCTTCACCACCTTGCCGGGGATCATCCAGTTGGCGAGATCGCCATTCTCCGCGACCTGCATGGCGCCGAGGATGGACAGGTCGATATGGCCGCCGCGGATCATCCCGAAGGAATCGGCGGAGGAGAAGAAGCTCGTGGTCGGCAGCTGCGTGATCGTCTGCTTGCCGGCATTGATCAGGTCGGCATCCTCGTCGCCCTCATAAGGGAACGGACCCATGCCCAGCATGCCGTTCTCCGACTGGATCTGCACCGAGACGCCCTCGGGAATGTAGTTCGAGACCAGCGTCGGAATGCCGATGCCGAGATTGACGTAGAAGCCGTCCTTCAATTCCTTGGCGGCGCGCTGTGCGATCTGTTCACGGGTCCAGGCCATGTCGTCTCTCCTCAGGCAGCGCGCTTGCGGACGGTGCGCTGCTCGATGCGCTTCTGTGCGTTCGGCACATGCACCAGCCGCTTCACGAAGATGCCGGGGGTGTGGATGTGGTCGGGGTCGATCTCGCCGGCCTCGACGAGGTTTTCGACCTGCGCCACGGTGAAGCGCGAGGCGGTCGCCATCATCGGATTGAAGTTGCGCGCCGTCTTCCGGTAGACGAGGTTGCCCTCGGTATCGGCCTTCCAGGCATGGACCAGCGAGACATCGGCGAAGATGCCGCGCTCCATGATGTAGCGTTCGCCGTCGAACTCGCGCTCCTCCTTGCCTTCCGCGACCAGCGTGCCGACGCCGGTCTTGGTGAAGAAGGCGGGGATGCCGGCACCGCCGGCGCGGATACGCTCGGCCAAGGTGCCCTGCGGGGTGAATTCGAGCTCGAGCTCGCCGGCGAGATATTGCTGGGCGAAGAGCTTGTTCTCGCCGACATAGGAGCTGATCATCTTCCGGATCTGGCGGGTCTCGAGCAGGACGCCGAGGCCGGCGCCGTCGATGCCGGCATTGTTGGAGACGAAGGTCAGGTCCTTCGCGCCGCTCTCGCGCACCGCCTCGATCAGAACGTCCGGGATGCCGCAGAGGCCGAAGCCGCCGGCGCAGATCGTCATGCCGTCCTTGATCGCGCCGGCCAGCGCCGTCTTCGCGTCGGGGTAAACCTTCTTCATCGTCCTGCCCTTGCTCGTCTGACCGCGCCGCCGGGCGGCGTTGTGCTCAGCACTAGACCAGAAGGACGGAGGCTGGAAACCGTTTTGCAGTGCACCCGGATGGGCTCGCATGCACCGGGCCGCTGGTCGCGACGACATGCGACGACTGAAACGAAAAAGCCGGCCCGAAGGCCGGCTTTCCGAAGGGTCTGGATCGAAAGCCCTGCGTCAGCGACGGAAGCCGCCACCGAGCACGCCGCCGATCGCACCACCGAGGATGGAGCCGAAAGCGGCGGCGCCAGCGCTGTCGCCCGTATCGCCGTCGCGCGTCCGGACACGGCCCTGATAGCCGGTGCTGGTCGTGCCGCGACGCGGGGTGGTCGTGCCCTGGTAGGTTTCGCCACGCTCGCGAGCAAGGTCGCGCCGGTACATCTCGTCGCCCTCATAGGAGCTCATGTTGCGCGTGGCAGCCTTGCCTTCGCCGGCCGTCTTGGTGCTGCGCTTCTTCTCGGCCGCAGCCTTCTCCTCCGCGAGGACCGCCTGGTAGGCCGTCTCGCTCTGGGCGCGCAGCGCGCTGACCTGCATCGCGGTCAGGAAGCCCGTCTCCGGGATGCTGCGCGACTTCTGCCAGGCCTGGATCGCCTTGCGATGGCTCGGGCCGAAGGTCGCCGCGGCCTTGCCGGGCTGGAAGCCGCTGACGCGCAGGCGGGTCTGCACCTCGCGCCGGTCCTTGGCCTCGAGCTTCATCGCGGTCTCGGTCTGCGCAGTGCCGATCTCCTTCTTGAGCGCCTCGTCGTTGACGCCGGGAGGGGTCGCAAGGAAACCGGCGGCCGGCTTCGCCGCTTCGAGGCTGGCGAGGCGATTGCGGGCGAAGGTCGCGAACTGGCCCGACGGGAAGGCGTCGAGATAGGCGCGATAGTCGGCCGCCGAGTTGCCGCGCTCGGCGACTTCCCAGGTCTTGACGTCGAGTTGGGCGCGATCGAGCGACGGGGCGGCCGGCATGGCGGGCATCGGCACGGCTGCGTCGATGGTCTTGGTCGCGGCCACGCCCGGATCGACCGAGGCAAGCTTCAGCGTCGGGTTGAGCTTGAACTCGCCGATGATCGAGGAATTGGTCCAGGGCTTCTGCTTCTTGCCGGTGCTTTCCCAGACATCGGCACGCACGCGGTCCATCACCGTGGTGATCGACACTTCCGGCGTCTCGATATGCTTCAACAGCGCGCTGGTGAAGGGGCTATTGCCGTCGCGCTCGCCATCCAAGGCTGTCGCGCGCGGATCGGTCGCGAAGGCGATCAGGATGCCAGAGGCCGACTGCGTCTCGATTGCGGTCAGACCACGGGTGACGGCGCGCGATTTCGCTGCGAGCTGGGCCGCGAAGGGATTGTCGCGGCAGGCGTCGAGGATGACGATGTTGACGCGCTCGTCGCGCTGCATCTGGCGCAGCACGAGCTGGATATTCACCGCCCGGAAATCGAGATCGGCTTCCGACCGCAGCGAGGCGTCGACGGGAATCAGGTAGTTCTCGTCGCCGACGGCGATGCCGTGGCCGGCATAGTAGACGAGACCGGCCTTGGCGCCGTCGAGCTTCTGCGCGAATTCGCGCACGATGCCCGTCATCTCGTCCATCTTGAGGTCATAGCCTTCGACGACGTCGAAGCCGAGGCGCTTCAGCGCAGCGGAAATGCCCTTGGCGTCCCGCTGCGGATTGGCGAGCGGCGGCACCGACGTATAGGCGCTGTTGCCGATGACGAGCGCGACCCGCCGCTCGGGCACGGCCGCGGAGGAAGGCGAGGCCAGCGCCACCGCTGAGAGCACCAGCGCAAAGGCAACAGCCATTCGGGCACGGAACCCCGGAACCAGAGACGCGAAGTTCAAGACAACCTCCCCAATTCGGCAATCGGCTGCCCGCCCGCAACGGTCGGCGCAGCGCACGGTCAAAAAACAAGGCAGCAATAAGGACGAAAGATGGCCGCCTTTTTACCGCAACACGCCCCGATGGTAAACCGGGACACCACTTTGTCGCGCGAAACGAAGTACTGGTTCAAACTTTCTGACGGATCATGCGCCCGGCCGCGACCATCGGGTCGGCGCAGCGGCCTGCGCATCCTCCATTTGCACGAGGCGGGAGACATAAGACGAAGGGATGAGAGCGCGTCTGCCAAGACTGCTTTGAAACCCGCGAGCGTTGACTTATGCCCGGAGCGCGGTGCAGCATGACATGCAAGGGGAACCGCTCAATCAAGAAAGATAAAGCTGATGGAGGCTGGCAACCGGCATGTCTGAGGATACTATTCTTTCGACCTCAGGTCTTACCAAAGAATTTGCCGGCTTTACAGCTGTGAACGGCGTTGACCTTCGCGTCCGCCGCGGCTCTATTCACGCTTTGATCGGCCCGAACGGCGCCGGCAAGACGACCTGTTTCAACCTGCTGACGAAATTCCTCGCGCCTACACGCGGCTCGATCGTCTATAACGGCCGCGATATCACCCGCGAGAAGCCGGCCGAGATCGCCCGGCTCGGGCTGGTCCGTTCGTTCCAGATCTCGGCGGTGTTTCCCCAGCTCTCGGTGCTGACCAATGTCCGCATCGCCCTGCAGCGTCGCAAGCGCGGCGATTCCTTCGACTTCTGGCGCTCCGAAAGCTCGCTCAAGGAGCTCGACGCCGAGGCCCGCAGCCTCATCGAGGCCGTCGGCCTCACGCCCTTCCTCGGCCTCACGGCGGGCGAACTCTCTTACGGCCGCAAGCGCGCGCTTGAGATCGCGACGACACTCGCGCTCGATCCCGAGATGCTGCTGCTCGACGAGCCGATGGCCGGCATGGGCCGCGAGGATGTCGACCGCATCGCCGCGCTGATCCGCAAGATCTCGGCCAACCGCACCATCCTGATGGTCGAGCACAATCTCTCGGTCGTCGCCTCGCTCTCGGACCGCATCACCGTGCTGGCGCGCGGCCAGGTGCTGGCGGAGGGCGACTATGCCACCGTCTCGAAGGATCCGCGCGTGGTCGAGGCCTATATCGGCTCGGGAGGCGGACATGGCCACCACTGAAGCGCTGAAGGCTCCCGCGGCTGCCACCGGCGCCGCTCCGCTGCTCAAGGTGCGCGGACTGGAAGCCTGGTATGGCGAGAGCCATGTCCTGCACGGCATCGATTTCGACGTCGCGCCGGGCGAGGTGGTGACGCTGCTCGGCCGCAATGGCGCCGGCAAGACCACGACGCTGAAATCGATCATGGGTGTGATCGGCAAGCGCAAGGGCTCGGTCGTGCTGGAGGGCAAGGAGACGATCGCCCTGCCCTCGCGCTCTATCGCCCGGCTCGGCATCGGCTTCGTGCCGGAGGAGCGCGGCATCTATTCCTCGCTCTCGGTCGAGGAGAACCTGATGCTGCCGCCGCAGGTCCGGCCCGGCGGGCTCTCGCTCGACGCGATCTTCACGCTCTTCCCCAATATCAAGGAGCGGCTGAAGAGCCAGGGCACCAAGCTTTCCGGCGGCGAGCAGCAGATGCTGGCGATCGGCCGCATTCTGCGCACCGGCGCGCATCTGCTCCTGCTGGACGAGCCGACCGAGGGGCTGGCGCCCGTCATCATCGAGCAGATCGGCCGCACCATCGCGAAACTGAAGCAGGAAGGCTTCACCATCATCCTGGTGGAGCAGAACTTCCGCTTCGCCCAGACGGTGGCGGACCGGCACTATGTGGTCGAGCAAGGCAAGGTGATCGACATGATCCCGAATGCCGAACTCGACGCCAATATCGACAAGCTGCATCGCTATCTCGGCGTCTGAAGCAGCGCGATCCACCAGAACAGCACCGGCTCGCCCGGCATCGACAGAGGGAGACGATCATGAAGCTGAAGACGATTCTCGCAACCACGGCGCTTGCGACCCTGATGGCAGCGCCTGCCCTCGCCCAGCAGATCTCGATCAAGGCCGGCGTGCTGAACGACCGCTCGGGCCTCTATGCCGACCTCGCCGGCGAAGGCTCGGTGATCGCCGCGCGCATGGCTGTCGAAGACTTCAAGGCGGCGGACAAGGGCATCAAGGTCGAGGTGGTCTCGGCCGACCACCAGAACAAGCCGGATGTCGGCTCGACCATCGCCCGGCAGTGGTATGACCAGGACGGCGTCGACCTGATCCTCGACGTCCCGACCTCCTCGGTCGCGCTGGCGGTCAGCCAGATCACCAAGGAAAAGAACAAGGTCCACATCAACTCGGGCGCAGGCTCGTCGGACCTCACGGGCAAGGCCTGCAACGCCAACACCATCCACTGGACCTACGACACCTATGCGCTGGCGCAGGGCACAGGCGGCGCCATGGTGAAGGCCGGCGGCGACAGCTGGTTCTTCCTGACTGCCGACTACGCCTTCGGCCATGCGCTGGAGCGCGACGCCAGCGCCACCGTCATTAAGAACGGCGGCAAGGTGGTCGGCGCGGTCCGCACCCCGTTCCCGGGCACCGACTTCTCTTCCTTCCTGCTGCAGGCGCAGGCCTCCAAGGCCAAGGTCATCGGCCTCGCCAATGCCGGCAGCGACACCACCAACGCGATCAAGCAGGCGGGCGAGTTCGGCATCGTCGCCGGCGGGCAGAAGCTCGCGGGCCTGCTGGTCTTCATCAGCGACGTGCATGCGCTCGGCCTGCAGGCGGCTCAAGGCCTGGTCCTGACCGAGTCGTTCTACTGGGATCGCGACGACGGCACCCGCGCCTGGTCGGAGCGCTTCGCCAAGCTCAATGGCGGCAAGAAGCCGACCATGGTGCAGGCCGGCGTCTATTCCGGGCTGCTGCACTATCTGAAGGCGGTCGAGGCGACCAAGAGCAAGGATTCGGCCACCGTCGTCGCCAAGATGAAGGAGATGCCGACGGACGATCCGCTGTTCGGCAAGGGCTCGATCCGCCCCAACGGCCGCAAGATGCACGACATGTATCTCTACGAGGTCAAGAAGCCGTCGGAATCGAAGGGCCCGTGGGACTACTACAAGCAGATCTCGGTCCTGCCGGCCGAGCAGGCCTTCCAGCCGCTCGCCGAGACCGGTTGCTCGCTCGTCAAGTAAGCCGCGGCTGAACGCCGCCTAGCGTCCTCCGCCATCATCCCGGGCGACCGCAGGTCGACCCGGGATCCATCGGAGGGCTCCGGAACTCTACGATGGATCCCGGCTCGGCGCTGCGCTTGGCCGGGATGACGCAGAGGTTCCAAAGCCCACTCACCAGATGATCTGAGACGCGCATGTTCGAACTTCTCGGAGTCCCGCCACAGGCGCTGTTCGGTCAGGTCCTTCTCGGCCTGATCAACGGCTCGTTCTACGCCATCCTCAGCCTCGGGCTGGCGGTGATCTTCGGGCTGCTCAACATCATCAATTTCAGCCATGGCGCGCAGTACATGATGGGCGCCTTCGTCGCCTGGATGTGCCTGAACTATCTCGGCCTCAACTACTGGGCCGCCCTCCTGCTGGCGCCGATCATCGTCGGCGCAACCGGCGTCGCGATCGAGCGGCTGCTGCTGAAGCGCATCGCGCATCTCGACCATCTCTACGGCCTGCTGCTGACCTTCGGCCTGGCGCTGATCATCCAGGGCCTGTTCCGCAACCAGTACGGCTCGTCCGGCCTGCCCTATGCCATCCCGCCGCAGCTCGCCGGTGGCCAGAATCTCGGCTTCATGTTCCTGCCGAACTACCGCGCCTGGGTGATCGCCGCCTCGCTCGTGGTCTGCCTGGGGACGTGGTTCCTGATCGAGAAGACCAAGCTCGGCGCTTACTTGCGCGCCGCGACGGAGAACCCGACCCTGACCCAGGCCTTCGGCATCAACGTGCCGCTCCTGGTGACGCTGACCTATGGCTTCGGCGTGGCGCTCGCCGCCTTTGCCGGCGTGCTCGCTGCGCCGATCTACTCGGTCAACCCCAACATGGGCGGCGATCTGATCATCGTCGTCTTCGCCGTCGTCGTCATCGGCGGCATGGGCTCGATCATGGGTGCCATCGTCACCGGCTTCTCGCTCGGCCTGATCGAGGGCCTGACCAAGGTTTTCTACCCCGAAGGTGCGGCTACCGTGATCTTCGTCATCATGGTGCTGGTGCTGCTGGTGAAACCCGCCGGCCTGTTCGGCCGCGCGGCCTGACGCAAGCAAGGACAACGACATGACCGACCTTGCCTCCACGGAAGCCGCCGGCGTCGCCCTCAGCGAGACCGACGACAGCACCGCGCGCCTGCACCGCAACCTGTTCATCGCCATCGCCGCGGTGCTCGTGGTCGCGCCCTTCGTTGCCTATCCCGTCTTCGTGATGAAGGTGCTCTGCTTCGCGCTGTTCGCGCTCGCCTTCAACCTGCTGCTCGGCTATGGCGGCCTGCTTTCCTTCGGCCATGCCGCCTATTTTGGCATGGCGAGCTATGTCTCGGCTTACACCGCCAAGAACTGGGGGCTGACCCCGGAGCTCGCGATCCTGTTCGGCACAGCTGTCGGCGCCGTGCTCGGCCTCGTCTTCGGGGCGCTTGCGATCCGGCGGCAGGGCATCTATTTCGCGATGATCACGCTGGCTCTGGCCCAGATGGTGTTCTTCTTCTCGCTGCAGACGCCGCGCTTCACCGGCGGCGAGGACGGCATCCAGGCGGTGCCGCGCGGCAAGTTCCTCGGCCTGATCAGCCTCGCCGACGACCGCGCGCTCTACTGGCTCGTCGCCGCCATCTTCATGGGCGGGCTGCTCGCGATCTACCGCATCATCCACTCGCCCTTCGGCCAGGTCTGCAAGGCGATCCGCGACAACGAGCCCCGCGCGATCTCGCTCGGCTACCGCGCCAACCGGTACAAGCTGATGGTGTTCGTGCTCTCCGCTACGCTTGCGGGCCTTGCCGGCGCAACCAAGGCGATCGTCTTCCAGCTGGCTTCGCTCACCGACGTCTACTGGACGATGTCGGGCGAGGTCGTGCTGATGACGCTGGTCGGTGGCCTCGGCACCGTCTTCGGACCGATCGTCGGCGCGCTCGTCATCGTCGCCATGCAAAACTATCTCGCAACGCTCGGCGCCTGGGTCACGGTCGTCCAGGGCGGCATCTTCGTGCTCTGCGTGCTGCTCTTCCGCGAAGGCATCGTCGGCGTCATCGCCAAGGCGATCAAGAAGCCGCTCTGACGGTAGCAATCCGGTCAGCGGGAGCAACGGCCATCCAGCCCCCCTAGCGGATCAGCTTCGAGACTGTTCGGAACTGCGGATGCTCGGCGCTCCGCAGCCATTCGAACAGCACCATCTCGG
>NZ_CAMFJF010000048.1 GCF_945956895.1 uncultured Allobosea sp. | reverse complement strand
ATGGAATCAATCAGCGCCCAACCACGCAACCTATTTAATAGGTCCTGAGCCTAGGCGTGGCGCCGGAATGCCAGCACCGCATTCAGTCCGCCGAAGGCGAACGAGTTCGACAGCGCATGCCGCAGGGCAACCTGTCGGGCGCCTTCAGGCACGACATCAAGGCCGCATTCTTCGTCCGGCTCGGTGCAGTTGGCGGTCGGGGGGACGATCTGGTGATGCAGCGCGAGTGTCGTGACCAGCGCCTCGATCGCCCCGGCGGCACCCAAGCCATGGCCGAGCACGCCCTTCGTGGACGAGACCAGGGGCAGGCTTTCCGCAGGGAAGATCGCGCGGATGGCCCGGCTCTCGATGGCGTCGTTCATCAGGGTCCCTGTACCGTGGGCATTGATGTAGTCGACGCTATCCGGCGCGATGCCCGCATTGGCCATGGCGCGCCGCATCGCCATCTCGGCGCCGTGCTGGTCGGGAGAGGTCAGGTCCCCGGCATCGGCATTGCCGGCGAAGCCGACGAGCTCGGCATAGATGCGTGCGCCGCGCGCCACCGCCCGTTCCCATTCCTCAAGGACCAGGATCGCGCTTCCCTCGCCGATCACCAGGCCGCTGCGGTTGCGCGAGAACGGCCGGCAGGTATCGCGCGACAGAATCCGCAGCGCGTTCCAGGCGACCAGCGTGCCGTTCGTGATGCAGGCTTCGGCACCTCCGGCAAGGGCGACGTCGCAATCGCCGTGCAGGATGGAACGATAGGCCAGACCGATCGCATGTGTTCCCGAAGCGCAGGCGCTCGCCACCGCGAACGTGTTGCCATGCAGGCCGAGATCCATCGAGATCTGGCTCGCCGGCGCATTGGCCATCAGCTTGGGGATCGTGAGCGGGTGCACCCCGCGGGCTTGCTCGCCATAGATCCGGTGGAAGCTGTCATCCAGCGTGTTCATCCCGCCGACGCCGACGCCGATGATCACGTCCGCCTCGGCAAGCGTCGGGTCGCCCTGTTCGAAGCCCGCATCCGCGACCGCTTCCCGTGCGGCGACGACCGCGAACTGCGCGATGCGATCGAGCGCTCCCAGCTGCTTGGCCGTGAAATGGGCACTGGCATCGAAGCCCTGGACCTGCGCGGCGATCGGACAGGGAGGGCTGTCCGTGCGCGGCAGCACCAGCGGCCCGATCGCGGTCTCCCCGGCAACGACGCGCTGCCAGGTCGCCTCCATGGTCAATCCCGCCGGCGAGACGGCGCCAAGGCCCGTAACGGCAATGCGCCTCACGCCGGCGCCCGCTGGCCTATAGCCTCTTCGACGATGCGCGCGATATCGCCGACCGTCTTCATCTCCTTGAGCTTGGGATCGTTAGCATCGAAGGGAACGCGGACCTTGAAGCGCTCTTCGATGGCGAAGATCGTCTCCAGGACATCCAGGGAATCGTACCCCGCCTCCTCCAGGTTGGTCTGCTCCGTGATCTCGGAGGGGTCGCGACTGATCTGCCCCGCCACGATTTCTCTTACGATATCAATATTTTGCATTGAAAACCTGCATAACGGCGCCGCGGGCGGCCATTTCGTCGATCGAACGGGTCTTGTCCTTGCCGGGCGAGGCAAGCGCCACCGATCGACGCCGATGCCGCTTCCCGCACGACCTGTTCCGTGTGCGGATGCAGGGGCAGGTTTCGTGCCAATTCGGCCATCGCTCCGGCGGCCAAGCGAGAATGCGCGCCGCAGCAAAAAATGACAGCAATATCAGATAGAAAGGCCGATCCAAGGATCGTCCGTCATTAACGACGGACGGCTTCCCGCAAAGCACATCCCGACATTCCGTGTCGCGAGCATCACAATTTGATGGAAGCACACCTGAATGTCGAAACCAGCGGATCGTCGCTCTGTGCCCGACGCGAGACGGTTCGATCTAGCTGCCCAGCGCCGCAGCCTTGATCCCGTCGATCACGAACTGCACGGCCAGCGCCGCCAGCACCACGCCGAGCAGGCGGGTGAGCACGATATTGCCGGTGACACCCAGAAGCTTTGCGATCGGCGTCGCGCCCAGGAAGACCAGGAGGCAGGACAGAACCACCAGCCCGCAGATCACCGCGAGCGTGACCAGCAGCAGCGGGTCGCCATGGGCCCGGCCGGCGAGCAGGATCATCGCGGTCAGCGCGCCCGGCCCCGCCATCAGCGGGATCGCCAGCGGGAAGGCCGCGACATTGCGGATATGATCCTGCGTGATCGCGGTCTCAGCCGTCTGCTGCTTGCGCTCGGTCCGGCGCTCGAACACCATCTCGAAGGCGATCCAGAACAGCAGCAGCCCGCCCGCGATGCGGAAGGCCGGCAGCGAGACGCCGAGCGCCTTCAGCACGACATCGCCCGCCACCGCAAAGAAGGCCATGATGCAGAAGGCGATGATCGAGGCGCGGATCGCGACCTGCTTGCGCTCGCTTTCCGACATCCCGCGCGTGAGCGAGAGAAAGATCGGCGCAAGCCCCGGCGGGTCGAGCGTCACCAGCATGGTGACAAGCGCGGCAGTGGCGAATTCGACGAACATGACGCCACATCAGCATGCCGAAAGCCCGTCGTCACGCACCAAGAAAGGCCGGAATATGGCGGCGCTTCGCAGCACTATCGAAAAATGCCAATAAGCCGCTGTATTCATTGATGTTATTTTTACTTGGACAGCGCCCGCTTTCGCTGGCTTCTCCCGCCGGAATCGGATAGCCAGAAGGCTGAAAAACCAGCAGGAATCGGGACATTTCCCCTTGAGCGACGATACCGACGACAAGCGCGACGGAGCCCCGGACTTGGGCGGCGACATCAAGCCGATCGCGATCACCGACGAGATGAAGAAGAGCTATCTCGATTACGCCATGAGCGTGATCGTGAGCCGCGCTCTGCCCGATGTCCGCGACGGCCTGAAGCCGGTCCACCGCCGCATCCTGTTCTCGATGCACGAGAACAAGAACCTGCCCGAGCGGCCCTACACCAAATGCGCCCGCATCGTCGGCGACACGATGGGTAAGTACCATCCGCACGGCAATCTCGCGGTCTATGATGCGCTGGTGCGCATGGCGCAGGACTTCTCGCTGCGCCTGCCGCTGATCGACGGACAGGGCAATTTCGGCTCGATGGACGGCGATAGCCCAGCCGCCGACCGTTACACCGAGGCGCGCCTCGACAAGGCGGCGATCCCCCTGCTCGAGGACCTCGACCTCGACACGGTCGATTTCCAGCCGAACTACGACGGCAAGGAACATGAGCCGACGGTCCTGCCGGCGCGCTATCCCAACCTCCTCGTCAACGGCGCCGGCGGCATCGCGGTCGGCATGGCCACGAACATCCCGCCGCATAATCTCGGCGAGGTCATCGATGCCTGCACGGCCTTCATCGACAATCCCGAGATCACGATCGACGAGCTGATCGAGATCGTCCCCGGCCCGGACTTCCCGACCGGCGCCTCGATCATGGGCCGCAGCGGCATTCATGCCGCCTATCACACCGGCCGCGGCTCGATCGTGATGCGCTCGAAGACGCATATCGAGGAGATGCGCAAGGAGCGCGAGGCGATCGTCGTCACCGAGATCCCCTATCAGGTGAACAAGGCGACGATGGTCGAGAAGATCGCCGATCTCGTGCGCGAGAAGCGTATCGAGGGCATCTCGGACCTGCGCGACGAATCCAGCCGCGAGGGCGTGCGCGTCGTCATCGAGATCAAGCGCGATGCCGTCGCCGATGTCGTGCTGAACCAGCTCTACCGCTTCACCCCGCTGCAGACCTCCTTCGGCGCCAACATGGTGGCGCTGAACGGCGGCCGCCCGGAAGTGCTGAACCTCAGGGACTTCATCACCGCCTTCGTCGAGTTCCGCGAACTCGTCGTCTCGCGGCGCACGCGCTACCTGCTCAACAAGGCCCGCGAGCGCGCCCATGTGCTTTGCGGCCTCGCCACCGCCGTCGCCAATATCGACGAGGTCATCCGCCTGATCCGCACCGCGCCGACCCCTGCCGCCGCGCATGAATCGCTGATGGCGCGCGACTGGCCGGCCGACGACATCGCCCCGCTGATCGCGCTGGTCGACGATCCGCGCCACCCGATGAATCCGGACGGCACCTACCGGCTCTCCGACGCGCAGGCCAAGGCGATCCTCGAACTGCGCCTGTCCCGCCTCACCGCGCTGGGCCGCGACGAGATCGGCGACGAGCTGGAGAAGCTCGCCAAGGAGATCGCGGATTATCTCGACATCCTGCGCTCGCGCGCTCGCATCCAGTCGATCGTCAAGGCCGAGCTTGCCGAGGTCAGGAATGCCTTCGCCACGCCGCGCCGCACCGAGATCCAGGACTGGGGCTCCGACCTCGACGACGAGGACCTGATCGCCCGCGAGGACATGGTCGTCACCGTCAGCCATGGCGGCTACATCAAGCGCGTGCCGCTCTCGACCTATCGGGCGCAGCGCCGCGGCGGCAAAGGTCGCTCCGGCATGGCGACCAAGGACGAGGATTTCGTCGCCCGCCTCTTCGTCGCCAACACGCATACCCCGGTGCTGTTCTTCTCCTCGGAAGGCCAGGTCTACAAGGAGAAGGTCTGGCGCCTGCCGCTCTCGGCGCCGAACGCCCGCGGCAAGGCACTGGTCAACATGCTGCCGATCGAGGCCGGCGAGCGCATCACCACGATCATGCCGCTGCCGGAGGACGAGGCGAGCTGGGAAACGCTCGACGTGATGTTCGCCACCGCCTCAGGTGGCGTGCGCCGCAACAAGCTCTCCGACTTCGTCAACGTCAACCGCGCCGGCAAGATCGCGATGAAGCTCGATGAGGGCGACCATATCGTCGACGTGCAAATCTGCACCGAGAACGACGACGTGCTGCTGACCACGGCCGACGGCCAGTGCATCCGCTTCGCGGTGCCGGAGGTGCGCGTGTTCAAGGGCCGGGACTCGACCGGCGTGCGCGGCATCAACCTGGCCAAGGACGACAAGGTCATCTCGCTGGCGATCCTGCGCCATCTCGACGCCACGCCTGACGAGCGCGCCGCTTATCTCAAGCGGGCCGCGATCATGCGTCGGGCCGCCGGCGCTGAGGGCGAGGATACGACCGAACCCGTGGTCGAGAATGTGGATGCCGAAGAGGCCGCCGCAGGCGACATCGAGCTTGGCCTCGAACGCTACGCGGAAATGGATGCTGCCAATCAGTTCATCCTGACGGTCTCGGAACGCGGCTACGGCAAGCGCACCTCGTCCTTCGAGTACCGGGTCACCGGGCGCGGCGGCAAGGGTATCGTCGCCATGGTCGTCAACGACCGCAACGGCAAGCTCGTCGCCTCCTTCCCGGCCCTCGACAGCGACCAGCTCATGCTGGTCACCGATGGCGGTCAGCTCATCCGCGTGCCGGTCGATGCTGGCTCGGACAACCGCATCCGCATCGCCGGACGCTCGACGCAAGGTGTGACGGTGTTCAACACCGCCAAGGACGAGAAGGTCGTCTCGGTCGAGTGCATCAACGACGATGGCGAGGGCGGCGAGGACGGCGACGCCGGGGATGAGGCGCCGGACGGCGAGAGCACGGAAGGCTGATCTGTCAGCCTCTTGCGGCCATGGCTTCAGGCGATGCCTGAAGCCATGGCGCCCCACGCAGCGGGGCACCAGGTTCGCACTGAACCTCGTCGTCATTCCGGGCTTGCCCCGGAATCCATCGTAGAGCGCATCGCCCTACGATGGCTTCCGGATCGGCGCCGCTTAGCAGCTTATCCGGGAAGACGCTGAGGCTCCCTTGCACAACCTCAGCACCAATCGTCATCGCGAGCGCAGCGAAGCAATCCACGGGCGGCAGAGCGCTACGCCCCCTGGATTGCTTCGTCGCTTCGCTCCTCGCAATGACGACGGGCCAGGCAGCCTTCGTTTGACTCAAGCTCCGTCCCGCGCTCCCATCCGGCCATGAAGGCTCGTTCCGTGCCCGTCCGTTCCCCCGCGATCACGCCGGAGATCATGCTGCGCGCCTATGCCGCCGGCATCTTCCCGATGGCGGAGAGCGCCGACGATCCCAGCCTGTTCTGGGTCGAGCCGGAATTGCGCGGCATCATCCCGCTCGACCGCTTCCATCTCTCGTCACGGCTCGCCCGCACCGTGCGCTCCGACCGGTTCGAGGTCAGGGTCGACAGCGCCTTCGACGCCGTCATCGCGTCCTGCGCCGAGGCCAAACCGGACCGCACCGAGACCTGGATCAACGCACGCATCCGCGAGATCTTCGGCGAACTCTTCGCGCTCGGCCATGTCCATACGGTCGAATGCTGGCGCGAGGGCCGGCTCGTCGGCGGCCTCTACGGGCTGTCGCTGGGCGGCGCCTTCTTCGGCGAGAGCATGTTCCACCACGAGACCGACGCCTCGAAGGTCGCGCTGGTCCACCTCATCGCCCGGCTGAAACGGGGCGGTTACGGCTTGCTCGACACGCAGTTCCAGACCGGCCATCTCGCGCAGTTCGGCACGATCGAGATTCCGCGCGACGATTATCGCCACCTGCTCGACGAAGCGCTGCGCCGCCAGGGCAACTGGCACGCCTTGCCGGCTTCTGCCCCGATCAGCGGCCGCGAGATTCTGGCTCAGCTCTGAACCGCGGGCCACAAGCCCGCAGGGTCAGGCGCCGCCGCCGGCAGCCGGATCGCGTCCAGGCGTCGGATTGGTCGGGAAGAAGCGCTGGCTCGGCCGCTGCGGCTGCACCGGCACGCCGCGCGGCGGCTCGACGTCGATGCGCCCGCCCGGCGGCGGTAACGCGGGCTGCTGCCCGGACAGCGGCTGGTTGGGGTCACGCGGCGGCGTGCGCGGCTTGCGCGGGTCCTCCGCCGGCGGCGGCGCCTCCGGCTCCTTGGGATCGACGACGAGTTCTGTTCCGCCTTTGCAATCGGTCAGCCAGGCATCGTAGATCGCGTGCTCGACGCCATGCAGGCCGGGGCTCGCCGCATACATCCAGCCGGTGAAGATGCGCCGGTACTCGTTCTTGACCGTGACCTCGTCGACCTCGACGAAGGCGTCGGTCTGCGGCGCCTCGGTCGGCGGGCGCGTCCAGCAGACGCGCGGCGTCAGCTGAAGGGCGCCGAACTGCACAGTCTCGTCGATCGCCACCTCGAAGGAGATGATGCGGCCGGTGATCTTGTCGAGCCCGGCGAAGACCGCGGTGGGATTGCGGATGCGATCAGCCTGCGCGGGCCCGGTGGCCGCCAGCATCGCCAGCGCGCTCGAGGTGAGGCCTGCCAGGATCGGGAAACGAAAATACGACGGCATGCGTGCGCGAATCTCTTCGACGGCGCGGAAGAACCGCGATGGCGCGCAGTAACACGGCAAAGGCAGCGGAAAAAGGGCGGCGCCCCCAAAACCTTGGGGTACGCGGGCCGGCGTCCCGGCTGACAGCAAAAAGGCCGCCCCGAAAGGAGCGGCCCGATCGATCGCAAGACGTCCTGCCTGCCTCAGCGGCCGGGCGTCCAGGCCTCGTAGTCGCCAGTCGCGGCCGGGCGCTCGCCCTCGGCCAGGGTCGAGCCCTGCGGGCGATAGGCCAGCGCGGTGCCGGTCCAGTTCTGCTGGTGCGGCTGCTGCCATTCGCGCGGCTGGTAGCTTTCCTCGGAGGGCGCGACATCGACGGTGTGATGCAGCCAGCCGTTCCAGCCCGGCGGCACCTTGGAGGCCTCCGCATCGCCCTTGTAGATCACCCAGCGGCGCTGGAAGCCGAGCGCCTTGTCCTTCACCCCACCCTTGGTGCGGTAATAGATATTGCCGAACTCGTCCTCGCCCACCCGCTCGCCGAAGCGCCAGGTGTGGAAACGCGTCCCGATCGTCTGGCCGTTCCACCAGGTGAAGATCTGCAGCAGCCAGTTCTTCATCGTCCTCAGTCCGTGCGCGCGGTGCAAAACAATTGCGCGACTTATGGCTCCGGCACCGCCGGCTGTCCAGTCCGCGATGGCCCGGCCGCGCTGAAACGGCGCGATGTTTCCGCCTCCCCGCATCGCACCGGGCGCAGCCTCGGTCACCGGCGTGGCCCGAGCCCGGCCGACAGACCGGCGCCCGTGTGTCGCCCGCCCCGATTCGGCCACGATTTGGGATGGCTGCGAAGACGACGCCCTCAAGGAAATCGCCCGAGATCAGCGACTTCCGGGCAGCTTTGAAAGCGGTGCTCCCGGCAGGCGGCCGAACGCACCGGTTTCACCAATCGTCAACCATGAATAGCAGGGATTTTAAGGACTGCGCTTCCTCCGGAACTGTGGCAATCTTGCCGACGCGTGTCCGATTCCCCGGTGATTTCCGGGGCTTAGCGGAGACCTTGCAACTTATCCCCATAACCCACATATCCCTACCAGATGTCGTGTCCACAGGGATCGCGGGACACTATTCCTTGACGCCCGACCGGTACCTGCACTAGATTTTGACCATCGCATGACGGCCGGCGGCACCCCCTCTGGATGACTGCGAAACCCTAGTTTTCCAGAGTGCTCCGGGCCTGCCGCCGCATCCGCCATCAACAGTGGAAGCGAACGGATTTGCGCGGACATTTTGGGCGCGTCCGGGACCATCGGCGGGGCGACACCGCGGAGATCCCACAGGGCATCGAACCGAGTTTGGGCTGACATCAGGAGCCGGTGATCAACCGGCCGCGCGTGGCTTCGCAAAGCGGGCCCGCGGCAGATCAAGGGACGAAGATCATGCGCATCGAGCGCCGCTACACCACCGCCGGACAGTCGCCCTATTCCGCGATTCCGTTCCGATCGGCCGTCAGCGAGATCAAGAACCCAGACGGCTCCGTCGTCTTCCGGCTGGAAGGCATCGAGGTTCCCGAGACCTGGTCGCAGGTCGCGAGCGACGTGCTCGCGCAGAAGTATTTCCGCAAGGCCGGCGTGCCCGCGCGCCTGAAGAAGTTCGAGGAAAACGACGTCCCCTCCTTCCTCTGGCGTTCGGTCGCCGACGAGGCCGCTCTCGCCGAATTGCCCGAGGGCGAGCGCTACGGCTCCGAGATCTCGTCCAAGCAGGTCTTCGATCGCCTCGCCGGCTGCTGGACCTATTGGGGCTGGAAGGGTGGCTATTTCTCCTCCGAGGAGGATGCCGCCGCCTTCCATGACGAATTGCGCTTCATGCTCGCCACCCAGCGCGTCGCGCCGAACTCGCCGCAATGGTTCAATACCGGCCTGCACTGGGCCTATGGCATCGACGGCCCGAGCCAGGGCCATTTCTACGTCGACTTCAAGACCGGCAAGCTGGTCAAGTCGAAGTCGAGCTACGAGCACCCGCAGCCGCATGCCTGCTTCATCCAGGGCGTGCAGGACGACCTCGTCAACGAGGGCGGCATCATGGATCTCTGGGTCCGTGAGGCCCGCCTGTTCAAGTACGGCTCCGGCACCGGCTCGAATTTCTCGATGCTGCGCGGCGAAGGCGAGAAGCTCGCCGGCGGCGGCAAGTCCTCCGGCCTGATGTCCTTCCTCAAGATCGGCGACCGCGCCGCCGGCGCCATCAAGTCGGGCGGCACCACCCGCCGCGCCGCCAAGATGGTCGTGGTCGATGCCGACCATCCGGATATCGAGGCCTATATCGACTGGAAGGTGAAGGAAGAGCAGAAGGTCGCCGCCCTCGTCACCGGCTCCAAGACCGTCAAGAAGCACATGAAGGCCGTGCTCAAGGCCTGCGTGAACTGCGAAGGCGACGCCGATTCCTGCTTCGACCCCGAGAAGAACCCGGCGCTGAAGCGCGAGATCAAGCTCGCCCGCAAGGCGCTGGTGCCGGACAACTACATCAAGCGCGTCATCCAGTTCGCCAAGCAGGGCTACAAGGACATCTCCTTCGACACCTATGACACCGACTGGGATTCAGACGCTTATCTCACCGTCTCCGGCCAGAACTCGAACAACTCGGTCTCGCTGACCGACGAGTTCCTCCGCGCCGTCGAAACGGATAGCGACTGGAATCTCACCGGCCGCACCACCGGCAAGGTCCTCAAGACCCTGAAGGCGCGCGACCTCTGGGAGAAGATCGGCTACGCCGCCTGGGCTTCGGCCGATCCGGGCCTGCACTTCAACTCGACGATGAACGACTGGCACACCTGCCCGGCTTCCGGCCGGATCCGGGCGTCCAACCCGTGCTCCGAGTACATGTTCCTCGACGACACCGCCTGCAACCTGGCTTCGGCCAACCTGCTGCAGTTCTACGATACCGAAACCAAGAGCTTCGACGTCGCGGCCTATGAGCATCTCTGCCGGCTCTGGACCGTCGTGCTCGAAATCTCGGTGACGATGGCGCAGTTCCCGAGCCGCGAGATCGCCGAGCTCTCCTACGAGTACCGCACGCTCGGCCTCGGCTACGCCAATATCGGCGGCCTGCTGATGACCATGGGCCTCGGCTACGACTCAGACGAGGGCCGCGCTCTCGCCGGTGCGCTGACCGCGATCATGACCGGCGTCGCCTATGCGACCTCGGCCGAGATGGCCGGCGAGCTCGGCCCCTTCCCCGGCTACAAGAAGAACGCCAGCCACATGCTGCGCGTCATCCGCAACCACCGCACCGCGGCCCATGGCCTCGCCGACGGCTATGAAGGCCTGAGCGTCACCCCGGTTCCGCTCGACCACGCCACGCTGGCCCGCCTCGGCGGCTCGGCCGTCACCATGGCGGAGCGCTCGCGCATCGTCTGGGACGAGGCGCTCGAGCAGGGCAAGCGCTACGGCTATCGCAACGCCCAGGCGACCGTGATCGCGCCGACCGGCACGATCGGCCTCGTCATGGATTGCGACACCACCGGCATCGAGCCCGACTTCGCCCTGGTGAAGTTCAAGAAGCTCGCCGGCGGCGGCTACTTCAAGATCATCAACCGCGCCGTTCCCGATGCGCTGCGTGCGCTCGGCTACCGCGAGGCCGATATCGCCGAGATCGAGGCCTATGCCGTCGGCCATGGCTCGATGAAGCAGGCGCCGGGCATCAATCCCTCGACGCTGCGCGCCAAGGGCTTCACCGACGAGAAGATCGAGGCGGTCGAGAAGGGCTTGAAGAGCGCCTTCGACATCAAGTTCGTCTTCAACAAGTGGACGCTGGGCGAGGATTTCCTCACCGGCACGCTCAAGGTCCCGGCCGAGAAGCTCAACGACATGTCGTTCGAGCTCCTGCCCTTCCTCGGCTTCAGCAAGGCCGAGATCGAGGCCGCCAACGTCCATGTCTGCGGCGCGATGACCCTGGAAGGCGCCCCGCACCTGAAGACCGAGCACTACAACGTCTTCGATTGCGCCAATCCCTGCGGCCGCATCGGCAAGCGCTATCTCTCGGTCGAGAGCCATATCCGCATGATGGCGGCGGCGCAGCCCTTCATCTCGGGCGCGATCTCCAAGACCATCAACATGCCGAACGAGGCGACGGTCGAGGACTGCAAGAGCGCCTATATGCTCTCCTGGAAGCTGGCGCTGAAGGCGAACGCCCTCTACCGCGACGGCTCCAAGCTCTCGCAGCCGCTGAACTCGGCACTGATCTCGGATGAGGACGACGACGCCGACGACGCCGTCGAGACGCTGGTCGCCCAGCCGATGGCGGCGCGGGCCACGCAGATCTCGGAGAAGATCGTCGAACGCATCGTCGAGCGCATCGAGCGCAAGCGCGAGCGCGAGAAGATGCCGGATCGCCGCACCGGCTACATCCAGAAGGCCACCGTCGGCGGGCACAAGGTCTATGTCCACACCGGCGAGTATTCGGACGGGCGCCTCGGCGAGATCTTCATCGACATGCACAAGGAGGGCGCGGCCTTCCGGGCGATGATGAACAACTTCGCCATCGCGGTCTCGCTCGGCCTGCAATACGGCGTGCCGCTGGAGGAGTATGTCGAGGCCTTCACCTTCACCCGCTTCGAGCCTTCGGGCTTCGTCGCCGGCAACCAGTCGATCAAGAACGCGACCTCGATCCTCGACTACGTCTTCCGGGAGCTCGCGATCTCCTATCTCGGCCGCAACGACCTCGCCCATGTCGACCCGAGCGAGATCGGCCATGACGTGATGGGCAGCGGCGTCGGCCAGGATAAGGCGCCGGATGCGGTTCCGATCGTGACGACCCCCCTCGCCTCCACCGGCTTCCGCCGCGGCAAGCCGATCAACCTGCTTGCCATCCAGGGCGGCGGCGCGGCGAATGATGCGGTCGCCCGCTCGGCCTCCACGGTGACGGCTCTGGCCACGGCTGGCGCAACGGCCCTGAAGGAGGAGCCGGAGGCCTATGGCGAGGCGGAGATGGCCAAGCTCGGCTTCTCAGCGCCGGCAGTCCAGCCGACCCAGTCGGAGCGCCGGGCCGAGGCGATCATGAAGGGCTATGTCGGCGACTCGTGCGGCGAGTGCGGCAACTTCACGCTGGTCCGCAACGGCACCTGCCTGAAGTGCAACACCTGCGGTTCAACGACCGGGTGCTCGTAAGCAGCGTCCGGGCTGTGAAGTCTCAGGCGCAGAAAATTTGGCACCTCGAAGCGCTAGTGTGACACCGGGAAGCACATAGATTGGCACCGGCATGCGAGAAATCGGATGCCGAGGGACCCAGTGAGAAGGCCGGCGGACATCCGCCGGCCTTCTTGATTCTTCAATTGAGATGCCCGAGCGTGCCTTTGAACGCCCGCGGCTGGCCCTTAGCAGATTGTGGGGGTGTCCGGTTTCGGGCGGCTAAAATTGGTTGTGTACCCCGCAGCCGGAGTTGGCCCATAACCGGGTGGAGGTTCAACGGGGACGATCCGGCCATGTCGCTTCGCATGATCGGCGATGTGCAGCGCCTGCGCGACATTGCCACGCACTGCCCGCTTTGCGGCCGGTCAGCGCAGCGATACGTCCATACCGCGGAGCATATCATCCCGCTCTGGCTGCAGCAGAAGCACGACCTGCTGAATCAGCGTCTGACCATCCCCAACTTCATTGATAAGCGCTATCGCAGCGTGAAGATCGGAATTTGCGCCCGCTGCAACAATCAGCGCTTCGGAGCGATCGAGAGCCGGCTCGCTCCGGCTTTCACGCATCCCGACCCCTATGCCGCGCTGGCCCGGGTGGATGACGCCGTACTGGCGTTCTGGCTCGGCAAGATCCATTGGCTGCTAGCGCGCAAGAGCCATTCGGCACAGGACCATCGCCAGCGCGACGATCCGGCACCGGGGCGGATCCTGCCGACCGAGGTACTGGAGGGCCAGCGCTTTTGCGGGATGGTTCTGCGCTGCTTCACGACGGGCAAGGGCATGGTCGCCTGCCACCGAGATGATCCGCCCGTTCCGCAGTTATTTTATGAAGCGCCCTACACGCTCTACCGCTTCAGGATCGACGAGCGGGATCAGCGCATCGGCGCCTTCGACCTGATCGACAATGCAATGCTGGCCGGCATTGCCTTGCGCAGCAACAGCGTCGGCCTGATTTGCCTGTTCGACGGCGGCATCCACGGCCGCTTCCTGACACAGCGCTACGCCTATCTCGACGGAAACGCACTTCACCCACGGCAGTTCTCGGAGCTTGTTGGCCAGATCTTCTACGACCAGACGGTCCGCGATCCGAGCGCGGCCTGGGTCGACTATTTCTGGAACACGCCACTGCGTGCGGTCGTCGCCCGGCTCGGCAGTCCGCGCCACTGGGACCCCTATCTCGCCAAGCACGACGATCCGCAGCGCCGGGCCCATATGCTGGGCTTCTACACCCAGCAGGATCCCGCCAGCGTCATGACGGACGACGGTCGCTTCTTCACCTCGCTACGACGGCTCGACGGCAGTTTCCTGCCCTTTGCCGTGACCGAGGCGGAGCTTGAGGCGGCGCGCCTGGATCCAACAATGGAATTGCGCCCTCCAATCAACCCGACGATCCGGCGTCGCCTGTTCGAGAGCTGAACCGCCGGCGCCGCGGAGACCCCCATCCGGCGGGCGGGAGGCGCGGCGAGGTCGATGCTGCAGATCGCACCGATGGCATAGCCGGGTCAAACAAGGGCCTTGTGGAGCAATGCGCCACTCGCAAGAGGAACTATGCGGTGTCCAGTTTCAGTCTGGCAATCGAACCTAATAGCTCCCGACGAGAGCCACGACCTTCCTGCAATGTGCTCGTAGCTCGCCCGGCTGCGGGCTTGTCCCGCCGCCATGCATATTCGGTCGTGTGTACTCATTCAGGGCAAAAAGGTCGCTCACGTGAGCCGCCATAGGATCACTAGGCCCAGCCTTTTGAATTTCGATAGCCATGTCAGAAATGAAGCACTGATCTGGGAACCGCCCCGGGAAGCGAAGCCGCAGATAATCCTCCAGGAATGGCCGGATGGATTGATGGACGTTGTTGAGTGTTAGTCCAGGCAACAAATTCTGGTGCGAGGCAAACTCACGTATCGCCTGCGACTGCTGCAAATACAGGGACTTGAGCTCATCATCGCTGCTCCATGCAGCGAGGGTCCCTTCTCCCGCCTCGTTGCTCCGTAGCTGGAAGGTCCGCAACGGAAGATGACGACCGTTCTTTTCGATCAGTTGCAGGAAGCGTGGATCATGGGAAAGTACGAGCGTCTGACATGCCTTCTCGCAGACGGACCGGATATGGCTGGTGGTTTGAAACTGCCGATCCATGTCCTGGCTATTGAATGGGTCGTCGAAAATGACCACCGCGTCCTTCAGATCGAGATCCGCTTCGATCTGCGCGATGAAGAAGGCCAATGCGAGCGTCGTCTTATCGCCGCTGCTGAGCACTGTCTTGAAGCTTGGCTGAGTCGCCGACTTGTCCCCCGCTCTGACTTTATGGGTACCGAGTTCCAAGGCAAATTCGGTGTTAGGCTCGCGACCAGCAAAGCTGGTTTTCGCATCTACGATCCGGAAGCTCGTCCCGAAATCGCTCAGCAGATCGTTTACCGCGGCTTGGCGGGCATCCATCGTCGTCTGGGTGTATGATTTCAACGCCACCTGAGCGGTAGACTTCTCTCCCCGGATCGCTTCAAATCTGGTCTCAGCGACCGAGTAGGCAGCGACAGCTGACTTAACCGGCTCGCTCGCCTTCTCCTCCATTGCCAACCATTTCAGATGCACGTTCTCGACGCGATGTACATCGGCCTCATCCGTTTCGGCGCGAGCAGCCTCGATGACAGCGTTGCTTTCGCTCACCTGCTGATTGTAAGCGGCGAGCAACCCAAGAGCCCGCTCGATTTTTTCGCTGTCATCGCCAAACCCGCACGCTTCCAAAGGGTTGCCGCGCTTGATGCTGACGACCGCCTTCAACCGAGAGAGCGCCGCACCTATGAGTTCCTGGTGCATTGCGCTGAGGCCGGGCGGCGATGGCAGATCGCAAACCTTGGCCCAATATGCGTACTCGGCATCATTGATCCGAATCCGCTCTTCGAGCGCCGCGGACGTAAGCTGATCGAGTATGTTCGAAACCTTGTCGATCCGCTCTTTGAGCTGCTTGAAGGCCTCGCTGAAAAACGCTCGATACGCAGAGACCAACGGCAAACCAACCGTACCTTGCGCGCAATATGGGCACTGCGCTGCTGGCGAATGGCGCGTCCCATACTCCAGCCAGGCGTGAGCTTTTCACCCAGATGATGTGTCGCCAGGTGCCGAGCCACGAGGTCGGCAGCGTTCTCGTTCATCTTGCCCCAAAGCCACTGACGTCCGCGTTCGGGCAAAGCGTGAAGGTCAGCTATTGGCGGACTGTGTTGGAAAAGTCCGCTGCAATACTTGGCGCGAAATTACCCGGCTCAAACGCAGAAATTTCGTCTCTCCACGGATTGCTGGCACCGCCCTAGTGGGCCATTTCCTAAAGCAGGAAGAATTTTCTTCTACGGCGAGAGTCTGGGTCGGACGAGTTTCACGCCAGCCGGACTTTTTCAACACAATCGGCGCTGTGAGGCCGTGGAATTTTGTAACATCTGAGTAGGCGGCAGCTTGGTCAGCGCGGCCCTCAATCCCGATCCTCGGCATAGCGCCAGACCTCCTCGGGTTTGGCTCGCGCGATAGCCGTGTCGTCGATGATGTGCTGTTCCTGCAGCCTGGCCTCAATCAACGCCGTATCGAGGAAATAGGCCAGCGTACCAAAGCCGCGGTTGACCGCTTCGTTCTTCAGCGCCTCGATCCGCTCGACCAAGTCGTCGGCTCGACGGATCGGAATGCGCGGAACGCTTGATCCAACCCTGACCACATCCGCCATGGCGCTGTCCCTCCCTAGTCAGGGTATTCGCCTGCGAGCCGATCATACAAGTCGACATCCACGGCATCTGCAGCCAAAGCCATGTCGAGTTCTTCGGCCGGCGCTATGACACCGCCGAAATGAGCGTGGAAGGCGCGCGCAAACCGCGCTTCTTCGAAAGCGACCCGGATCAGGTCCTCGGTCATCGTGCCGAGAACGCGGAAGCCGATTTGCCAATCGGTGCACCATGCCTCGATCCGGCGAAGGCGTTCGGCCGCGGTCGTCCTGTCCGGGTTGATCTCGACCTGGTGCGGCCAATGTCCGGTCATCGCCACATGCCCCGCATCTTGGCCCTGACGTCGACCTTCGGCCCGCCTGACGGCATTCGCTGCGCGTCTGCCACCGCGATGGGCCAGGCCATCCGCTCGAACTGGTCGAGCAGCGCGTTCGGAATGAAGCGTGTCCGGTTGGCATAGACATGACGGTCGCCCGTCGCGGATTGACCATGAGTGAAGAAGCGCTGCGGCACGACGAGGTGCAGGTCGTCCTTCGCTCGCGTCATCGCGACATAGAGCAGCCGGCGCTCTTCCTCGATCTCATCGCGAGCGCCGGCGCCGAGGTCGATCGGGATGCAGCCGTCGACCGTGTTCATGACGAAGACTGATTTCCATTCCTGCCCTTTTGCCGAATGGATCGTCGACAGGATGAGATAGTCCTCGTCGAGATGCGGTACGCCGGCCTGATCGCTGGTCGCGTCTGGGGGATCGAGCGTCAATTCGGTCAGGAAGCGCTCGCGCGACGGATATCCGCCCGCGATCTGTTCGAGCTGCACGAGATCGGCTTGCCTGGTGCTGGCGTCCTCATGGATCCGCTCCAAGTGGGGCTCGTACCAGCGGCGAGCAAGCTCAATCTCGGCCGGCCAACCCGCCGTGCCGGTGCGCAGCTCACCTACCGCACCGACGAACGACGACCAGTCGTCGCCAGCCCGCGGCGGAGCCGGAGCGTTCTCCAGTGCTTCGAGGGGCGCCGAGGCCTGCGCAACATGCTCAAGGACGAGCTGCGCCGACGTCGGGCCGACGCCAGGTAAGAGCTGCAGCACCCGGAAGCCAGAGACCTTGTCACGCGGGTTCTCGACGAACCGCAGCAGCGCCAGCAGGTCCTTGATATGGGCGCTATCGAGGAATTTCAGACCGCCGAATTTGACGAACGGAATGTTCCGACGAGTGAGCTCGATTTCGAGCGGGCCACTGTGGTGCGAGGCTCGGAACAGGACGGCCTGCTGCTTTAGCGTCGATCCACCTTCGCGGTTCTCCAACACCTTCTCGGCAATGAAACGCGCCTGATCTGCCTCGTCCCGAACATGCACGAGCTGCGGCGGCGTTCCGGTCGCGCGATCAGTCCAGAGGTTCTTGGTGAAACGCTCGGCGGCCAGATCGATAACGGCATTCGCAGCCGACAGGATGGCGCTGGTCGAGCGGTAGTTCTGATCGAGCGTGATGATTTCGGCCGGCGGCACGAAAGCAGCCGGGAAGTCGAGGATGTTGCGGACTGTCGCGGCGCGGAACGAATAGATCGATTGGGCATCGTCGCCGACGACCGTCAGGCCAAGGCCATCAGGCTTGAGCGCGAGTAGGATCGAGGACTGGAGCCGGTTCGTGTCCTGATACTCGTCGACCATCACGTGGTCGAAGCGGGCACCGATGTCCGCCGCAATATCGGGATCGGTCACGGCCTGGGCCCAGTAGAGCAGCAGGTCGTCATAATCCAGGACGTTCTGGCTCTGCTTGGCTTCGACATAGGCTGCGAAGAGCTCTTTCAGCTCGGCCGCCCAGGTGGCGCACCAGGGGTAGGACAGGCGCAGAACGTCTTCGATTGGGAGCTCCGCGTTCACGCAGCGGGAATAGATCGCCAGGCAGGTGCCCTTCGTCGGAAACCGCGACTCTGTCTTGGAGAAACCGAGCTCGTGCCGGACCAGGTTCATCTGGTCGGCCGAATCCTCCCGGTCATGGATCGTGAAAGCGGGGTCCAGGCCAAGCTGCTCGGCATAATCGCGCAGCAGCCGTGCGCCGATGCCATGGAAGGTGCCTGCCCAGGTGAGCGCGTCGGCGAGGACACCGGCACCATCGCCGAGCACCTTCCGGGCGATCCGCTCGACGCGCTTTGCCATTTCGGAAGCCGCGCGCCGCGAGAATGTCATCAGCAGGATCCGCCGCGGATCGGCGCCGCTGACCATGAGATGGGCGACTCGATGGGCTAGCGTGTTGGTCTTGCCCGAGCCGGCACCCGCGATGACAAGCAAGGGCGATGAAGCCACCGCGCCGACGCCATGGATCACCGCGCGGCGCTGGGCCGGGTTGAGCGTGTCGAGATAGCTGATCGGCGCGACAGCGTTCATGCCTTCAATTCCCGAACCGGCCGCGCTCCCTCCGAGAACCGACCACGAAGGAAGCCCAGTGAGGCCGCCCGATCGGCATCTCGCAAGAGCTCATCACGGTTGTGAAGCAAGGCTCCGATTGCCGCCCGAGCATCGCCGTCGAATTCCGCTAAAACGGAATCGATCTGTTGCTCCATAGGCTTTGGAGCAGGCGCCTGTTTCAGCACGACTGGCGGCATGGTTGCGTCCTCAAGAATGAGAACATTATGAGAACGAATGCCTTCGAGGAGTCAAGCTCCGAGGCGAAATTCACACCTCTGCGCCCACCTGAATGACCGCCGGCTAGGCGCGATATCGATCGAGCGCCGTAAGCCGCTGGATCAGCGGTTCCGCGCCCTCCCAGCCATAAATCTCGGTGCGGAGATAGCGAAGCTCATCTTCTTCGAGCTCATCATCTATCTCGATCCACCAGGCTCTCGGCCTGCCGTCGCTTCCATCCGACCAGCGATAGCCTCTGCCCTTGAGGTGGTCCTTCATGTCGAACGGCGCGTTCTCCGCATAGATGCGGACGCGGCTACGCTCGCTTGAGCGTAAGAGCTGCGAGAATGGTGGCGCGCCACCCTCCCCGGCCGGCCTCGCCAATACCTCTAACAGCGCGTTGCAATCATCCGTCGCACGGTGGCCCTCATGGAACAGGCCAGATTGGCCCACGAGGTATCCGAGCTTGTTTCCCTCGAAGCCAAGATCCGCCCACAAGATCTCCTTGACGGAACACGCCCAGGCTTTCGACGCGAAGGCTGGCGAGAGCTTTTCGCAGAATGGCCGGTCGAACGCTGCATTATGGGCGATCACGAGATCGGCAGGCTCGATCAGAGCATCCAGCGCTGCGACATCGATCTGAAGACCGGCGACCATCTCGTCGCTGATACCGGTCAGCCGCGTAATCTCCGCTGGGATCGGGTCCGAGGGCTGACGCAGGCCGCTATAGATTCCCACGACGTCGCCGATCACACCTGCGTCATCATAGGTGAAGGCGACTGCGCCAATTTCGATGATCTCGTCCTTGGCGTGATTGAGGCCTGTCGTCTCCGTGTCGACCAGAACCGCGAGGTTTGGAAACGCGCTCTCCGCTCGCGGGATGACTGCGCGCGGCACGAGTTTGCGCAGAATCCTGTAGCGACCGCCCTGCTCCAGCCGCTGCGCAGCTTCTTCCTCATTCCAATCTGCTGGCAGCGACGGCGCATTGGCTCCGCGCTTTCGCGGCGCAGGTCTAGGTGCTTCCCTGTAGCCGGGTGCGTCGTCGAACAGATCAAACTGGCTTGAGGCGCTCTTCAAGGCTGAGCCCTTGCTGCTTTCGTCATCACGGACCGACCTTCTTCTCTGGGGACGATAATGCCTGGCAGCGCGGTTGACGCTTTAGTTCAAGTCGCCCCTGTTGACCGCTGTGATGGAATACCTCCCGATGCGTCAAATCATGGCTGGGGCGCTAGCCAGGACAGATCGTCCAAAAGCGTGCCACGCCCGCGGTCCTGCTTCAGAGGGTCGACTTCGACGATCGATCGGCTGTCACCATCGGTTTGGAAGAACGATAGCTCCTGTTTCGCCTGATCTATCGCGAGGATCGACAACCGACCCGTCCTGCAAGCTCCCGTGTCCAGAGATATCCTATTCTCGGTGACCACTGGTCGAGGAAGGTCCATAACCGAGTGCCCGTGGACGATGACCCGCGGCAGCTTTCCCTGATGATCGAGAAATGGCTCGCGGATCCACATCAAATCATCAGGCGATTGGCTCTCTAGAGCGACGCCGGGCCTAACACCAGCATGGGCAAATAGAAATGGGCCGTCCTCGACCATGAAAACGGATCGGCGGAGCAGGTCGAGGTGGCCGGGATACCGTCTGACAATGAAGCGCTGCGCTTCGTCGATGTCGAGGATGCAGTAGGAGACTATGGTTTCCCTGCCGCCGTCATGAAACCAGCTGCGGAGCTGGCGCCGGTCATTCTCCAGAAATCGGAGGAACCAGTCGTCGTGATTGCCACGCAGAAAGATTGAGGCAGGATGGTCGGCCAGGGCGCGACCGACAATCTCGAGACACCCCCTAGCATCTCGGCCACGGTCGACAATATCGCCAAGGAAGATGATGCGCGGTGCGCCACCTCTGTAAGCCGCGTCCTCCTCGCAGAAAGCGATAACGGCTTGAAGGAGGTCAGAGCGACCGTGGACGTCACCGATGGCGTAGGTGTGGAGCATGCACGTCAGCCTACACTATTCCGGAAATGTGGGTGGCGGCCGCTGCGATTATTGGCGAGCTGTACACGCTCGGGCGACCGAGCCACTTGGGCAGTGGCTGGTTGACTCCCCCTCAGCGCTTCCGACGCTGCTGACCGAGGCCTATCGTCTTAGCGAGCTGCGAACGGGCCTCCGCATAGGCCGGGGCGACCATCGGATAGTCGTTCGGCAGACCCCACTTAGAGCGGTACTCTTCCGGCGTCATGTTGTAGGCCGTCCGCAGGTGACGCTTCAGCGATTTGAACTTTTTTCCGTCCTCAAGGCAGATCAGGAAGTCGGCCGTGATCGACTTCTTGATCGAGACTGCCGGCGCGGGCTTCTCGGCCGGCATCGGCGCCGGCGGCTCTTTGCCCAAGCCCGTGATTGCCGAATGAGTGGTGGCGATCAGCGCAGGAAGCTCCGACGCCGGAACACTATTGTTCGATACGTAGGCCGATACGATGTGGGCAACGAGATCGATGATTTCGCCGTTGGTTTCTGACATTGGTGATCTCCCGCTGTTGGGCGTGCAGTATTTATCTCGATTCGCAGCTGACTTTTATGGCTCCAGTCCAAACCGGTCAATTTTCGACTCGCAATTGTGGTTATAACAAGCGGCTGTGATCTATTCCGTTGCCGCAGCGCGCCAACAATCACCTTCAATACAGGACGATTCTGGCGGCGGATCGGCTGCTAGAGTAAATGAGCGTCGAAGAATGGCGACCAGTCGTTGAGGGCCTAGACCAACTCCATTGATGCGACCCGACGCTTCAAGGTGTGATCGGGGATGTGCCGGTGCCCTAGGCGCCAACGGCCGCATCGGCCGTGGCGCAGGAACTACCGAAGGTCAGCGAGCCACGGACTATCAGTCCTCGCCCCACATCTCATTGGTTTCGCGCTTGTGATCGTCGGGCGCAAACAGCCCTGACGCCCGCGCCATAGAGAGGGCCCTGGCAAGCCGAACGCGCATCGGGAGATTGCCCTTTTGACGGGCAATCTCGTGCCCGAGCGCGGTTTTCACGGCCTCCCCCTTGGAGGTCCCGGTAAGGCTGACCAGTTCCGCGAACAACCTATCGACCTCCGGATCCTTGATATGCAGAGGGATGGAAGGCGTCCTTTCAGGATAGCCGCCAAACCGAGGCTCGCTTTCTCAATCCCGCGCGGCTAGGTTCCGATCCTTGTCGCTCGTTGGTGACGCCGAAATAGCCTTCACCGGAAGAACACGTATTTCACGAGTGCGGCGATCACCAACAGCAGGATTGCTAGGCCGACCAAGCCCATAAAGCCCATCATCCCCCAGCCCATACCGCTCATCATGTCGTGCATGTTGGCTTCTCCCTCATTCGGCGCCCGAAGCGAGATGCGCTGAAACCGGTAATGCACTGACCTTCTCGGCCGTCGACGCCGACGGCAGCCGCCAGCCCTTGACCAGGCCGTAGATCGCCGGGATCACCAGCAGCGTCAGCACGGTCGAGGAGACCATGCCGCCGATCATCGGCACGGCGATCCGCTGCATCACCTCCGAGCCGGTGCCGGTGTTCCAGAGGATCGGCAGCAGTCCCGCCATGATCGCGACCACGGTCATGATCTTCGGTCGCACGCGCTCGACGGCTCCCAGCATGATCGCCTCATGCAGGTCGGCGCGGGTGAAGGCCGTGCCCTGCGCCGCGCAGCGTGCTCGCACCTCGTTGCCGCGGGCCGTCATGCTGAGCTCCCATTGGTGCATTCGAGCTCGATCGCAAGTGCGTCATTGCAAAGTTACGGTCGTTACAATATTGACTAAGCCATGGTAACTCAAGCGTGGCTGCTGCTGACCTACAAGGTACCTCCGGAGCCGGCCGCCCGCCGCATCGCTGTTGATTTCCGCCGAGAAGTGACCCGTTAGGCGGGGATTTTTCCATCGAG
>NZ_CAMFJF010000047.1 GCF_945956895.1 uncultured Allobosea sp. | reverse complement strand
TGTCCCGTAGCGAAAGAGAGACGGAGACACGTCATGGCCGCCCGCCCCGAAACCACAGCCCAGACCCTGTCCTGGAAGGTCGGCGGCATGGATTGCGCGAGCTGCGCGGCGAAGATTCGCGGCGCGGTCGAACGCCTCCCCGGCGTAACCGGTGTCAGGCTCTCGGTCATGTCGGAGACGCTGACGCTCGCGCTCGACACGGGCGCGACCACGCCGGAAGCGATCGAGAAGCGCGTCAACGGGCTCGGATATACCACCGCTGCGCTAGCAACTCCGGCCCCCAAGCCCCCGGCTGCCAAACAGGATAACTGCGGCTGCGGCCATGATCATGGCGGTCACGACCATGCCCATGATCACGGCAAGCACGAGCACGGTGACGCCTGCTGCTCGGGCCATACGCATGATCACGATCACAAGCACCATCATTCCGGCCACGACCATGCCAGCCATTCTCATGGCGCGAAGGCCACAGCCGCAGCCGCGAAGGATCACGGCCACGGCCTGCCCGGCCATGTCCATGAGGCCACGCCGGAGGGCGCGAGCTGGTACCAGACCGGCAAGGGCCGGCTCGTCATCGCGACGGGCCTCTTCCTCGGCGCCGCCTATGTTGCCGGGCTGATCTGGCCGGGCATCGGCCATTGGGCCTTCATCCTGGCCTGTATCGTCGGCGTCGCACCCGTGGCGAAGCGCGCCTTCGCGGCCGCGCGCGCCGGCATCCCCTTCACCATCGAGATGTTGATGACGATCGCCGCCATCGGCGCGCTCTTCATCGGCGCGGCTGAGGAGGCGGCGCTGGTCGTCTTCCTCTTCGCGGTCGGCGAGGTGCTGGAAGGCGTCGCGGCCGATCGCGCCCGCGCCTCGATCCGCGCGCTCGGCGATCTCGTGCCCAAGATCGCCATCGTCGAGGAGAACGGCGCGACCCGCCAGGTCGATGCCGGAAGCCTCAGGATCGGCCAGACCGTGCTGGTCCGCCCCGGCGACCGCATCCCGGCCGATGGCGAGATCACCGACGGCACCTCCGGCATCGACGAGAGCCCGGTCACCGGCGAATCCGTGCCCAAAACCAAGGGCGTCGGCGAGCCCGTCTATGCCGGCTCGGTCAATCGCGAGGCCGCGCTGCGCGTGCGCGTCGACAAGGCGGCCGAAGACAACACCATCGCCCGCATCATCCGCCTCGTCGAGGAGGCGCAGGAGGCCCGCGCCCCGACCGAGCGCTTCATCGACCGCTTCTCGCGCTGGTATATGCCCGCGATCGTCGGCCTCGCCGTGCTGGTCGCGCTGGTGCCCCCGCTCCTGCTCGGCGCCGAATGGTCGGTCTGGATCTACCGCGCTCTCGCCCTACTGCTGATCGGCTGCCCCTGCGCGCTCGTCATCTCGGTTCCCGCCTCGATCGCCGCCGCACTCTCGGCCGGCGCCCGCCAGGGCCTGCTGATGAAGGGTGGCGTCGTGATCGAGACCGCTGCCAAGACCGGCCTCGTCGCCTTCGACAAGACGGGCACGCTCACTCAGGGCAAACCGCGCGTCACCGATGTCGTGGCGCTCGCCGGCAGCGAGGCCGAGGTGCTGGCCTATGCCGCCGCGGTCGAGCACGGTTCGGCGCATCCGCTGGCCGAGGCCGTTCTGGAGCGCTCTCGCACCGATGGCGTTGCCTACAAGCCGGCAACCGAGGCGGCCGCGCTGGCGGGCCAGGGCGTGACAGGCAAGGTCGATGGCCGCGCGGTCTTCGTCGGCGCCCCGCGCCATGCCGAGAGCCGCGCCCCCTTCGACAAGCGCGCGCGGATGGCGGCGGAGGAGCTTGAGGCAGCAGGCAAGACCGTCGCCGCCGTCATCGTCGACGGCGCGCTCGCCGGCTTGATCGCCCTGCGCGACGAGCCACGCGAGGACGCGGCCGCAGCCATCGCCGAACTCAAGGCGATGGGTATCCGCTCGACCATGCTGACCGGCGACAATGCCCGCACCGGCGCTGCGATCGCCGCCGGCCTCGGCATGGAGCACAAGGCCGAACTGATGCCCGACGACAAGGTCGCCGCGATCAAGGCCTTCTCCGGTGAGACCGCGGTGATGATGGTCGGCGACGGCATCAATGATGCGCCGGCGCTGGCCGCCGCCAGCATCGGCATCGCCATGGGCTCGGGCACCGATGTCGCGCTGGAGACCGCCGATGGCGCAGTGCTGAAGAGCCGCGTGCGCGATGTCGCAGCGCTGATCCGGTTGGCGCGGGCGGCGATGGGCAATATCCGCACGAACATCACGATCGCGCTCGGGCTCAAGGCCGTGTTCCTGGTCACCAGCGTGCTCGGCTATACCGGTCTCTGGGTCGCGATCCTCGCCGATACCGGCGCCACCGTGATCGTCACGGCCAATGCGCTGCGGCTGCTGCGCTTCGACGCGGGTAAGGCGAGCTAGAGACTTCCGATCGCGCTCGGAACCGCGCCGTCATCCCGGGCTTGACCCGGGATCCATGCCGGAGCGCTCCCGATAGATGTTCTGGCATAGATCCCGGCTCTTCGCGGAGTTTATCCTTGAGCCGATCGAAGATCGGACCCGAGGGCTCCGGCCGGGATGACCCGCGTTTCAGTCAAAACGTGCTGCCTGTCACACCCGGATATCGGCGAGCGCGCCGGTCTTGCTTCCGCTCTCGCCCTTGGCTTGCATCTGCTTCAGCATCTCGTCGCGGATCTTGCTCATCACATCGGCCTTCGCCTTCGAGTCGAGCTTGTTGAACTGCTCCTCGGTCATGCCCAGCTTGGCGAGGATCGCAGCCTGAACCCGCTCCTCCGGCGACATCCGCGCGATCTTCAGGAATTCGTCCTCGGGCGAGGACGATGTCGTCGCGGTCGTTGTCGAGGCGCTGCTGCTGGTGTCGGTGCTGCCATCGTTCTGCGCAGCCGGCTTCACCGGCGTCGCGAATGGCAGGCTGATCGGCCGGTTCGTGATCGGGTTCGACATGGCTTGCTCCTTTGGGCAAACCGGCAGGCAAGCTCCGGGCCGCAGCGAAAATACTGAAAATACACCTAAAAATCAAAGGCTTGCTCGAATAAAAACGCGATTCAGGATGATGACCAGCAGCGAATCCGGCAAGTTCTGCCCGGCAAACGCTGCCGAATCCGAATTGACCCACAGCCCCGAAAGCTCACCGACGGGCGTCAGGAATCGCCGCAAGAGAACCGAATGCTGCAACGCGAAATTTGCCTCGGCGCCGCCGCTTGCGATTTAGCATCTGCAACATGCCTATTTTATAGACACATGGCCAGTGGCGTTCCGCGTCGGACCCAGCGCTGCACAATTCGAAGGCCGCCAATTTCCTCAATTTCGCCGCAAGCATTACGTTCAGCGCAGAACGATCCCAGGAAAATGACCGGAACCTTAACTCGACATGCATCCATTGCATATCGGAGCTGACCGCGTGCCCCTGTTGGAAGCAGGCTGTCCGGTTTATATGCACTGCACAACGAGATTGTCGCTGTGGGCACCGCCCCGGTCCGGAATATTCGCTAAGGAAAACCACCATGTTCGTCACCATGATCGCCGCCAAAATCCGCGCCTACCTCCGCTATCGCGAGACCGTTCGCGAGCTCTCCCGTCTGACCGACCGCGAGCTCGACGACCTCGGCCTGTCGCGCTCGGAGATCAACTTCATCGCCCGCTCGCACGCTGCGGCCTGAAGTCTCCGAATGAGAACCGCCGCGCATCGGGCGCGGCGCGTTCCGTGTAGTTTCTCCTGAGGCTCGTGTTTCCCCTCCCCTCGAGCTTCGGTCGAAGAGCGAATGCCCGCCTCACGGCGGGCATTTTGCATTTCAGGGCGCCTGTCCCTTGACCTGCGGCCCGGCTGCGGACACATCCGCAAGCCATGGAACCCGTTCACATCATCGGCGGCGGTCTCGCCGGCTCCGAAGCCGCCTGGCAGGTCGCGCAGGCCGGCGTCCCCGTCGTCATCCACGAGATGCGCCCCGTTCGCGGCACCGACGCCCACAAGACCGAAGGCTTGGCCGAGCTCGTCTGCTCGAACTCCTTCCGCTCAGACGATTCCTCCAGCAATGCCGTCGGCCAACTCCACTGGGAGATGCGCCGGCTGGGTTCGCTGATCATGGCCAAGGGCGATGCCCATCAGGTCCCGGCCGGCGGCGCGCTCGCGGTCGATCGCGACGGCTTCTCGCAAGCCGTCACCGCCGCGCTGGAAGCCCACCCGCTCGTCACCATCGATCGCGGCGAGATCGCCGGCCTCCCCCCGGCCGAGTGGGACAATGTCGTCATCGCCACCGGCCCGCTGACCTCGCCCGCCTTGGCCGCAGGCCTGCAATCGCTGACCTCCGAGGATTCGCTCGCCTTCTTCGACGCCATCGCACCGATCGTCCATTTCGATTCGATCGACATGGACCAGGCCTGGTTCCAGTCGCGCTACGACAAGGCCGGCCCCGGCGGCACCGGCGCCGACTACATCAACTGCCCGCTCGACCGCGACCAGTACGAGGCCTTCATCGACGCGCTCCTCGCCGCCGAGAAGACCGAGTTCAAGGAATGGGAGGGCACGCCCTATTTCGACGGCTGCCTGCCGATCGAGGTCATGGCCGAGCGCGGCCGCGAGACCCTGCGCTGGGGCCCGATGAAGCCGGTCGGCCTCACCAACAAGCACAACCCGACCGTGAAGGCCTATGCCGTCGTCCAGCTCCGGCAGGACAATGCGCTCGGCACCCTGTTCAACATGACGGGCTTCCAGACCAAGCTGAAATATGGCGAGCAGGCCGCGATCTTCCGGATGATACCGGGCCTGCAGAATGCCGAGTTCGCCCGGCTCGGCGGCATCCACCGCAACACCTACCTGAACTCGCCGAAGCTGCTCGACGAGCGCCTGCGCCTCAAGGCGGACACGCGCCTGCGCTTCGCTGGCCAGATCACCGGCTGCGAGGGCTATGTCGAGAGCGCCGCGACGGGCCTGCTCGCCGGCCGCATGGCCGTCGCCGAGCGGCTCGGCCGCGACCTTTTGCTGCCGCCTGCGACGACGGCGCTGGGCGCGCTGGTCAACCACATCACCGGCGGCCATATCGTCACCATCGACGAGGGGCCGCGCTCGTTCCAGCCGATGAACATCAATTTCGGCCTGTTCCCGCTGATCGAGGGCGTCGCGACGACCGGCCCGGACGGCAAGCGCCTGAAAGGCCCGGCCAAGAGCCTCGCCCGCAAGCAGGCCCTGACGGCCCGCGCCAAGCAGGTCATGGACGAATGGGCCGGTGGCGTCGAGGCGAAGGCGGCGGAGTAAGCAGCTCTGCCGTCGCCCTCAACGGGAAGAACAACTGCAGGGAACCCCTCTCCTGTAAGGAGAGAGGCAGGGGTGAGGTGTCAGCCCCTAGACCAGTAAGGCGCAGCCTCACTGCAGCGACCAGCTCACGGCAATCACGGTGAGCCGCCTACCCCTCACCCTGCCCTCTCCCTATGGGAGAGGGTTCCCCGCGTCATTGTCACGCCAGAGGCTCGCAATTGGCGCCGTAGCCGACCCCTGCGCAGCGCCCTCTACTTCTTCCGCGACGCCCGCCACAGCAGCCACTGCCGGCGCCAGGCCGGCAGCGTAATGATCGTGCGATAGGGGTCGTAGCCGCCGACTTCCATCCGCTTGAGATAAGGCTCGACCAGCGCGACCGGCAGGAAGGCCGGCTTCAGGCCGGAGGGGATCGTCTCACTGAGGCTCGTGAGCTTCTTCAGGTGCCCGCGCGCGATCTCGCGCAATTCCTTCAGTGTATAGAGCACGCCCGGCCCGCCACGCCCGCGCACGATGTCGTCGCGCGTCACGCCGTTGCGGGCGAGGATATCCGCCGGCAGATAGACCTGCCCCTCCGCCGCATGCCACGGGAAGGCGCGCATCAGCCCGGCCAGCGCATAGGCGACGCCGGCATGGCCGCAAGCCGTCGCGCCGCCGGGATCGCGTCCACCCGCCAGGATGATGCAGGCGAGCCTGATCACCGCGCTCGCCGTCTCGCCGGCATAGCCTTCGAGGTCGCGCAGCGACGGCATCGGATCGTCATAGAGGTCGAAGATGCGCGCATCGATCAGCGCCGTCAGCGGCGCGATCGGCAGCCGGTAGCGCTTGATCGTGTCGAGCAGCGCCGCGGCAACCGGATGTCCTTGCGTCTCGCCGCCCGCCTGGCCTTCCAGAACGTCGCGCCACCATTGCAGCCGGACCTCGCCGGGCAACGGCTCGCTGACCAGCGCCCTCACCCGCGCGATCTCCAGGCTGAAAGCGTAGAGCGCGTAGAGCGCGGCGCGGCGATCCTCGGGCGCATAGAGCCCGGCAATATAGCGATCCTGATCCTGCTCGCGGACCAGCTCGGCGCAATGAGCGTAAGCGTCCGGCAGGCGCGCCGGCGCGATCTCCCTGCGGTCGTCTGTATCGGTCTGCGGCATCGTCCCGCCTCGGCCCGTCGTCATACGGCCGTTCCCAATCTTAGGGCAAGCACCCTGTTCCCGCTACGCCCGGCCAACATGGCCGGCATCTAGTCGACCGCGATCAGCGCCGCCGCAACCCGCCGATCTTCGCCGACGAGGACATTATAGGTCCGCGCTGCGGCTCCGGTCGCCATGCCCTCGACCGTGATGCCGGCTTGTTTCAAGGGATCACGCAGAGCGGGCGGAATGAAGGCGATGTCCGGCCCCGTCCCGATCAGCAGGAAATCGATCGTCCCGGCCTCGTCCAGCAGCGGCTGCAGGCTCTCTATCGTGACCTCGGCGAAACGCGTCACCGGCCAGATGCGAATGCCGGCCGGCGTCGCGATGATCGAGCCCTTGTGACTCATCCCAGCGAAGCGGAACCCGCCCGCGCCGATGGCGTCAAGCGGGAAACGGCCGGGAACGAAGCCCTCGAAGCGGGGCATCCTCTCTCTCCTTCAGGCTTCCCTCGTCGTCATTGCGAGGAGCGAAGCGACGAAGCAATCCAGGGAGACTGAGCGGAACGTCGCACCCAGTCTCCCTGGATTGCTTCGCTCCGCTCGCAATGACGAAAGCGCTCAGGCCTTCGCCTTGGCGGCCGCAGCCTTGGCGCGCGCCGCCTCCTGCGCTTCCTCACGGGTGCCCGCCGAGCGGACATCCATGTAGAGCAGCACCGGCGTCGAGATGAACATCGCCGAATAGGTGCAGACCACGACGCCGAACAGCATGACCAGCGCGAAGCCCTCGATCGCCGAGCCACCGAAGATCACGAGCGCCAGCAGCGACAGGAAGGTCGTGGTCGCGGTCATCGCCGTGCGCGACAGCGTCGAGTTCACCGAGAGATCGAGAAGCTCGGCCACCGGCATGGTCTTGTAGCGGCGCAGGAGTTCGCGCGTGCGGTCGAACACCACGACCGTCTCGTTCAGTGAGTAGCCGACGATGGTCAGGATCGCCGCGATCGAGGTCAGGTTGAATTCGAGCTGCGTGATCAGGAAGAAGCCGATGGTCAGCACGATGTCGTGCAGCGTGCCGAGAATCGCGCCGATCGCCAGCGGCATCTCGAAGCGGAACCAGAGATAGATCAGCACGCCGACGATCGCGAGCACGACGCCGAGCGTGCCGGCCTGCACGAGCTCGCCGGAAACGCGCGGGCCGACCGTCTCGACACGGCGGAAATCATAGGTCGCGGCGAAGGCCTCGCGCGCCTTGACGACGACCGCCTGCTGCGCCGTCTCGCCGCCCGGCTGCATGCCGAAGCGCATCGAGACCTCGCCGCCGGAGCCGAATTCCTGCACCTCGGCCTCGCCGAAGCCGAGCCCGTTGGCCGTGTGGCGGATCTGGGCGATATCGACGGCCTGCCCCTTCGTCTGCATCTCGATCAGGGTGCCGCCCTTGAAGTCGATGCCGAAATTCAGGCCGACCGTCAGGAAGAGCGTGAGCACGAGGATCGAATAGGCAGCCGACAGCGGATAGCTGAAGCGGCGGAACCAGACGAATTTGAACTTGGTGTTGTCGGGAACGATACGAAGCAGGCGCATGCGCATGGCCAATCTCCTAAGGGGTTGGCAGCGTCAGAACGGAAGGTGCTTGGGCTTGGCCCAGCGATACCAGATCGCGATCAGCATCCGGGTCAGCGTCACCGCCGTGATGACGGTGGTGAGGATGCCCAGGATGAACACGACCGCGAAGCCGCGCACCGGGCCGGAGCCGAGCGAGAACAGCGCCACGGCGGCGATCAGCATGGTGACGTTGGAGTCGATGATCGTCGCGAAGGCGCGCTGGAAGCCCGCTTCGAGCGCCGAGACGAGGCTGCGGCCCTGATGTTCCTCCTCGCGCATGCGCTCGTAGATCAGCACGTTCGAGTCGACCGCCGTGCCGATGGTCAGCACGATGCCGGCGATGCCGGGCAGCGTCATGGTGGCGCCGAGGAAGGACATCAGGCCGAAGATCAGGCCGACATGGACGAGCAGTGCGACGCTCGCGATCATGCCGAAGACGCCATAGGTCGCCAGCATGTAGATCACCACCAGCACGGTCGCAATCAGGGTCGCCATCTTGCCGGCATGGATCGAGTCGGCGCCGAGGCCGGGACCGACGGTGCGCTCCTCGACGATGGTCATTTTGGCGGGCAGTGCGCCGGCGCGCAGCAGGATCGACAGGTTGTTCACCTGCTCGACCGTGAAATTGCCGGAGATCTGGCCGGAGCCGCCCGTGATCGGCGACTGGATGACAGGCGACGAGATCACCTTGTTGTCGAGCACGATCGCGAGCGGGCGGCCGAGATTCTCGGTGGTGATCTGCCCGAAGCGCTGGGCGCCGCGGATGTTGAAGCGGAAATTCACGATCGGCGTGCCGCTGCGCGAATCGAAGGCCGGCTGCGCGTCGATCAGGTCGGCGCCGTCGACGACGGGCTGGCGCAGCACGGGAACCTGCTGCCCGCCGGCATCCTGCGACGGCAGCATGTCGACATCGGCGCTGTTGGCGTCGCCGACCAGGCGGAATTCGAGCTTGGCGGTATCGCCGAGGATCTGCTTCAGGCGCTGCGGATCCTGCAGGCCAGGCACCTGCACCAGGATGCGGTCGAGGCCCTGGCGCTGGATGTTCGGTTCGGTCGTACCCAGCGCATCGACGCGACGGCGCAGCACTTCCATGGCCTGCTCGACGGCGCGGCGGATGCGCTCGTTGGAGCCGGCTTCGGTGACGGTGAGCTGGATCAGCCCGTCGGGTTGCTCGTTGATGGCGATCGACTGGTTGCCGGAGGGGCCGAACGCACCGAGCGTGCCGATCGGCTGGGAGAGTTCGCGCAGCTTCGGCAGCACGCGCGCGCGCTCGGCCGCGTCGGGAACGCGGACCTGCACGCCGCGCGGCAGAGTCTGGATGCCGCCCTGAGGCGCGGCGCGCTCGTCGCGCAGAATGCGACGGACATCGTCACGCAGCTGGACGACCTGGCTGCGCACCAGCTCGGCCCGGTCGATCTCGAGCAGGACGTGCGAACCGCCTTGCAGATCGAGGCCGAGCACCACCGCATGGATCGGCAGGAAGGCCCGCGGAATCCAGGACGGCGCGTTGGTTTCGATGGCCTTGCGCGTCTCAGGCGACAAGAGGTTCGGCACGGCGAGCCCGCAGCCGATGAACAGCACGAGCAGGACGAGGATGACCTTGCGGGCCTGGAGACGAAGCATCTGCGTGAACAGCCTTGTTATCGTGCCGGGGCTCCGTCAGCGGGAGCCCCTGGCCGCCGCATTCTCAGTTCTTGACCGGCTCGCCCTTGGAGCGGACGTCCTGGATCATGCCGCGCACGATGCGCACGCGCACGCCATCGGCGATCTCGACTTCGATCTCGCCATCGTCGACGACCTTCGAGACCTTCCCGATCATGCCCCCGGAGGTGACGACGGTGTCGCCGCGGCGCACGTTCTTGATCAGCTCCTGATGGGCCTTGGCCCGGCGCTGCTGCGGCCGGATGATCAGGAACCACATGATGACGAAGATCAGCAGGAACGGCACGAGCTGGATCAGCATGTCGGCGCCGCCACCGGCTCCTGTGGCCTGGGCGAAAGCGGGGGTGATCACGAAGACGCTCCTCTGGTACGGCGGCGGCAGGCCGCCGACCGCGAATCTCTGATGGAAAGACGTAAGGCCAAAACCATCGCCCGGCCAAAAAATCGCGCGGACTATAGCCAGCAACGCCGTGAAATCAATCGGACGCGCCCGGTTTCCCGGACAAGCAGCCGCATTTGCGCCCCGAGCCCTCATCCTGAGGAGCCATTTCCGTGGAAATGGCGTCTCGAAGGATGCTCCAGATGCCTCCAGAATCTCCTGGAGCATCCTTCGAGACGCAGCCTTCGGCCGCTCCTCAGGATGAGGGCTCGACAATCAAACGCGGCAGCGCGCCCGGTCGCCCATGCGCGATCCCTCACCTATGGGTTGGCTGCCATTCGCGCAATGCCCCTTGCGCACGATCCACGACGCGGTTTAGCTAGCGCCGTGAACCGTACCGGACGGTACGGTACGGTTCAACGGAACGAAATGAAGGCCCCGCCGCCATGACCACGACCGAGACCGCCCCCGACCAGACACTGGCCACGCTGCTGCGCATCGCCGACGCGCTGGAGCGCATTGCCCCGCCCCGCCGCAAGGCGGCCGACCTCCAAGCCGCCGACGCCTTCGTCTGGCAAGCGGCAGGGTCGGAACTGGTGCCGGTGCCGAAGGTGAACCGCGTCGCACTCTCGCTTTTGCGCGGCGTCGACCGCGTCCGCGACACGCTGGCCGAGAATACCGAGCGCTTTGCCAAGGGCTTGCCGGCCAACAACGTGCTGCTCTGGGGCGCGCGCGGCATGGGCAAGTCCTCGCTGGTCAAGGCCGTCCATGCCGACACCAACCTGCGCCTCGCCAAGGACGCGCTGCCGCTGAAGCTGATCGAGATCCATCGCGAGGATATCGAGAGCCTGCCCGCGTTGATGAGCCTGCTGCGCAACGATCCGCATCGCGCCATCGTCTTCTGCGACGATCTGTCCTTCGACAGCGACGACACCTCCTACAAGTCGCTGAAGGCGGTGCTCGACGGCGGCGTCGAGGGGCGTCCCGACAATGTCGTGTTCTATGCGACCTCGAATCGCCGCCACCTGCTGCCGCGCGACATGATGGACAACGAGCGCTCGACCTCGATCAATCCTGGCGAGGCGATCGAGGAGAAGGTCTCGCTCTCGGACCGTTTCGGCCTCTGGCTCGGCTTCCACAAATGCAGCCAGGACGAGTATCTTGAGATGATCAACGGCTATGCCGGCCATTTCGGGCTGGACGTGGCGCCCGAGGAGCTGCGCCGGGACGCGCTGGAATGGTCGACCACCCGCGGCTCCCGCTCCGGCCGCACCGCCTGGCAGTATATCCAGGACCTCGCCGGCCGCCAGGGGAAGAAGCTGGAGGGGTGACCAGCCGTCATTCTCGGGCGAAGCGCAGCGCAGACCCGAGAATCTCTGGCCAGAAAGGTGCCCCTTCCTGCCTGAGATGCCCGGGTCAAGCCCGGGCATGACGACCTGGAGGAAAGACAAACGAAAACGGGGCCGCCCTTTTCTGGGGCAGCCCCGTTCTTTTCGATCGGGAGGGTCTCGCGGAACCGATCGAAGGGTGAAACCTCGTCCGCGGCTCCGGTATCAGTTGTTCAGATAGGGCGTCGGATCGACCGGAGCGGAACCCTTGCGCAGTTCGAAATGGAGCTGCGGCGAGGAGACATTGCCGCTCTGACCGGAATTCGCCACGACCTGGCCGCGCTTGACGGTGTCGCCGCGCTTCACCTTGAGATCGCCATTATGGGCATAGGCCGAGACGTAGCCGTTCGGGTGGCGGATCAGGACGAGATTGCCGTAGCCCTTCAGCTCGCTGCCGGCATAAGCCACCGTGCCGCCCTCGGCCGCCTTGACCGGCGTGCCCTCGGGAACCGCGATGTTGATGCCTTCGTTGCCGCCCTTGCCGCTATAGCCGGAGATGACGCGACCGCGAGCCGGCCAGCGGAAATCCGCCTTGTCAGCCGACGAGGCCTCTTCTTCCTGCTTCGGAATGCTGGCGGTGGTCTTCGGCTCGGATGCGGGATCGGCCTTCGGGATCGCGGTCGGCTTCGGCTCGGTGGCCGGAGCGCTCGCCACGACGACCGGCTTCGCCGGCTGGGCGGCGGGCGCGGCGGTCTTCACCGGCTTCGCCTCCGGCACGGGCTTGACGGCGGCGACCGGCGCGGCAGCAGCCGGCTTGGCGGCCGGCGTCGGCAGAGCCGCTGTCTTGCGGGCATCCGCCTTGGCCTTGGCCTCGGCGGCGAAACGGGCGCGCGATTCCTTCATCGCCTGGGCGTCGGCGGCAGCCTTCGCCTTGACTTCAGCGGCGGCCGCAGCCTTCGCCTCGGCAGCGGCCTTGGCCTGCGCCTTCGGATCAACCGCAGCCGGCGGCGTGGCGCGCGGCGCTGCGGACGGCCCGGCGACGAAACGCTGCGTCTCGACCGGCGCCTGGGCAGCCTGGCGAACCGGCGCCGGAGCCGCGGCGGGAGCAGCCGGAGCGGAAGCGGCGGCGGCAGCGTTATAGACGGGGATGGTGATCCGCGTGCCTGGAGCCACGTTGGCGTTGCTCAGCCCGTTCGCCGACATGATGGCGGCGCGTGGCACGCCGTAGCGCGAGGAGATCGTATCGAGGGTCTCGCCCTGGGCCAGCACGACGGGCGTGCCACCCTGGGCCGACCAGCCGGCCGTACTGCCCGACACAGGCTGGCGCGGCGGCGCGCTCAGCGCGACGGCAGATTGCGGCGCTGGCAGAGGCTGCGACCGAACCAGAGGGGCGGAAGCCACGGGCTGGAGCGGCGCGCTCGTAACCTGCCCGATCGAGCCGGTCGTGACCGGATCGCGGACGGGGGCCGGAGCCTGGGCAGACTTGAAGGGGCTGTCGAAGGGCGTCTCGGTGAAACGCATCGCATCCGACGAGCAGGCGCTGACGCTGAGAGCGAACAGGCACACCGTCGACAAACGACGGAGAGCGCGGGGATTGATCGATCCGGCTTGGCTAAGCATGAACTGAGTACTCGCGAACGACGCAACTCGATGAAGGCGATTAAAGTCCCGTTGAGCTTAATTTCGCGTAAACACCCTCAGAAACTTGGCAAGAGCCGCCAGCGGCACGATCGCCGGACTCCGGCGGATCACGACGGCCGTTTTCACCACGAATCACCCGGTTGCGGGAGCGTTCCGCATGCGTTAACGCAACGGCATGCTCCGCTTGGCTTTGGCCTGTTTCGCGCTCGCTCTCGGTCCGCAGGCCTGGTCGGCCGAGCCGATCCTGAAGCAGATTCACGGCACCTGGCGGTCAGAGAAACGGCTGATCCTGATCGATACGGAGAGGATGCTCGGCAACACGGATGACACCCGGCCGTTCCAGCGTGATGCGCTCAATCTGCGCAATATCTCTGGCCGGATGATCGTCTTCGAGATCGGCCGCAAGCGCTTCATCGGTTTCTTCGATCGAGACGAACTTCGCCTGACGGGTGATGGCATTACCGACTCCGAGATCCTGCATCGCCGATAGGTTGGCTCGACGCTGGATCTCGCGACAATGATGCTTCACGGGGCAATTTCACAAGGCGCGCGAGCGCCCCGGAATCAGTGGCGGCAGGCGTAGCGCCGGCCCCATCGCATGGTCGAACTGCCCGTCCTCGATATGCGAGACCACGACCCGCCGCGCCGCGCCTTCGATCCGAAGCGCCCCGACAAGTCGCCCGCCGGGTGCGAGCCGCGCCAGCAGGGTCTCCGGTACAGCCTGGGTGACGCCGTTGACGAGGATGCGGTCAAAACGCCCGAGCGCCCGGTCCGGCTGGAAGCCATCGGCATGGCGCAGGTCGACGACGCCGCCGAATCCGCTGCCGGAGACACGCTCATGCGCCGCCAGCGCCAGAGACCGATAGCGTTCCAGCGAGACGACCTCTCCGCCCATCGCGGCGAGCAGCGCCGAGACATAGCCGGAGCCGGTCCCGACCTCGAGCACCCGTGCACCCGCTTGCATGTCGAGCGCCACGAGCAGGTTGGCGACCGTATGCGGCGCCGTCATCGTCTGGCCGCAGGGCAGAGGCACGGAGACGTCCTGGCGGGCGAGATCGGCGAAGCGTGTCGGGGCGAAACGGTCGCGCGGCACCCGCTCCATCGCGCGCAACAGCGCAAGATCGCGCACGCCGCGCGCGCGGAGCGAAAGCAGGAAGGCGACAGTGCGCTCGCCTTCGCTGGCCGGCGCGTCCTCGCTCATGCTCCTCCCCGCTCCCGGCTCAGGCGAAGAGCTGCGCGAAGCGCGTCAGCGTCGGCTCATGCGTCAGGTCGAGCTCGAGCGGCGTGATCGAGATGCGCTTCTCCGCCAGCGCCTTCAGGTCGGTGCCGTTGGCCGGTTCCTTGCCGCTGCGCTGGAAGGCGATCCAGTAATAGGGGTTGCCGCGGCCGTCCTTGCGCGGTTCGAGCTGCACCAGCTCCTGGTCGCGCCGCCCCTGCACGGTAACGGCGACGCCTTGTACCTCGTCCGGCCCGGCATTGGGGAAGTTGAGGTTGAACAGCACGCCTTCCGGAATACCTTCCTCCAGCAAACGGCGGATGATGCCCGGCGCATGGCTCTCGGCACAGTCCCAGCGAATCGAATCGCGATTGCCCGGCATATAGGCCTGGCTCACCGCGATCGAGGGCACGCCGAGCAGCGTGCCTTCCATCGCAGCCGCGATGGTGCCGGAATAGGTCACATCCTCGGCGACGTTCGAGCCCCGGTTGACGCCGGAGAGCACGAGATCGGGCCGCGCATCGACCATGACGGAGCGCACCGCCATGATCACGCAATCGGTCGGCGTGCCCTGCACCGCGTAGCGCTTCTCGCTGATCTCGCGCAGCCTGAGCGGATTGGACAGCGACAGCGAATGCGCGACGCCGGACTGGTCGGTCTCGGGCGCCACGACCCAGACATCGTCGGAGAGCTGGCGCGCGATGCGCTCCAGCACGGCGAGCCCCTCGGCATGGATGCCGTCATCATTGGTGACGAGGATACGCATGTCTCAGGCCGCCTTCTCGATCCGCGTCACGCCGCGCATATAGGGCACCAGCACGTCCGGCACGGTGATCGAGCCGTCGGCATTCTGGTAGTTTTCCATCACCGCGATCAACGCGCGGCCGACAGCCGTGCCCGAGCCGTTGAGGGTGTGCACGAAGAACGGCCCCTTGCCGTCCTTCGTCTTGTAGCGGGCGTTCATGCGCCGCGCCTGGAAATCGCCGCAGACCGAGCAGGACGAGATCTCGCGATAGGTCTTCTGGCCGGGCAGCCAGGCCTCGATGTCCCAGGTCTTCTGCGAGGCGAAGCCCATGTCGCCGGTGCACAGCGTCATCACGCGATAATGCAGGTCGAGCTTCTTCAGCACCGCCTCGGCGCAGGCGAGCATGCGCTCATGCTCCTCGCGCGACTTCTCCGGCGCCGTGATCGAGACGAGCTCGACCTTCTCGAACTGGTGCTGGCGCAGCATGCCGCGCGTGTCGCGCCCGGCCGAGCCGGCTTCGGCGCGGAAGCAGGGCGTCAGCGCGGTGAATCGAAGCGGCAGCTCCTCCTCGGAGAGGATTGATTCCCTTGCCAGATTGGTCAGCGGCACCTCGGCGGTCGGGATCAGCCAATGGCGGCCTCTCGGCAACCACTCAAGCACCTTGTTCGCTTTGTCTCTTACGAGCAGAGGGGCTTCAACCGCCGATCCAGCGTCTGACAGAGCATCTGTCATTTGGCGGACAGTTAGACCGTCAAAGATGGCGAACTGATCTTCTTCAAACTTCGGCAGCTGTGCCGTGCCGAACATGGCGTCGTCGCGCACCAAGAGCGGCGGGTTGACCTCGGTATAGCCGTGCTCCTCGGTGTGGGTGTCGAGCATGAACTGCCCGATCGCCCGCGACAGCCGCGCGATCTGGCTCTGCAGCACGACGAAGCGCGAGCCGGAGAGCTTCGCCGCCTTCTCGAAATCCATCTGGCCGAGCGCCTCGCCCAGCTCGAAATGCTGCTTGGGGTCGTTGACGCCCTTGAGCAGCCCGCGCTCCTCCGGCTTCACGCCATGGACATGCAGCACGACATTGCCGTGCTCGTCAGCGCCCTCGGGCACGTCGTCGAAGGGCGCGTTCGGGATCGCGGCGAGCTTCTCGTCGAGCGCGTCCTTGGCGGCCTTCTCCTCGGCCTCCAGCGCCGGCTGCTGCTCCTTGAGTGCCGCGACCTCGGCCTTCAGCGTGTCGGCGAGCGCGACATCCTTCGCGCCCATCGCCTTGCCGATGTCCTTGGAGAGCGCGTTGCGGCGCTCCTGGGTGGCCTGCGCCTTGGCGATCGACGAGCGGCGGACATCGTCGAGTTCGAGCAGCGAGGACGACAGCGGCGCCAGGCCCCGTCGCGTCAAGCCCCTGTCGAACGCCGCAGCGTTCTCGCGAATCCATCTGATGTCGTACATCGTCGTCCGGCCATGCCATCGCTGCGGAATGCAGCGTTGGATGCTCTAGACCGGGATCGCGCGCGAGGGAACAGGTAACCTCGCAGCGAAAAAAGCTCCAGAACCTCTTCGTCATCCCGGACAAGCTGCGAAGCTGCGCAGATCCGGGATCCATCTTAAGGCTCCGAAGCTCTATGATGGATTCCGGCACTCCGCTTCGCTGCGGCCGGGATGACGCCCTATATTGGAAGGGCGCGGTTTCCGTCAGTCGAGATGGATCGTACCCGAGAGGTCCTTCCAATTTGGATTCTCGTCTTCGATCAGAGCGATCTTCCGCTCGCGCCGCCAGCGTTTGACTCGCTTTTCCTGCGCAATTGCTTCGTCTGCGCGCTCATATCGTTCCGCGTAGACGAGGTGAAACACCCCATACTTGCGGACGAAATCGGAGCCACGTCCTTCGCGATGTTCCGCAATCCGGCGGCTCAAGCTGTTCGTGACGCCGACATAGAGCGTCCCGTTCCAGCCGCTCGCCATGATGTAGAGCCACATCACCCTCCTCCGTCATTCCGGGCAAGCCGCGAAGCGGCGCCGATCCGGAATCCATCGTAGAGCACTCCGCCCTATGATGGATTCCGGGGCTCCGCTTTGCTCCGCCCGGAATGACGGTACAGGAGAAAATCAGCTATTCCGCCGCGTCTTCTTCCGCCTTCGCGGCATCGCTCTTCTTCTCGACCCGGCGCACCGAGAAGATCGAAAGTTCGTAGAGCAGCAGCATCGGGATCGCGAGCATGAGCTGCGAGATCACGTCCGGCGGGGTCAGCACAGCCGCCACGACGAAGACGAAGACGATCGCGTAGCGGCGCTTTTCCTTCAGGAACTTCGAATCGATGATGCCAGCCTGCCCGAGCAGGGTCAGGATCACCGGCAGCTGGAAGGCGATGCCGAAGGCGAAGATCAGCGTCATGATCAGCGAGAGATATTCGCTGACCTTCGGCAGCAGCGCGATGCCGGCCTGGGTCTCGGTCGCGGCCTGCTGCATGCCGAGCGAGAACTTCATCAGCACCGGCATGGCGAAGAAGAAGACCAGCAGCGCGCCGAGCGTGAAAAACACCGGCGTCGCGACAAGATAGGGCGCGAAAGCCGCCTTCTCGTTCTTGTAGAGGCCGGGCGCCACGAATTTGTAGATCTGCGTCGCGATCACCGGGAAGGCGAAGAAGCCGGCGCCGAAGGCCGCCACCTTGATATGGGTGAAGAGCAGCTCGAGCGGGCCGGTATAGATCAACTGCGCATTGGCGGCGCTGCCGGCGGCCCAGACATAGGGCTTCACCAGGATGTTGTAGATCTGCGTCGAGAAACCGAAGCAGATGAAGAACATGATCAGGAAGGCGATCAGCGACTTGATCAGCCGCGCGCGCAGCTCGATCAGGTGCTCGATGAGCGGCGCGCGCGAGGCCTCGATCTCGTCTTCGCCATCGCGAGGATTGGCGACGCTCATGCGGAATTCTCCTCGCCCTTGGCGATCTTGCGCTTGCGGGCGGCAGGCTTGGCGGCATCAGCCGGGGCAGCAGCAACCACAGCCTTCGGCTTGCGCGCAGCGGCGGGAGCTTTCGCAGCCTTGACCGGCGCAGCCGCGACAGGCACCGGAGCGGGTGCTTCGACCGCGACCGGCGCTTCGACAGCCTTGACGCCGCGCTTGCGGGCAGGCTTCGCCGGGGTCGGCTCGGCCACGGCAACCGGAGCGACGGGCGCCTCGACGACTGCAGGAGCAGGCTCTGCCGCGGCCTTGCGCGCCCGCTTGGGCTTCTCGGCAGGCTTCGGCACCTCGGCGGCGATCTGGACCGGCGGCAGCGGTTCCGGCGGCGGCAGCGAAGCGAGCTTCGCCTCGGCCTCCTTCAACGCGGCCTCGTCAGGCTTCGAAGCCTCCGGCTTGGCCGGATCGAATTCCTTTGGGATATCGATCGGCTTGAAGTCGTTGTTCAGCGCGCTCGACACCGATCCGCCGACATCCTCGACCTGCTTCTTCAGGTCGGCGAGCTCGGCCTCGCGCATCGCCTCGTTGAACTGGCCCTGGAACTCCGAGGCCATGCGCCGGATACGGCCGACCGTCTGGCCGACCGTGCGCAGGGCCTTGGGCAGGTCCTTCGGGCCGATCACCACCAGCGCCACCGCGCCGATCAGCACCATCTCGCTCCAGGCGATGTCGAACATCGACGGCTCGTCCTCTCAAGCCGGTGCCCCGGAGGGCACCACGGCATCAGGCCTTGTGCTCGGCCTTGGCCTGGGCCTGGGCGGCGGCGTTGTCGGCCTTGGTCTGGTCGATCACCTTGGGATCGACGTTGCTGGCGGTCGGCGCTGCCGGCTCGTCATCCTCGGCCATGCCCTTCTTGAACGATTTGATGCCCTTGGCGACATCGCCCATCAGCTCGGAAACCTTGCCGCGCCCGAACAGCAGCATCACGATGACGCCGACGACGATCCAGTGCCAAATGCTCACGCCACCCATGGCGAAACTCCTCCGAAATTGCGTCGACCGGGGAATGGCCCCAACCAAACCCTTGCCCGGTCGCTAGTTCGGCGGCGGAACCTATTGATCCGCAGCCGGAAACACAAGGACTTCGTCCGACGGAATCTCGACCCCGATCTCGTCGCCCACCGCGATCTCGTCGGAGAGCGAAGCGCGGACCGACAGGGCCCTGTCAAAGCCGTCCACCATCACCTGCAGATGGTCGGCCTCGCCCAGGAAGCGCCGGCCTGTCAATCGTCCGCGCAGATAATAGCCCTTGGGCACGATGCGGACACGATGTGGCCGAATGCAGGCGATCGCAGCCGCCCCTTCCGCGATGCCTGGCGCCGCGAAGCGGCCGAACGGCGTCTCGATCGCTCCATCCGAAACCCGGCCTTCGACCTCGGTTAGATCACAGAAAAATCGGGCGGCAAAGAGGCTGGTCGGCTGCCGATAGAGCTCTTCGCCCGTCCCAACCTGCACGATCCGCCCCGCCCGCATCAGCACGATCCGGTCGGCGATGCGCATCGCGTCCTCGGGATCATGCGTCACGATGATCGAGGTCGCGCCGGTTTCCTCCAGCAGGGCAGCGGTCTCGTCGCGTACGACATCGCGCAGCCGCCGATCGAGATTGGAGAAGGGCTCGTCCATCAGGAGCACGCCCGGCCGCGGCGCGATCGCGCGGGCCAGCGCCACGCGCTGCTGTTCGCCGCCCGAGAGCATATGCGGATAGGAATCGGCGAGTTCGGCGAGTCCGACCCGCGCCAGTGCCCGCAAGGCGGTCGCATCGGCCGCCGCCGGCGCCTGGTCGCGCAGGCCGAAGCGGACATTGTCGCGTACGCTGAGATGCGGAAACAGTGCGTAATCCTGGAAGACGAAGCCGACGCCGCGATGCTCCGGCTCGACGAAGCGATCGGGCGCCGAGACGTCGCGCCCTTCCAGCAGGACGCGGCCCGCGCTAGGGCGCTCAACCCCGGCCGCGAGCCTCAGCAGCGTCGTCTTGCCGCAGCCGGATTGGCCGAGCAACGCGACGATCTCGCCGGGTTTGACGGAAAGCGAGACATCGGACAGCGCCGTCACCGAACCGAAGCGCTGCGTCACGTTCTCGAAGCCGAGCGCCATCGGGATCGCCGCTCCGGCCGTACCGCGCCGGCCCCAGCCGAGCCATCCTGCTTTGGTCTCGCTCAGTGCCAAATCCCTGCTCCACCTATTCAAATTTGCGCCGTCATCCCGGGCGACCGAAGGGAGACCCGGGATCCATGCCCGAACGTTTCCGGCAAAGGCTCAGGCATGGATCCCGGATCGGCGCCACCAAAGGCGGCTTGTCGGGGATGACCCGCGGAGGAAACGGCAGCAGCCGGTAACCCCGCCCTCACCCCTGTTGCGGTCCACCCTCGCCGTCGTCAAGCGGGCTGAACAGATCGCCGAGCGGATCCTCGTCGTCGCGCAAGCCCGGATCGTCGTCAGGCACAGGCACGGCCAGGTCGCGCGTCAGTCGTCCCTCGATGAAGCCCGCCCCCTTCAATTCCTCCAGCCCTGGCAGGTCGTCGATGCGGTCCAGCCCGAAATGGTCGAGAAAGCCCGGCGTCGTCCCGTAGGTGATCGGCCGCCCCGGCGAGCGCCTCCGCCCGCGCAGGCGCACCCAGCCGGCCTCCAGCAGGATGTCGAGCGTGCCCTTTGCGGTGGCGACGCCGCGGATCTCCTCGATCTCGGCCCGCGTCACCGGCTGATGATAGGCGATGATCGACAGCACCTCGAGCGCCGCCCGTGACAGCCGTCGCGGCGGCTCCGCCTCGGCCGCGAGCAGGTAGCCGAGGTCAGGCGCCGTGCGAAAGGCCCAGCCGCCCGCAACCTGGCGCAGATTGACCCCGCGCAACGCATAGCTCTCGTCAAGCTGGGCCAGCACCTGCTCGATCGCGATGCCGGCGGGAATGGCCCGGCCGAGCGCTTCGGCCGTCAACGGCGCTGCGGAGGCAAACAACAGCGCTTCGACCACGCGCAGTGCCTGCGAAAAGGCCTCCGCCCCACCATCGGCCTCGACATCATCAGGTTCAGCCGCCGCACCGGTCATGAGGCATCCTTGGCGGCGAAGGGCAGCCCCTGCGGCCGGGCCGAGCGGCGCCGCACCTGGATCGGCGCGAAGGCCTCGTCCTGCCGGAGGTCGATCATCCCTTCCCGCACCATCTCCAGCATGGCCGAGAGGGCGGAGGCCCGGACGGTCGCCCGCATCTCCCGCGCCAGCAAGCCATGCGATGCCATGTATTGCGTCAGGTAGCCATCGAGTTCGGTCCAGTCACCGGCCTCGCCGACCAGCCGCTGCAGCGCCTCGCGCGCTTCGACCAATGACCAGACGACGCGGTGGCCGACCGAGATATGCCCCTGCACCCGCTTCTGCCGCTGCTGGGCATAGGCCGCGAGCAGGTCGTAGAGCTCCGCCTCCCAGACGGGCCTGGCCCCGGCCACGATCTCTTCCGGCGCGCCGCGCGCGAACACGTCCTGCCCCAGCCGCTCCCGCGCCGAGAGCTTGTTGGCGGCGGCGCGGATCGCTTCCAGCCGGCGCAGGCGCAGGGCGAGCGCGGTCGCGAGATCGGCGGCGCTCGGCTCCTCGCCCTTGGGCGGCTCCGGCAGCAGCAGGCGCGACTTGAGATAGGCGAGCCAGGCCGCCATCACCAGATAGTCCGCCGCGAGTTCGAGCCGCAGCGCCCGCGCCTGCTCGACGAAGGACAGATACTGCTCGGCCAGCGCGAGGATCGAGATGCGGTGCAGATCGACCTTCTGCCGGCGCGCGAGATCGAGCAGCAGGTCGAGCGGCCCTTCATAGCCGTCGACATCGACGACGAGCGAAGGCTCGCCCGCACGCTCGGCGCGGTCTTCCTCGAATGGCAATTCGGCCGTCATGAGCCTTCAGCCCCTACATCCCAGCCGCGGTCATCCCGGGCGACCAAAGGGAGACCCGGGATCCATGCCGGAACCTCTTTCGGCCAAGCTCAGGCATGGATCCCGGATCTTCGCTTCGCTCCGTCCGGGATGACCGCCGTTGGGAAAATTACATGCCCCGGGGCAAAATCCGCCGTTCAGGCGCTCAAAGCAAGCGCGGCGGCGATCTCGGCGCGTGCGGCCTCCAGATCGACCGGCTCCGGCTCATGCCGGATGCGGCCAAGCGCGGCGGCGGCACGGCGGGCTCGCGCGCCCGTCATTTCCGGCACGGCCCCGGCAACGGCGATCATCTCGTCCATGATGCCGTGGCAATGCAGGATGACGTCGACGCCCGCGCGGATCGCAGCCCGCGACTTGGCCTCGAACGAACCGGAGAGCGCCTTCATCGAGATGTCATCGGTCATGATCAGCCCGTCGAAGCCGAGTTCGCCGCGCATGATCTCGCGCACGATCTTGCGGGAGATCGTCGCCGGGTTCCTGGCGTCGAGCGCCGTGAAGACGAGATGCGCGGTCATTGCCAGCGGCATGTCGGCGAGATGCCGGAACGGCCGGAAATCATGTGCCCGAAGCTCGTCCAGCGATGCATCGACGATCGGCAGGTCGTGATGGCTGTCGGCCCGCGCCCGGCCATGACCGGGCATGTGCTTGACGACCGGCAGCACGCCGCCGGCGATCAGCCCTTCGGCCGCAGCCCGGCCGAGCCGCGCCACCTGGTCGGGATCATGGGCATAGGCGCGATCGCCGATCACGTCATGGCTGCCGGCGACGGGCACATCGAGCACCGGCAGGCAGTCGACATCGATGCCGACGCTCTTCAGGTCATGCGCCATCAGGCGGGCGTTCAGGCGGACGATCTCGCGCTGGCGGATGGGATCGTTGATCGCGAGAAAGGCGCGAGCCGATTGGTATTTTGGCCAGTTCGGCGGTCCCATGCGCTGGACCCGCCCGCCCTCCTGATCGATCAGGATCGGCGCGTGCCAGCCGACGGTCTCGCGCATCTCGGCGGTCAGCGTGGCGACCTGCTCGGGCGACTGCGTGTTGCGTTTGAAGACAATGAAGCCCCAGGGCCGGGCATCGCGAAAGAACGCCCGCTCGTCCGCAGTAAGGCTCGTGCCGAGGCAGCCGGCGATGAAGGCGCGCGATGTCATCGTACCGGGTTAGAAAGCGGCGCGGGCGCGGTCAAGAACCATCGCTCGCCCGTCATCCGTCATTCCGGGCGGAGCGAAGCGAAGACCCGGAATCCATCGTAGAGCGCATCG
>NZ_CAMFJF010000046.1 GCF_945956895.1 uncultured Allobosea sp. | reverse complement strand
GGCCTCGCCGGTCCAGCCATAAGCTTCCTCGCCAGTGGCGACGCCGTAGCGGATCGCCTTCTTGTTCGGCAGGACGAGGTAGAGGAACTTGGCCTTGGTATCGATATAGATCGTGCCTGGCGGCTGCCCCGTCGGATCGGCGATCTCGTAGGGAAGGTAAGGCAGGTAGGTGTCGAACTTGGGGACGAGCGCGATATATTCCGCGTCACGGGCTGACAGCTCCGGTGCGCTCACGCTCTTGTACTGGCATGCGCCCAGCAGGGCCGACAGCGCCAGTGCAACGAAAACGGTCTTCTTCATAGCCTCCACCCCAGCCGACCCGCAGGCAGCCTTTATGATGAATCGAACGTTAACGCTTCGTATCGCCCGCACGCTTCCCCACAAGCGACGGCTCGGCGAAGCACTAGGCCTCAAACGGCCATGGCGCAATCCAGTTCCCTTTCCGGCACTCAGAAGACCGTTTGGCGTGGCAAACCAGCCACGTCTGGCCCCTCATTCGGTTCCTACGCTTGGATAACGGCTCGTGACGACACTGTTCTTCACCCACCCGGCCGGACTCGGCCATGCCATGCCGCCGGGCCATCCCGAATGCGCCGATCGGCTCAAGGCCGTCGATCAGGCGCTCGAGGCGGAGCGTTTCGCGGCACTGATTCGGGTCGAAGCTCCGCTCGGCACGCTCGATCAGGTCGCGCTCTGCCACCCCCTCGCCTATGCCGAGGCGCTGATCGCCTCCACCCCCGAGACCGGCTTCGTCCAGGTCGATGCGGATACGTTCATGTCGCCCGGCACGATCGAGGCAGCGCTGCGCGGCGTCGGCGGTGCGGCCGCTGCGGTGGACGAGGTCATGGCCGGCAAGGCGCGCAACGCCTTCGTCGCGATGCGCCCGCCCGGCCACCATGCCGAGCGGGAGCGCGCCATGGGCTTCTGTTTCTTCAACCATGCCGCGATCGCCGCCCGCCACGCGCAGAAGGCGCATGGCGCCGAGCGCATCGCCATCGTCGACTGGGACGTCCATCACGGCAACGGCACGCAGGACATCTTCTGGGACGATGCCAGCGTGCTCTACGCTTCCATCCATGAGATGCCGCTCTATCCTGGCACCGGCGCGGCCTCGGAGCGCGGCACGCAAGGTACGATCGTCAATGTGCCCTTGCGAGCGGGCGAGGGCTCCGACGAATTCCGCGAGGCCTTCGAGGTTGCGATCCTGCCGCGGCTCGATGCTTTCCGCCCCGATCTCGTGGTGATCTCGGCCGGGTTCGACGCGCATTGGCGCGATCCGCTCGCCAGCCTCAACCTGCGCGAAACCGATTTCGCCTGGGCGACGCGGAAGCTGATGGAGGCGGCCGATCGCCATGCCGGCGGCCGGATCGTCTCGGTGCTGGAGGGCGGCTACGATCTCGACGCGCTGGCGAAATCGACCGCCGCCCACGTCTCGGCGCTGATGGAGGGCTGAGGGCAGGCCTTCCAAGGCGGCCTGTCCCAAGCGTCATTCTCGGGCCGCGGCTAGCGCACCGGAGAATCTCGTGCCGGAGAAGGCGCTGGCACGAGAGCTTTCTTGTCATGAGATGCTCGGGTCAAGCCCGAGCATGACGGCTCGCTGGCCACTCGCTTACTCCAGCGGCGCCGTCTCGGCGATCTCGATGCCGAAGCCGCTGAGGCCGACGAAGGAACGGGGCGAGGAGGCGAGGTTCACGATCGAGCGGACGCCGAGATCGCGCAGGATCTGCGCGCCGAGGCCAACCTCGCGCCATTGCTGGATGCGCAGCTCGTCCGAACCCTCGTCCTCGACGCTCTTGATCGGCACACCGGCGCTGCCGTCGCGCAGATAGACGAGAACGCCTTTGCCCTCCTCCTGGAAGCGCCGCAGCGCGCACTGGATCGAGCCGGCACCGCCGAGCACATCGGCGACCACATCGGCGCGGTGCAGCCTGGCCGGAACCTTCTCGCCATCGCCGAGCTTGCCCATGACGAAGGCGAAATGCTGGGTGTTGTCGAAGGGCGTGATGTAGACATGGCCGGTCATCTCGCCGAATGCGGTCTTGACCGGGAAGGAATGCACGCGCTCGACCAGCTTCTCGCGCAACTGGCGATAGGCGATCAGGTCCGCGACAGTGATCTGCTTCAGCTTGTGCTTCTCGGCGAAGGCGGTGATCTGCGCGCCCTTCATCACCGTGCCGTCGTCATTGGCGAGCTCGCAGATCACGCCGACGGGCGGCAGCTCGGCGAGCTTGCACAGGTCGACGGCCGCTTCGGTATGGCCGGAGCGCATCAGCACGCCGCCATCCTTGGCGATGAGCGGGAAGACATGGCCGGGGCGGACGAAATCGGCCGCGCCCATATTGCCGTTGGCGAGCGCACGGACCGTATTGGTGCGCTGCTCGGCCGAGATGCCGGTGGTCAGCCCGTGCTTGACGTCGACCGTGATGGTGAAGGCGGTGCCGAGCGGGGCATCGTTCGAGGACACCATCGGATCGAGGCGCAGGCGCCGGGCCTCGCTCGCGGTCAGCGGCGCGCAGACGATGCCGCAGGTATTGCGGATGATGAAGGCCATCTTCTCCGGCGTGCAGAGCGAGGCTGCGACGATCAGATCGCCCTCGTTCTCGCGATCATCGTCATCGGTGACGATGACGATCTCGCCGCGGGCGAAGGCTTCGATGGCGTCAGTGACATTGTTGGACATGGCAGCCTCGCGCGCCCCGGACAGACCGAGGAAATCGTTGGGGGTGACGGCGCCGCCGGTGGCGGCGGTGATGCGCTCGGCGCTTTCGCGGGAAATCCAGGCAGCCGGATCGTTGCAGAGCGCGGTCACGCTGGCCGGCGACAGGCCGACCTGCCTGGCGAAGGCGCTGCGTGCGATCTTGTTCTGCCGGAGCCAGACGTCGAGCTTCATGCCGGCAAGTTAATATGCCACCGCTTCATCCGCAATGAATGATCAACGCATTTTCAGTATTGCTGAAATGCAAAATCCGGGCGCGTCATGCTCGGGCTTGACCCGACCATCCCTTGACGAGGGCACTCCCGACCAGAGTCTCTTTCGGCCAGAGATTCTCGGGTCCGCGCTTCGCTTCGCCCGAGAATGACGCCTTGCATCACTCCTGGAACGGCCAGCGCGGTTCGACGACACCGACCTGCGCGCGATGGCGCAGATAGTGGTCGGCCAGCACGCAGGCGACCATCGCCTCGCCGACCGGCACGGCCCGGATGCCGACGCAGGGGTCGTGGCGGCCCTTGGTGAACATCTCCGCCTCGCCGCCGGTGCGGGTCACGGTCGCGCGCGTCGCCAAAATCGAGGAGGTTGGCTTGACTGCAAAACGCGCGACGATCGGCTGGCCTGTCGAGATGCCGCCAAGGATGCCGCCGGCATGATTGGACAGGAACAGCGGGCGCCCGTCATTGCCGGCCCGCATCTCGTCGGCATTCTCCTCGCCGGACAACTCTGCCGCGCCGAAGCCCTCGCCGATCTCGACACCCTTGACCGCATTGATGCTCATCAGCGCGGCCGCGATCTCGGAATCGAGCTTGCCATAGATCGGCGCGCCCAGGCCCGCCGGCACGCCTTCCGCGACGATCTCCAGCACGGCGCCAATTGAAGAACCGGATTTCCTGACGCCATCGAGATAGCCCTCGAAAAAGGCCGCAGCCTTGGCATCCGGGCAGAAGAACGGGTTGCGGCCGATCTCGTCCCAATCCCAGTTGGCGCGGTCGATCTTGTGCGGCCCGATCTGGACGAGCGCCCCACGCACCACCATACCCGGCACGACCTTGCGGGCGATGGCGCCGGCGGCGACGCGCATCGCCGTCTCGCGCGCCGAGGAGCGCCCGCCGCCGCGATAGTCGCGGATGCCGTATTTCACATCGTAGGTGTAGTCGGCATGACCGGGCCGGTACTTGTCCTTGATGTCGGAATAATCCTTCGAGCGCTGGTCGACATTGTCGATCAGGAGCCCGATCGAGGTGCCCGTCGTGACCTGCACGCCGTCGCTCTCGCGGGCGAAGACGCCGGAGACGATGCGGACCTGGTCCGGCTCCTGGCGCTGCGTGGTGAAGCGCGACTGGCCGGGCCGGCGGCGGTCGAGATCGCCCTGGATATCGGCTTCCGTCAGCGGAAGCAGCGGAGGGCAGCCGTCGACGACGCAGCCGATGGCGGGCCCATGGCTCTCGCCGAAGGTGGTGACGCGGAAGAGATGGCCGAAGCTGTTATGCGACATGGGAGCCCGATACGTTTCCTACCGGCTCTTAAGCCGGATCGATGCGCGGCGAAACCCCGCATGGGCGGCTAGGGGCGTTGACAAGGCCTGCCCCCGCCGCTTCAAGACCGCCATGCGCCGGACGCCCAGCCCTTCGCGCTCCTGGCGCCCCGGGAGCCCCATCATCGCGGGAGCCTAGCCCCGAGCCGCCCGGCAGGGCCGCTTCGGGGTCGATCCGGCACGACCAGCTTGCCTGCAGGCATCGCGCCACGCGTTTTCCGACATCGACAGGCTTCCGCGTCGAAGCCATCCGCCACCCACGAAAGGGACTGGCCGACCGCGACTGTTCGAGCGCGGGCCGCCGGCGCGCCCTGCTCGTGACGCCGCGACCAACGACCAGGTTCATCATGAGACTTCTCCGCAGGCGCCCGGCGCCAGCACCGACGGCAAGCGTCAGCCTTGCCCGAGCGCTGTCCAAACTCGGCTATTGCTCGCGGACGCAGGCCGAGAAGCTGGTGCACGAGGGTCGCATCGCGGTCGACGGGCGCGTCGCACGTCACCCCGAACTGCGGATTGATCTGCGGCGGGCGCGGCTATCGGTCGATGGCCAAACCGTTTCAGCGGCGCGACGCATCTACCTGATGCTCAACAAGCCGCGCGGCATGGTGACGACGGCGAGCGACCCGGAAGGGCGTCAGACCGTCTATGCCTGCCTGGAGGGCCTCAACCTGCCCCACCTCGCCCCGGTCGGGCGTCTCGACATGGCGAGCGAAGGCCTGCTGCTGATGACCAACGATACGCGCTGGGCGCAGCGCATTCTCGACCCCGCCTCCGGAGTCGACAAGACCTACCATGTCCAGGTCGACCGCGTGCCGGACGAGGCCTTTATGGCCCGGCTGCGGCAGGGCGCGGTGGACGGAGACGAGGTGCTGTCGATCCGTTCCGCCGCCCTGTTGCGGAGTGGCGAGCGCAATGCCTGGATCGAGATGGTGATCGACGAAGGCCGCAACAGACAGATCCGGCGGATCGTCGAGGCGGCCGGCGCCGCAGTGCTGCGTCTCGTCCGGGTCCGGATCGGTGAACTCGTGCTCGGCGACCTCGCCAAGGGCGCCGTCCGCGAGTTGCAGGCCGAGGATACGGCGCTGCCGCTCGCCGGCCACTCGCCCGGTGAGCTTCGGATCCGCGCCGTCTAGGCGTTACCGATCAATGCGCCGGCCCCTTCGCCGGGGCCGCGGGGGCGCCTTCCCACCGGGTGTGCGCCGGCAGGTTCTCGCCCTTCATGATCACGGTGAGCTGGCCGATCTGGGCGTAGTCGCCGACATGGGTGTCGTAGAGTACGGTCGCGCCGGCACCGACGCAGACGCCCTTGCCGAGACGCACGCGGCCGACCTTCATCACCCGGTCCTCGTAGAGATGGGTCTGGAGCGCCGAATGGGCGTTGACCGTGCAATAATCGCCGACGCGGATGCAATCGAACTCGGTGATGTCCGTCGAGTCGAGCCAGACACCCTTGCCGTATTTTGCGCCGAACAGCATCAGGAACCAGGGCAGGAACGGCGTGCCGCGCAGGTAGTCGAACAGCACCTTGCCGCCGAGGCCCCAGTACATCACGGCCACCGCCTCGGTGCGCATCGCCCACCACGACCACATCGGCTTCATCACGGGCTTGTAGACGCCCATCATCAGCCATTTCACGGCGGCGCAGATCAGCGCCTGCACGATGGCGATCGCCATGGCGACGCCCATGAAGGAAAGAACGAGCCCGGTCCAGTCGCCCTCGTTGATCCGCTGCTGCAAAACCATGTCGACCGCGATCGTGCCGAAGGTGATGAACAGCATGGCCGGGAACGAGGTGTGCAGCGCCTCGAACACGCCACGCGCGAACTGCTTGCCGAAGGAAGGCTTGTAGGTCCAGTCGGCGCCGAGATCGACCTTCTGCCGCGTCGGCAGGCGGATCGGCGGCGAGCCGAACCAGGTGTCGCCCGGCTGCATGCGGTCATTGGCCGGCGGCTTCGACTTGATGCCGATCAGCACGCGGTCAGGGATGACGGCGCCTGGCGGGACAACGGCGTCGTTGCCGACGAAGACCTGATCGCCGGTGCGCGTCGCGTCGAGGCGCATATAGCCGCGGCGCATGTCCTCGTCGCCGAACACGACCTCGTCGGCGATGAAATTGCCGGCGCCGATGCCGGTCAGATCATAGCGACCGGAGAGATTGGTCGAGATCTCCGCGCCCTTGCCGATGCTGGCGCCCATCAGACGATACCAGGCACGCATGTAAATGGTGGCGAAGAGCGAGGAGAGCGTCTCGAGCGTCACCTCGGTCGCCAGTGCGACCGTCCATTTGCGAGCATAGAAGCCCGAATGGATCGACCAGGAGCCCGAGGTCACGCGCGGCAGGATCGCCCAGCGCAAGGCCGCCATCAGCAGCACGGTGAAGGCGATCAGGCCGATCGCCGTCGGCCAGGTCAGGAGCGGCAGGAACCAGAGATAGCTGATATCGGTCCAGCCGGCGATGAAGTAGTCGATCTTGTCGAACAGCCAGAAGGCCGGGAAGATCGGCAGCAGGCTGACCGGCGGCAGCACCACCAGCATCAGGATGTAGAAGCACGTCATCAGCGCGCGCCGGCCCGCCGAAGCCTCGGCCTGCGGCGGCAGGGCCGCGAGATCGACCGTTCCGATCTTGCGACCGGGCGTGCCGTCCCAGATCTCGGCCTCGCCGACATGGGCGCCGGGCGAGATCGAGGTGAGATCGCCGATCTCGGCGTGGTCGCCGATGACCGAGCCATGGCCGAGCACGACAGAGGCGCCGGCCGAGACATCCTTGCCGACCTTGATGCGGCCGATCACCAGCTTGTCGCCGATCGCCTCGCCATTGGCGAAGGTGGTTTTCGAGCCGAAGGTCGTGAAGTCGCCGATCTCGATCAGGTCGATCGCGCCGGCCTCATAATCGGAAATGATGACGTCGCGCCCGACCTTGGCGCCGAGCAGGCGCCAATAGAAGCGCATCACCGGCGTGCCCTGCAGCCATTTGACATGGACGAGTCCGGCGATGCGGGCGGCGAACCACCAGCGGAAGTAATAGACACCCCAGAGCGGATAGACGCCTGGCTTCGTCCGGCCGAGCACGAGCCATTTCAGCGCGATGCCGATCAGGCCGGTCACGACGATGATCGCGACATAGACGCCGAGCAGGGCCAAGATCTGCCCGGGCAGCGACAGGTCCTCGCCCGAGAGGATCATGTAGGTGACGAAGACGCCGAGCCATTGCGCCGTCGCAAGGCCGATGATGACCGGCAGCGCCACCGCCTGGGCGAGGCCGCAGAGGAAGCGGCGCAGCAAGGGCGGCGGGGTGAAGGAGAGATTCTCGGCCACCGCGACGCCGCGCTCGTCGAGGAGCTCGGCCATCGCCCGCAGCGTGCGGGCGGCATAGACGTCCTGCAGGGTGATGCCGGCATAGGCCGGCGTCTCGCGCACGATCGAGATGAAACGGGCTGCCAGCAAGGAATGGCCGCCGAGATCGACGAAGAAATCGGCCTCCAGCGGGAGGCTCGCCGTGCCGAGCACGCGCTTGGCCGCTTCCAGCAGCGCGGCTTCCGTCGCGTTGCGCGGCGGCTCCTGCTCGCCCTCGGCGCTGGGCGCCGTCAGCGGCGCCGCCTTGAGCATCTTGCGGTCGACCTTGCCGGAGACCATGCGCGGCAGCGAGCCCGCCGCTTCAAAGTGCGCCGGCACCATGTAAGGGGGCAGCTTCTCGCGCAGCGCGGCCCGCAGGGCCGGGCCATCGACCGCCACGCCGGGCTCCGGCACGACGAAGGCGACGAGCCGCTCGATGCCGTCATCGGTCCGCAGCACGACCGCCGCCTGCGCCACGCCCGGCTCGTCGGTGAGCTTCGATTCGATCTCGCCGAGCTCGACGCGGAAGCCGCGGATCTTGATCTGGTCGTCGATGCGGCCATGGAAGACGATGTTGCCGTCGGCATCGAGGCTGACGGCATCGCCCGAGCGATAGAGGATCGGGTCGTCCTCGCCCGCGACGCCGGCGAAGGGATTGGCGATGAACTTCTCGGCCGTCAGCTCTGGCCGCCCGTGATAGCCCTTGGCGACGCCGGGACCGCCGATCAGCAATTCGCCCTGCTCGCCGGGATGGACGAGATGCAGGTCCTCGCTGACGACGTAAGCCGTGTAGTTCGGAATCGGCCTGCCGATGGTGACGGTTTCGCCGGGGACGACTTCGGCGGCCGTCGCCACCACCGTCGCCTCGGTCGGGCCGTAGGTGTTGAGGATGCGCCGGCCGGGCTTGGACCATTTCTGCACGATCGCGGGGGGCAGCGCCTCGCCGCCGAGCAGGATCAGCTTCAGCGAGGGCACGTCGGCCGGCAGGATGCCGAGCAGCGTCGGCACGGTGTCGATGATGGTGACGCCGGCCTCGTTCAGGATGGCGGGCAGCTTCTCGGCATCGCCCATCATCTCGGGCGAGGCGACGAACAGCGTCGCGCCGACGAGATAGGGCGTCCAGATCTCCTCCATCGACAGATCGAAGGCGACGGAGGCGCCCTGGAAGGCGACATCATCCGGCCCAAAGCCGTAGAGCGCGTTCCCGGAGCGCAGGAAATGGCAGATATTGCGATGGCTGATGACGATCGCCTTGGGCGTGCCCGTCGAGCCGGAGGTGTAGATCAGATAGGCCGGGTGGTCCTTGGTCAGCCCGGCCGGACGTGCCGGCGGTTCGGTTTCGTCCGCACCGGCGGCAAGCGTGTCAGGCGTCCAGACCTTGCGGCCGGTCTCCTCGGCGCGGGCGACCCAGCCGGCGCAGGTGACGAGGCCCTTGGCCTGCGCATCGTCCAGGCAGGTCGCGATGCGCTCGACCGGCGCTTCCGCGTCAAAGGGAATCCAGGCCGCGCCCGCGCGCGTGATCGCGATCTGAGCGACGAGCAGGTCGATGCCGCGCGGCATCCACAAGCCGACCATGTCGCCCGGGCCGATGCCGGCGAGATGAAGACCGCGCGCCTGGCGCCCAGCCCTTGACCAGACCTCGGCATAGCTCAGGCGGCGTTCGAGGTCCGTGAGGGCTGGATGGTCGGGCCGAGCCGAGACCGTGGCCGCGAAAATCTCGGCCAGCACCTCGTCCCGAATCAGATCGGGACGCTTCTCGCCAGCCAGCATGGCGAGGGGAGTGGCGGCAGCCGCGTCAGACGCCGCCGACAGCTTCGTCATATCGTTCATCGCGCCCCGCTGCGCTAAAAGGCCCGTCGCAGACACCAAGGCAGAGCCTGCCTTCGGTCCTCTGGCGCCTTATCACGCACCTCGTGAATAAAACCGGAATAGCCACGCCCAACTCGCGACATCCGCGTGAGCCCCCGGCCGGGCAGGCCGCCGCATCACGCTGTCTCGCTAGCATATTCTCCCTGCAAGATCACCCGTGAACCGGCGATGAATGCCGGCCACACCTTTGCGAACTCAGAGCCAGTCGGCCTTGTTCCCGGTGACGACGAGCAGCTTGCCCTGCCAGATCTCGACCATCGCGGCCTCGCGCGGCGCCACCGCGCCGATCAGCGCCAGGATGGCGCGCGCCACGCCGCCATGGCTGACGATCACCGTCTCACGCGTGAGCGCCTCGAGCACCGGCCTGACGCGCTCGGCCAGCATGCGGTAGCTCTCTCCGCCCGGCGGCACGAAGCCCCATTTGTCGCGCTCGCGCAGATGCGCCTGCTCGCGCTCGGCCTTGCGGATGTCGCGCCAGGTGAAGCCCTCCCACTCGCCAAAGGTCAATTCGCGCAGGCAGTCGTCGATGGTATAGTCCCCCTCCGGCAGGGTGAGCTCGCGCCTGAGGATGCCCATGGTCTCGCGCGCACGCAGCATCGGCGAGCAGAGATAATCGAGATCGGCATAGGCCGGCTCCAGCGCCTTCAGGCGGTCGGCAGCCTCCGCAGCCTGGCGGCGACCGAGATCGTTCAGCGGGATGTCCTGCCCGCCCTGCAGCCGACCCTCCCGATTCCAGTCGGTTTCGCCATGGCGGACGAGGATAAGGCGATGAGGCAGCGAGAGCGGGACCATGCGGGGCTTCTGCACGCTGGCACCGGCACGGTCAAAGCTCTTGCCCGCGCTTTCCGCCAATGGCGACAATCGGCCGCTTTCTGTGGCCGAATTTACACGGCCTGTGTATAGCGCTCCTGCCTCGTCATAAGCGGAACCGCATGTCCCCTGCCCTCACCTTGCCCGACGGCCGCAGCCTCGCGCTTCCCGCGATGCCGCTCGTCATGGGCATCGTCAACATCACGCCCGATTCGTTCTCGGATGGCGGGCTGCTTGCGAATGCCGAGGCCGCCGTCGCGCATGGCGTTCGCCTCGCTGGCGAAGGTGCCGCCATCGTCGATATCGGCGGCGAATCGACAAGGCCCGGCCATGCCGCCGTCGATGCCGCGACCGAGATGGGGCGCGTGCTGCCGGTGATCGCCGGGCTGAAGGCGCGGATCGACACGCCGATCTCGATCGACAGCTACAAGGCCGAGGTGGCGGAAGCGGCGCTCACGGCCGGCGCCGCGATCGTCAACGATGTCTGGGGCGCCCAGCGTGATCCGCGGATCGCGGGGGTCGCAGCGCGGGCCGGTGCACCAATCATCCTGATGCATAACCGCGAGACCATCGACGCCTCGCTCGACATCTTCGACGACGTCTTGCGGTTCCTGGAACGCTCGATCGCGATCGCGACGAAAGCCGGCGTGCCGCCAAGCCAGATCGTCGTCGATCCCGGCATCGGTTTCGGCAAGACGGTCAGGCAGAATCTCGACCTGATCCGCCATCTCGACCGGCTCGCCGTGCTCGGCTGCCCGATCCTGCTCGGCGCTTCCCGCAAGTCGACGCTCGGGCGCATCACCGGCCGGGAGGTTCCGACCGAGCGGCTCGCCGCCAGCATCGCCGCGCATCTCTATGGCGCCAGCCGCGGCGCCGCCATCATCCGCGCCCATGACGTCGCCCCGCATATCGACGCGCTCAAGACCTGGGCGGCCATCGAAGACAGCATGAAAGCAGACCTGTGAGCGAAACCGGCCGCATCCTGATCGAGAAACTCGATATCTACGCCTATCACGGCTTCTTCTCGGAAGAGGAGCGGCTCGGCCAGCGCTTCGTGCTCGACCTCGTGCTCGATGCCGACCTGCGCGCTGCCGCGGCAAGCGATCGGCTCTCCGACACCGTCGATTACGGCCGGGCCGTTGCGATCGTCGCGGAGGTCTTCACCGCCAGCCGGTATCATCTGCTGGAAGGCGCGGCGCGTGCCGTCGCGCTCGCGCTTTTCGACGCCTTCCCCCCCATCACGAGCGTCGAGGTCACGCTGCGCAAGCCCGCCCCGCCGATCCCTGCGACGCTCGGCTCGGTCGGCATCCAGTTGAGGTTCCAGCGTGAAGGTTGAAGCCGCGCTCGCCTTCGGCGGCAATATCGGTGATCCCGTCGCGGCCTTCGCCGCGGCGCTCAAGGGACTGCGCGAGCACCGGCAAGTCGCGCTCGGGCGGCTGTCCTCGATCTATCGCACCCCACCCTGGGGCAAGACCGACCAGCCGGAATTCCTCAACATGGCCGCGTTGGTCGAGACCTCGCTGCAACCGGCGGACCTGCTCGCGTTCTGCCTCGAGCTGGAGCGCGCCGGCGGCCGCGAGCGCCGCGAGCGTTGGGGGCCCCGCACGCTCGATATCGACATCCTCACCTATGGCGACGCCATCATCGACCAGGCGCGATTGCAGATTCCACATCCGCGCATCCCCGAGCGCGCCTTCGTCCTGACGCCGCTGGCCGAGATCATGCCGCAGCGCCTGATCGGCGGGCGCAGCGTCATCGACCTGCTGGCGGCCGCCACAGACGAAACGATCCGCCGCGACGAGGCCGCGACGGATCGATTGAAGGCTCTGCTGGCGGCGTGAGCCGCCAAGCACCCTAATCCTCGTAGAGTTCGCGCAGAACAGCCAGACCACGACTGAGCGTTGCCGGCGGGGCCGATCCCAGCCGCTTGATCAGCCGCGTCTTGTCGAGGGCGCGGCTCTGCTCCAACAGAACCAACCCATCGGTGCCCTGAAAGGAGATCGGAATCCTGAAGCCGGCCGGGCGGCTTCTGGAGGTCATGGGCGCGACGATAACCGTGCGCAGATGATCGTGGATTTCCGGCGGCGAGATGACGAGACAAGGTCGCGTCTTCTGGATTTCGCTGCCGACCGTCGGATCGAGCGTTGCGAGCCAGATATCGCCGCGCTTCACCATGTCAGCTCAGCATCCTCGGTATTGCCGAATTCCGGCCAGACCAGTGCGTCATCTCCAGCTTCGGCGAGACGCCTGGCATCCTCGGCCCAGCCTGCGCGCGCCCGCGTCTGCACGGGCTCGATGATGATGCGGCCTTGCTCGACGGTGAGTTCAACACCGTCACCAGCCTTGGCCCCGATCTCGGCCAGAAGGGGCTTCGGAATGACGATGCCCGCCGAGTTACCGATCTTCTTGACCGCGCTGCGCATGGCTTCCTCCAGGAAACCAATATAAGCGCCGCCCTAACTGGTTACAACAATGTTATAACCAAGCTCGATGTCACTCGCCCTTGTCGAGGGAGATGTCCGGCGCGGTCGGCACCTTCATGCCGACGACATGATAGCCGGCATCGACATGCATGATCTCGCCGGTGATGCCGCGCGACATGTCGGAGACGAGGAAGACCGCGGTCTCGCCGACCTCCTCGATGGTGACTGTGCGGCGCAGCGGCGAGTTGTACTCGTTCCAGCGCAGGATGTAGCGGAAATCGCCGATGCCGGAGGCCGCGAGCGTCTTGATCGGGCCGGCCGAGATCGCGTTGACGCGGATCTTCGAGGGGCCGAGATCGGCGGCGAGATATTGCACGCTCGATTCCAGCGCGGCCTTGGCGACGCCCATGACGTTGTAGTGGGGCATCCACTTCTCGGCGCCGTAATAGGTCAGCGTCAGCAGCGAGCCGCCATCGGTCATCAGCTTCTCGGCGCGCTGGGTGATCGCGGTGAAGGAGTAGCAGGAGATCAATAGCGACTTGGTAAAGTTCGCCTCGCTGGTCTCGACATAGCGGCCAGTCAGCTCATCCTTGTCGGAGAAGGCGATGCAGTGGACGACGAAGTCGAGCTTGCCCCAGAGCTTCTCGACCTCAGCGAAGACCGCGTCGATCGTGGCGCCGTCAGTGACGTCGCAATGGCCGACGACATGGCCGCCGAGTTCCCTGGCGAGCGGCTCGACGCGCTTCTTCAGCGCATCGCCCTGATAGGTGAAGGCGAGTTCCGCGCCGGCATCCGCCGCCGCCTTGGCAATGCCCCAGGCGATGGAGCGGTTGTTCGCGACGCCCATCACGAGCCCGCGCTTGCCCTTGAGGAGATTGGCGGTCGGCGAAACGGCGTTGGAATCAGGCATGGGAAACCCGCAGATGAATGACGAGCAGGTCTCTTAGAACAGTCGCAGAGAAACGGGAACCGCTTTGATGCCCGCCTCCACGGCTGAATCATGCATAAGCATGGGCTCCGCAAGCCCGTGCGAGCGGTTTTCGGCCGCGCGGGCGGCTGAGCCGGCTTACTTGGCCTCGTCGCGCGCCTTCATCAGCGCGGTGAGCTCCGCATCACTCGCCGGCATCTCGATATCGATGGCGACGAAGAGATCGCCGACCGCGCCCTTCTCGCCCTTGAGGCCCTTGCCGCGCAGGCGGAACTGCCGGGCCGTGCCGGTCATCGGCGGGATGTTCATCTCGACCGCGCCGGTCAGCGTCGGCACATGCAGCGGCCCGCCGAGCACCGCCTTGGCGAGCGGCACCGCAACGCGGGTGCGCAGGTCGTTGCCATCGACGATGAAGCGGGAATCCGGCTTGACCTTGATGGTCATCATCACGTCGCCGGTCTCGCCGGAGAAGGGATCGGTCTGGCCGAGCCCACGCAGGCGCATCACCTTGCCGTCGCTCACCCCTTCGGGGATGGTGATCTCGACCTCGCGCCCACCCGGCAGCTTGACCCGACGGGTGCCGCCGGTCGTGGCCTGCGCCAGCGTGACCTCCAGCGTGAAACTCTGCTCCGGCGGCTTCTGCGGCTCGGGCTTGCCGCGCGCGCGGCGGCCGGCCTCGCCGAAGAGCGAGGAGAAGATATCGGAAGCGTCGAAGCCGGCATCGCCGCCGCCCGGGCCTGCGCGACCGCCGAAGGGATTGCCGCCGCCCTGGCCGAAATTGAACTCGAAGCCGCCGCTGCGCCCGCCCCGGCCGGCGCCCATGCCCTCGAAGCCCTGGAAGCGCGGCTTGCCCTCGGCATCGATTTCGCCGCGGTCGAACTGCTTGCGCTTGGTCTCGTCGCCTACGATCTCATAGGCGGCGTTGAGTTCGGAGAACTTGTCCTGCGCCTTGGGGTCGTCCCGGTTGCGGTCCGGGTGCAGCTCCTTGGCGCGGCGGCGGAAAGCCTTCTTGATTTCCGCATCGCTCGCGCCGCGGGCGACGCCCAGAACCTGATAGGGATCGCGCATCCAAAACCTCTTTCACGCAAAATCGAACGGCCAGCGCCGAAGCCGCCAGCCGTCCGTCTCGCCCTATGTGGGGGCGGTGTGGCGTGTGCGCAACACCTCTTCGGGGCCGTTTTGCACCCGGCGCAGCAACGACGCAAGCGGCGTGAAAAGCCGGCCGGCGCCCTCGAACTCCGAGCCCTCATCCTGAGGAGCCATTTCGTCAGAAATGGCGTCTCGAAGGATGTTCCAGGAGGCTCCGGAGACATCTGGAGCATCCTTCGAGACGCCGCTGACGCGGCTCCTCAGGATGAGGGCTCGGAAGACCGAAATGCGATACGCCTGTGTGAAAGGCCCTAGCTCAGCCCCTTCCAGGGCCCCATGTCCTTGACCGCCCATTCACCGCCCGAGGGGCGGCAGGCCGTGCCCTGCAGCTTGATCGGTCGGGTCTGCGTCTGGACGCTGGCGATGAAGGCGCGGCAGATCTCGTCGGAGCGCAGGAACGGGCCGCCGACCGGGATGAAGGAGCCCTTGATGCCGCTCTGGGGATTGTCCCAGGAGACGGCGGCGCCATTGCCCTGGGGATCGAGCGCCACGCTCATCGCCCCGTCGGCGCGGCGCATATCCTCCGGCCCGAGCTCGGATGCCAGGCCATGGAATGGACCCGTGCGATCGCCGCCGCGCGCCGGGAGGACCGACGAGGTCGTCATCGCCGAGGTTGCAGCGACCTCATCCTCGCCCTTGCTGGACAGGCCGAGAATCGGGAAAGAGACCGAGCAGCCCGCGCTGAACACGGCCAGCAACACGACGGCAGCCAGCGGGCGCATGGGGGCTGCGCAACGGTTGAGGCTTTGGAACGCTCCCGCCCCTGCCCTATATAGACCAACCGCCCGAACCCGGATCACTTCTGCGCTCGCCCAACGCCCACTTCAACTAGCCGAGGATTAGAACGTGCAACCGTTAACGAGCGGTGACTTCACCGAGGAAAACGAGCCTTTCACCTTGTTCCAGAAGTGGTTGGACGAGGCGACCAAGTCGGAGCCCAACGACCCGACCGGCATGGCGCTTTCGACCGTCGATGCCGAGGGCATGCCGAACAGCCGCATGGTGCTGCTCAAGGGCCACGGACCGGATGGATTCGTGTTCTACACCAACACCGAAAGCCAGAAGGGCCAGGAGTTGCTGGGCCAGCCCAAGGCCGCCGCCCTGTTCCACTGGAAGAGCCTGCGCCGGCAGATCCGCATCCGCGGCAATGTCGCGCTCGTCACGGATGCCGAATCAGATGCCTATTTCCATTCACGCCCGCGCGACAGCCGCATCGGCGCCTGGGCCTCGCAGCAGTCGCGCCCGCTGGAGAGCCGCTTTGCACTGGAAAAGGCGGTGGCGAGCTATACGCTGAAATTCGGCATCGGCGAGATTCCGCGTCCGCCCTACTGGCGCGGCTTTCGCATCACACCGACCTATATCGAATTCTGGCGCGACGGCGCCTTCCGTCTGCATGACCGCATCATCTTCCGCCGCGACGCAACCGACGCGCCCTGGACGAAGACGCGCTTCTACCCCTGAGGATTTCAGCCCCATGGCGATGCCCAAGTTCGATTTTCCGAAGACCGAGCCCGGCAAGCGCCCGGTGATGCTGCTGACGGGGGCGAGCCGCGGCATCGGCCATGCCACGGTGATGCAGTTCGCCATGGCGGGCTGGCGCATCCTGTCCTGCTCGCGCCAGGCCTTCTCCGACAAATGCCCCTGGCCGTCGGGCGCCGACGACCATGTCCAGATCGATCTCGGCGACCCCGAGGACACGATGCGCGGCATCGCCGAGATCAAGAAGCGGCTCGCCGTCGAAGGCGGCAAGTTGCACGCGCTGGTCAACAATGCCGGCATCTCGCCGAAAGGGCGCAACGGCGAGCGGCTCGGCGCCGCCACCACCTCGTTCAACGACTGGCACAAGGTCTTCCAGGTCAATTTCTTTGCGCCGATCATGCTGGCGCGCGGCCTGCTCGACGAGCTCACCGCGGCCAAGGGCGCGATCGTCAACGTCTCCTCGATCGCCGGCTCGCGCGTCCACCCCTTCGCCGGGGCGGCCTATGCGACCTCGAAGGCGGCGCTCGCCAGCCTGACCCGCGAGATGGCCGCCGATTTCGGTCCGCTCGGCGTGCGCGTCAACGCGATCTCGCCCGGTGAGATCGACACCTCGATCCTGTCGCCCGGCACCGAAAAGATCGTCGCGACGCTGCCGATGCAGCGCCTCGGCAAGCCCGACGAGGTCGCCAAGGCGATCTATTTCCTGTGCACGGACGCCTCGAGCTACGTCACCGGCTCGGAGCTGCACATCAATGGCGGGCAGCACGTTTGACGGATGTGCCCGGACAGTCCCGAGCCCTCATCCTGAGGAGCCATTTCGCCAGAAGTGGCGTCTCGAAGGATGCTCCAGATGCCTCCGGAACCTCCTGGAGCATCCTTCGAGACGCCGCTGACGCGGCTCCTCAGGATGAGGGCTTGGAGCTGGCAGAGATGGTAGTGCGGCTATGAGCGTCATCCGCTTCCCCGCGCCCGGTCGGGCCGCGGCGCGGCCGGTGCTGGCGGCCTCCGTCGCGGTCTTCCGCGACGGCAAGGTGCTGCTGGCGACGCGGACCAAGCCGCCGGCCGACCAGCTCTGGTCGCTGCCCGGCGGCAAGGTCGAGGCCGGCGAGACGCTTGAGGAAGCGGCCCTGCGCGAGCTGGAGGAAGAGGTCGGGGTCGCCGCCCGCATCCTCGGCTTCAACCGCCATGTCGAGATCTTCGGCCGCGACGCCAAGGGCGCCGTGACGCATCATTTCGTCGTCGCCTCCTTCGTCGGCGAATGGCTCTCCGGCGAGCCGCGAACCGGGCCCGAAGCCGGGGCGGTGATGTGGGCCGATCCGCTCAGGCTCGGCGGGCTCGCGACCACGCGCGAACTCGGCGACGTGCTGCGCCGTGCCCACCAGCTCTTCACGGTCGGAGCATCCTCGTCATGACGGCCCGGCGTCGCCATCCGGCGCTTCTGGCCGCCCTGCTCCTGCTGCCGATCACGGCGGAAGCACAGCAGCGACCCCAGCAGCCGGCGGCGAAGCTTCCCGCGACCAAGCCTGCGGAGCAGCCCGCCCCGGAACCGGCCGGCCCGCCCTACGAGCCACAATTGCTGCAGCTTTCCGAAATCATGGGCTCGCTCGCCTATCTCAGGACGCTCTGCGGCGGGCGTGAGGCGCAGGATTGGCGTACGCGGATGGCCGCCTTGATCGATGCCGAGGGCAAGACACCGCAGCGCCGCGACCGGTTAACCGCAGCCTTCAATCGCGGTTTCAAGGCCTATTCCCTGACGCATCGCTCCTGTACCGACGCCAGCCAGGAAGCGTCCTCCCGGCTCGCGGCCGAAGGCGAGCAACTGTCGCGGGCGCTCGCCGGCCGCTATGGCGGATAGGCAACAGCACCGGCCCGAATGCGATCTTCGGTGGAATTCTCCCGGTCGCGTTAACCTTTCTTAAACTGCGCGGTAGCGTGCCGCTCTGGCACGGCCTATGTCTTGAACATCGCCCAACCGTCGCGATCCGGGGCAGAACCGCCGCGATTCGCGTCAGACAGAAGGCTTGAGAGTCCCGTTTCGATGCCGATCCAGCCAGACGACACGATGCTCGACCCGAATCTCGCCGAGGACCATGGCGACGTCCGCCGTGTTGCCTATGGCTATGTCGAGGACGCCTTCAACGAAGCACAGCAGGACGGGCTCGATTCCGACGCGATGGCCCATGCCGCCCTGTTCGCGGCCCTGCGGACGCTGGTCGAGACCTATGGCGAGGACGCGACCGCGACCTTCGCCGAGACGCTGGCCGACAAGATCCGCTGCGGCGCCTTCACCTGCGGCACGCGTCACTGACGCGGCGCGTCGGCGCGCCTTCGCCGGCACTGTTTCGATAACCTGCAGCACGGCCGCGCTTTCACCGAGCGGCATCTTCGAGCGGGCCCCTTTCCCTACACGAATTATCGTCATCCCGGGCTTGCCCCGGGATCCATCGAAGAGCACCGCGCTCCAGGATGGATCCCCGATCTTCGCTTTGCTCCGTCCGGGATGACGCGTGCTTTCGGGCCAAGCCGGCAGCGATCACACCGCCAGCGCGAAACCGTCCTTGCGGTGGTCGGAGGCGCCGAACATCACGCCGCGCTTGTGATCGACCCAGATCGCCTGGCAGCCGCCGAGCGGCTCCTCGGCCCAGACCACGTCATGGCCGCGCGCCTTCAGATCGGCGGCGATGCTCGCCGATATCGTCGTCTCCAGCGAAAGTTTGCCGTCATAGGCGAAGCTGCGCGGCGCATCCGAGGCCTGCTGCGGATCGAGGCCGCGGTCGAGGATGCCGGAGAGGAAGTGGACATGGCCGGTCGACTGGTACTGGCCGCCCATCACGCCCATCGGCATGATCGGCTTGCCGTCCTTGGACAGCAGGCCCGGAATGATGGTGTGGAAGGGGCGCTTGCGCGGCGCGATGGCGTTGGGATGCCCCTCGATCAGGCGGAAGCCCGAGCCGCGGTTCTGCAGCATCACGCCGGCCTTGGCCGCATAGATGCCGCTGCCGAAGGCCGAGAACAGCGAGTTGATGAAGGACACCATGTTGCCGGCGCCGTCGACGACACAGAGATAGATCGTGTCCTTGTGCAGGGGCATGTCGAAGGCTTCGGGCTTCGCCGCCTTCTCCAGGCTGATTTCCTTGCGGATACGGCCGACGAACTGGTCCGACAGGAAAGCGTCCGTGTCGAAGGGGCTCACAGTGGGGTCGGCGACCAGCGCATCGCGCTGGCGATAGGCTGCCTTGCTGGCCTCGGCGAGAAGATGGATGCGATCGGCCTCGCTCAGCTTCCCGTCCTTCATGTCGAAGCCTTCGAGGATGCGCGCGATCAGCAGCGCCGCGATGCCCTGGCCGTTCGGCGGGCATTCCCAGAGGCGGTGGCCGCGATAATCGGCGCCGATCGGATCGACATAGTCCGGCTTCGAGGCGGCGAAATCCTCGAGGCTGATCAGGCTGCCGGCCGCGTTGAGCACGGAGACCATGTCCTGCGCAAGCTCGCCCTCGTAGAAGGCGGAACGGCCCTCGCGGGCGATGCGGCGCAGCATGTTGCCGAGCGCGGGATGGACCATCTTGTCGCCGACCGCCGGCGGATTGCCGCCCGGCAGGTAGACGGCGTTGCCGAGGCCGTGTTTCTCGATGCGGCCGCGGGCCTTGGCCCAGTCGAGCGCGACGCGCGGCGTCACCACGAAACCTTCCTCGGCGGCGCGGATCGCGGCTGCGAAGATCTCGTCGAGGCTCTTGCTGCCATGGTCGGCGACGAGGCGGCACCAGGCGTCGATCGCGCCGGGCACTGTCACGGCATGGGGCGAATCCGCCGCAATCGCGGTCATGCCCTGGCCGAGGAACCAGCCAAGTTCGGCCTTGGCGGCCGCACGGCCGGAGCCATTGATCGCGACCATCTTGCCATTGGCCGGGGCATAGATCGCGAAGCAATCGCCACCGATGCCGGTCATATGCGGATCGACCACCGCCTGGACGGCCACCGCCGCGATGGCTGCGTCGATAGCGTTGCCGCCATTGCGCAGGATTTCCACTGCCGCCAACGTCGAGGCGGGATGCGAGGTCGCCGCCATGCCGCGGTCACCGACCGCAACCGGGCGACCCGGCACCATGAAATCGCGAACGCCCCAGCTCATGCCCGTCTCCACCTCTGCGGCACCATCGCTGTGCGGCGCCTTGTTTCCCCCAACGCTTTGGCGCCTCGGCCGGGGGCTTGGCAATCCCGCCCGGCGCATGGCCGACGCGATCCGCCCCTCGCCGCACGCAGCCATCGCGGTTGACATCACAGCGCATCGGACTATCGCCGCCTCGAAGGACGGGCCGGCCATGCAAGACTACATCCGCAAGATCATCGGGGCGCGCGTCTACGACGTCGCCATCGAAAGCCCGCTCGATCCGTTGCCGCGATTGTCCGCCCGTCTCGGCAGCAGCGCCCTGCTCAAGCGTGAGGATCTGCAGCCGGTCTTCTCGTTCAAGCTGCGCGGCGCCTACAACAAGATCGCAGGGCTTACGACTGTCGAGGCCGAGCGCGGCGTGATCTGTGCCTCGGCCGGCAATCATGCGCAGGGCGTAGCGCTGGCGGCGAAGAAGCTCGGCATCAAGGCTACCATCGTGATGCCGCGCACCACGCCCGACATCAAGGTGCAGGCGGTGCGCAGCCTTGGCGGGCGTGTCGTGCTCCACGGCGAGAATTTCGACGAAGCCTATGGTCATGCTCGCAAGCTCGAAGCCGAGAAGGGGCTGACCTTCGTCCACCCCTATGACGACCCGGACGTCATCGCCGGCCAGGGCACGGTCGGCATGGAGATCCTGCGCCAACATTCCGATCCGATCGAGGCGATCTTCGTGCCGATCGGCGGCGGCGGGCTCGCGGCCGGCGTCGCGGTCTACGCAAAATTCCTGCGGCCGGAGATCAAGGTAATCGGCGTCGAGCCCGAGGACGCCGCGTCCATGGCCGGCGCCATCGCGGCGGGCGAACGCATCGTGCTCGACCAGGTCGGCCTCTTCGCCGACGGCGTCGCGGTGCGGCAGGCGGGCGAAGAAACCTTCCGGCTCTGCCGCGCCCTGCTCGACGAGGTGATCACCGTCTCCACCGACGAGATCTGCGCGGCGGTGAAGGACATCTTCGAAGATACCCGCGCCATCGCCGAGCCCTCGGGCGCCGTCAGCCTCGCCGGCCTCAAGGCCTATGCGGCGCGCGAGGCCAAGCGTACCGGCGCGCTGATCGCGATCAACAGCGGCGCCAACATGAATTTCGACCGGTTGCGCCATATCGCCGAGCGGGCCGAGATCGGCGAGCATCGCGAGGCGCTGCTCGCGGTGACGATCCCCGAGAAGCCCGGCGCCTATCGCGCCTTCATCGAATTGCTCGGCCGGCGCGCCATCACCGAGTTCAACTACCGCTACTCCGATCTCAAGGCCGCGCGCATCTTCGTCGGCGTGCAGCTTTCGGAGGGCGATGCCGAGAAGCGCCAGATCATCGCGATGCTGGCCGAGCACGGCTATCCCGTGCTCGACATGAGCGACAATGAGCTCGCCAAGCTGCATATCCGCTACATGGTCGGCGGCAAGGCGCCGGGGCTCGACGACGAATTGATCTTCCGCTTCCAGTTCCCGGAGCGGCCGGGCGCGCTGCTGAAGTTCCTGAACAGCCTCTCGGCCGACTGGAACATCTCGCTGTTCCACTATCGCAACCACGGCGCCGATTACGGGCGCATCCTCGCCGGCATCCAGATCCCGCCCTCCCAGCGCGGCCAGCTCACCAAGCGGCTCGATGCGCTCGGCTACCCCTATTGGAGCGAGAGCGACAATCCGGCCTATCTCTCGTTCCTGGCGGAGATGCCGGCGCCGTGATGATCGGCGGCGTTCGATCAACTCTCCCGTCATTGCGAGCGCAGCGAAGCAATCCAGGGGCGGCAGCGCTCGACGTCCCCCTGGATTGCTTCGTCGCTCCGCTTCTCGCAATGACGGCAGGTTCTGCGGAAACGGCGTAGGGTGGAAGCATGACGCTCGAACAGCTTCGCATCTTCGTCGCCGTCGCCGAACGGGAGCACCTGACGCAAGGCGCCCGCGCCCTCAACCTCACGCAATCGGCCGTCAGCTCCGCGATCACCACACTGGAGGCGCGTTACGCGACCAAGCTGTTCGACCGGATCGGCCGGCGGATCGCCCTGACCGAAGCCGGCCAGCTCTTCCTGATCGAGGCCCGCGCTGTACTTGCGCGAGCCGCAGCGGCGGAAACCGTGCTGTCCGATCTCTCGGGGCTGGCGCGGGGCTCCCTCGCCCTGATGGCGAGCCAGACCGTGGCGAATTACTGGCTGCCGCCGCTGATCCAGCGCTTTCGTCGGGAACATCCCGGCATCGCCGTCTCGCTCGCCATCGGCAATACCGAGACGGTCAGCGCCGCGATCCGTGACGGCATGGCCGATCTCGGCTTCATCGAAGGCGAGATCGACGATCCGTCACTGACGATGACGGCCGTCGATGAGGACGAACTCGTCATCGTCGTACCAACCGGCCATTCGTGGGCGCAGACGCCGCCTTCACCTGCCGAGCTGAAGCAAGGCGCATGGGTCCTGCGCGAACCGGGTTCGGGAACGCGGGCGATGTTCGAGGCGGCATTGCCGGGCCTAGGTCTCGCTGCGGACGATCTCACCGTGGCACTGGAATTGCCGTCCAACGAGGCTGTCTGCGCCGCCGTTGCCGCCGGCGCGGGGGCGACCGCGATCTCGCGGCTGGTCGCCGCCAATGCCATCGCGGCCGGGCGCCTCGCCACCGTCGCGCTGCCGCTGCCGAAGCGCCGCTTCCTCGCGCTGCGCCACAAGGAACGCTACCTCGCCAAGGCGGCGGCGACGTTCCTCGCGCTCAGTCAGGCCGGTTGAAGCTCAGGCTGCGGCGGCCGAATTCGGCGC
>NZ_CAMFJF010000045.1 GCF_945956895.1 uncultured Allobosea sp. | reverse complement strand
AGCGCCCTCCATCGGCGTCACTATGGCCCCGGACACAAAATCCCGGACAGTCCCTCCGGGAACTGGCGCGGCGCTTCCTGTTCCAGACGATCCACGACATCGAACTGATGCTGGATCGCGAGCGGGCCGGACGCGAGGCGAGCCCGACGGCGGCGGTGGTCGACAGCCAGTCGGTCAAGGCTCCGCACGCTGCGGCAAGGGGTTACGACGCGAACGAGAGAATTGTCGGACGCAAGCGCCATATCGCGGTCGACACCGACGGACGTCTGCTGATGGTCAATCTGACGCCACCCATGATCGCCTCAAGCTGACGGACAAGGCCGCCTGGCTCGACTTCGTCGTCGAGATCATCCGCCGCCGCGACGGCGCCAGGGGCTTCGAGGTCCTGCCCCGGCGCTGGGGCGTCGAGCGCACCTTCGGATGGATGATCCGCTGGCGCCGCCTCGTGCGCGACGACGAGCGACGCATCGACGTCTCAAAGGCCATGATCCTTGTCGCGATGGGCGCAAACCTCTTGCGAAGAAACGCCCATCCCTGAATTGCCAAACAGGCTCCAACAACCCATAAGCTGACGCTTACCACCAAAGCAGCCGCAGGCATCAGCAAACGCGGCCACCAGCCCGCTACCAGCGGCTATTGCCGACTGCCGCTCACTTGCTGATGTTCCGGAGCGGACAGGTGTTGAGGCCGAACACCGAATAAAGCGGGCAGGTTTGGAAAAGACCGGTCAACAGCGGGACGAGCCCGAGCAATCCCCACCAGCGCGCTGCACCTTCGACGACAAAGATCAGCGATAGCAGGACGAGCCCAACGACGATTCGCAACAGGCGATCGATCCCTCCGACATTCCTGGTCATGATGCATTCTCCCCTGGCCTGCGGCCGCTTCGAGTTCGGTTGCCCTTTTGTGGCAGAGTTTCGTCCTGACAACGCGAGAGACGACGATCTCTCTCCCCCAATCTGACATAAGCAGGGGATGGCGGAGCCGAAGACCCCCTTTAGCCGCTTGACTACCCTGCTACCGGCTCGTTGAACTGATCGAAGGCCCGCAAGGCGTCGGCGGCGTACATCAGCGCCGGGCCGCCGCCCATATAGACCGACATCGCAGCGATCTCGGCGATTTCCTGCCTCGTCGCGCCAAGGCCAACCAATGCCTTGCTGTGGAATCCGATGCAGCCGTCACAACGCTGCGTAATGCCGATCGCGAGAGCCACCAACTCCTTGGTCTTCTTGTCGAGGGCACCGTCGGCACCAGCTGCCTTCGACAGAGCATAGAAGGCCTGCATGGCATCAGGTTGCAGCTTCCGGATCTCGCTGGTGTAGGCCGAGATATCCCTGGTGATGGCGCGATAATCCTTGTTCACAACCCGCTCCTAGCTGGCTCGCTTAACATTTCATGTTTTTATAATATAAGGAGAACATAAAATGTGAAGTGGGCGTCGCAATGGATTTGATGCAGATCATGCCTGAGAAGGCCGAAGCCGTAGCCGACTTCCTCAAGGGGTTGGCCAATCCGAGCCGACTTCTGATTCTCTGCGCACTATCTCGGGGTGAAAGGAGCGTTACGGAGTTGATATCAGCGACCGGCGTGCCCCAAACCTCGATGTCTCAGCACCTCTCCAAACTGAAGATCGAGGGCATCGTCGAATTCCGCCGCGATCATCGGACCCTGTATTATTCCATCAGCCACCCGGTCGTGACGGAGATCATGACCGTGCTTTACGGGCATTTCTGCGCCGGCAAGACCTGAGAAGCGAGTCCGCACTGCCGGCATGTCTTGCCCCGCTGCTTACAACGCCTCGCAAACAAGGCGTTTGCGGAGATTCGGTCGATCATCACGATGAAGCATGTGTCCGTAGCATCTATGCAAGGCGACCATCGCGTAGGGTGAATTTCCGGTCGAACCAGTCGAATATCTTCTCGTCGTGCGTGACGACGATGACCGCAGCATCCTGTTCGACCGCGACCTTGCGGAGCAGGTCCATAACGATCCCGGCGCGTTTCGAATCGAGTGCGGCCGTCGGCTCGTCGGCGAGAATGATGCGTGGCCGATTGGCCAGAGCGCGCGCGATGGCAACGCGCTGCGCCTCGCCGCCCGACAGCTTGGCGGGCATCGCGTTCCGGCGATGCCCAACCTCTAGATAGTCGAGCAGTTCGACCGCTCGGGCCCGGGCCGCGCCCGCTTCCTCCTCGGCCAGTTGCAGCACGAGAGCCACATTGTCGGTCGCGTCGAGAAACGGGATGAGATTGTGGAACTGGAAGATGAAGCCGATATTGTAGAGCCTGAGCTGCCTGAGATTGGACTTCAACCATCGCCCCTCGCTCAGCACCGTCTCGCCGTCGAATGCCATCGAGCCCGAGGACGCATCGAGAATGCAGCCGATGATGTTGAGGAGCGTCGTCTTCCCGGAGCCGGAGGGGCCGAGCAACGCGACGAGCTGGCGCGGATAGACGTCCAGGCTCACATTGCGAAGTGCGTCCACGCGCGTCTCGCCCTCGCCGAAATGCTTGGAGATGCGCTCGCAGCGCACGAGCGGATGATCTGCCATCGCGCCTGCCATCTCTCAGCTTCCCAATGCCGTTGCGGGATCCACCCGAAGCGCCGCACGAACCCCGAGCCCGCTCGCCATCAGGCACACGACGACCACGACGAGGCCCAGCGCGAGTATATTGTCGGCCTCGAGAACCACGCGGCGCGGAAAGTAGCCGCTGATGCTCGCGATCAGCGTGGCGCCGATGGAAAACCCGATGAGCCCGAGCGCCAGCGCCTGCTGAACGATCATGCCGATGATGGTTCGGTCCGGGGCGCCGATGAGCTTCAGAGTGGCGATCTGCTTCGTCTTCTCGATGGTCATCGTGTAGATGATCAGGGCGATGATCACGGCGGATACGACGAGCAGGAGCGACGTGAAGAGCCCGATCTGACGCCTGGCGCGGTCGACCAAGGAGCTGATCAGGATCTGTTCCTGAGCCTCCTGGGTGATCGCGGCCTGGTGCTTCCAGCGGCGGACGGCTTCTGCTACCGCTTCGGGAGAAGCATTGGGCTGCAGCCGCGCGACGACAGCGTTCACGGTGTCGCGGCTGCCTCCGACGGCACCGCGCGCCTGCTGGATGCGCACCGCCGGCGGAGCAAGGTCGAACTGCAGCTTCTGAGCATCCGCCAAGGTGATGTATACGGCCGGATCGCCGCCGGAGCTGACCTGGTGGCGCGTCATTCCCACCACAGAAAACGTGTTCCGGCCGACGCGGAGGCGATCGCCGAGCGCGAGGCCGGTGCTTTGATCGGCCACCATCTCGTCATGGCTGCGGGCGATCCCCCGCCCGGCAAGAATCTCCGGCGGCCCTCCCGGCCGCGTCGGCTCGTAGCCGATGACATAGAGCCTGAGCTTGGCGCCCATATGCTCGGTTTCGACCGTCTGATAGGTGATGCCGCCAGCCGACTCCACGCCGGCGAGGCGCGCGGCGGCCTCGCGGACGTCGCCGGGAATGCGCGAGGCTTCGGCGAAGGGGCCGCGCGTGTTGGCCTCGACTATCCACAAATCGACGGCGGGGGCGCGAGCGATGGTCAACGCATCGACGACAAGCCCGCGATAGATGCCGATCATGGCCAGCACGACACCGAGCAGAAGTCCAAGGCCGATGCAGGTCAGGATGAAGCGCCCGAAGCCGTGCCTTATGTCGCGATAGGCGAGGTTCACGGCCGCTTGCCCTCGCTGAACCGCGCCATACGCCCGACCTGCAAGCCTGGCGCAACGCGCATTACCACGCGCGCGTGCTCTGGCACTCCGCCGACGATCTCGAGGCGGGAATCTTCCGTGCGATGCCGGAACCTGACGAGCCGGCGGTTCAGCCGGCCATCCTCGACCGTCCAGACCGTGCCTTCGTGGCCGTTGTAGCCATGGACGGCTGCCTCTGGAATCAGGAGCGCCTCGGCGAGGGTGGCAGCCGTGATCAGGAACTCGACCTGCTCTCCCAGGAAAACGCGGGCGGGCGGGTTGTCGCCCCTGATGAAGACGCGTCGCTCCTCCGTGCTGCGATCGCTTTCAAGCCCGATGCGGGCCACCTTGCCGGTGAATACGTCCTGCGGGCGGGAACGCAAGCGGGCCTGCACCCGCTGGCCTTCCGCTATGAAGCCGGCACGCGCTTCGTCGACATAGGCGAGGCCCCAGTAGCTGTCGTTTGCGATCAGCGTGAAGATCGGATCGCCGGCCTTGACGACCGTGCCCAGTTCTTTGTGCCGTTCAATGACGATCGCGTCGTAGGGAGCCGTCAATGTCCGGTGTCCCAGCAACGTTTCTTCGAACTGGACTTGCGCCCGAGCATCGGCCAACTGCGCCCTGCTGCTCGCGACCTCGCTTTCGGTAACGGTGACGTCCGCCTTGGCAACGGCCTCGTCCCGGGCGGACTCTTCGGCTGACTGCTCCGACACAACGCTACGTCCGGCGAGCTCCTGCCTGCGCCGGTTGGCAACCTGCCTTTGCGCGAGAATGGCGCGCGCCTTCTCCAGATTCGCCTCCGCCCGCTCGATGTTGACTTCGGCGATCTGGAGCGCGGCGCGGGCCTTTGCCGTCTTGGCCTCCTGCTCGCCGAGGCTGAGCCGGGCCAGGACCTGCCCCTTGCGGACATGGTCGCCGTGATCCGCATGGAGTTCCACTAGCGCAGCTCCAGCCTCGAAGCCGACTTTGGACATCACGCGGGCCTCGACCGTGCCCAGTCCGAATACACGGACCGGAACATCACGCTCGGGCATGAGTGCTTCAACTTCGACCGGACGATTACTGTAGACGACGCCGGCGCCCAAAAGCACACTGACGACCGCGACGCCCGCAAGGGCACGCCGGCCGAAGATGCCTGTCTGCTTCCGCCTTGTCGCGTTCAGACCGCCGACGATACCCGGCTGGTTGGATGGCGCATCCATGTCGTTCAGGCTCCGTAGCGAGTATACACGTCGCATGGCGACCGTTGGCTTCAGCCGGCCCCTGCCGGCGTCGTCCTGTCAAAAGCCAGCCTCCGCGCTCAGCCGAAGGCGGTCGTCGCCGGCAGGTTCTTGAAGATCACATAGGTCGCGACCGTCAGGATGAGCGCGGCGAAGATGCGGTTCAGCGTGGCCTTGCCAGCCGAGAGACGCGTCGCCAGCAGCATGCCGAGAATGCCGCCCACGACGCCGCCGGAGATGAACTGCCCGGCGATGACCCAGTCGACGAGGCCGCTGCGGGCATAGTTCAGGGCCGTCGCCAGCCCGAAGGTTCCCACCGCGAGCAAAGACGAGCCGATGGCGTTGATCATCGGCATGCCGGTGGCGAAGACGAGCGCCGGCACGATGAGGAAGCCGCCGCCGATGCCGAAAAAGCCGGAAGCCATGCCCGTCGCCAGCGCCGCTGCGGCGGTCAGTGCGCATGTGCGCCGGTCGACCGGCCGCTCCTCTCCCCGCCCGACGCCGCGCGGCCGCAGCATCAGCAGCCCGACGACGACCATCAGCGCGCCGAAGAGCAGGAGAAGGCGCGTCCCGTCGACGACGAGGCCGAGGCTGGAGCCGAGCAGGGCGCCAAGCGTACCCACCACCGCGAAGACGGCCGCGCAGAGCCAGCGCACATGGCCCTTCCGGGCATGGGCGAGCAAGTTGGCATAGGCATTGATCGAGACGGCCAGCGCGCTGGTTCCGATCGCGACATGCGGGCTGGCGACCCCGACGACGTAGAGGAGCAGCGGCGTGGCCAGGATCGAGCCGCCGCCGCCAACCAGGCCGAGGCTGAAGCCGACGAGGCCGCCGGAGGCGAGCGCGGGAACGAGGGCCGGCGTCATCGCGGCAGCATCCCCGCGATCACCCGGTCATGCAGCATCATCCCTGCCGCCATCGCCGCGACGAACAGCAAGACCGGGACGAGCCCCATCGACAGGGCCGAGACCGCCGGGCCGGGGCAGAAGCCGGCGAGCCCCCATCCGGCCCCGAACAATGCGGAGCCGGCTACCAGCCGCCGGTCGATCTCCGTCTTCTCCGGCAGATGGAAGCTGTCGTCGAACAGAGGGTGCCGCAGCCGGCGTTGCAGCATGACGCCGGGCACCGCCACCAGCACCGCGCCGCCGAGCACGAAGGCCAGGCTCGGGTCCCAATGCCCGCTGGCGAGATTGAGGAAGCCGAGCACGCGCGCCGGATCGAGCATTCCGGAGAGCGACAGGCCGAAGCCGAAGAGCGCGCCAGCGAGGAGCGCAACGACGAGACGCAGGGCCGCGAGAGGCTTCACCGCAGGAACTCCATCAGCGTCGCCATGGCGACTCCCGCGAGGAGGAAGGTCGCGGTCGCGGCGAACGAACGTTTCGAAAAGCGGGCGAGGCCCAGGATGCCGTGCCCCGAGGTGCAGCCCGAGCCCATGCGCGTGCCGATGCCGACGGCGAGCCCGGCCGCGAGGACCAGGGGCCAGGAGGCAGCGATGGTCACGGACGGGAAGCTCCCGAAGGCCAACCTGTAGAGCGGCGGGCCGCTGATGAGCCCGATGACGAAAGCCGCATTCAGCGGGATCTGCCCGCCGCCGAGCAAGCGGCCGACGATGCCGCTGATGCCGGCGATCCGTCCGTCGAGCAGCAGCAACGCGACAGCGGAAAGTCCGAGCAGCATGCCGCCGGTCAGGGAAGGCCAATAAGCACTCATGGCAGTTGCTCCGGTTCGCAGAAGATGGCGTAGAGGGCTTCGATCAGGCGCGCGGCCTTCTCTTCGCTCAGGCGGTAGAAGACCTGCTTGGCCTCGCGGCGCGTCGTGACGACCCCGGCTTCGCGCAGTGCGCCAAGCTGCTGCGACAGCGTCGGCTGACGGATGCCCAGCCGCTCCTCGAGCTCGCCGACGGCGTATTCGCCCTCGGCAAGGGTGCAGGCGAGCCGCAGACGCGCCGGGTGCGACAATGTCTTGAGCAGACCGGCGACCTCGCCCGCGCGCGCCTCCATCTCCGCCGGCGACATCGCGCGGGTCATTGCGGAAGCCATCACCATGTGGCCCCCGGAAGCGCATCGAGCGGGAACTTGAGATAGCGCCGGCCGTCGGCTTCGAGCTCCGGCAGCCGACCGCCGCGGATGTTGACCTGCAGCGCATGCAGGATCAGCTTCGGCATCGGCAGGGTGCGGTCGCGCGCCTCCCGCAGCGCGATGAAGCGCTCCTCCGTCATGCCGGCCAGATGCGGGTTCGCGCGCTTCTGCTCGCCCACCGTGCTTTCCCATCGGGCGGCGCGCCCGCCGGGCTCGTAATCGTGCCCGGTGAACAGGCGCGTATCATCCGGCAGGGCCAGGATCGCCTGGATCGACGCCCACAGGGCCCTGGCGCTGCCGCCCGGGAAATCCGCCCGCGCCGTACCGGAATCCGGCATGAAGACCGTGTCGTGCACGAAGGCCGCGTCGCCGATCACATAGGTCACGGAGGCAAGGGTGTGGCCCGGCGAGAACATCACGCGCCCCGTGAGCTCGCCCAGCGTGAAGCTGTCGCCCTGCGCGAAGAGCCGGTCCCATTGCGAGCCGTCGGTCGCCAGTTCCGGCCAGTTGTAGAGGCCCTGCCAGAGCTTCTGGACATCCGTGACACGGGCGCCGATGCCTGTCGGGGCGCCTGTCTTCTGCTTGAGATAATGAGCGGCCGAGAAGTGATCGGCGTGAGGATGGGTATCGAGGATCCATTCGACGGTGAGCCCCTCGCTCGCCACATAGGCGAGGATCGCGTCGGCCTGATGCGTGGCGGTCGCCCCGGATTTCTCGTCGAACTCGTAGACCGGGTCGATGATCGCGCAGCGCCGCGTCTTCGGATCGGTGACGACATACTGGATGCTGCCGGAACGCGGCTCGTGGAAGCCCTTCACCTGCGGCGCCCGGGCTGCATTGCGGGCAAGCCACTGCACCGCGCCCGACAGATCGAAGCCATGTGCGCGACCGAAAGCCTCGACCTCGCCCGGCTTCATCCGCCCCGCCAGCACCTCACCCAGCACATGCAGCGTCAGTGAACGCGTGCCGCTGCGGCAATGCGCGTAGACCGGCCCCTTCGCCCCGGACACCGCCTCCTGGAAGGAGCGGATATCGGCTTCTGTAATCGCCGCCGCCGTCACGGGGATGAAGCGATAGCCAAGGTTGGCCCGCTCAAGGGCCGCCTTCTCGGCAGCGCTACTCGGCTGCCCCGGCTCCTCGCCGTCGGGCCGGTTGTTGATGATGGTGGCGAATCCGCCAGCCGCAAGCGCGGAAAGCGTCTCCTGGCTCGGCTGGCTGGCGACCGTCAGCCGGTCGTCGATCTTCACGGCGGTCATCGTGAGCATCCTCTCGGTGCAATCATTATACGATTATGTATAATGTATATTGATGAGATGCAAGTGCGTATCGCGACATCGACCGAGCCCAGCCGCCTGCAGCGGGTGCCCCGGGGAAGCGGCTGCGTCGCGCAATCGCGGCAGCCACGCCGTTTCGCGACGATCACCGTGCGACCTGGTTGAGCGGGCCAGCCGCGAACAGGGCACCGACCGCCTGGGGCCGGATGGTTTCGCCCTCGCGGATGAGGAACAACGCGTCGAGCCCGAACCGCCGCGCAAGCTTCGCCCCTTCCCCTGAACCAAGGACCATCAGCGCAGTCGCCCAGGCGTCGGCTTCGGCACAGGTCCGCGCCACCACGGTGACCGAGGCCGGCGTCGTCGTCAGGGGCGCGCCACGGCGCGGGTCCATCGTATGCGACAGGCGGCGATCTCCGACGTCCACCCAGTGTCGATAGTCGCCTGAAGTGGCCACCGCAGCGTCCTGCAGAACCAGCATCGAATGCGGCATACGGGAGGCGGGGTCGGGTTTTTCGATGGCGATCGTCCACGGCTCGCCATCAGGGCGCAGGCCAAGGGCCCGCATCTCGCCGTCGATGCCGACCAGCCCGCTGGTGATGCCGAAATCGCGCAGCGTCGCCGCCAGCCGGTCGACGCCATAGCCCTTTGCGATGCCATTGAGGTCGAGGACGATGGGAGCGTTTTTGCGCGCCTCGCCGCCCTCCACATTCAGCTCCAGCACCTCGTATGCGGCCTGTCGCGGGGTTTGGAGCGCCTTGCGGATGAGGGCCCGGTCGGCCACGGACGGGCCGAACCCCCAGGCGCTCACCGCGTCGCCCATGCCGATGTCGAAGGCACCAGCCGAGCAGCGGCCGATTTCGAGCGCAATCCGCAGCACCGTCATCAGCCGGTCTGGGACTCCGACCCATCGCCCCACCGGCGCGGCATTGAGGCGCATCAGATCGCTGTCCGGCTTCCAGCCGGACATCTGCTCGTCCACCTCGTCCACCGCCGCCTGAAGCGCGCTGCGAACCGGTGCCGGGGCGAAGGCTCCGGTCGTGTAGAACAACGCGGACCAGCGCGTGCCCATGGTGGGGCCGTTTAACGCCTGGCGGTCCGGATCAGAAGACATCCTCGACATAACGTCCCTCCGCGCGAAGCAGCGCCAGCGTCAGCCCGGTGGGGGCGAGTATGTCGGCAAGCGCCGCGGAGACACCGGCTGCCATTTCGCGCCCGCCGCACACCATGACCCGCGCGCCTTCGCGAACCATGCGGGCGATCTCGGCGCCTTCCCCGCGCAGCGCATCCTGCACATAGCTGGGCTGCCGCGTACGCGACCAAGCCGTCGCCAACCGCTGCAGCTGCCCGTTCCGCCGCCAGCCCTCCAGCTCCGCGCCATAAAGGAAATCGCTGTCGGGATGCCGCATGCCGAAGAACAGGCGGATGGGGCGGCGTCGGGCATTGGCCCTGATGAAACCTGCCAGCGGCCCGATGCCCGTGCCGGCCCCGACGAGGATGAGGGGCGCCGCGTCACGGCCGGCATGAAAGCCGGGGTTCTGCCGCAAGAAGGCGTTGATCGTATCGCCCGGCTGCAGTTCGAAGAGCTGGCCAGAGCACAGGCCGGCGGGGTGCTTTCTGACGACGATCTCGATGAAACCGTCCCGGCACCCGGATGCCAGCGAGTAGAAGCGGGCAACGGCAGAGCCTTCCGGCAGGACGCCGAGGAGATCCCCGGCCACGAAACGCCCGAAGCAGCGACCGGTGAGCCGCAGCCAGAATGGCGACTTCGGCGGGACAAAGCGCAGGATGGCGGTTGGCGCCTGCACCTCGGCGCCATAGTCGCGGCGTGAAACCAGCGTCAGGAGGAAGGCAGCCGGCCGGACCGGCTGGTGAACGAGCTCCAGCTCCACCCCCATGACGGTGCCCAGCGACCGGCCCCAGCGGGCAAAATCCTGCGGCGACTGGCGGTTCACCGTCATGAACGGAACCAGCATGCGCCAGCCCCGCGCCTCCGCCACATCGGCAACGGCCTGCGCAAAAGCGCAATATCCAGGAAAGCTGCGATCGCCGAAGCCGAGAACCGCAAACGCGACCGAAGGGGGCGCAGGCAGGGATTTCAGCCGGTCGAGAAAGCCGCGCGCCGAAGCAGGAGCAGCGCCGTCGCCATAGGTCGCGCTCAGGATCAGGATGCGCCGCGCCTGCCGATAACGGGCCGGCTCGAAGGATGACATCGGCGCGGCGTGAACGGCCTGCCCGGCGGCCGAGAGCGCCGCATGCAGCGTCGTGGCGAACCCCCATGTGCTGCCGCCCTCGGACCCGACGAGCAGGATCGTCTCAGCGCGCCCGGCGGCAGCATTGCCGCGGATGCGCGGACGAGCACACCAGCCTGCGAACCACAGGACGAAGCCCGTTCCGGCCATCGCGGGTACGCTGAGCGCCATGAAGCCAAGGACCAGCCCCAGGGCAGCGGCGCCCCGCCCGGTGTGCAGCATGTAGATGGTTTCCGAGACGCACTGCCATGCGCTCGGATCGCTCCAGGCCAGCAGCGCACCGGTTCCCTGGTCGAGATAGCCGGTGCCGCGATCCATCTTGAGCGTGAAGACATCGGTCGCATCGGCCGGATCGGGAAAGGACAGGCTGCGCAGCTCGGAAACCGGGGTGCGCTTGAGGATATCCATGCCTGCGACGGGCATCCCCGTCCGGCCGCTTCTCTCGACCTCGGTCACGGGCGATGGCGGCCCGTCGGGCAGGAGGTCGAAGGTCGAGGCCGTCATCCACAAGGCCGTAGCGGAAGACAAGAGCAGGCCGGCGACAGCGATGCGCGCGAGCTCGACATGCAGGCGCGCCGCAAACGGCCCGCGCAACGGCGAGAACCAGCGCCGCCAGCCTCCTGCACGCCGCGCGACGAGCACGGCGCCGGAAACGGCCAGCACCAGCATGGCAGCGGCAGCGGCCGCCATCGCCATGCGGCCTCCGTCACCGAAAAGGAGCGAGCGGTGCAGCCTGGTCAACCAGCGCTCGAACGGATTCGAATCGGCAGAGGCGATCTCCCGCCCTGTCGCGGGGTCCTTGACCGCAGCCCGCGGCACGCCGTTCTCGGACCAGTAGGCGGTAATCCGGCCCGAAGGCTTCCGCCTGATCTGCTCGACCTCCGGATGAACCGCCTGGATGCGCTCGGCCAGCTCCGCGATCGAAAGCGCGTCCGACTGGACCGAGGAGAGGCGTTCGACGACCGGGAATATCGAGAGAAGCGCACCGCTCAGGCTGAGCACCAGCAGCAGAAGGCCGGCCACAAGACCCGGCCAGCGATGGACAACGCGGATCATGCCGGCCACCGCTCAGAACGAATAAGCCAGGCTCGAGACGTAGCGCCGGCCCCGAACCGGCGTTTTCGCGCCCGCGGTCGTCAGCGGGACGGAGACCTCGTCCGGACTGTCGCGCATGTCCTCCACGGCAGCATCGACATGCAGGGTATAGCCGGCATCGAAGAGCGCATCGGCGAGATCGAGCGAAATCTCGAGCGTGCGGCCCGCGCCGACGCTGGCGCCCGTGATGCCGTTGATCTCGGTGGAGTTGCCCCCTGTCGCACGATGCCAGCCCGACAGATGCGTGTAATACTTCGACTTGCGGCCGGCCATCCACAGGCTGCCGGCATAGGCCCCCTGAGCATTCGTGAGATAGATCGCGAGATAGGCACCGTCGCCGCCATAATTGGTCAGCGTCGTGGTGAGCTTGAGCGGTCGCGCCTGGGCAAGACAGGGCAGCATGAATGCCGCGGTCAACGCGATGGCCGGCATGATCTTATTCATGGTGGCTGAACCTCCTTTTGCACCGGCGGCGGGAACCGCATGCTTCTGCCGGCCAGCATCGAACCGCACCGGCGAAGGCACCGCCCCGCCGCCCGGCAAGATCACCCTGGGACGACACGCTGACAGCCTCCTGACGCGGTGGCGGTTTCAGCTTCAGCCAGCTGTCAGGAAACGCCGCGATCGCTTCGCGCCCGGCCGCCCCAACATCGGAATGGATGGAAAATCGCGTCGCTCCCGCCCTCCCCGCCTGGACCGAGGCGGGAGGGGCCGGAGAGACGAAGGCAACGGGACGCCTGCCTTCTCAGCGCAGGCTCATCCGCCGCAGCGTCCTGTCGCGCATGACGAACTGGTGCCAGATCGCCATCAGGGCGTGCAGGCCGGCAAGGATGAGGATGAAGGTGCCGCCATTCTCGTGAAGTTCGGCGATCACGCCGGGACGTCCCTGCACAGGCGCCGCGATCGAGGGCAGGTGCAGGCCGAGGAAGGAGACGGACACGCCCATGCGCGAGGCGGCGTACCAGCCGGTGATCGGCAAGGCGATCAGCAGCAGATAGAGCAGCGCGTGCCCGATCCGGGCACCGATGGCGAGCCAGCCATGCTGCGGGCCGCCATCGGGCGCAGGTTCCACCAGCCGCAGGATCAGCCGGGGAACGACCAGAACCAGGACCGCAAGGCCCAGCCAGAAATGCAGCAGGGGCGGATTCCTGACCACCTCACGGCCACCTTCTGCCGTCAACCATGCGCCAAGCACGGCGAGGGCCGTTACCCAGTGAATGACGACGAGAGTTCTCGAGTAGCGCGCGGTTGCGACGGACATGGCCATTTCTCCAGCGTTGGACAGAAGGATGCAGCGTCGCGGGACAGGGAGGCCCGGCCCGCTTATTTCACCGTGGCTTTCGGTGGCTCGCCGCGTTCGAACGGGGATTTTGGAGACGCCGGGCCGGATGGATCGACCGAGCCGGTGGCGGCGGAGGAGCGCCGTTCATGACGGTGGCCGCCGTCGCTGCGGATCCTGCGCTTGATCTTGACGATCTCCAGAGTCGCGGGATCGATCTTGGCCTTGAACGGTTGTCCGGTCTCGTCAGTGCCCCTGATCTGGTAGCAACCGTCGTCGATTCTGAGACGGTCCACCTGCCAGCCCCGTGCCTGCGCCATCGCCTGCACGGCCTCGCGGGGCTGCCACCTCCCCAGGGGGACGTCGCAATCGTCATCGGCCATCGCAACTCCTGATCCTGCGATGGCAAGGAGCAGCAGGCCCGCGACGAACGGCTTTACCATGGCATTTGTCCCTGATCAGCGTTCACATGCCGGAATGATGGCAATCTTTCCTGACGCGTAGCTGAAGCGTGAAGGGCACGGCCCTTCAGGAAGCTGACAGGTTCCGCAGGCAACAGGTCTCGGACAGATGGGATTGCGCCTTCATGAGAGTTCTTCTGATCGAGGACGACACGATCCTCGGAGCCGCGGTGCGCGACCATATCGTCGGCGACAACCATTCGGTGGACTGGGTCGGCCGCCTCGACCAAGCCGCCGAGCATCTCGACAGCGCAGCCTATGATCTGGTCCTGCTGGATCTGATGCTCCCCGACGGCCGGGGGATCGCGTTTCTGCGCGACCTGCGCCGCAAGGGCTGCGTCACGCCGGCCATCGTCCTGACAGCGCTGGACCAGATATCCGACCGCATCGAAGGGCTCAATGCGGGAGCGGACGATTACATGACCAAGCCGTTCGACCTTGCGGAACTGTCCGCAAGGCTCAACGCGGTTGCCCGCCGCTACAGCGGCAATCCCAATCCGCTCGTCGAGATCGGCGGCCTGCAGATCGACCTGGCGGCGCGGACGGTCATGAAAAGCGGGCGGCTCATCGCCCTGACCGCACGTGAATGGGCGCTTTTCGAGGCCTTCGTCCAGCGCCCCGGCCAGGTGATGTCCAAGACCCAGCTGGAAGACCGGCTCTATGCCTTCGGCGCCGAAGTCGAAAGCAACACGATCGAGGTCCATGTCAGCCGCCTGCGCAAGAAGCTCGGCCCCGATGTCGTCCACACGGCACGAGGCATCGGCTATCGGCTGGGAAGCGCACGATGATCGCGCCGAAGAGCCTACAATGGCGCCTGTCGCTCTGGCTGGGCCTGGGCATCGCGCTGGTCTGGGCAGTGGCCGCCGCGGTGACGGCCCAGAATCTGCGCCATCAGATGGATGAGGTCTTCGACAGCGAGCTTGCGGAAACCGGGCAGCGCCTGCTGCCTCTGGCAGTGCGCGACATCATCGGGCGCGACAGCGACGACGACGCCAGCCAGAGCGTCGCGACGATGCGCGAGCATGACGAGCACTTCACCTATGTGGTGCGAAACGCCGAAGGGCAGGTGCTGCTGCGCTCGCATAGAGCCGACCCGGCGATCTTTCCGCCATTCAGCGGCATGGGCTTCTCCGATACGCCAACCCACCGCCTCTACTCGGATGCTGCGCTGCAGGGCACGATCACGATCACGGTCGCCGAGCCGCAGGTCCGCCGTCGCGCCGTGGCGTGGGAAGTGCTCGTCGGACTGGCCCGCCCGCTCGCCCTGATCGTTCCGATCAGCCTGATCGGCGTGTGGGCCGTCATACGCCTGTCGACGATGAGCCTGCGGCGCTTCCGCTCCGCGATCGAACTTCGCGGCGCCGGCGATCTGACCGCCGTCGCCGCCGACGACCTTCCCTCGGAAATCCGACCGGTCGCCCGGGCGGTGAACCAGCTGCTGGAACGGCTCAGGCGCACTCTGGAAGCCGAGCGCAGCTTTACCGCCAACTCCGCGCATGAGCTACGCACGCCGGTGGCCGCCGCGCTCGCGCAGACGCAGAGACTGATCATTGAAACGACCGACGCGGCCGCACGCAACCGTGCTCGCGACATTGAATCCGCATTGCGGCGGCTCTCGGCTCTCTCGGAAAAGCTGATGCAGCTGGCCAGGGCGGAAGGCGGCAGTCTGCATGGCGCCGAGCCGGTCGATATCGGCGCCCTACTCCGGTTGATCGTGGATGAACTGACCGCCAACGCCGGCGCAGCCGGGCCGATCGAGCTGGCCCTGCCCGATGCCCCAGTGCTCTCCCGCATCGATCCCGATGCCTTCGCGATCCTGGCGCGGAACCTGATCGAGAATGCGCTGAAGCACGGCTCGCAGACCGAGCCGGTCCGCGTGACGCTGTCGATGGACGGCCTGCTGCGCGTCACCAATGCGGGGCCGGCCGTGCCGCAAGATCTGCTCGCCCGCCTGCTCAACCCGTTCGAGCGCGGCCGCGCGCAGGCGAAAGGCGCCGGGCTCGGGCTGGCCATCGCGAAGGCGATCGCCACCGGCACCGGCAGCGGCCTCGAGCTGATCTCCCCGCGGGAGGGACGTGAAGACGGCTTCGAGACGCGGCTCCGGATCGGCCGGCTGGACTGATCCGATCTGTGGCAAAGGCTCGAAGACAAGCTTCGACGTCGAGATGCAAACTTCCTCAATTGTCTCGGCCGGATAGGCTGCGACAGCGGGGGAATTCCCGGAGAAGGCCACCAAGTCCTTGACACAGCGCAAAGCCGCTGACGATTGCTTAGTTTAGAATTGCTCAAAACTATAGATTGACGTGCGCCATGCTCGTCGGACGGCGGACGGACCTTTCCGGAACCGACGTCTTCGTCGGCGAAGCAAGGGTGTTCCTGCAACGCCTGTTCGAAAGCTGTGCCCATGCGCGCCCTTCACAAGGAAAACCATCTCATCGAGCGTATAGGCTGGCTTCGGGCAGCTGTTCTCGGCGCCAATGACGGGCTGATTTCGACGTCGAGCTTGATCGTTGCCTTGCTCGCTCCCGCTGGAACGGCGGCAAGGACCGTATCCATTGCCTGCCTCATCGGCCTTGCGGTGCTTGGCGCGGTCGGTGCCCGGGCAGGCGGCGCCAGCATCTGGAAGCCTACCCTCCGGGTGGTGTTCTGGGGCGCCGTCGCGATGGCCTCGACCGCGATGATCGGCTCCCTCATCGGCCGGGCGGCGTGACGATGAAACGCGTGTCGTTTGATTTCGAGACCGTCATGTCCGGCCTGGCAGTCCTGGGGATGATGCTGGCGGTCATTGGGACCTGGCCGCCGGCTGAGGGACTTGCTGCGCTCCGGTGGCCCGGGCTGGCCCTGGTTTATGCCGCCGGCGGCCTTCCGGCCGGCTGGAGCGCCCTGTCGGCACTATGGCGCGAGCACACCCTCGACATCGACCTGCTGATGGTGGTCGCGGCCGTGGCGGCTGCTGCCGTTGGAGCACCATTCGAGGGCGCCGTGCTTCTAACGCTCTTCAGCGTTTCGACCACACTCGAACACCAGGCTCTCGGACGTGCGCGCCGAGCCGTCGAGGCCCTGATGGCGCTGCGCCCGGAAACGGCTTTCCGCAAAAGCGAGGACGGCACGGTCACAGAGGTTCCCGCTTCCGAGCTTGTCGTCGGCGATGTGGTGGTGCTGCGCCCGGGCGCCCGCGTGCCAGCCGACGGCGTGATCCTGCATGGCCGCGGCGGCATCGACGAGGCCAATATCACAGGCGAGTCCATGCCGGTCTCCAAGGAACCCGGACAACAGGTCTTCGAGGCCACGGTCAATCTCGAAGGGGTTTTGGACGTGACCGTCACCAGGACGGTCGGCGACAGCACGATCGCACGCATGATCCAACTCGTGACCGAGGCTCAGGAGGCGAAGGCGCCATCCGAGCGTTTCAGCGCCTGGTTCGGCCAGCGTTATACCGTTGGCGTCCTGCTGGGGGCTGGTTGCGCCTTCGCAGCCTTCTATTGGCTTGGGCGGGACTGGGAACAGGCCCTCTACAGGGCCGCGACACTCCTGGTCGCGGCCAGCCCCTGCGCGATCGTTATATCGGTTCCCGCCGCGATCCTGTCGGCCCTCTCCGCCGCCGCGCGAGGCGGCGTGCTGTTCAAAGGGGGAGGCGCGCTGGAAACGCTCGCTGCTATCGATACCTTTGCCTTCGACAAGACCGGAACTTTGACCAATGGTCGAGCGGCGGTGACGTGCGTCATTGCCCTGAACGGCGAGGAGCACCGCTTCCTCTCCCTTCTGGCCGGTCTCGAAGCTCATTCGGAGCATCATGTTGCGGCGGCCATCCGCCGGGAGGCCGTTGCCAACGGCATCGAGCCGGCGAAGGTCGTGGACGTCAGCTCTCGCCCGAGCGCCGGCATCATCGGCCACGACGTATTGGGCCCGATATGGGCAGGGAACGCCCACCTCGTCGCGGAGATGGGCGCTTCCGTCGATGATCCCGCATTCCGTGAACTCGCTGACAGTTCCCAGACCGTGATCTATCTCGGGCGCGGTGCGACTGTTCTGGGCGCCGTCAGCGTGGCGGATGAAGCGAGAGCCAGTTCCGCTCCGGCGCTGGCCGCGCTTCGCGCCGGCGGCGTGAGCCGCATCGTCATGATGACGGGCGACCGCAAGCCCGTGGCCTTGCGCATCGGTGCAGAGCTTGGCCTTGCTCCAGAAGAGGTTCATGCTGAGATGTTGCCGCAGGACAAGGTTCGTGAGGTCGGTGAGCTCGCGCGCGATGGCAAGGTCGCTTTCGTTGGCGATGGCGTGAACGATGCTGCGGCATTGGCGCGCGCTGATGTCGGCATCGCGATGGGAGCTGCCGGGTCCGACGTCGCGCTTCAGGCTGCCGATGTCGCTCTTTTATCGGAAGACATGAAGAAATTGGCCGATGCGCACCGTCTGGCGAGGCGGACGGCCGCGATCATCCGGCAGAACCTCATCGTGGCGATCGGCGCCATGCTGATCCTGGTCACCGGCGGCCTGTTCTTCGACCTGCCGCTTCCGCTCGCGGTGATCGGACACGAGGGGGGCACCGTGCTGGTCGTCCTGAACGGCTTGCGCCTCCTGTCGGACAGAATCCGTTCCGGCGATGAAGACGCCCACCCTCATCGCCAACTCGATCTGCCGGATCCAGCGCCAAGCGGGCTTCGTTCGCAAGCGACATCGTCAACCGCGCCATGACAGACCCAGATGTTCAGTCCCGGCATTTGATGGATAGGGTCGAGCGTGAATCGTTCTGGCTCTGAAGTCCAGCGTTTGCAGATGAACTCATAGGGCGTGAGGCCTTTGAGGGTCTTCAGGTGTCGGCCGAAATTGTAGGCTGAGACCGCCATGCCGGTCATATTCTGGGAGCCGCGCACGCCGAAATCCACTGGGACGGCCGCAACCTGGCGTTTTCGGGCGATATCGGGCGCTACGGTGATGCGCTGTTTCCAGATCCCGTATCGGGCGGAGAGGCCGGCTTTATCGTGGTCGTGTCGACCTATGGCGAGCGGGTCCATCCGGGCGAGGATCCGGCTGAGGTGCTCGGCACAACCGCGGAATGCACCGTGAAACGCGGCGGCACGCTCGTGACACCGGCCTTTGCCGTCGGCCGGGCGCAGCAGCTTCTCTACTATTTCTGGACACTGAAGCGGGCCGGGCGCCTCGCTTCCATATCCATTTTCCTCGACAGTCCGATGGCCGCCGACGCCACCGACATGATGCGCCGCCATCCGCATGATCATAAACTCGATCATGCGACATGCCGTGAAGCCTTCGGCATCGCCGAATACACCAACGATGTCGAAGCCTCGAAGGCGATCACGGCGAGCCGGTATCCGAAGATCGTCATCGCCGCGTCCGGCATGGCAACGGGGGGCGCGTGCTGCACTATCTCAAAACGTTCGGCCCCGATCCGAGATCCACGATCCTGCTTTCAGGTTTCCAGGCTCCCGGAACACGCGGGCGCGCTGCAACAGGGCGCGAAGGATCTCAAGATCCACGGGGATTGGGTGCCGATCAAGGCGGAGGCTGCACAGTTGGACATGCCGTCGGCCCACGCTGACAGCAACGAACTGATGCGTTGGCTTTCGGGATTCAACCGCGCGCCGCGGCGTGTGTTCATTGTCCACGGGGAACCGGAAACCTCCGAGGCGCTCCGCGTCCGGATCGAGCGCGAACTGGGCCGGCCGGGTGTCGTGCCACGGCAGGATCAGGAGTTCCGCCTGTGAATAGAGGCATTCACAGACGTCTGCCGTGCCCCCGGGTTGCGACAGATCAAGAAAGACGCAGCACGAATAGCGTAAGAGGGACACAGATCTCTCGCAAAACCCGCCGAAACCCCTCCGGGTTCTGTAGAGGACTGAAATGGAGGACATGGATCTTGGTCGAAACCAGGGAACTCGCCCCAACCTTCCGCCATGTGCGGCTGCTTCGCGCGCGCGACCAGGGGCATCCGGACGGAGACCGTGAGGAAGGCTACGATCTTCTGTTGCCGCTCGACCGGGAAGGCTTCCTCGATCCTCACGAATGGAAGAAATCCTGGGAATCCTGTCGCGTCCGGTATTTCCAGAAGGGCGAGACGGCCAGGATCGGTCGGTTGCGGCGCAAGCCCGGCGGTCAATGGTATTTCGATTACGAGGAGGGTGACCGGGACGACGAGATTGGTTTCCGCCTGGGCGAGGAATGTTTCCGCCTCGGTGAATATGTCTCGGTCGGGCGGGGACACGAGTTTCACACCTATCAGGTCGCGCGCGTCGAAAAACCCTGACGCCGGGCCGCTGCCGCACAAAGGAGAGCAGAACCTTGTCCAATACCCCGCATACCCTTGGCCATGAGTTCCCGGAACAGATGGACGCTATTCATGCCCTCAAGGCGAAGAGTCCGGAATTTGCGCATATTCTGACGGAATATGATGAGGTCAATGACCGAATTCATCGGGCCGAGGCCCGTCTCGACGCCATTTCCGAAGAAGCCGAAGCGACGCTGCGCCGTCAGCGCCTCGCGCTGAAGGACAGGATTGCCGCCGCGCTCGAAAAAATATGATCGCAATGAAGTGGCCGCCCGTTGCGGCCACATTCGCTCACAGGCGGCTCCGGCACTGTCCGGACAGAACTCTGTTTGGCTGTGCATTGCGAGCCGAGCGGCCGACAGCGCGGTGTCGGCGATCGCGCGCCTGCCCCACAATCACTCCCGGCCAGCCACGCAGCGCAGGCCCGAGATGCTGGACAATGTGGCCGCGACAGCAGCCTGAGGAGATTGCCCCGGCATCCGCCTTTCGAGCCTGGGCCCGAGCCGCCCCATGCGCCATGGGCGGTATTGTCCGAACACCGAGACTATCAGGGCGCTGCGCCAGGGTTCCGGGGCGGGGCCGCGACCAAGCGGATTCTAGACGCTGCCGGTCCCGCTCTTGCTGGTGCCCGTGGTTTACGCAAGCGAAGAATTGCCACCAGAGGCCGAGCAGGATCGGCCAGAGACCGCGTGGAGCGCTCGAATGGAATGCAGATTGGGCAAGGGCGAGGTAACGACTGCCCGGGACTGGGTCGATCGCGCGATCGCTGCGATCGAGGCGGACCAGCGCCGCTCCGCCGACACGCATCTATGGAAGCTGGACGCGCCGGCGCTGACCGGGATCGACCTGTACCTGAAGGATGAATCCACGCATCCGACCGGCAGCCTGAAGCATCGGCTGGCGCGCTCGCTGTTCCTCTACGCGCTCTGCAACGGCTTCATCCGGGAAGGCACAGCGGTCGTCGAGGCCTCGTCCGGCTCGACTGCGGTGTCGGAGGCCTATTTCGCCCGCATGATCGGCGTCCCCTTCTTCGCCGTCATGCCGCGCTCCACCTCACCCGAAAAGATCGCCGCGATCGAGCACTATGGCGGCCTGTGCCATTTCATCGACGATGGCGAGCGGATCTATGCCGAATCCGCCGAACTGGCGGCGCGCCTGTCCGGCCACTTCATGGATCAGTTCACCCATGCCGAGCGGGCGACCGATTGGCGCGGCAACAACAATATCGCCGAGTCGATCTTCCAGCAGTTGGCGAACGAGCGTCACCCGATTCCGTCCTGGGTCGTGATGAGTGCGGGGACCGGCGGGACCTCCGCCACGATCGGTCGATACATCCGCTACAAGCGCCACGCGACACGGCTTTCCGTGGCCGATGTCGAGCGTTCCGCCTTCTTCGAGAGCTTCTCCACGCGCAACCCCGGATGTCGCTGCGATCGCCCCTCGCGCATCGAGGGCATCGGCAGGCCGCGGGTGGAGCCCTCCTTCGTGCCGGGTGTGATCGATACCATGCTGCGCGTGCCCGACGCCGTTTCGTTGGCGGCGATGCGGGTACTCTCGCGCCGGCTCGGACGGCGCGTCGGCGGCTCGACCGGCACGAATTTCGCCGCGATGTGCTTTCATGCGGCGCGCATGGCAAGCGCCGGCGAGGCGGGATCGCTGGTAACGTTGATCTGCGACTCCGGCGACCGCTATGCCAACAGCTATTACGACGATGCCTGGCTGGAAGCGAACGGGCTCGATCCCGCGCCGTTCGAGCCCGCCATCGAGGCCTTCCTGCAAGGCGGGAGGCTCGACCCCGATCTTGAAGAATGCTGCGCTTGACGCAGTAGGCGATGCCGCCAAACCGAAAAGAGGCGCACCCTCGTCATTGACGGATTGAGGTCTATGACAATGGAAATTGCAGCTCCTCTCCCCATACTTGAAGGCGAGCCTCGGAAAAAATATTGGCCGCATCCAAAGTCGGCTGCGGCCGCTCAATTGGCATCGAGGCTCTGATGACCTGACCTCAATCCGAGATCCGGGCCCGCTCCATGATCTTCTTCGCAACGGGCTGGGATACCTTGATCGCGAGCGTGCCGTAGTGTGCGCCCCAGGCCCCTGGTGTGCCCGGTGTGCGTGTGTTCAGGAAGACATCGGCCACTTCCTGAGCGCTGTGACGAAGCAATTCGGCGCCTTGCAGAACGCGCGCGACCGCCTCGGTCATCGGCCGTGCGAAGAACTCGTCCTTCACCGCTTCGCGGACGAGCGTCTCGGTATGCTGGACCATGGCGTCGAAGCGGGCGTCCTGACCGGCATGCGGCCTGACTTCGTCGAACAGAGCGTCGATGGTCCGCGGGTCTTTCATCATCGCCCGGCGCACGTCCATGCACATCATATTGGCCGTGCCTTCCCAGACACTGTTCAATGGTGCCTCTCGATACAGGCGGGCCATCGGGTTCTCTTCGATGAAGCCATTGCCGCCGTGGCACTGCAGCGCCTCGTAGGCGATCGAGGGCGCCCGCGAACAATTGAAAAACTTGGCGGCCGGCGTCGCGACCCGTGCCAGAAGGCGTTCGTGCTCGCTGCTGTCGAGATCATCAGTGGCACGCGCGACGCGCAGCGCCATCAAGGTGGCAGCCTCGACCTCAATAGCCATGTCAGCAAGAACGTTCGTCATCATCGGACGATCGGCGATCGTCGAGCCGAACGCGTTGCGAGTGGTCGTATGCTGCAACGCCAGGGTCAGCGACTGACGCATCAATCCCGCGGAGCCCACTGCAAAGTCTAGTCGCGTCAGATGGGCATGCGACAGGATCTCGCGGAGGCCCTTGCCTTCCTCGCCGACGCGGATCGCCAAGGTGCCGGCGTACTCCACCTCGCTGGATGCGTTGGACTTGTTTCCCGCCTTGTCTTTCAGCCGCTGCACGAAGAAGCGGTTATAGCTGCCATCCGGAAGGGTGCGCGGAAGGAAGAAGCAGGTCACCTCGCCATTGACCTTGCCGAGGGTGAAGAAGCCGTCTGACTGCGGGACTGAGCAGAACCACTTGTGGCCAGTCAGCTCGTACCAGTGCGCCGTCTTTCCATGATAGTCGGCCGAATGGGAGAAGCGGGCGGTTGTCTGCGTCTCTCGCAGATCCGACCCACCTTGCTTTTCGGTCATTGCATAGCCGATCACCACCGAAGGCTTTTCTCCGACTTCCTTTCGGCTGAATTCGTACTCGGTGCCCTTCACCTTCTCGGCCCAGATCGCCAAGGCCGGCTCGGCCTCAAATCCTGCGTATGAGGCATATGCCATGCCCGTCGGGCAGCCGGTGCCCTGCTCGACCTGGTTCCAGACGTAAGAAAGAACCGCCCGAGCGAAGTGACCATTCTTGTGGTTCGTCCGCCAGGCGAGGTTTGGAACCTCATGGTTCCACGCGATCGACATCAGTTCATGCCAGCTTGGATGGAAATCGACCCAGTCGATGCGATTGCCAAAGCGGTCATGTGTCTTGAGCTCGGGAAGGTGCCGGTTCGCGAGACGCGCCAGCTCCTGGACGCGCTCATCGCCAGCGATGGCGCCGAGAGCCTTGCAGCGGTCAGCAGCCCAGGGGGCTTCGCGCTCGATAGCATCGCGCAAGACCACGTCGCCCGAGAATGCATTGAAGCCGGTGGCGGGCTGGGCCTGATTGAGGACCTTGTGGGTGCTGTAGCGATCAGCCTGCTGCGCCAGCGTTTCAGAGGCAAGAGCGTTGCTCATCGAATTCTCCAGATTGTTCCGTTTCGTCGAACTCGGCGGAGCGCCTGGGGCAGCTCCGCCTTGAAAACCAAGGCAGCCGGCTTTGCCGCTGAATTTCTCAGCTGCGTGCGACAGCGTTGCCATCGGCATTGGGTGCGATTCTTTGGCGATTTCTCACGACGCCCCCTCAGAAGATGAATTTGTATTCATTTTTATTGCGCACCCACCACCTGAGGCGCGAAGGATGGCACATTGACAGCCTCTGTGGCCTTGATCAAGATGAAAATGAATTCAGATTCACCAATCGCGCTGCCCCGAGAGCAGTGGAGTGGTCGGGGATGCCTCTCATGAACGCGAAGAAGACCCGCTCCCTCGACAAGAAGACGCAGATTCTTCGGGCTGCACGCTCCGTGGTCATGGATGGCGGCTTCCGCGAGCTGCAGATGAATGCGGTGGCCGCGGCGGCAGGGGTCGCTGTCGGAACGATCTATCGATACTTTTCCTCCCGTGCCGAGCTGTGCGCGGCCATCGTAAGCACAACGTCTCAGCGAGAGGTCGACGTCCTTTCTGGAATCGCCGTCGCCGAAGGCGCTCCGTCGCAGAAGGTTCGTGATGCGGTTCGAACCTTCGCTGCTCGCGCCATGCGGGGCAGGCGTCTCGCATACGGATTGATCTTTGAGCCCATCGATCCGGAGGTCGAGAATACGCGCCTTCATTATCGGCGGGCCATCGCGCGCGTGTTCGAGACGATCATTCGCGAGGGCATAGCCGCCGGCGAATTCCGCGCGCTGGATGTTGAAGTAGCGGGCGCCTGCCTTGTCGGCGCTTTCATGGAAGGTCTTGTTGGATCGCTCGCTCCGGATACGGGCGGCGAGCAATCTCGCGAGGATGAAATAGCCGGCGCCATTGCAGAACTCTGCCTCGCAGCAGTGGCCCTTCCGGGGAACCGTTATCTGATCAGCGAAAGCGCAGAGGTGGGTGGCGTGTGATCTGAGCCTGATCTTCCTCAGATTTGAGTAGAGTCCGTCCCTCACGGAGACGGACGATGCGCCCCTCACGATTCACGGAAGAGTGTCCGTCGTCAGATGATTTGAGACGATTTTCGTTTCTCAGGAACGGAGGCTCTGGACTTGTCCCAGCAAACTGGAGAGCTCTTCTGAAGGAAGGAGGAGCATTTCATGGGCAAGCGGCAACGCCGGCTGGGGAAGGAATTCGAGGCGGAGGCCGTTCGTCTGGTTGAGACGAGCGGCCGCACCCAGCGTGAAATCGCCGAAGCGGGGGAGTGTCTGAACTTTTGTGTCCGGGGCGGGTTGAGCTTCACGCGATGATGAAG
>NZ_CAMFJF010000044.1 GCF_945956895.1 uncultured Allobosea sp. | reverse complement strand
GTCTTCGAGATCATCGGGCCGCTGGTCGCGATGGAGACCAAGGACCTGCTCAAGTTCACCCGAATGACGGGCGAGCTGGTCAAGGCGATGCGGGCCTGCCCGCAGCCGATCGTCGCCGCGATCGATGGCGTCTGCGCCGGCGCCGGCGCGATCGTCGCGATGTCTTCCGATCTGCGGCTCGGCACCGCCGGCAGCAAGATCGCCTTCCTGTTCAACCGCGTCGGGCTTGCCGGCTGCGACATGGGCGCCTGCGCAATGCTGCCGCGCATCATCGGCCAGGGCCGCGCCGCCGAGCTGCTCTATACCGGCCGCGTGCTCAAGGGCGAGGAAGCCGAGCGCTGGGGCTTCCTCAACCGCATCTGCGCGCCGGAAGCCGTGCTGTCCGAGGCACAAACGCTCGCCGCCGAGCTGGCGGATGGGCCGACCTTCGCCAATGCCATGACCAAGCGCATGCTCGAAATGGAATGGGCGATGTCGGTCGAGAGCGCGATCGAGGCCGAGGCCGTGGCGCAGGCCCTGTGCATGCAGACAGAGGACTTTTCCCGCGCCTATCATGCCTTCGCCGCGAAGCAGAAGCCGATCTTCGAGGGCAACTGAGATGAACCCCGCCCCTCATCTCGGCCTCGACATCCTCGGCGATACGCTGGACTGGCCGTTCTTCGAGGAGAGCCACCGCGCCTTCGCCACGGAGCTCTCCGGCTGGGCCGATTCCTATCTCGCCGACCTGCCGCATGACGACGTGGACGAGGCCTGCCGGGCGCGCGTCGCGGCCCTGGGTGCTGCGGGTTTTCTGAAGGCTGCCGTTCCGGCGGCCTATGGCGGGCTCTCCGACAAGCTAGACGTGCGCACACTCTGCCTCGCCCGCGAGATCCTGGCCGCGCATGACGGGCTCGCGGATTTCGCCTTCGCGATGCAGGGGCTCGGCACCGGCTCGATCTCGATCGCCGGCTCCGAGGCGATGAAGCAGCGGATCCTGCCCGATGTCGCAGCGGGCAAGCGGATCGCCGCCTTCGCCCTCTCCGAGAAGGAAGCCGGCTCGGACGTCGCCGCCATGGCGACGACAGCGACACCGGACGGTAACAGCCATGTTCGCATCGACGGCGAGAAGAGCTGGATCTCCAACGGCGGCATCGCCGACCATTATGTCGTCTTCGCTCGCACCGGTGAGGCGCCGGGGGCGCGCGGGCTCTCCGCCTTCCTGGTCGAGGCCGATACGCCCGGCCTCTCCATCGCTGAACGCATCGAGGTGATCGCGCCGCATCCGCTGGCGACCCTGCGCTTCGAGGGCTGCCGCGTGCCGCTCGAAAACCGCATCGGCTTAGCCGGCGATGGCTTCAAAGTCGCCATGGCGACGCTCGACATCTTCCGCTCGACGGTTGGCGCCGCCGCGCTCGGCTTTGCGCGCCGCGCGCTGCACGAGACGCTTGAGCATGCCAATGGCCGCAAGCTCTTTGGCGGCACGCTCGGCGATCTCCAGCTCTCGCAGGCGGCCATCGCCGACAGCGCGGCTGAGGTCGATGCCGCAGCCCTCCTCGTCTACCGCGCCGCCTGGACCAAGGACCGCGGTGCGGCCCGCGTCACCCGCGAAGCGGCGCTGGCCAAACTCATCGCGACCGAGAACGCTCAAGCCGTGATCGACCGGGCCGTCCAGATCCATGGCGGGCTCGGCGTCACCAAGGGCGTCAAGGTGGAGGAGCTCTACAGGGAGATCCGGGCGTTGCGCATCTACGAGGGCGCCTCGGAAGTCCAGAAGGTCGTGATCGCGCGCGACCTCCTGAAATCACAGGCCGGAAGAGCAGATCGTTAGGGACGGTTTCGATCAGGCCGAGGGGACTTGATCGGATCTGGCTCCTGCAGGGGAACGCAATGACAGCAAGCGGATTCGCGAGATCGGGGCATCAAGACAGCTTCGCGCGGGACAACCTGCCGCCGCGCGAAAGCTGGCCCGATCTGAGAGTGGAAGAAGCAGGGCTCGCCTATCCCGAGCGGCTGAACTGCGTCGCCGAGCTGCTCGACAGGCACCTCGCCGAGGGGCGCGGCGACCGCACCGCCGTGATCGCCTCAGACCTGCACTGGAGCTATGCGGAGCTTGCCGACAAGGTGAACCGCATCGCCAATGTGCTGACGCGTGATCTCGGCCTCGTCAGCGGCAACCGCGTGCTGCTGCGCGCCGGCAACACGCCGATGATGGTCGCCGCCTATCTCGCCGTCATCAAGGCCGGCGGCATCGCGGTCGCGACCATGCCGATGCTGCGGGCGGGCGAACTCGCCTATCCCTTGCGCAAGGCGAAGATCGCGCTCGCCCTCTGCGACCATCGCCTCACCGCCGAACTGGAAGGCGCCAAGGCGCAGGTGCCGGGGCTTGCCCGCATCGTTGCCTTCGGCAGCGCCGACAGCGAGCTGGACGCGCTGATGGCGCAGCCGGGCTACGCACATTTCGAAGCCGTCGACACGGCGCGCGACGATGTCTGCCTGATCGCCTTCACCTCCGGCACCACGGGCGAGCCGAAAGGTACCATGCATTTCCACCAGGACATGCTGGCGATCTGCGACTGCTATGGCGCGCGCGTGCTGAAAGCCTCGCCCGAGGACCGCTTCACCGGCTCGCCGCCGCTCGCCTTCACTTTCGGGCTCGGCGGGCTCGTGCTCTTCCCCATGCGGATCGGCGCGGCGATGGTGCTGCCCGAAAGGGCCGGCCCGGCCGACCTGATCGACGCGATCGAACGCCACAAGGTCAGCGTGGTCTTCACCGCGCCGACGGCCTATCGCGCCATCCTCGACAAGCTCGACGGGCGCGACATCGCCTCGTTGCGCATCTGCGTCTCAGCCGGCGAGGCCCTGCCCAAGGCGACCTTCGACGCCTGGCAGGCGCGGACCGGCATGCCGCTGCTCGACGGCATCGGCGCGACCGAGATGCTGCATATCTTCATCGGCGCGCCGCGCGAAAAGATCCGGCCGGGCTCGACCGGGATTCCCGTGCCGGGATACGAGGCGAAGATCGTCGATGCCGAAGGGCGCGACGTGCCGGACGGCACGCCCGGGCGCCTCGCCGTGCGCGGCCCGACCGGCTGCCGCTATCTCGCAGACGCGCGGCAGGCGAATTATATCATCGACGGCTGGAACATCACTGGCGACACCTATCTGCGCGATGCCGACGGCTATTTCTGGTACCAGGCCCGCTCCGACGACATGATCGTCTCCGCCGGCTACAACATCGCCGGGCCGGAGGTCGAAGCCTGCCTGCTGACCCATGAGGTCGTGGCGGAATGCGGCGTGGTCGGTGCGCCCTGCCCGGATCGCGGGCAGATCGTGAAGGCCTATGTCGTGCTGCGCGAGGGCATCACGGGCGACGACGTGCTGGTCAAGGTGCTGCAGGAGCATGTGAAGGCCGGCATCGCGCCCTACAAATATCCGCGCGCCATCGAATTCGTCGAAGCCCTGCCGAAGACGGCCACCGGCAAACTGCAACGCTTTGCGCTCCGCCAGATCGCACGCGGCGAGACCTGATCCTCCTTCCAACAGAGCCTGAACGGCCGAAACCGAGGCGACACGCATGTCCGAACTTCCGCAATCCCGCGCCATCCTGCCCGAAGGCTGGCCGCAGCCGCGCGGCTATGCCAACGGCATGGTGGCGGCAGGCCGCGTGCTGGTCACCGGCGGCCTCGTCGGCTGGGACGCGCAAGGCGTCTTCGCCAAGGGCTTCGTCGGCCAATTACGCCAGACCTTCCTCAACATCAGAGCGGTGGTCGAGGCCGGCGGCGGACGCGTCGAGGATATCGTGCGCCTGACCTGGTACGTCACGGATATCGAGACCTATCGCGCCAGCCTCAAGGAACTGGGGCCGATCTATCGCGAGGCCTTCGGCCGGCATTTCCCGGCCATGGCCGTGGTTGCGGTCGCCGCGCTGGTCGAGCCGGAAGCGATGGTCGAGATCGAAGCGACGGCGGTGGTGGGCGGTAGCGTGCAATTGCCGAGATAATGCGGAGCCTTGGTTGTCATTCCGGGGCTTCGCGGAGCGAAGAACCCGGAACCCACGACCGGTGAACGGCTTGTCACGCGGCATCGGATATCTCACCCAGTCGTGGGTTCCGGGTTCGCGCCTATGGCGCGCCCCGGAATGACAAGGGGAGAAGCGTTTCCGCCTTCAAATTCCTGCGCCGTCCTGCAGCACTCCGACCGGCGCCTTCCGCCAGAGCCGCATATGCAGCGCCCGCAAGCCCGGTCGCAGCAGGATATCGCCGAAAGCCAGTGCCAGGGACGCCGCCGCATTGGCCGTCAACGCAAAGGCCGCCGCGAACAACCCCGCCGTGCTCAGGACGCGCCAGCTCACGCCGGCCAGCCACGCCTTGCGATCCGGCGTACCCCGTCGGCCCACGATGCCGACGACGCCGCGCTTCGCCCGCGCCAGCACGCCGCCTTCGCCGACGGCCTGCTGGACAGCGCCCTCACCCGGCTCGACGAAGCCGAAGGCCACGGTCTCATTGCTGATCCGGTCGATCAGGATGAAGCCGCCGAGCTCTTGGCTGCGAGCATAGGGCAGCGAGACCAGAGGCCGGTCCAGGCGCAGCGTCACCAGGCCGATGCCATTCATGCCCAGGCTCTGCGCCGGCAGCGGCTGGAAGCCCTCGATATCGATGCTGTGATGCAGCGCCTCGACCGTGGCATTGGCGCTCTGCGTCGCGAGCTTCACCACGAACTGGCCGCCTTCGAGCATGGCGCGCTCGCCGGTCCAGAGCAGGCGCGCCGTCAGGCCGCGACTGACGAGAAGCGCCGAGCCCGCCGCGGCGATGACATCGCCGCGCGAGATGTCGATATCGTCCTCCAGCGTCACCGTGGCGGCCTGGCCGGCGGCGATCTGGCTGGCCTCGCCCGCTGCGCCGATCAGGCGCGCGATGCGGCTGGTGCGGCCGGAGGGCAGCGCCACGACGGGATCGCCGACGCGGGCGCGGCCGGCGACGGCGGCGCCGGCATAGCCGCGGAAGTCGAGATCGGGCCGGTTGACCCATTGTACCGGCAGGACGAAGCCTTCATCAGCCGGCGCGGCGCCCGCGATCGCCACGCTTTCGAGATAGGGCAGCAGCGCCGGGCCGTCGTGCCAGGGCATCAGCGCGGACGGGCGCATGACGTTCTCGCCGTCCCGGGCCGAGACCGGAATGAAGCGGATCGAGACGAAGCCGAGACTCCGCACCGCCGCACGATACTCGGCCACGATCCGCGCAAAGACAGCCTCGTCATAGTCGACAAGGTCCATCTTGTTGATGGCGACCACGACATGGCGCACGCCGACCAGCGAGACGATGAAGGAATGGCGGCGCGTCTGCGGCAATAGCCCCTTGCGCGCATCCACCAGGATGATCGCGAGATCGGCGGTCGAGGCGCCGGTCGCCATGTTGCGGGTGTATTGCTCGTGGCCGGGCGTGTCGGCGACGATGAAGCTGCGCGTTTCCGTCGCGAAATAGCGATAGGCGACATCGATGGTGATGCCTTGCTCGCGCTCGGCCGAAAGGCCATCGACCAGCAGCGCGAAATCGGGCGCCGCGCCTTGCGTTCCGAACTTGCGGGAATCGCTGTCGAGCGCGCTGAGCTGGTCGTCGAAGACCGCGCCGGCCTCGTAGAGCATGCGGCCGATCAAGGTCGACTTGCCGTCATCGACCGAGCCGCAGGTGATGAAGCGCAGCAGCGAGTGCTGGCCGGTTTCGGAAGCCGCCGGCGCATCGTTGGCAGGGAGAAGAGTCTGGGCCGGTCTCGGTGCCTTCGGATTCTTCTTGGCCAGGTTCCTGGCGATGGCGAAGCCCATCAGAAATAGCCTTCCTGCTTCTTCTGCTCCATCGAGCCCGAACCGTCATGGTCGATGACGCGGCCCTGCCGCTCGGAGGATCGCGACGCGCGCATCTCGGCGATGATCTCGGTGAGACTGGCCGCCTCGCTCTCGACGGCGCCGGTCAGCGGGTAGCAACCGAGCGTGCGGAAACGGACTTGCCGAGTCTCGACGGTCTCGCCTGGACGCAGGTCCATGCGCTCGTCGTCGCGCATGATCCAGGCGCCGTCGCGCCGGACGACCGGGCGCGGCGCGGCGAAATAGAGCGGCACGACCGGGATGTTCTCCAGGGCGATGTAGTCCCAGACGTCGCGCTCGGTCCAATTGGAGAGCGGAAACACGCGAAAGCTCTCGCCGCGATGCTTGCGGGTGTTGAAGAGCTGCCAGGGCTCGGGACGCTGGTTCTTCGGGTCCCAGCGATGCTCGGGGCTGCGCAGCGAGAAGACGCGCTCCTTGGCGCGGCTCTTCTCCTCGTCGCGGCGCGCGCCGCCGAAAGCCGCATCGAACTTGTAGAGGTCGAGTGCCTGCTTCAACCCTTGTGTCTTCATCACGTCGGTATGGACGCGCGAGCCGGAGGTGAAGGGGTTGATGCCGTCCTCGACGCCCTCACGGTTGATGTGGACGATGAGGTCGAGCCCGAGCCGTTTCGCCGTCTCATCGCGGAAGGCGATCATCTCGCGGAACTTCCAGGTCGTATCGACATGGAGCAGCGGGAAAGGCGGCCTGGCCGGATAAAAGGCCTTCATCGCGAGATGCAGCAGGACGGCGGAATCCTTGCCGATCGAATAGAGCAAAACCGGCTTGTCGCAGGTCGCGACGACCTCGCGGATGATGAAGATCGCCTCCGCCTCGAGCTTCTGGAGATGGCTGAGCTGGATCATGCATGGGTCTCCGCCGGCGCGGATTTCACACGCGACAGCTGTCCGTCCGGCCCGACATGCAGGCCGCATTCCTTGGCCGCGTCGTCCTCCCACCACCAGCGCCCGGCCCGCTCCGGCTCGCCTGGGCGGATGGCACGGGTGCAGGGCTGGCAGCCGATCGAGACGAAGCCATGCGCGTGCAGCGGGTTGATCGGCACGCCGTTCGCTTCGGCGAAGGCAAGCGCGCGCTCGCGCGTCCAGTCGATCAAAGGGCTCGCCTTGACCAGGCCGCGTGCGACATCGGCCTCCGCCAGCTCCACGCCGCCGCGCGCGGCCGACTGGTCGGCGCGCAGGCCGGTCAGCCAGATAGCGGCGCCGGCGAGCGCCCGGCCGAGCGGCTCGACCTTGCGAATGTCGCAGCAGGATTTGCGGGCATCGCGCGAGGCATAGAAGCCGTTGATGCCGTTCTGGCGGACATGGAGCTCGAGCGAGTCATGGCGCGGATAGTACGGGCGGATCAGGATGCCGTAGCGCTCCTCGGTCTCCTGCCAGAGTGCATAAACTTCCGGAAAGAGCCGGCCGGTATCGAGCGTCGCGAAAGTGACCGGCAGCTTCGCCGTCGCGATGAAATGGGTCAGCACCTGATCTTCGAGGCCGAAGGAGGTGGTGAAGACCACCCGCCCGTTTGCTTCCCCGACGATACCCGCAAGGCGCGCGGGAAGATCCGCCTTGCCGAACGCTGCATCCAAAGCAGCCGCACGACGCGCCAGCAGTGCCTCTGCCGGCGTGGTCGCTGTGGGTTCGTCCGAGCCGAAGCCGTTCGCCATGGTTCTGGCCGCCTGTTCGGTAAATCGAACGAACCACTTATACCCATGGCGGCAAGGGATCAATTTACAGCAGGTAGCGTGTTTTTTCTTATTTTACTTCCATGGGAGAAGTTTGTTTTGGCGGACGTTTCCGACACCGCCGGGAGCGGTGCTCCGCCCGCGCAACCTTCTGGCCGTCATCCCGGACACGCCGCGGAGCGGCGCCGATCCGGGATCCATGCCCGAACCTCTTTCGGCAGCGCTCCGGAATGGATCCCGGGTCTGCGCTTCGCTTCGCCCGGGATGACCCGCGTGAAGATGGCTAAGACTGAGCGAAACGTCTGCGCTCTCAATGGAAATCCCGCGATTTCGGGAGGATGCGCACATTGCGCGGGTGGCGATGGCGCGGCAGCGGCGGGTTCTTCAGTTCGTCGACGGGCATCGGCACCTCGGCGCGATGCGTGTCCGAGAGCGAGAGCAGGTCGGTCGAGCAATCGGCAATGCGCTGGGCCATGAGATGTGTGACGCCCTCGACGCTTTTCTGGACCCGGCCCTCGACCAGCATCAACCGCGCGCCCATGACCTCCCGGCGGAAACGCTCGAACAATCGCGCCCAGATCACGACATTGGTGATGCCGGTCTCGTCCTCCAGCGTGACGAAGATGGCGTTGCCCTTCCCCGGCCGCTGGCGCACCAGCACGATCCCTGCCGTACGGACGAAGGCGGCATCGGGCTTCGCCTCGGTTTCCGCACTGCTCAGCACGCCCTCGCGCCGGAAGCGCGGACGCAAAAGCTGCATCGGGTGGCCCTTCAGCGAAAGCCGGACGGTCTGGTAATCGGCGACGATGTGTTCGGCCAGCGGCATGATCGGCAGCGCCATGCGCCGTTCCGAACCCAGCTCACGGGCCTGTGCGGCCTGGAAGAGCGGCAGAGCAGGATCGTCCGGCAGGCGCCGCACGGCCCAGAGCGCCTCGCGGCGATCCAAGCCGAGGGATCTAAAGGCATCGGCATCGGCAAGCAGGCGCATGGCGCGGGCGGGAAGATTGGCCCGACGCATCAGTTCCTCGACGTCGCGATAGGGGCCGCCCGCTTCCCGCTCTCGCGCGATGGTCTTGCCCCAATCCTCCTTGAAGCCGTCGATCTGGCGGAAGCCAAGGCGGAGCGCGAAGGGGTGTTTTTGCTTCGGCTCGCCTGCGCCGTTCTCAGGTCCGCGAGCCGCATTTCGAGCGGACGCATCGGCAGTCCCCCTCTCCTGTAAGGAGAGGGGCAGGGGTGAGGTGTCGGCCGCTGGACCAGTTGAGCGTCCCATTTCGGCGCCGCCGCAGTTAGCTTTCGACGAACCTTCCAACGGCCTACCCCTCACCCTGCCCTCTCCCTCCGGGAGAGGGTTCCCCGCGACCTTTTTGGCAAGGTCGCATGGATAAGAGCAGTTAGCTCGCGCTGCGGGTTGCTCATCATCAACCGCCTCCAGCCCGTTATCCCAGGCACTCTGGTTCACATCGACCGGCCTTAGCTCGACGCCGCCGTTCTCCTCCGCCTCCCGCACGATCTGGGCGGGAGCGTAGAAACCCATCGGCTGCGAATTCAGCAGCGCGGCAGCGAAAGCAGCTGGATGCCATCGCTTCAGATAGGAGGAAATGTAGACCAGCTTGGCGAAGGAGGCGGCGTGGCTTTCCGGGAAGCCATAGCTGCCGAAGCCCTTGATCTGGTCGAAGCAGCGCTGGGCGAAATCGCGCTCATAGCCGCGCGCGACCATGCGCTCGACCATCATGTCCTGAAAGTGATGGATCGTCCCGGCATTGCGGAAGGTCGCCATCGCCTTGCGCAGGCCGTTGGCTTCGATGTCGGAGAATTTGGCGGCGACCATGGCGAGCTTCATCGCCTGCTCCTGGAAGAGCGGCACGCCCTTGGTCTTGTTCAGGACTTCGAATAGCTCGTCCGGCCGCCCATGCTCTGGCGAAGGCACCGGGTAGGTCACCGCCTCGATCCCCGCCCGCCGTTTCAGATAGGGGTGGACCATATTGCCCTGGATCGGTCCGGGCCGAACGATCGCAACCTGAATGACGAGGTCGTAGAACTCCCGCGGCTTTAACCGCGGCAGCATGTTCATCTGCGCGCGGCTCTCGACCTGAAAGACGCCGAGCGACTTGCCCTCGCAGAGCATGTCGTAGGTTGCTTCGTCGCCATCCTTGAAGTCCGCGAGCGCGTAATCCTTTCCCCCGTTCTCCTTGATCAGATCGAAGGCCTTACGGATGCAGGTCAGCATGCCCAAAGCCAGCACGTCGACCTTCATCAACCCGAGCTCGTCGATGTCGTCGCGATCCCACTCGATGAAGGTGCGGTCGTCCATCGCGGCGTTGCCGATCGGCACGGTCTCGTCGAGGCGCCCGCGCGACAGCACGAAGCCGCCGACATGCTGCGAAAGATGGCGGGGATAGCCCAATAACCGGGTGGCGAAATCGACGGCGCGGCGGATCGTCGGGTTCGTCGGATCGAGCCCGGCCTGGCGGACGCGGGCATCGCCGATCTCGCTGCCCCAGCTGCCCCAATTCGTGTCGGCGATGCGGGCGGTGACATCCTCGGTCAGGCCCAGCACCTTGCCGGCCTCGCGGATGGCGCTGCGCGGCCGGTAATGGATCACGGTCGCGGCGATGCCGGCACGCTCGCGGCCATAGAAATCATAGATCCACTGGATCACCTCCTCGCGCCGCTCATGCTCGAAATCGACGTCGATATCGGGCGGCTCCTTGCGCTCGGTCGAGATGAAGCGCTCGAACAGCACGTCGTTGTCGGCGGGGTCGACGGCGGTGATGCCGAGCACGTAGCAGACGGCGGAATTGGCGGCCGAGCCGCGGCCCTGGCAGAGGATGCCCCTGCTCTCGGCGAATTCGACGATCTGCCGGATGGTCAGGAAATAGCGGGCGTATTCGAGCTTCCCGATCAGTTCGAGCTCCTTCGCCAAGAGCTTCTCGACCTTCTCCGACACGCCGTCTGGATAGCGGATCAGGCAGCAGCGCCGGACCAGCTCCACCAGCCAGTCCTGGTCCTTCCAGCCGGGCGGGATCGGCTCGTCGGGATATTCGTATTTCAATTGGCCGAGATCGAACTCGATGCGGGAGAAGAGAGCTTGCGTCTCGGCGATGGCTTCGGGCGCGTCGCGAAACAGGCGGGCCATCTCCTGCGGCGGCTTGAGATGGCGCTCGGCATTGGATTCGAGCAGGCGCCCGGCCCGCTCGATGGTGACGCCCTCGCGGATGCAGGTCAGCACGTCCTGCAGGTCACGCTGGGCGATCGAATCGTAGAGCGCGTCATTGGTCGCGATCAGCGGCGTGCGGGTCGCGGCTGCAACCGCCTTCAGGCGCGCGAGGCGGCGGCGATCGTCGCCGCGCCGGTGCATGCTGGCGCCGAGCCAGACTGCACCGGGCGCTGCATCATCCAGCCGGGCGAGCAATGCGGGCAGACCATCGAGGCTACGCCCCGGCATCAGGATCAGCAGCAGGTCGCGGGCATCGTTCAGGAGGTCGTCGAGGGCGAGATGGCATTCGCCCTTCTTCACGCCCTCTTTCAGATTGCCATGGCTGAGCAGGCGGCAGAGCCTTCCCCAGCCGGCACGGTTGGCGGGATAGACGACGATATCGGGCGTGCCGTCGGCGAAGACGAGGCGGGTGCCGGTCGCGAGCTTGAAGCATTCGGCCTTCGCCTTCATCGGCTCGGGCTCGATGGGATGATCAGCGAAATCCGGGTTCTCGACCCAGATATACTCGCCGGGGCTGCCGCCTTGCCTGACCTTGTCGGGCGCCGGCAGACCGTCTTCGCGCAACTGCTTCAACGCCGCCCAGGCGCGCACCACGCCCGCCACCGTGTTGCGATCGGCGATGCCGATGCCGGAGTATCCGAGCAGCAGCGCCGTCAGCACCATATGCGGCCCCGGCGAGGCGCCGCGCAGGAAGGAAAAATGCGAGGCGGCAGCGGGTTCGGCGAAGAAGCTCTCAATCTGATTCATGCGAAGAGCCCGTGCAGGAACCAGCGCGGCGGGGCGCTGTCGGCCTCGTAGAAGCCGACGCGGTAAAGCCAGAAGCGGCGGCCTTGCGCATCCTCGACGCGGTAATAATCGCGCATCGGCTCGTCCGAACCGTCGCGCCACCATTCGGGCGCGATGCGCTCGGGGCCTTCGGCGCGGGCGACGTCGTGAGTGAGGCGACGCCAGCGGAAGCGGATCGGCGGGCCGTCCGGCACCTCGGCGATGGCCTCGACCGGCTGGGGCGGCTCGAAGAGCTGGAGGGGGCGGGCCGGCGGTTCCTGCGGCTCGGGCGCGAGCCAGGGCGTTTCCGGCACTGGCGCGGCAGCCGAAAGCGCCTTGGCGGCGCGGACGGGGTGATGCGTGTCCTGCGCCGCGAAGCGCAGCACACGGTCGCGGCCGAAGCGGGTGACGAGCCGGTCGACGAGATCGGCCACCGCCTCCTCCTCGATGGCACGGCCGTCGAGGCTGTGCTGGGGCGTGTCGAGCGGCTCGCAGAGCGGCACGGCGAGCTTGATCGCATCGAAGCCGAAGCCGGGATCGAGCGGATCGGCCAGCGTCTCGATACGTTCGCGATAGAGCCGGAGCAGCGCCCCGGCATCGCGCGACGGGCGGCCGGTTTCGATGACGAGGCGGCGCACCGTGCCGTCGCTGCGGAAGAAGCCGAGCTCGAAGACGCGCCCACCCTCGCCACGCACCTCCAGCACCCGCGCCGCCTCTCCGATCAGCCTGACGACCACGGCCTCAAGGCTCGCCGTATCGGCGAAGGGCTCGGCAAAATGGCGCTCGACCACGCAATCGGGCGGCAGGCGCAGGGGCGTGATGCGGCGATCCTCATGGCCAAGGATGCGCCGAAGCTTGACCGCCAAGGCCTCGCCGAAGCGAGCGGAAAGCGTCTCGGAGGGGCGCTCCGCCAGATGATCAAGCGTCTTGAGGCCGGCGCGGGAGAGCGCGATCACAGTTTCGGCGTCGGTGTCGAGCGCCGCGGTCGGCAATGAACGCAGCAGAGCCTCCTCCTGCCCCGGCGGGACGATGCCGCCGCGACCATGGCGCGCGCAGGCGCGGGCAGCGTCCGGCGTGCCGGCGATGGCGGCCTTGAGCTGAAGGCCGCCGCGCTGCATGGCCCGCGCCGCCAGCGTGCCGAGCCCCGCTTCGCCACCGAAGAGATGGGCGCAACCGGTGATGTCGAGCATCAGGCCATGCGGCTCGTCGAGCGCAACCAGCGGGGTGAAGCGGTCGCAGAAACCGGCGAGCGCTTCGAGGAATTCGCCGTCCGCCTGCGGCTGCGTCTCCAGCACGACGAGATCGGGGATGCGGGCGCGGGCATCGGCCAGCGTCATTCCTCGGGTCAGCCCGAGAGCGACGGCGCGCTGGTCGCAATCAACGAGGCGCAGGGCGTTGCCCTGTATCTCGACCAACGCATGCGGCTTCTCAGCCGGCGCGCCGGAGGCCGGAATCGCGCCCATCCGCCGCAACCTGTCCGTCGCCAGATAGGGAAACCAGAGGGCGAGATAGCGGCGCGGCATGGCCTGTCCGGGAAGCTCGATCGGAAAGGCTGCGTTCCGCAAAGCAATGTCGGTCACGGTCCCACTCCACACGCCACTCACGCTCGGCCGCGCCGCCGCGCTGGCGCAGCAATCTCAAGGCGAAGGCCGGGGCGCCGGGCGCATTCGCCTCCAGCGCCCGCGAAGCGAACGCCCTCACCTGCCAGCGCGTGCGCGCTGCGCTCGGCGCCTCGGTCGCGGCTACGCGCAGCAGCAGCACCGGCACGCCCGAGGCTTCCGTCGCCAAAGCGAGGCGGCGGCTCGCCGTCAGATCGAAAGGGCGTGGCTCACCCCAGGGCTCGATCAGCACGGCACTGAGCGCCGGGCAGCGCGCCGCCTCGGCTCCGGCCCGCAGCACGCCCTCGCCGTCGCGCGCCCGCACCAAGAGCAGGCGCGCCGGATCGAGGCCGAGCTCGTTCAGCCCCGGCGCATGGAGCCGCCCGGCTTCGGCATCGACGAAATCCTGCCGCACCCAGAGGATCGGCCGGCCTGCTGCCTTCTCCTCCACCTGCCCCGCCCGCAATGCGAGGCCGAGCGCGAAGCCGGTCGCGGCGGCGAGATCAGCGACCTCGGCAGCGTAGATCTCGTGCAGTGCCGCCCGCGCCAGCCCGCCGTTCAGGGCCTCGTCCAGCGCAGGCACGCCCAGGCCGATCCGCCCGGCCGCAGCCGGGCCGCTCCGCAGAGCGGCTTCGGCAAGGCTGCGGCGCAGGTCGGACAGGGTCGATGCGGTTTCCGGCATGGGAGCACGATAATTGTTCTCTCTTTGTTCTTTTATAGAACGCTCCCCACCGGAAGGCGAGTCGAGTCTTCTGGCCATCCCCATGCCCCTGCCAGAGAGTGACGCGGATCAAGTCTCGTCCTTCACGGCCTGCGCCCGGACCGGCTGAGATGGCGGATCGAACCGCCGCGGGTTAGATTCGGCCGCATGTGGGGGATTCTCTCGACCTACTGGCCGCATATCCTCGCCGTCATCACCATCGTGACGTCGACCATCGCCGGCGCGCATGCGGTGATGACCAAGGACGAGGTGCGCGCCGCGATCGGCTGGGTCGGCGTCATCATCCTCTCGCCGATCGTCGGGCCGCTGCTCTACGCCATCGCCGGGGTCAACCGCATCCGCCGCGCCTCGATCCTGGCCCAGCGGCCGGGCCACGACATGGCGGCGGCCGACTTTCATGTCGAGGACGAAACGGTCGAGACGCATTTCGGCCGGCGCTTCCTCGCGCTCAAGACGCTCGGCGACCGCGTCGCCCGCCACCCGCTGACCACCGGCAACCGCATCGAGATCCTGGAGACCGGCGACGAGGCCTATGCCGCCATGCTTGCGGCCATCGCGGCAGCCGAGCGCAGCATCATCCTGGAAAGCTACATCTTCGACCGCGACCCGATCGGCTTGCGCATCGCCGATGCGCTGATCGAGGCGCAGCGCCGCGGCATCGCGGTGCGCGTCCTGATCGATGCGGTCGGTGCGCGCTATTCGGTGCCGAGCATCGCCGGGCATCTACGCGAGGGCGGGGTCGCGGTCGACGTCTTCAACGGCAACATCATCGTGGGCTTGCGGCTGCCCTATGCCAATCTCAGGACGCACCGGAAGATCATCGTCGTTGACGGCACGATCGGCTTCATGGGTGGGATGAACATCCGTGAAGGCTTCACGCGCGAATTCGCCGGCGATGCCTTCGCCCATGACACGCATTTTCGCATCGAAGGCCCGGTCGTGGCCGATCTTTTCGCAGTGGCGGCCGAGGACTGGAGCTTCGCCACCGGCGAGACGCTCGCAGGTCCCGCCTGGGAAATTCCGGTCGGGGTGCGCGGCGGCATGCCGGTGCTGGCGCGCGCGGTGCCGTCGGGGCCGGATGCCTATCTGGAAACCAATCACAAGCTCTTGATGGGCGCGCTGTCGGTGGCTCGCGACTCGGTCAAGATCATGTCGCCCTATTTCCTGCCGGACCAGGAACTGATCAGCGCGCTCGTCACCGCGGCGCGACGCGGCGTCGACATCGATATCGTGGTGCCGTCGGTCAACAATCTCGTGCTGGTCGACCGCGCCATGACCGCGCAATTCGACCAGATCCTCAAGAATTACTGCCGTATCTGGCGCTCCACCGGGGCCTTCGACCATTCCAAGCTCCTCGCCGTCGACGGCAGCTGGGCCTATGTCGGCTCCTCCAATCTCGACCCGCGCTCGCTGCGCCTGAATTTCGAGATCGACCTCGAAATCCTCGACCATGGTTTCGCCCGCGAGATCGAGCGGCGGATCGAGACAGTGATGGCGAGCGCGACCCCGGTCACGCTTGCCGGCCTGCGCGCCCGGCCCTATGTCATGCGTCTGATCGACAGGCTGATCTGGCTCGGCTCGCCCTATCTCTGAGTCAAGGCGGTCATCTCCCTGACGCCATGGATGCCTAAGCCGTTACCCGTCCCATCAAGGCGGGTCCGGCGCACGAGCCGGCGGAGCGATGCAGAAGAAGAACCAGAGCCTGCCCGCCAGCATCATCGCCTCGCTGCGCCAGCGCAAGAACCGCCCTGGAATTGCACCTGCGGGCGAGAACGGCCGCCCCAATGGTACGCTGGTCGCCTCCTACAACGTCCATAAATGCGTCGGCGTCGACGGCCGCTTCGACCCTGGCCGAATCGGGCAGGTGATCCGCGAGATCGCGCCGGACGTGATCGCCCTGCAGGAGGCCGACAAGCGCTTCGGCGCGCGCCACGGCCTGCTCGACCTCGCGCGGCTGAAGGAAGAAACCGGGCTCGTTCCGGTGCCCGTCGAAAGCGCCAATGCCGCAGCGCACGGCTGGCACGGGAATGTCGTGCTGTTTCGGCAGGGCCTGGTGCGCGACGTCCATCAGGTCTCGCTGCCGGGGCTGGAGCCACGCGGCGCGCTGGTCGTCGATATCGACCTCGAAAGCGGGGCGGCGCTGCGGATCGTCGCGGCGCATCTCGGCCTGCTCAGGCGCTCGCGCTCGCAGCAGGCCCGCATGATCATCGAGCTCATGCGCAGCCGGGACGAGCGCCCCACCCTGCTGCTCGGCGATCTCAACGAATGGCGCCTCGGCGGCCGCTCGGCACTGAGCGCGCTCGATGCGGCCTTCGGCACGATGCCGTTGCCCGTGCCGAGCTTCCCCGCCGGGCTGCCCCTGCTGGCGCTTGACCGGATCATCGCCAACCGCCCGGAAATCCTCTCGGACGTGGCGGTCCATGACACGCCGCTGGCACGCGTCGCCTCCGACCACTTGCCAATCAAGGCCTTCGTCGATCCGGCCTTGGCGGCGCTGCCGGCGAACGGCCCCGACCTCATGCTCATTGCTGCCGAGCCGTCATCCTCCGGCCCAGCGGCGCTGCGAGACAGGGAAACGCCCCTGCCGCCCCCCGCGCTGCCGCCCGGCAAGCGAAGCAAGCATGGTAATCGCGAACTCGTGCGCAAGGCCGGCGACCAGTTGAAACGCGCCGTGAAACGCACCTTGCGACGGCCGGATGGCCCGACCCGCTAGATAGCGTGGACAATTGCAGGATCGTTCCCGGCCACAACCACCCCTGTCCTTCCGGGGCGGGCCGAAGATTCGAGCCCAAAACCCATGAACACGACGCTTCCGTCATGGTCGGGCTTGTCCCGACCATGACGACCGGCTTAGCGCCCGCGGATCAGGTCCGCGGCCTGATAGCTCCAATAGGTCAACTGGACTGCTGCCGTGCCGAAGGGGCCGCCGTTCCAAACCAGGCCGAAGGGCGCAAACAGCTTGTAGCGGTCGCTGGCGCCGCGGATCGCCTCGGCGATGACGGTACCGCCGATCGCGGTCGTGTTCATGCCGTGGCCGCCGAACGCCGTGCAGTACCAGACGCCCGACCGATACTGGCCGATCTGCGGCATGAGGTGGCGGGCATAGGACATCAGGCCCGACCAGGCGGTCTCGATCTTGAGTTCGGCGAGTTGCGGATAGGTCGTGACCATCTCGTGGCGCAGAATCGCGGCGACGTCGCTGGGTTCGGTCGTGCGCGTGGTGATGCGTCCGCCCCAGAGGATGCGCGAGCCGCCTTCGACCGTGCGGTAGTAGTCGCCCGCGCGCCGATCGTCGCCGACGCCGGTGCCGATGCGGATGGCCGAGCGGATCAGGTCCGGCGCCGCTTCGGTCAGCAGGACATAGGTCGCGATCGGGATATAGGCGCGGCGCAAGGCCGGCAGTGCGTCGCCGGTATAACCGCCAGTCGTGAACAGCACCTGCTCGGCCTCGATCGTCGCCTTGGCCGTCTTCAACTGCTTCACGGCGCCGTCGAGCTCGCAGGAGATAACCGGCGAACCTTCGTGGATCCTGCCGCCGAGCCGGACGATCTCGCGAGCGAGGGCGCGGGCATAATTCAGCGGGTGGAAATGGAAGGAATCGTCGGCCGTCAGCGAGGCGTGGTATTTCGGCGAGTTGAGCAGCGCGCGCGTCTCGTCGCGGCCGAGATAGCGCAGCTTCCGGCCGAACCGCTTCTCCTGCGTGTCGCGCACCGCCTGCAGTCCGGCGCCGCCATCATAGCGCACGACCTTCATGATGCCCGGCGACGGCGCGGCTTCCGTGATGGCGAGACTTTCGATATTGCCGCGAACGATCTCGACGCCTTCCATGGTCAGGCGATAGAGTTCATCGGCATGGTCGCGACCGGTCTGGCGCTCGATCGCGGCGAGCGAGGTCGCATAGCCCGGACTGACGAAGCCGCCATTGCGACCCGAGGCACCCCAGGCGACGCGCTCAGCCTCCAGAAGCAGGACGGAGCGGCCGGCGCGGGCGAGATCGAGCGCGGCGGTGAGGCCCGCCAAGCCGCCGCCGACGATGCAGATATCCGTTTTCAGCGTGCCTTCGGCCGGCGGATAGCTCTCTCCAGTTGCGAGCGTGCGGCGGTAATAGGTGTCGATATAGGAGGAGGACATGCGATCTCGCGGGAGGCAGGCAGCGGATAATCAGGCGTAACAGCTCTTACGCGATCCGCCGCCGGTTTCCAGAGCAGTGGATCGCGGTTTCCCATGCCGTAATGGCTTATTCGGCGGCCTCGGCCGTGCGCGATCCCGGCGGATCGAAGGCCTGGATCGGCGGCAGGTTGCCATCGAAACGCACGACCTGAACCGTCGTGAGCTGGCCGGTGCAGCCCTGCGCCAGGGCCGAGGTGCCGATGTCGCGCGTCAGGACATTCGGATTGCCGTGGACGCAGAGCGGCTTGTCCTCGGTCGGGTCGACCGGATCGTACCAGGCGCCGGTCGGCAATTGCACGACGCCCTTGCGGATGCCGTCGGTGATGATCACGCCGGCGAGGCAGGCCCCGCGCTCGTTCGAGATACGGACGATGTCGCCATCGACGAGGCCGCGCGCGGCAGCATCTTCCGGGTGCATGCGTGCGACCTCACGGCCGCGAAGCTTGCCCTCGCTGCTATGGCCGCCGAAATCGAACTGGCTGTGCAGGCGGGTCCGCGGCTGGTTGGCGACCAGCACATAGGGGTTGGCGTCGTCAGGGACATTGCTGGCGCCGAGCCAGGTCGGGTGACCGGGGCAATCGGCCTCACCGAAGCCCGCAATGGTCTCGGAGAAGATTTCGAGCTTGCCTGATGGCGTCGGCAGCGGCGAAACATCCGGATCGGCCCGGAAGGCGCGCAGATTGCCGCCATCGTCCGGCTGCTGCGGCAGGTCGAAGCCCTCGCCCGCCCAGAATTCGGCGAAGCTCGGCGCCGGCAAGCCCTTCGCCGCCAACGCCGTGCGGGTCGGCTCATAGAGATGCTCCAGCCATTGCCGGGCGGTGCGGCCCTCGGTGAAGGCCTCGCCCGTGCCGAGCCGCTCGGCGAGATCGGCGAAGATCGCGTAGTCGTCGCGCGCCTCGCCATAGGGCGCGACCACCGGATGCATCGGCACCAGCAGCGGGTCATTGGGATTGCCGCCGATATCCTCGCGCTCCAGCGTCATCGTGCAGGGCAACACGATATCGGCATGGCGCGCCGTCGCGGTCCAGGCGAGCTCGTGCACGACCAGCGTATCGATGCGGGAGAAGGCCTCGCGCAGGCGGTTCAGGTCCTGGTGATGGTGGAACGGGTTGCCGCCGGCCCAGTAGACCAGCTTGATCTCCGGATAGGTCCGGGTCTGGCCGTTATAGCGATAGGTCGTGCCGGGCCCCAGCAACATGTCGGAGATCCGCGCGACCGGGATGTAATCGCTGATGGGATTCTTGCCTTGCGAGAAGGTCGGCATCGGCACGGCGTTGTAGCGCCGGCCGTAATAGGCGATCGCGCCGAGGCCGTAGCCATAGCCACCGCCCGGCAGGCCGATCTGCCCGAGCGCCGCCGCGAGCACCATGCCCATCCAGACCGGCTGCTCGCCGTGGGTGGCGCGTTGCAGGGCATGAGCCACGACGATGAGCGCGCGCTTGCCATGCAGGCGCTTCGCCAGCGCCTCGATCTCTTCGGCCGGCAGGCCAACGATCGGTGCAGCCCAGGCCGCGTCCTTGGGCTGGCCGTCGGCCTCGCCCAGCAGGTAGCGCTCGAAGACCGGCCAGCCGACCGTGTAGCGGTCGAGGAAGGCGCGGTCGTGCAGGCCGCTGACCACGAGCGTATGGACCAGCGCCAGCATCAGCGCAGTATCGCTGCCGGGCTTGTTCGCGACCCAGTCGGCGCGGGCTCCGGGAGGCAGGTCCTCACGCAGCGGGCTCACCAGCACGAATTCGCAGCCGCGCTCCTGCGCCCGCTCCATCGCGCCGCGCTCGACATGGCGGCTGGTGCCGCCGCCGGCGACCATGCTGTTCTTCAGCGCCATGCCGCCGAAGGCGAGCACGATCTCGCTGTGATCGGCGATCTGCTCCCAGGAGACGTTGCGCTTCACCAGGTCCTCGTAATCGCCGATGATATGCGGCACGAGGACGGAGGACGCGCCCGAGGAATAGCTGTTGACCGACTTCACATAGCCGCCGGTCGAGGTGTTGAGGAAGCGGTGGATCTGGCTCTGGGCATGGTGGAAGCGCCCGGCGCTGGCCCAGCCATAGGAGCCGCCGAAGATCGCGCTGGGGCCGTGATCGTCGCGCACGCGGCGCAGCTCGGCGGCAAGCTTGTCGAGCACCGCCGACCAGGACATCGGCACATAGTCGTCGCTGCCGCGACGGCTATCGGGACCGGGGCCGTTCTCCAGCCAGCCGCGACGGACCATGGGCTGGGCGATGCGGGCGCGGTGGCGCAGGGCTGCCGGGAAGTTCTGGATGATCTCGTTGGGGTCGGGATCGCCCTCATGCGGACGGACTTCGAGCTCACCGTTCTTCATGCGCGCCGAGAACACGCCCCAATGCGAGGTATGCGGGCGGAACGCCTCGCTTTCGGTCACAGCTTCGCCTGCCGGAACGATCGGAGCCGCCATCGCCTTCACCCTCACCTTTTCGGACTGAAACAGCCTTGTCTTCATTCCGCCTGTCCGCGGCGGATCGCAAGGGGTTTTCGCGGATTGCCGGCAGGCGCGGCACGCTTGGCCGGATGCAGAAAGGCCCGGCTGCTTGGCGCAGCCGGGCCTTTCCTCAGGTCGTGAAACCGTTCGCGCCGCGCTTAGCGGATCGGCGCCGCGTACATCAGGCCGCCATTGTTCCAGAGCGCGTTCTGGCCGCGCGCGATCTTGAGCAACGAGCCCTGGCCGAGATTGCGCTCGAACATCTCGCCGTAATTGCCGGCCGCCTTGATGGCGTTATAGGCCCAGTCGTTCTTGAGGCCGAGCGCCTCGCCGAAGGTGCCTTCCTTGCCGAGCAGGCGCTTGATCTCGGGATTGTCCGACTTCTCGCGCATTTCGTCGACATTCGCCTGGGTTACGCCGAGTTCCTCGGCCGTGACCTGCGCGAAATGGACCCAGGTGACGATGTCGAACCACTGGTCGTCGCCGTGACGGGTGACGTAGCCCAGCGGCTCCTTCGAGATCGTCTCGGGCAGCACGATGTGATCGGCCGGCGACTTGAAGCGCATACGCTCGGAATAGAGGCCGGACGCGTCCGTGGTGAAGGCATCGCAGCGGCCGCTCTCATAGGCCTCGGTCGCCTCGTTGTTGGTCGCGAAGGTCACCGGCTCGAACTTCATGTTGTTCTTGCGGAAATAGTCCGCGGTGTTGAGCTCGGTCGTGGTGCCCTGCTGGATGCAGATCGAGGCGCCGCTGAGCTCCTTCGCCGATTTGATGTTCAGCGACTTCTTCACCATGAAGCCCTGGCCATCATAGTAATAGGTCGCGCGGAAGTTCTGGCCGAGCGTGGTGTCACGGCTCATGGTCCAGGTCGTGGTGGCGGCGATGAGATCGGTCTCGCCCGACTGGAGCGCCGTGATCCGGTCCTTCGACGGCAGCTGGATGAACTTGACCTTGGATTTGTCGCCGAAGACAGCAGCAGCGAGCGCCCGGCAATAGTCGGCATTGATGCCGGTCAGGACACCATTCGCATCGGGAACGGCGAAGCCAGCGAGATTCGCGCCGGTCCCGCAGTTGAGGACGCCGCGCGACTGGATGGTCTTCAGGGTCTGCGCCTCCGCCGAAACCGAAACGGCGCAAACGACAGCGGCGGCAAGCGCCAGGGTCAACTTCATAATTCCATCCCCATATTACGGTAGTGCCGACGATGTTCCACGCGGCCCGGCTTCCGTCAATCGGCAGCGCGGGCCTATCCGTTCCGAAGCTTCCGCAGCGGTGGTTTATTGCAGATCGGCGAAGGCGAGCTTCAGGCGCTCGACAGCTTCCTCGACGACACAGCGCGGCGTCGCCAGGTTGAAGCGCAGGAAGCTCCCGCCGCCCTTGCCGAAGGTCGGGCCGTGGTTGACGGCGATCCTGGCCTGCTTCTCGACGCGGCCGGTGAACTCGGCCGGATCCATCCCCGTCCCGGAGAAATCCGCCCAGGCGAGGTAGGTCGATTCGAGCGGCATGGAACGCACGCCCGGAATCGCGTCGATCCCGGCATCGAAGATGCGGCGGTTGCCGTCGAGATAGAGATTGAGCGCATCGACCCAGGCCGCACCCTCCGGGCTGTAGGCGGCGGTCGCCATCGCCATGCCGAAGGAGTTCGGGGAGATGCCGAGCGCATCCATGCGCCCGCGGAACAGCGCCCGCAGCCGCTCGTCGGGAATGATGACGTTGCCGATATGAGCACCGGCGATGTTGAAGGTCTTGGTCGTCGCCGTCATCATGACCAGGCGGTCCATGATCTCGGGCGCCGCGACCGGCATCACCGTGTGCTTCTGGCCGGGCATGACCAGGTCGTGGTGGATCTCGTCCGAAACCAGGATCAGGTCGTGGCGCTTGCAGAAATCGGCGATCGCTCGCAGCTCGTCGCGCGTCCAGACACGGCCGCCCGGATTATGCGGCGAGCAGAGGATGAGCATGCGCTCCTTGCCGGTCATCGCGGCGTCCCAGGCGGGAATATCGAGGACGTAGCGCCCCTCTTCCAGCGCCAGCGGGCATTCGACGACATGGCGGCCGGACGCGGTCACGATGCGCGCGAAGGCATGGTAGACCGGCGTCATCAGGACGACGCCATCGCCCGGCTTGGTATAGGCCTCGACGCAGAGCGCGGTGCCGTTGACGAGGCCATGCGTGGTGAAGACCGAAGTGGGCTCGACCTCCCAGCCGTGCCGGTTCAGCATCCACCAGCGGATCGCGGCGAGATAGGCCCGGTCATCGCCGAAATAGCCGTAGATGCCGTGGGCATTCATGCCGTCGAGGGCGTGCTGCACGCAGGCCGGCGGGCGGAAATCCATATCCGCGACCCACATCGCGATGCCGCCATCGGCCGGCACGCCGTAGACGGTTTCCATCTTGTCCCACTTGGCCGAATGGGTGCCGCGGCGATCGATCCGCTCGTCGAAATTGGGAGAGAACTGCATGAGGCCCTGCCGGCTGGAACGGAGAATATCTTTCCCCTAGCAGGTCCTGCGAGAGAACACAGCCACTGCCGGATGCAACCCGGGAGGACCAAAGGCGCATTTGTCGTCAGGCAAACAGACGCGGAACGGCGTGCCCGGATATCGCGGAGAGAGTTCGGGGAGACGCATCACCCACACAGTGTCGCGAGCGCGAAAGAATCTGATTTTCTTATCCGGGCTTCAAAAAGCGCTCTGCCGATCGCCCCCGCACCGGCCAGCGGATTTCGAAAGGCAGCATCAGCTAGCTGACGCCAGACCGCTACGGTACCGGCACCAAAAACCAGAACGTAAATCTTCCGTATAGACAGTTGAACGCCTCCACTTCATCGTTTGTTTCCGCTGTTCTTGGGTTCGGGTTCGCGAAAGCGGCGGTTTAAGCTTTAGGAAATTGCTCTGCCCAATCGTTCCGTTCGACAGCCGGGACGCAGCAAATGGCCCATCAAGGTCTACATTCCAAGACATCCGAAGCGAAATCCGGCGCGGGCGACGCGAAGCCGGACCGGGCTTCGGCCGAGATTCACGAGGCAGCTTCCCCAGCTGCCGCGGCCAGCAGCGCGGAACACCAGGACGCTCGCGCCCTGCAGAGCCGGCTGAAACAATATGTCGACGGCGCCGAGCCCAGGCCCGAGGCCGGAAGCGCTGCTTCGCAGCCGGTGTGGCGACCTGTGCTGACGCCTCCCGTCCGGCGGGCGGGCAAGGTCTTGCTCGGGGCAGCGGTTGTCGCCGCCTTCGGGCTGGTGCCTTTGCGCACGCTGCTACAGACATCGAGCGTCGAGGCCGTGGTCAATGCGCGTCTGATGACGCTGCGTTCGCCCATCGCGGGCGAGATCGTCGCATCGCCGGCGGAGCTGGCCGCTTCCACTGCCCTCGCGCAGGGCTCGACCTTGCTCCGTATCGTCAATCCGCGCGCCGATCGCGGCCGGCTCGACGAGCTGGAACAGGCGCTCGCCAAGCTGGCGAGCCAGCGGGAGACACTGAACACCAAGCTCGCCACCGCACAAGCTGCGGAAACCGATCTCGACCGGCAGGCCGAGGCGTTCAGGCTGGGCCGGATCGAGCAATTGACCGCAAGGACTGCCGAGCTCGAAAGCCTGATCGGCGTCGCTGTTGCCAGGCGCGAAGAGGCCGCCGCCGCCTATGGCCGGGCCGTGGCGCTGGCGCGAACCGGGAACGTCACGGCCGCCGAGTTCGACCGCCTGTCGCGCGAGGTCGCGATCGCGACGGGGACGGAAACCTCGACGCGCCATCGGCTTGCAGCGGCAAAGGTCGAGCTGGCCGCAGCGCGCAACCGGATCTTCCTCGGCGACAGCTACAATGACCGGCCGAGCTCGGTGCAGCGCGGTGACGAGATGCGCCAGCGCATCGCCGATCTCCGTTCGGAGCTGGCGGGCCTCGACGCGGAAGCGAAACAGCTGGAAGCCGCGCTCGCCACAGCGCGCAGGCGCTACGAGACCCAGTCGGACGTCGCGATGACGCTTCCGGTGACCGGGCGTATCTGGGAAGCGATGGTCTCTCCCGGCGAGCAGGTTCGCGTCGGCCAGGATCTCGCCCGATTGATCGATTGCTCGACAGCGGTCGTGACGGCGAACGTCACGGAGTCCGTCTATAATCGGCTCTCGGTCGGCAGCCCTGCCCGTTTCATTCCGGCCGATGGCGGCAATGACCTGCAAGGCAAGGTCGTCAACCTGACAGGCCGCGCCACCGCGGCCGCGAATCTCGCGATCGAACCTGCCGTGCTGAGCAAGGAACCTTACCGGGTCACG
>NZ_CAMFJF010000043.1 GCF_945956895.1 uncultured Allobosea sp. | reverse complement strand
GCCGTGAATCACACCCAGCCGGCAGCGCCAACCATTTTATGGGTCCGGACCCTAGACCGAGAGGTATTGCGTACGGATTGTCTCGTCCGCCTCGAGCTCGCCCATCGTGCCGGCAAAGCGGATAAGGCCCTTCTCGATGATCAAGGCGCGATCTGCGACCTGGCCGGCGAAGTGCAGATTCTGCTCCGAAAGCAGGATGCTGAGCCCCTCTTCCTTGAGCGCGAGGATGGTCTTGGCCATCTCCTCGACGATGACCGGCGCCAGCCCTTCCGAGGGCTCGTCCAACAGCACGAGCTTGGGGTTGCCCATCAGCGTGCGCGCGATGGTCAGCATCTGCTGTTCGCCGCCGGACATCGCCCCGCCCGGCCTGTCGCGCATGCGGCCGAGATTGGGGAAGAGCGCGAAGAGCCGCTCCGGCGTCCAGTGCGGCACGCCCTCGCGCGGCGGCCGCTGGCCGACCGAGAGGTTCTCCGTCACGGTCAGCTCCGAGAAGATGCGCCGCTCCTCCGGCACGTAGCCGATCCCGAGCCGGGCGATCTCGAAGGGCTCGCGCCCGTCGATGCGCTCGCCCTCGAAGCTGACGCTGCCTGCGGCCGGCGGCACCAGCCCCATCAGCGCCTTCATGGTCGTGGACTTGCCGGCACCGTTGCGCCCCATCAAGGCAAGCACCTCGCCGCGCGCCATGCCGAAGCCGACGCCCTGGAGGATATGAGCCCGGCCGTAATAGGCATCGAGCCCGGAAACCTCGAGGATCGCGCTCATCAATGGCCTCCCGAAGTCGCGCCGGAGCCGAGATAGACCGCCCGCACATTGGCGTCCCGGCGCACCTCCTCGGCGGTGCCGTCGGCGATCAGCCGGCCGCGGTCGAGCACGATCACCCGGTCGGAATGGGTGAAGACGACATCCATGTCGTGCTCGGTGAACAGCACGGCGATGCCCTGCTCGGCGGCGATCTGCGCCGTCAGGGCCATCAGCGCGACGCGCTCCCGCGGCGCCATGCCGGCGGTGGGCTCGTCCATCAGCAGGAGCCTCGGCCGGTTGGCGAGCGCGACCGCAAGCTCCACGCGCTTCAGGTCGCCATAGGCCAGCACGCCGCAGGCACGCTCGGCCTGCTCGGCCATGCCGACCAGGCCGAGTAGCGCGTCGGCCTCCGCCACATGGCGCGCCCGCGCCGGGGCGAAGGGGTTCCAGATCCCGCCTTCATGCGAGATCAGGGCCATCTGCACGTTCTCGCGCACCGTCATCGAGGTGAAGGTCGCGGTGATCTGGAAGGTGCGGCCGACGCCCATGCGCCAGACGACGCGGGGCTTGAGCCCCGTGATCGGCCGGCCCGCGAGCACGACCTCGCCCCGGTCCGGGCGAAGCTGGCCGTTGAGCATGTTGAAGCAGGTGGTCTTGCCCGCACCGTTGGGGCCGATCAAGGCCAGCATCCTGCCGGCCTCGACGGCGAAGGAGACGCCCTGCACGGCGTGGACGCCGCCGAAAGACTTGGCGAGGTCTCGCACGACGAGGACGGGTCCCTCGGCAGCCCCGACCGGGACGGTCGCGACGGCGCTCATCGCACGCCCTCCACGGCCAGCCGGGGCCCGGCCGCGCCGCTGCCCGCCGCCCCATGCCGCTCACGCAGGGCCAGGAACCCGCCAACCAGCCCACGCGGGAAGAGGACGACCAGCAGAACGATCGAAAGCCCCAGCACGAAGCGCCAGTACATGGTGAGCTTCATCAGCTGCTCGCTCAGCCCGGCATAGGCGAAGGCGCCGACGATCGGGCCGGACACCGTCTGCACGCCGCCGAGCAGCACCATCAGCAGCGCGTCGACCGAGCGCGGGATCGCCATGTAGGTCGGGAAGACCGAGCCCTTGAAGAAGGCGAAAAGCCCGCCCGCGATGCCGGCAGCGAAGGCCGCGACCGTGAAGGCGACCCATTGCACCCGCATCACGTCGATGCCGATCGCCTCGGCCCGCAGCGGGTTGTCGCGCGCGGCTCGCAGCGCGTAGCCCAGCGGCGCGAATACGGTGAAGCGCAGGGCGAGCACGCAGGCCGCGCAGACCGCCAGCGCAAGATAGTAGAAGACCGTCTTGGGCACGGCCCAGCTCGACGGCCAGACCCCGAGGATACCGTTGTCGCCACCGGTGAGATCGACCCACTGGAACGCCGTCGCCCAGGCGATCTGCGCGAAAGCGAGCGTCAGCATGGCGAGATAGACGCCCGACAGCCTGACGCAGAACCAGCCGAAGACCAGGCCGGCGATGCCCGCCAGGAAGGGCGCGAAGACGAGCGCCGGCTCCATCGGGGCACCCAGCCATTTCACGGCCAGCGCCGCGCCGTAGGCGCCCAACCCGAAATAGGCGGCATGGCCGAAGGACGCCATCCCGCCCGGCCCCATCATGAAATGCAGGGAAGCGGCGAAGAGCGCGAAGATGACCAGCTCGGTCAGCGTCAGCAGCAGATGGTCCGGCGTGACGAGCGGCGCGGCGACGAGGAGCAGCAGTACGGCCAGGCCTGCGAGCTTCGTTGCCCTGTCCGCCGGCGTCAGCAGGGGCTCGGCTGCCGCCGGCCCCCGCACATGGCCGACGGGGCGCTTGCCCATCAGCCCGTAGGGCTTGATGACGAGGACGACGGCCATGACCAGGAAGACGAGGACGAGCGTGATCTTCGGGAAGATCAGGATGCCGAAGGCGTGCAGGACGCCGATCAGCACCGCGGCGAGATAGGCGCCGGCGACGCTGCCGAGCCCGCCGACCACGACCACCACGAAGACCTCGGAGATCGTCGAGAGGTCCATATGCAGCGTCACCGCCTCACGCGGGAGCTGCAGCGCTCCGCCCAGCCCCGCCAGCCCCGCCCCGAAGGCGAAGACCGAGGTGAAGAGCAGGCGCTGGTTGACCCCGAGCGCGCCGACCATCTCGCGGTCCTGCGTCGCGGCCCGGACCACGGTGCCCCAGCGGGTCTTCTGGAACAGGAACCAGAGCAGCGCCAGAACGGCCGGGCCGATGACGATCAGCAGGAGTTCGTAGGTCGGGAAGCGGTTGCCGAACAGGATGACGAAGCTCTTGAAGCCCGGCGCGCGCGGCCCGAGCTTGTCCTCCGCTCCCCAGCTCGCGAGCGCGATGTCCTGGATCATCAGCACGATGCCGAAGGTGGCGAGGAGCTGGAAGAGCTCCGGCGCCTGATAGATGCGCCGCAGGACCGTGACCTCCATGACGAGGCCGACGAGGGCGACGAGCACGGCCGCCAGCACAACCCCGCCCCAGAAGCCGAGCGCGCTGGCAGGGCCGAACAGGTTGACGAGGGTGAAGGCGAGATAGGCGCCCAGCATGTAGAGGGAGCCATGGGCGAAGTTCACGATGCGGGTGACGCCGAAGATGATCGACAGCCCGGAAGCGACCAGGAACAGCGAGGAGGCCGAGGCCAGCCCGTTGAGGATCTGCGTCAGGATGAGATCGAACATGCTGAACTCGCCTCAGCGCAAAGAAAAGCCATCGCCCCGAGCGGAGGAAAGGCCGCCGCGGAGTTTATCGTAGAGGGAATGTGCGCGGGCATCATCCGGGAAGGCCGAAGATGCATCGCCGGATGCCGGAGGCCGCCCCGAGATCGGGAGCGGCCGAGGGCAGGCCGCTCAGCCGGCCGGCCGCAGCGTTTTGACGACGTCGTCCGACGGCAGGTAGTTGGCGCCGTCCGCGTAGCGCCAATCGACCATGGTGCCCTTGCCGTCCTTGAGCGCGGTCTTGCCGACATAGGCGCCCATGGTCGACTGGTGGTCGGAGGCCCGGAAGACGATCGGCCCGAAGAGCCCGGTGAAGCTCAGCCCCTTGAAGGCGGCGGTCAGCTTGTCGGTATCGGTCGAGCCTGCCTTGGCGACCGCCGCCACGATCGCCTGCACGGTCTCGTAGCCGACGATCGAACCGAGCTTCGGCTCCTCCTTGTACTGCGCCTTGTAGGCCTCGCGGAAGGCGACGTGCTTGGGCGTCTTGATCTCGGCGTAAGGATAGCCGGTGACGATCCAGCCGACCGGTGCCTCGGCGCCCAGCGGATCGAGATATTCCGGCTCGCCCGTGAGCATCGAGACCACGGCACGCCCCTCGAACAGGCCGCGCGTATTGCCCTGGCGGACGAAATTGGTGAGGTCGCCGCCGAAGGTCACGTTGAAGATCGCGTCGGGCTTGGAGGCTTCGAGCGCCTGGACCGTCGCGCCGGCATCGATGCGGCCGAGCGCCGGGAACTGCTCGGCGACGAACTCGACGTCGGGCTTCGCCTTCTTGAGCAGCTCCTTGAACCACTTTACCGCCGACTGGCCGTATTCGTAGTTCGGCGCCACGACGGCCCATTTCTTGGCCGGCAGCTTCGCCGCCTCCTCCACCAGCATCGCGGCCTGCATGTAGGTCGAGCAGCGCAGGCGGAAGGTGTAGGGATTGCCCTTGGCCCAGACGAGCGCATCGGTCAGCGGCTCGGAGGCAATGTAGAGCCGCTTGTTCTGCAGCGCGAAGTCACCGATCGCGAGGCCGACATTCGAGAGGAAGCCGCCGGACAGCAGGTCGACCTTCTCGGCATTGATGAGGTCGCCAGCATGGCGCACCGCGTCCTCGGGCTTGCCCGCATCGTCGCGGAAGAGGGTCTCGAACTTGCGGCCGAGCGCGCCGCCGGCGGCATTGGCCCGCTCCTGCGCCAGTTCCCAGCCCTGCCGATAGGGCTTCAGGAAGGCCGGCTGAGCCGTATAGCTGTTGATCTCGCCGATCTTGATCGGCCCACTGCCCTGCGCCCGGACAAGCGAGGGGGCGGTAACGGCGACCACGCCCGCGGAGGCGGTGGCCAGGAAACTCCGGCGGTCCATCTTCATCGCGACTCCCCCTTGTTCTTGATCCGGTTGTGCTGCGCCTGCGCCAACGGCCCTCGCTGTCGACTTCCCCTGCGTTTGAAGCGAGCTCCGCCAAATTCTGAATGTTTGTACACTTACAAGTCTGCTGGGGCAGAAAACCATTGTCAACTTACAATAATTCGGCACATCGCTTATCTAGCAGGAAGTGTCTACGGCCGAGCTGGGAGGCTTTCCCGTTCTGTAACCGGCTTGCTGCGCAGCGGGGAAGCCGGCAGGCGCAGGCCGCCAATCTGATCTCGCAGGGCATATGCCGCAGAGCGCAGAAAAGTGCCTCGGATTGCCCGGGCGATCCAGAGCGTGCTGATCTTGCGCGGAGCCGTGCCGTCATCCCGGCTGACCCGGGAACCATGCCGGAGCGCTTCCGGCAGAAGCCAGGCATGGGGCTCGGCTCTCAGTTTCGCTACGGCCAGGATGACCCGCGTTTTCGTCAAGACGCAGCAGACCCCAAGCGGTCGGACGGGTCGATTCGGTTGGCCCTTTCGCGGTCCGATGCGTCGACGATCTTGCCGGCATCGAGCGATATCGACTGCAATCGCCGTCTGTCGGAGCACAAAATTTCCTCGGCGGCCCTCCGTCGCCGCATTCCCTAGCAGGCTCTCGAGACAGCCGGCACCTGTATTGACGAGATCGGCCTCGGCCGCCTATATTGTTTGTATACAAATAATGAGATTTGCGTCGACGGTGCTGAAGGTGCGAGCGATGGCTTCAGAGGTGACAACAGCGGCCGCGGCGGACGACAAGATCCGCTGCGATGCCTGCCCGGTCATGTGCTACATCAAGCTGGGCGCGGTCGGAGCTTGCGATCGCTACGGCAATATCGACGGCACCCTTGCGCGCGTCGATCCGCATGTCGTGCTGAACCGAACCATCGACCAGGGCGGCGAGGTCGTTCCCTTCGCCGGCGAGCGCGAATGGAGCGGCGACATCCTCAATCCGCGCAATACCTTCATCACGGCGATCGGCGCTGGAACGACGTATCCGGACTACAAGCCGGCCCCGTTCATCGTCTCCGCGGAGGTTGACGGCGTGGATATGGTCACGGTCGTGACGGAGGGCATTTTCAGCTACTGCGGCGCGAAGATCAAAATCGATACGGATCGGTTCCTCGGGCCGGAAACCGCGACGGTGCGTGTCGAGGGTGAAGCTGTCGGCCATGTCACGACCGGCGAATACGGCTCGCAGATGCTCTCGCTCGGCGGCGTTCATCACCTGACCGGCGGCTCGAAGAAGGAGGGCCGCGTCACCTGCGACACGCTGCTCTCTCTCTGCAACGGCAAGGCGGTCGAACTCGCCATCGACGGCGGCGAGACGGTCGTCGTGCAGGCAGGGGAAGCGCCGATCGTGAACGGCGTGCGCGAAAGCCGCATGCGGGTCGGTTGCGGCTCCGCCACCATCGGCATTTTCGCCAAGCAATGGCATGGCAAGGTCGATGAGGTCGTGGTGGTGGACGACCACATCACGGGCGTTCTCTCCGAGCATCAGGCCGGCAAACTGCTCGGCATGGGGCCGACCGGCCTGAAGATGAACGGGCGCCGTTCCACCCCGGGACGCTACTTCCAGGTCGCCCAGCCCGGCACCGGCTGGGGTGGAACGAATATCCGCGACCCGCTGAGCATCCTCGGGCCGTTCGACCCCAAGGTCGCCCGGCCGGGCCTGCGCCTGCTGATGGTCTCCACCACCGGCGAGCACGCTGCCTATTATGAGCTCGACGAGGACCTGCAGCCTGTCGAGAAGGACATCCCGCTGCCTCTGCGCGAGCCTGTCGAGCGGATTGCCGAAAATTGCGAGCCCGCGCTCTCGACCGTGCTCTTCATCGGCGGCGCGGGAGGATCGCTGCGCGCCGGCGTCACCGAAAACCCCGTCCGCCTGACCCGCTCGGTTAAGGATTCGCTGACCTATGTCACCTGCGGCGGCGCCCCCGTCTATATCTGGCCCGGCGGCGGCATTACCTTCATGGTCGACGTCACGCGCCTGCCGGAGAATGCGTTCGGCTATGTGCCGACGCCGGCGCTCGTCGCGCCGCTGGAGTTCACGATGAAGCTCTCGGACTACGAGGAACTCGGCGGCCATATGGATCATATCCAGCCGGTCAGCCAGCTCACGCGCGACGGGCGCCTCCGGCTCCCGCAGCGGCAGGACAATCCCTGGCCCTTCGCGCCCCACAAGACCAGACGCTCGCACGGATAGGCGATGTTCGAGAAGCCTTCGATACGCTTCCTGCCGGACGGCAAGCGGCTGTTGCTGCAGCAGGGGCCTATCGACCTCGTCATCCAGGCCATGGGCGAGCCCGAAGCGGTCCAGGCGGCCTATCGAGCCGCGGCCGAGCGCTTCGACGGGCTGCTGGCAGAGCTATGCGGAGAGCTCGCGCTGCTGCGCAGCCGCGTCACGGCGGGAAGCCCGCTGCCGGAAGGCATTGTCGCCCACCGGATGCATGCGGCGGTCGTTCCTTTCGCGGCCGAATGCTTCATCACGCCGATGGCAGCGGTGGCGGGCTCCGTCGCCGAGGAAATTCTCGGCGCCATGACCGGGGCCGGGCCGCTGCAGCGTGCCTTCGCCAACAATGGCGGCGACATTGCCCTGCATCTGGCCGACGGCGAACTTTTCCGCATCGGACTCGTCGACCTGCCGGAGCAGCCGAACCTGTTCGGGACGGCCACGATCTCCGCCACGGACGGCATCCGCGGCGTCGCCACGAGCGGCTATCCCGGCCGCAGCTTCTCTCGCGGGATCGCCGAGGCCGTGACCGTGCTGGCGCCGACCGCGGCCATGGCAGATGCCGCGGCGACCGTGATCGCCAATGCGGTCGACCTGCCGGACCATCCGGCGATCCTCCGCGTGCCCGCGGGCACGCTTCAGAGCGACAGCGATCTGGGCGATATTCCGGTGACGCGCCATGTCGGCCGGCTGACGGATGGCGAGATCGGGGAAGCCATCGCAAGCGGCCTTCGCGAAGCGGAGAAGCTGCGCGAACGCGGCCTGATCGTCGCCACCGCAATCCACGTCAAGGGAACGACCCGCACCCTTGCCCACAATCACGAACATGACGCAGAGGAAAACGGCCCATGCCTGAGATCGCCATCCGCAAGCTTGCCGTCGTCGTCGAGACGATCTTCCATGAGGGCGGCCCTGCCCCTGCCACGCCGCTGAAGCGCGGCGCGATCCTCGCCGTGATCGCGAACCCTTTCGCCGGCCGCTACGTCCCCGAGATCGCAGGGTTCATGGACGATCTAAAGCCTTTTGGCCTGTCGCTGGCTCGCCAGCTCCTCGACGCGCTGGGCGGCGATCCGAAGGCGATCGAAGGCTACGGCAAGGGTGCTATCGTCGGTGCGGCTGGCGAGATCGAGCACGGCGCGCTCTGGCATGTGCCCGGCGGCTACGCGATGCGTGAGATCCTCGGCGACGCCAAGGCGATCGTGCCCTCGACCAAGAAGGTCGGCGGTCCGGGCACCCGGCTCGACATCCCCGTGACGCATGTCAACGCCTCTTACGTCCGCAGCCATTTCGATGCCTTCGAAGTGGGGCTCTCCGACGCACCCAAGGCCGACGAATTGCTGCTGGCGCTGGTGATGACGACGGGATCGCGCATCCATGCCCGCGTCGGAGGCCTGAAGGCCTCGGAGGTCAAGGGCGAGGACGGCCTGCGATGAGCGCGAAAATCCGCAAGCTCGTCACCATCCTCGACGAGACCCGCTCCGAAATGGGCCGCCCGGTCGAACCGGCGGTGCGGCGTGCGGCCGCCGTCGCCATCATCGCCAACCCCTTCGCAGGGCGCTACGAGGCCGACCTGACGCCGCTGATCGAGATCGGCGACGAGCTTGGCGACCTGCTCGGCCGCCATGCCCTGGCTGCGCTCGGCGTGCCGGGCGACGCGGTCGAGGGTTACGGCAAGGCTGCGGCAGTGGGCGAAAACGGCGAAATGGAGCATGCTGCGGCGATCCTGCATCCGAAGCTCGGCGCGCCGCTGCGCAAGTTGCTCGGCAAGGCGCCCGCGCTCATCCCCTCGAGCAAGAAGCGCGGCTCGCTGGGCGTGGTGCTCGACGTCCCGCTCGGCCACAAGGCGGCGGCCTATGTCCGCAGCCATTTCGACGGCATGGAGGTACGCGTTCCCGACGCGCCGCGCGCCGACGAGATCATGGTCGCGGTGGTGCTGACCAGCGCCGGGCGGCCGCTGCCGCGAGTCGGCGGTCTCAGGACGGACGAGATCAAGGGCGAGGACGGGCTGCGCTGAGCAGTCGTTTCCGGGGCGCCACCAAGCGCGGGTAGCGCGGAGCCCGCGATCGCGGTTCTGCGCCATCGCGGGCGGACCTATCGCTGGCTAATCCGCGCCCTCTCGATCGCCTTCTCGACATCGCGCCACTCTGGCTGGCCCGGCGCGAAGCGGCCGCGCAGATAGGCGGCGAGATCCGCGATCTGGCGATCGTCGAGTGCCTGGCCGAAGGCCGGCATCTGGCCCGCGCCGTGGCCGCCGCCCTGCACCAGCATGTTGACGAGATTGGCCGGCGTCGCGGCATGAAGCTTCGAGCTCAGGCCCAGAGCCGGCCCTTGGTTGGCGAGCGGCACAATCCGGCCCGTCTCATGGCAGACGGCGCAGGCGCCCTCATAGAGCCGGGCCGCTGGTGACGCCGCGAGATGGGCGGCGGAAGCGGTCACCTCGAGGATGACGTCGGCCTTCGCCGCCGCCTCACGCTCCGGCAGAGCCGTGTTCAGCGAGGCCAGATAGACGGCCATGGCCCGGATGTCGGCGTCCGGCAGTCCCTTCAGCGCCTCGATCACCGGCGCCATCGGCCCCGACGCCGTGCCGTGGCGCGCGGCATGGCCGCTGCGCAGATAGGCGTAGAGCTCCGCTTCGCTCCACGGTATCGGCGTCCGCGAGGCGGATGTCAGGGCCGGTGCCTCCCAGCCCTCGGCCTCACCGCCGGCCAGATAGGCCCTGCCGCCCTTCTCGGCGCCGAGCGCGTTGCGCGGCGAATGGCAGGCGCCGCAATGGCCGAGCCCGTCGACGAGGTAGCGGCCGCGGTTCCATTCCGCCGAGCGCACCGCCTCGGGCTCCAGTTCCCGCCCGCGGTTGAACAGCAGGTTCCAGCCGGCCATGAGCGGGCGCAAGTTGAAAGGGAAGACGAGCCTGCTCGGCTCGTTGGCGCGCGACACTGCCGGCTGCGACATCAGGAAGGCATAGAGCGCCTGAAGGTCCGCCTCGCTCGCCTTCGCAAAGCTCGGATAGGGAAAGGCCGGATAGAGATGGCGCCCGTCACGGTGGATGCCGGCGCGCATCGCCCGCTCGAAGGCGGGATAGGACCAGCCGCCGATGCCGGTCTCCGGATCGGGCGTGATGTTGGTGGTCATGATCGTGCCGAAGGGCGTCTCCAGCGCCAGGCCCCCAGCGTAAGGCACACCATCCTTGCCGGTATGGCAGACCGCGCAGGCACCGAGCGCCGCAAGCTGCCGGCCCTTCTCGATGGTCGCGGCGGACCATGTTGCGGGATCAGGCCGGGCGATGGGGCCGATCTCGGGCGTGAGCGGCAGCGACACGGCGACGAAGGTCGCGACAGCGGCGGCCATCCCGCCGAGCCTGCTCCAGAAGGCGAGCCGGCTGCTGCGTCTTGGCGCGGAAGGCGGCGCCAAAGCGGGCCTGCCGTTCAGCCCCGCCAGCACCCGTTCCGGCGTCAGCGGCAGTTCGCGGAAGCGCACGCCGGTCGCGTCGTAGACGGCGTTGACGATCGCCGCCGCGCTCGGGACGGAGGCGGATTCGCCGGCGCCGAGCGGCGGCTCGTGCTGGCGCTCCATCAGCATCACGTCGATTGCCGGCAGCTCCGGGAAGGTCAGGACCGGATAGGCGCCCCATTCGCGCGCGGCGACGGCGGCCGTCTCGGAGAAGGTCACCTCCTCGCGCAGCACGCGGCTGGTCGATTGCAGGACGTTGCCGTGGATCTGGTGCTGGACGCCGGCCGGGTTGACCATCATGCCGGTGTCCTGCCCGACGACGACGCGGCTGACCGTGACCTCCCCGGTCGCGCGGTTGACCGCGACATCGGCGACCCAGGCTGCCCAGGCCGCGCCCACCCCCGGCCAATTGCCGTGGACGTAGCGCGCCTGCGCGAAGCCGCGCCCGTGCAGGATCCCCTCGCCATCGGCCTGCATCCGCGGGCCGACATGCGGTGCCCAGCCGGCGCGCGCGGCGGTGGCCTTCACCAGCTCGGCGGCGCGCTCGTCGGTGATGTGGCGCAGGCGGAACTCGACCGGATCGACGCCGGCCTCATGGGCGAGCTCGTCGATATAGCTCTCATGGGCGAAGACATTGGGCATCGCCGAGACGCCGCGCAGCCACGACGCGCGGATGATCGGCGGCATGTCGTAGGCCGTGATCCGCATGTTCTCGTAGCGGTAGGACGGGATCGCGGTGCGGTCGCCCATCTTCAGCGTCGCGGGCCGGTTCGGAATCCGCCCGGTCAGCAGCAGCGCCAGCGTCGGCGCGGCGTTCGACGGGTAGCGCGTGTGGAAATCATAGGCTGCGAGCGCCCCGCCCGGTCCGAGCCCGCCGGCGATGTCGACGAGCTGGGCTGCGCCCTTCGGCTCCCAGAGATGCTCCTGCTCGCGGGTGAGCTGCACGCGCACCGGCGCGCCAACCGCGCGCGAGAGCAGCACGGCATCGGCCGCCACGTCATCGGCGCAGTTGCGGCCATAGCAGCCCGCCGCCTCGTGGCGGATGACCTCGATGCTCTCGGCCGGCATGCCGGTCAGCAGTGCGAGATCGGCCTGAAGCGGGAACGGGTTCTGGCTGCCGGTCCAGACGGTGACGCCATCCGCGCGAACATCGGCCACGGCGCAGGACGGGCCGATCGAGCCATGCATCTGGTAGGGCCAGACATAGGTACGGTCGAGCCGCTTCTCGAGGCTCTCCAGCGCGGCCTCGACATCGCCTTCATCGACCAGCTTGCGGGCTGTCGCGGGATGCTTGCGCAGCGCGTTCCCCGCATCGCCGAGATCGGTGGCCAATCCCGGCCATTCCTTCCAGCGGACGACCAGCGCCTCAGCCGCGGCGGCCGCATGCTCCTCGCGCTCGGCCACGACCCCGACGAAATCGCCCTCGACCACCACGGCGCGGATGCCCGGGATGCCGGCGATCGATGTCCGGTCGACCGCCGCGAGGCTGTGCCCGACGAATTCTCCGGCATCGATGCCGGCATAGGGCGGGCGAACGACCCGGCCGTGCAGCATGCCCGGCACGCGCACGTCATGGACATACGTAAAGCGGCCGGTGAGCTTGGCCGGGATATCGACCCGCGCGACCGGCTTGCCGACGAGGCCGTGCTGCTCCACCGGCTTGAAAGCTGCGCTTTCCGCCAGAGGCAGCATGATGCGGCGATTGCCGAGCAGAGGGCCGAGCCCGAGCGGAGACGCCGCCTCTCCGCGCCGGCTGACGACACCATCCGCGACGGCGATCTCCTCCTCCGGGCAATCGAGGGCCGCGGCGGCGAGCGCGACGAGCTGGCGGCGGATCTGGACGGCGGCGATCCGCATCGGGATCGATGTCACCTGGATCGTCTCGCTGGCGATGGTCGCGCCCTGGTCCGGCGTCTGGGCGGTGTCGCCGAGCACCATCTCCACGGCGGCGAAGGGAAAATCGAGCTCCTCGGCAACGATCTGGGCGAGCGCCGTGCGGATGCCCGTGCCGAGATCGACATGGCCGCAGAAGGCTAGGACCCGCCCCTCCGCCGTCAGGCAGACATGGATGTCGAGCCCGTCCTCGGGTGCCGCCCCTGCCGGCGCGCCCTTGCGGGGCGAGACGACAGCGATAACGCCGCCTCGTTTCAGGAGCTCGCGTCTGGACGGCGGCGCGAGGAAGCTCATTCGGTCGCGGCTCCATCGCGGCGCCAGCCACGTTCGGCCGCAAGCATCACGGCCTGCACGATCTCGACATGGGTGCCGCAGCGGCAGAGGTTGTAGCGCAGCGCCTCGCGGACTTCGCTCTCGCTCGGCCGCGGCTTCGCGTCGAGGAAGGCCTTGGCCGTCATTACCATGCCGTTGATGCAGTAGCCGCACTGGGCCGCCTGCGCGTCGATGAAGGCCTGCTGGATCGGATGTGGCGCTTCGAGCGTCCCCAGCCCTTCCAGCGTGACGATCTCGCGGCCCCGGGCCAGGCGCACCGGATAGGCGCAGGCCCGCGCCGCCACCCCGTCGACCAGAACCGTGCAGGCACCGCATTCGCCGAGCCCGCAGCCGAACTTCGGGCCGTTGAGCGAAAGGTCGTTGCGCAGGACGAACAGCAGCGGCGTCTCGGGCTCGACCTCGACCCTGCAGTCGGCGCCGTTGACGCGCAGCTCGAAGATCCGCCCGGCCGATCTCATCCGCCCCTGCCCGACATTCTGCCCAGCGGACCCGACAGCACCCGTTCGCCCCTTATGATTGTTCGTATGCGAATGAGGATAAGGGCAATTCGGTCGCGGCCGCAATCGCCCCCGCAGCCGGAGGCGGACATACGACACCGCGCCTGCCTCAATGGCCGAGGACGGTGGGCACTTTCTCTGCCGGCGGGGTGTTGCGGCTGCGCCCGGAGCGGACGAGACCGTCGATCACCACCATGCCGATGCCGGGCAGGTCGCCGAGCTCGATGCTGTTCAGGAAGCTCGTCCCGGCCGAGTGCTGGGCCTTGTCCATGAAGACGAAATCGGCGGCGCGGCCGACCTCGACCAGCCCGCAATCGAGGCTGCGCATCCGGGCCGTGTTGCCGGTGGCGAAACAGAAGGCGATTTCGGCCGGAACCTCGCCGAGCGAGGAAAGCAGCGAGACCATGCGGGCGATGCCGAGCGGCTGTACGCCAGAGCCCGCCGGCCCGTCCGTGCCGAGGATGACGCGCTCCAGCTCCCCCATCTCGCGGGCGAGGCGCAGCGTATAAAGTGCGGAACGCTCGTTGCCGTTATGGACGAGCTCGAGGCCGCGCTTGCAGCCCTCGCAGATGCAGCGGATTTCCTTGTCCGGCAGCGCCGTATGCCCGCCATTGATATGGCCGACGACGTCGGTGTCGGCCTCCAGCACGACGTCGGCGCCGATCAGGCCGGAACCCGGAATCGAGGGGCCGCCGGTGTGAATCGTCGACTGGATGCCGTATTTGCGCGCCCAGGCGACCATCTGCCTTGCCGTCGCGCCGTCCTTGACCCCGCCGAGGCCGACCTCGCCGAGCAGCTTCACCCCGGCCTCGGCCAAGTCCTTGAAATCCTGCTCGACCATGCCGGGCTCGATCACCGGCGCACCGGCATGGATCTTCACGCCGCCGGGCCGGAAGGCGTCGAAGCAGCGCTGCGCGTAAATCGCCATCGCCTTGAGGCCCACGACGTCCTTCGGCCGGCCGGGCGTATGCACCTCGCCGGCCGAGATCATGGTGGTGACGCCGCCATGCATGGTCGAGTCGATCCAGCCGAGCTGATTCTGGCGCGGCGTCCAGTCGCCCGCGACCGGGTGGACATGGCTGTCGATCAGCCCCGGCAGCAGCACCGTGCCGTTGGCGTCGATGACGCTGTCGGCCTTGTCGGTGTCGAGGTCCTTGAAGCGGCCGACGGCGGCGATCCTGCCGCCGATAGCGACCACCGTATCGGCGTCGAGGATGGGATTGGCTATGTCCCCGCTGAGCAGCAGCCCGATGTTGCGGATCACCAGCTTGTGGTCCGGATTGGTCCCCGCAGCCTGCACTTCAGCCATCTGTCCCGCCTCGTTATCGACGATCGCGAACCGTCAACCTGACCGATTGACAACATAAGTTCGAGTCGGCATATCGTTTGTATACGAACGAGTTTGATCCTCGCTTTTCTGCCTGTCAAGCAGGAGGAACGCATATGGCTTTTGCAGTGACCGAAGCCTGCATCCGCTGCAAATACACAGACTGCGTGGCGGTCTGCCCGGTGGACTGCTTCTACGAGGGCGAGACCATGCTGGTCATCAACCCGGACGAATGCATCGATTGCGGCGTCTGCGAGCCCGAATGCCCGGCCGAGGCGATCATCTCCGAGACCGCGGAGGATGCTTCACGCTGGATCGCCCTCAACGGCCGCCTCGCCGCGCAATGGCCCAACATCACCGATAAGCGCGACGCGCCGCCGGATGCAGACGCCTGGAAGGGTGTGCCGGACAAGCTGAAATTCCTGCCCGAAGCGCTCGAAGCCTGAAGCCCCTCTCCCGAAGGACGAACCGATGAGCAATTTTTACGAGGAGTGCGTGCTCAGCGTCCATCACTGGACCGACACGCTGTTCAGCTTCACGACCACGCGGGACACGACCTTCCGCTTCAAGAACGGCCAGTTCACGATGATCGGTCTCAAGGTCGACGAGAAGCCGCTGCTGCGCGCCTACAGCGTCGCCAGCACGAACTACGACGAGAACCTCGAGTTCTTCTCGATCAAGGTGCCGGACGGCCCCCTCACCTCCCGCCTGCAGAATCTCAAGGTCGGCGACCCGATCATCGTCGGCAAGAAGGCGACCGGCACGCTCGTCCTCGACAATCTCAAGGACGGCAAGCGCCTCTTCCTGCTCGGCACCGGCACGGGGCTTGCCCCCTTCCTCTCGCTGATCCGCGACCCCGAGACCTATGAGCGCTTCGGCAAGGTCGTTCTCGTCCATGGCTGCCGGCAGGTTGCCGAGCTCGCCTATGGCGAGCGCATCGAGAGTGCGTTGCCGCAGGACGCGTTCCTCGGCGAGATGATCCGCGAACAGCTCATCTACTATCCGACCGTGACGCGCGAGCCCTTCCGCAACCGCGGCAGGATCACGGACCTGCTCGTCTCCGGCCAGCTCTTCTCCGATATCGAGCAGCCGGGTTTCGATCCGCAGGGCGACCGCTTCATGCTTTGCGGCTCACCGCAGATGCTGGTCGATCTCAAGGCCATTTTCGAGGAGCGCGGTCTTCAGGAAGGCAATCACGGCGAGGCCGGCGACTACGTCATCGAGCGCGCCTTCGTCGAAAAGTGAGCCGGCTTTTCATATAGGTCGAAAGGACGTCGGATGAAGCTTCTTGTGCCTGTTAAGCGGGTAGTTGATTACAATGTGAAGATCCGTGTGAAGGCGGACGGGTCTGGCGTCGAGCTTTCCAATGTGAAGATGTCGATGAACCCGTTCGACGAGATCGCCGTCGAGGAGGCGCTGCGGCTGAAGGAGGCGGGCAAGGCGAGCGAGGTGGTGGTGGTCTCGATCGGCCCGGCGCAGGCGGCCGAGACCATCCGCACCGGCCTGGCCATGGGCGCCGACCGCGGCATCCTGGTCAAGGTCGATGGCGCGGTCGAGCCGCTCGGCGTCGCCAAGCTCTTGAAGAAGCTGGTCGAGCAGGAGGCGCCCGGGCTCGTCATCCTCGGCAAGCAGGCGATCGACGACGATTCCAACCAGACCGGCCAGATGCTCGCCGCGCTGCTCGACTGGCCGCAGGCGACCTTCGCCTCCAAGGTCGTGCTCGGCGACGGCTCGGCCGAGGTCACCCGCGAGGTCGATGGCGGCCTGCAGACGCTTTCGGTCGCGCTGCCGGCGATCGTCACCACCGACCTGCGCCTGAACGAGCCGCGCTACGCCTCGCTGCCCAACATCATGAAGGCCAAGAAGAAGCCGCTCGACGAGACATCGGCCGAGACGCTCGGCGTCGACGTGACACCGCGCCTCAAGGTGCTGAAGACGAGCGAGCCGCCCGGACGCTCCGCCGGCATCAAGGTCGGCTCCGTCGCCGAACTCGTCTCGAAGCTGAAGAACGAAGCAGGGGTTCTCTGATCATGACGACGCTGCTTCTCGCCAAGCACGACAACAAGAGCCTCAATGAGGCGACCCGCAAGGCCCTGACCGCTGCGAAACAGCTAGGCGCGCCCGTGCATGTCCTGGTGGCCGGCCACGACGCCAAGGCCGTCGCCGAGGCCGCCGCCAGGCTCGACGGCGTCGAGAAGGTGCTCCACGCCGAGGATGCGTCTTACGAGCATCGCCTCGCCGAGCCGCTCTCGGCCCTGATCGTCTCGCTCGCCGGCCCCTATGACGCCATCGTCGCGCCAGGCACCACCACCGGCAAGAACGTCATGCCGCGCGTCGCCGCCCTGCTCGACGTGATGCAGGTCTCGGAAGTGACCAAGGTCGTCGCGCCCGACACGTTCGAGCGGCCGATCTATGCCGGCAACGCCATCCAGACGGTGCAGGCGACCGACGCCAAGACGGTCGTCACCGTGCGCGGCGCCTCCTTCCAGGCGACCGCAGACGGCGCCGCCAGCGCTCCGATCGAGAGCGTCGCGAGCGCCGGCGATGCCGGCCTGTCGAGCTTCAAGGGCGAGGAAGTCGCCAAGTCCGACCGTCCGGAGCTCGCCTCGGCCAAGATCATCATCTCCGGCGGCCGCGCCCTCGCCTCGGCCGAGAATTTCGGCAAGGTGATCGAGCCGGTCGCCGACAAGCTAGGGGCCGCCATGGGCGCCTCCCGCGCTGCGGTCGATGCCGGCTACGCCCCCAACGACTGGCAGGTCGGCCAGACCGGCAAGGTCGTGGCGCCCGACCTCTACATCGCCGTCGGCATTTCCGGCGCGATCCAGCATCTCGCCGGCATGAAGGATTCGAAAGTCATCGTCGCGATCAACAAGGACGAGGAGGCGCCGATCTTCCAGGTTGCCGATTACGGCCTGGTCGGCGATCTCTTCACCATCATGCCGGAACTCGAAGCCGAGCTTGCCAAGCTCGGCGATTGACGCTGTCCGCCAACCCTGTTCTGCAGGCCGCCAGACAGCGAATCCCTGTCGAGATGATCGATTGACAACGCAGCACGGCCAGTTTTATTGTTAGCACACAAACATTCTTTGGTTCGAGAACACGAGGGGCTTCCATGTATGACGTTTTCGCCACCGACCGTTTGATCGACCATTGGCTAACCGAGGATATCGGCGCCTGCGACCTGACCGTGCAGGTGATGATCGAGCCCGACGAAGTCGGTGCGTTCTTCATGAACGCCCGCGAGCCGATGATCGTCGCCGGCATCGAGGTGGCGGCACGCGTCTTCCAGCGCTACGACCCGACGCTGAAGGTCAAGCTGCGCGCCAAGGACGGAGACCGGGTCGAGAAGGGCGCCGTTCTCGTCGAGGTGGAGGGTGCCGCCCGCAGCGTGCTGACGGCGGAGCGCACCGCCCTCAACATCGCCCAGCGCCTGTCCGGCATCGCCAACGAGACGGCCCGCTACGTCGCCGCAATCGAGGGCACCAAGGCGCGGCTGATCGACACCCGCAAGACCACGCCCGGCCTGCGCATGATGGAGAAGCATGCCGTGACCTGCGGCGGGGGCCTCAACCACCGGCTCGGCCTCGACAACGGCGTGATGGTCAAGGACAACCACATCGCCGTCTGCGGCAGCATCGCGGCGGCGGTCGAGCGGGCACGCAGGAAGCTGCCGGTCCTGACCAAGCTCGAGATCGAGTGCGACAATCTCAAGCAGGTCGCCGAGGCGGTCGCAGCCAATGTCGACGTCATCATGCTCGACAACATGTCGGTCAAGGACATGGTCGAGGCGGTCGGCATCATCGGCGGCCGCGCCAAGGTGGAAGCCTCCGGCGGCATCCGGATCGACACCATCCGTGCCATCGCCGAGACCGGCGTGGACTACATCTCCACCAGCAAGATCACACAGGCGGCGATCGCAGTGGATATCGGCCTCGACGAGGCCTGAGCCGCAATCATGCGCTCCGGCACGCTGTTCCTCGTCGTCGGCCCAAGCGGGGCCGGCAAGGATGCCTTGATGGCAGGCGCCCGGCCGAGCCTGGAGGCGACCGGCCGCTACGTCTTCGCCCGGCGTACGATCACGCGCCCGGCCGGCTCTCCTGGCGAGGACCACGAGGCGGCGACCCCGGCCGCGTTCGAGGCCCGCCGCGCGGCCGGGCAATTCCTCATCGACTGGGAGGCACACGGCCTGAGCTACGGCCTGCCGGCGACGCTGGGCGACGAGCTGGCAGCCGGCAGGAACATCGTCGCCAACGGCTCGCGGGCCGTCATCGGCGCACTCGCGAGCCGTGTCTCCCGGCTTGTGGTCGTCGAGGTGACCGCGCCGCCGGACGTGCTGGCCCAGCGCATCGCCGGGCGCGGGCGGGAGGACGAGGCGACGATCCGGCAACGTCTCGCCCGCATCGTCGAACCACCGCCGGACGGCATCCGCCGCGTCGAGGTTGCCAATGACGGCGCGCTGACCGTCGGCGTCGAACGCTTCGTGGCGGCTGTAGAGAGCGTCGCCAATTATCTGAGTCTGAAGCGGATGCCCCTGATCGCCGGGAGGCGGCACTGCGCCTATCTTCCGATCGGCGGTATCATTGATGGACGCGACTATCTGGGGCCGGGAAAGATCGAGCTCACGAGCGGCGAAGCGGCCATCCGCACGGAGGTGCAGGCGGTCGATCGCGCCGATTTGCTGGCTCCCAACGAGATCGGCCTTTCGGGTGAAGCCTTCGAGGAGCTCGGCTTGCCCGAAGGCAGCGAGATCGCGATCCGGCGCACCCCTTCGCCCGAGAGCCGCGAAGCCCTCATGCACAAGCTGCGCGGCGGCACGCTGTCGGAAGCGCAATATCATCTGCTGATCCGCGACATCGTCGAATCGCGCTATCCTGATTCGGAGGTCGCTGCCTTCCTGGTCGCCGCCACACAGAGGCTGGCCGACGAAGAGGTGACCTCGCTCGCGCGCGTCCGGACGCGCTTTTCGCAGCGGATCAACTGGCCGGACGGAATCGTCGTCGACAAGCACTCGATGGGCGGCATCCCCGGCAGCCGGATCACCCTGATCGTGGTGCCGATCATCGCCGCCCATGGCGGTTTCCTGATGCCCAAGACCTCCTCGCGGGCCATCACCTCGGCTGCCGGCACTGCCGATGCGATGGAGGTGCTGGCCGACGTCGATCTCGATTCCGTCCGGCTGCGCCGCTGCGTCGAACAGGCCCGCGCCTGCATCGCCTGGAACGGCCGCCTCAACCATTCGATCGTCGACGACGTGATGAACGCGATCACCCGCCCGCTCGGCATCGACTCGAACCGCTGGTCGGTCGCCTCGATCCTGTCGAAGAAGTTCACCGCGGGCTCGACCCATGTCATCGTCGACCTGCCCTACGGCCCCCGTGCCAAGCTCCGCTCTCTGGAAGAGGCGACCGATCTCGCGCGCCTGTTCGAGCTCGTCGGCCGCGGGCTTGGCCTCGTCGTCGAGGCTCATCCGACCGACGGCACCAGACCGATCGGGCGCGGCATCGGCCCGGCCCTGGAGGTGCGCGACGTCCGCTGGGTGCTGAGCCGGAATCCGCAGGCTCCCGCCGACCTCGTCGGGAAGGCGCTGTTCTTCGCGAGCCGCATCCTGGCCTGGGATCCGCAGATCGCCTCCGTCGAGGCCGGCCATGCCCGCGCCGTCGCACTACTCGAAAGCGGTGCCGCCCTGGCATCCTTCGAAGCCATTATCGACGCGCAGGGACGGCATGCCGCGCCCGCCGCGCCCGGCCTGCTCGTCCACACGGTCAGGGCCGCTCGCTCGGGCGTCATCCGGGAGATCGACGGCTGGGCCATCGCCGGTCTCGCGCGCCGGGCCGGAGCCCCCTTCGACAAATCGGCCGGCGTCGACCTGAAGCGCGGCGTCGGCGACCGAGTCGAGGCCGGGGAGCCGCTCTTCGCGATCCATGCCGGCGCGCCGGCCGATCTCGACGAGGCGAAGCGGCTGGCCGAAAGCTCGGATTGCTACCTCATCGATCAGGAGGTGGCTGCCGCCGCCCGTTGAGGCGCATCAGGCCCGGCGTGGCATCGGGCCGCCGCCGGGCCTGTGCTTCTCACAAGCCGTGCTTGGTCAGCCAATCGCGCACCAGATCGGCGATCTGGTCCGAGTTCTTGTCCATCATCATCATATGCGTATTGCCGGTCATGCCGGCATCCGGGAGGCTCACCCAGTCGAAGGTGCCGCCGGAAACCTGCACCGCCTCGCGCAGGCGAGCACTCGGCGCGGCGAAGTTCTGCCAGAGCGGGTGCCCCTTGATGTTGTCGCCCCAGATCGCCAGCATCGGCACGCTCTTGAGCTTCGCCACCTCGATCTTGGCCGGGTCCGGCGCTCCCGACGGCTCGACGAGGACGAGCGCCTTGATCTTCTCTGGATTGTTCAGCGCGGCGTTGTAGCCGAAGAAGCCGCCCTGGCTGTGGACGACGACGATGCAAGGGCAGACCTTGTCCACCAGCTGCTGATAGGCCGCGATCGAGCGGGCATCGTTGGTCAGCCAGCGCGGCGTGAATTCCTTGGTGAACTGGTCGAAATCCTCCTTCGGGAACTGGACGCCCGGATAGCTCGCCCGCTTCGCGGCATCGGCACTGTAGGAATCCGGTGGCCCGATGCGGAACAGCTCCCAGCCTTCCTTCTTCGTCCGGAAGATCGGCGGGCCGTCATAGAGCCGCGACCAACTCGCCCGGCCGCGCTCCACCGAATCCGAGACATAGACGTCGTAGCCCGCATTGAGGAAGTATTGCTGCCAGCCAGGCTTGCCGTCCGGCTTAGTCTCCCAGGTCACCCCGGTCAGGCCGCCGCCATGCCACATCAGCAACGGCAGGGGCGATCTGGGACGCGCCTGTCTGACATATTGCACATACATCTGGCCGACTTCGAACTCGCCGTTCGGATCGTAGCGGAACGGCCGCATTCCGGGCGTGGTCGCGATCTCGGATATGGGCTGGCCAGAGACCGCCTGTTCCTGACCGCCGATATAGAAGCTTCCGACTTCCTTGACCGCATATTCGGCCCGGGCGAACTGCGGTGCCGCCAACCCCATGAGCGACAACGTCAGCCCTGCGAAGATCCTGAATCTCATTGCCTGCACTCCCCTCGTTTTAGTATGCATACAAACGAGATGATTGTGCGTTTACAAATGAAAAAGGCGAGATCAAATCTGCGGCAATCTGGCTGACTGAACCGCCCCGGGTTCGCCGGAGGCCGTTTCGTTTGAGTCACGCCGCGATGGCTGGCTCGTCCAGCATGGCGTAATAGCGTTCCTCGGCTTCGGCCGGCGGGATGTTGCCGATGGGCTCCAGCAGCCGGCGATTGTTGAACCAGTCGACCCAGGTCAGCGTGGCGAACTCGACTGCCTCGAAGCTTCGCCAAGGTCCGCGCCGATGGATCAGCTCGGCCTTGTAGAGTCCGTTGATCGTCTCGGCGAGAGCGTTGTCATAAGAGTCGCCGACGCTGCCGACCGAGGGCTCGATACCGGCCTCGGCGAGGCGCTCGGTGTATCGAATGCTGACGTATTGCGAACCCCTGTCGGAATGATGCACGAGGCCGCCACGATGGACGGGCCGTCGCTCGTGCAAGGCCTGCTCCAGCGCGTCGAGCACGAAGCTGGCATGGGCCGTCCGCGACACTCTCCAACCAACGATCCGCCGAGCATAGGCGTCGATCACGAAGGCGACATAGACGAAGCCCGACCAGGTCGAGACGTAGGTAAAGTCCGAGAGCCAGAGCCGGTTCGGCGCCGGCGCATGGAACACCCGGTTGACATGGTCCAGCGGGCACGGCGCGGCCTTGTCCTGGACGGTCGTGCGGATCGGCTTGCCGCGAATGACACCTTGCAGGCCAAGATCGGCCATCAGGCGTTCGACCGTGCAGCGGGCGACGTCGAACCCCTCGCGCAACATCTGTCGCCAGACCTTGCGCACGCCATAGACTTCGAAGTTCTCCCCGAACACGCGCTCGATCTGCGGCTTCAGCTCCAGGTCCCGCTTCGCCCGAGCCGACAGCTTCCCCGGATCGGTCCGCCTGGCGACATGCTCACGGTAGGTTGACGGGGCGATCGGCAGCACCTTGCAGATCGGCTCGACCCCATAGGCCCCGCGGTGGTCGTCAATGAAGGCCATCATGACCGGTGTCGGCGGTCGAGCTCCGCCTGGGCAAAATACGCTGACGCTTTGCGCAGGATCTCGTTGGCCTGCCGAAGCTCCCGGTTCTCGCGTTCGAGAGCCTTGAGCTTGGCCGCCATGTCCGTCGTCAGCCCGGGCTTGCGGCCACTGTCGATCTCGGCCTTCTTGACCCACTCGTTCAGCGTCTGCGCCGTGCAGCCGATCTTGCCCGAAATCGACATGATCGCCGCCCAGCGCGACGGATGCTCGGCCTCGTGATCCAGCACCATCCGCACCGCGCGGGCGCGCACCTCAGGCGAGAACTTGTTCGTCGTCTTGCTCATCATAGCCCCATCCTCTCAGGAGTTGGGGCCTCCGACAAACCCGGGGCGGTTCAGACTTATACAATAAAATCAGTTACTTAACTGATAATTCGCGAGCCAAAGACAAACCCCTCGCCGATCCGTCCCAAACGGCCTCGGCGGCACACGGCTGCCCCATATCGGCCCACGCGTCTGCGGGCTGCTGGGACGGGCAGACGGCAGCACCGGGGAATTCGTTAGCCAAGGACCAAGCCCTGCCGAGACGCCCTCGCGCGCCGGCTCAGCGATAACCCATTCTCTGATTGAGCAGGAGCAGCAGGCTGTTGCAGGTCACGGCGACGACCGTCAGCAGCAGCGCGACGGCCATGATGGTGTCGATCTGGCCGATATTGATGGCGCTCATGAGCATGAAGCCGAGGCCGCGCTGCGAGGCGAACATCTCGCCGATCAGCACACCGAGAAGCGTCAGCGAAAAGCCGAGGCGCACGCCCGAGATCACCTCCGGCAGGATGGCCGGCAGGATGACGGTGAACGCCGATTGCGTGGGCGAGAGCCGCAGCACCTGGGCCGTCCGGCCGTAGACCGGCTTCATCTGCCGGATCGCGTTCATCGAGAACAGGGTGATCGGGATCAGCCCGTGCATCACGCCGAAGGCGATCTTGGCGGAGATGCCGAGGCCGAAGCAAAGCAGCACGAGCGGATAGAGCACCACCTTCGGGATCGAATAGAGCGTGACCAGGATGGGCTCGGCGACGTTGCCGGCCAGCCGGCGCGCACCCAGCACGATGCCGAGGAGAATGCCGCCGGTCAGCGAGATCGCGAAGGCCGAGACGAAGGCCCGCATGGTCTCGGCGACATTCGCCCAGAACTCGCCAGTGACGACCAACGCGGCGAGCTTGGCACAGGTTCGCAGCGGAGAGGCCAGGGAGGATTCGCCGACCAGCAGATGGAGCGCCTGCCAGAGCAGGACGCAGGAGATGAGGACGAGAGCTGTTCCGACGAATTTCGGCATGGCCTCACCGCTGCCTGCGCGCCTGAAGGCGCCTGTCGATGTGATTGAGCGCCGTGTTGACGATGGTGACCGTCACGAGGATCAGCAGCATCAGCGCGTACATGTGCCGGTTCTCGAAGTTGTTGTAGGCATAGGCGATCGCATAGCCGATACCCGCGCCGGACAGGATGAACTCGGAGGCGATCACGCCGATGAAGGCATAGGCGACGGAGAGCTTGACGCCCGTGAACAGATAGGGCGCCGCGGCCGGCAGTTCGATCAGGAGCGCCGTCTTGAGGCGGGGCATCCGGTAGACCTGCGCCGTCTTGCGCAGGACGCGAGGAATGCGATCGACCCCGTTCAGCGTCGCGGTGATCATCGAGACGACGGCCAGCAGGATAGCGATGGCGATGATCGAGGCCGAGCCGACCCCGAACAGGGTGATGAAGATCGGATAGAACACGAAGGTCGGGATGGCATAGTAGCTCGCCAGCAGCGGCTCGAGCGCATCCCGCAAGCTGGGCAGCGAATGGATGACCAGCCCGGCGACGAAGCCGATCAGGACCGAGAGCAGCGCCGCGATCGCGACGTTGGTGAAGCTCAGCACGATGTCGTTGGCGAACTCGCCCGAAGCGAGGATCCAGCCGAGCTCGACGACCATCTGTGAAGGCGGAATCATCACCTGGAGCGGGATGACGCCGGTGCGACTCATGAGTTCGACCAGCCCGATCAGCAGGGCCACCACGAGAATGCGCAGCCAACTCTCCGACATCACTCAGGCCTTCCCGGAGGACATGATCTTCAGGGCCTCGACGCGCAGCTTCTCCCAGAGGCGCGCGGTGATGTCGCCGAAATGCGGGGTCGAGACGACCCGGCTGTCGCGGTTCCGCTCCCAGCCCGTCTCGACGAAGTCGATGAAGGTGCCCGGGCGGGTCGACATCACGCCGACGCGGTCCGACAGCATCGCCGCCTCGTCGAGAGCGTGGGTGATCAGCAGCACGGTCGCGCCGGTCTCCCGCCAGAGCCGCAGAAGCTCGTCGCCCATCAGCAACCGCGTCTGCTGGTCGAGGGCGCCGAAGGGCTCGTCGAGAAGGATGAGCCTGGGCTGCATCACCAGGGTCCTGGCGATGCAGACCCGTTGGCGCATGCCGCCCGACAGCTGCACGGGATAGGAGGATGCGAAATCCTTGAGCCCCATGAAGCCGATCGCGTAGTCGACCCGCCGCTCGATTTCAGCCGGATCGACGCCGGCGCGGCGCAGGCCGAAGGCGACGTTGTCGCGGACGCTGAGCCATGGAAAGGAGGCGTCCTCCTGGAAGACGACGCCTACGCCATCCGGGACGTCCTGGATCGAGCGCCCCTCGAACTCGGCCGTGCCGGCCTGCGGGCGGCTCAACCCCGCGAGGATGTCGAGCAGGGTCGACTTGCCGCAACCGGACGGACCGACCACGGAGAAGAACTCCCCCCTGCCGAGATCCAAATCCACCGGCCCGAGCGCATGGAGCTCGCCCTTCGGAAGCCGGAAGACCCGGGTGACGCCGCGAAGGCGGGCGTGGACGGCGGCAGGGCTGTCGGACACCGTCGGAGACACGACGCTCACCTTCGCAGCGGCCACGCTCATTGCTTCGCCTGCAGATCAGCCGGCAGGTAGGACTTGTCGAGCAGGGTCGACCAGTCGACATCGGCCTTGACCTCGCCGATGAGCTTGAGCCCCTCCACCATGCGATTGAGCTCGGCGACATTGAATTCGCCTTCGCTCCACATCTGCGGCCCGATCATGTTGTCGACCGCCTCTTTCGCGATCGGCGAATCGAGCTTGTAGAGAGGCTCGATGATCTTAGCCGTTTCGGCGGGGTCCTTGTAGATCGCCTGGACGCCGGCGCGCCGGCCAGCGATGATCGCCTTGAGCTTGTCGGGGTGTTCCTTGGCGAATTTGCTCGTCGTGATGCCGACGGATGTCGTCATGGGCTTAAGCACCTCACCGGCCTTGTAGACGGGACGATACTTGTCCTTGCGGATGATCGATAGCGGCTCGATCAGCACGGAAGCGACGACGCCGCCCTGTTCCATCATCGTGAGCCCCGGCACATAGCCTCCGGCTGCGACCCTCTGGACCTTGGACGCGTCGATGTTCTTTTCCTTCAGCACCATCAGGAAGAGCATTTCGGACACGCCCTTCGGCGAAGTGATCGCAATCTTCTTGCCGACCAGATCCTCGACGCTCTTGATGCCCGAATCCGGCATCGTCACCATCGAGGCTTCGGCGACGCTGCGCGTGCCGGTGTTTACGATGATGATGTCGAGCCCTTGCGCCTTCGCCGCCAGCGCCGCCGAGACGGCGACCTCACCGTAGGGCGTGTCGCTCGCCAGGATGTTGCGGACGGTGGTTCCGCCGCCTCCCGAGCCGAGGATGCCGGTGATGTCGATGCCGGCCTTCTTGAAGAGGCCCTTTTCCATTGCAACGGCATAAGGCGCGCCGTAGAGACTGGCGCCCCATTGCGTGACGGAAATCTCCTCCGCCTTCACGTTTGTCTGGATGAAAAGTGCGGCCAAGACGGCAAGCATGCTTCGGGCCTTGCGGCCAGCGACGAACTTCATGGCTCTCTCCCGATCAAGGCCCAATGTCGCCTTTTGACGTTCCAGCGGGCGATGAAATTTGTTTGCACACCAATAAAAGACTCGCCCTACCGCTTTGTCAACCATGTCCGACCTGACCTTGTGCAGCGCACTTTGCCGCTTGCGAACACGATCTGCGGCAAGCCGGTCCAGCCACCGAACGGCATGGGTCACGATGGCGGAAAGAGTTCCAGCGATTTGTTGATGGTGCTCACGTAGGCACGAGGTGTTCGCGTCAGGGTTCCTGAGCGACACGGAGGCCGATGACGTGTTCCCACGCATTCCGGCTTGGTTGACTGACCGGAAGCGCAGCGCATTCGGGAAGGATGCGATGGGAAGGGTCAAGATTCGGGACTATGCGCGGCTGAACCTTGGCCCCACCCTCGAGGCAGCCCCGAGGGAGACCCTCCCGATCGGGAAGCAGGATGCCTACAAGGAATCGATTTCTCCCTGGGACAACTGAAGTCCCTTCTCTAAAAATAAGGGATCTCGCTGGATAAGAAACCCCGAGGCCCAGAGACTGGGGTGGAAGGACTAGGGTTCGGACTCATAACCAGTAGCTGACGGTTGCTGCGATGCAGACGGCGGC
>NZ_CAMFJF010000042.1 GCF_945956895.1 uncultured Allobosea sp. | reverse complement strand
AGCCGCTCCCCGGCAACCCCGCCAAAATCGCGCAGAGCCAAACAACGAGCTGGCGCCCCGTTCCCACGCAGCGCCCCGAAAACCGCGCAACGGACCGGACCCGCGTCAGAACGATCCGCTCAATCAGCATCCGCAGGCATCCGCCGCCTCAGGCCGCTCGTCGGACTGGCCCAGCGCGCCCGCCACGCCGCGACCTTGCTCACAGAGATCGTCGCAGCGTTCGGCAGAAAGTCGGGCGTATCCACTGGGGCCATCCGCGAGCAGGGCGGTCAGCTCCGCCTTGTGGGCTTCAAGCTCGGTCATCTTCTCCTTCACCGACGGGTGGTACATGCCGTCGGTGATCGCCTCGACGAGCCGTCGCCGACATCTTCACGTGAATGGTGAGCTCCGGCTCGGCAAACTCGGGCCGAGCACTCAAAATCGGCACATCGAAGGGCAGGAGGAAGCCGCGTTTACCGGATTGGCGGCGCCTATTGCAAGCTGCCGTTCATCGAAAGCGCATTCTGCCCGCGTGCGATCTTGAGTGGCGCCTGCTGGCGGTCCCCTTCGTCGACACCCGACGATTTCAGAGGCGCCACAGCGGCCCTACAGGCAATTCGGCCGGCTATCAGGTTCTCGGCTCTGCCATGACTCCGCTGAATCGAAGAGGCGCCGCGCTGCCCCGCATCTTTCGCTCCTGCTACGGCAGGTCGATCCGGTAGCGCACCATCGCTAACCGCCGTGTGTATAAGCCCGCCGAATAGCGGCCGGAAATAAATCATAGCGCGCTGCGGTCCCGTTCCGAAGCGCGCCCGCTAAGATCACTGCGACGCCGATCGAAAGGGCGTCCAGCTGCCGAACGCGACGGCCTCCCGGACCTGCGATCTCGCCAGCCGACAAAACGGGGAACCACAATGACCGCCCAGATGTCAGCCGGAGGCTATCTTCCGGCAGCAGCATTCACACTGGCACTCGGCCTTGCGGCCGCGGCACCGGCCTCTGCCCAGCAGGGTAGCATCCCGCTACCCGCCGGGCTCAAATCGGCCGGGCAGATCGTCGTCGGCATCGAGACCACCTATCCGCCGATGGCCTACAAGGACCCGAAGACCAATGAGCGGGCCGGCTTCAATGTCGAGCTCGTCAATGCGATCGCTCGGGAACTCGGCGTCTCGGTCAAATGGGAGGAGATGAGCTTCGAGCAGCTCATGACCTCGCTGACGACCGGCCGCATCGACATGATCGGCACCGCGATCAGCGACCTGCCCTCCCGCCGCGACAAGCTCACCTTCATCGACTATCTCGCCACCGGCGCGCAGCCTTTTGCCCTGGCTGCCAAGGCCGGCGAACTGAAGAGCAATGCCGATCTGTGCGGCAAGACGGTCGGCGCGCCGCGCACCACGAGCTACATGCCGGTGACAGCGGCCTGGAGCGAGAAGAACTGCGCCGGCACCGGCAAGCCCGCGATCACGGTGAACGGCACGGCCGGCGCGACCGCGACGCGGCTCGAACTCAAGCAGGGCCGGCTGGATGCCGCCGTACTCGGCCCGGAATACGTCGCCTATCTGATGGCCGACGAGCCGAACACCTACGCCTTCGTCGGCGAACCGCTGAACAAGACGCTGTTCGGCCTCGCCTTCGAGAAGAAGAACAGCGAATTGCGCGACGCCGTCGCCAAGGCGACCGCGACCGTGATGAAGAACGGCGGCTACCAGCAGGCCCTGAAGAAATTCGGCCTTGAGCGGCAAAGCCTTTCCGAGCCCACCATCGACGCCGGCCAGTGATGCCGACCCACGAGATCGGCGCCGGCGGCCGGCGGATGAAGGCCGTGATGCTGGCACGCTTCGGCGATCCGCAGGCACTGGTCTGGGACGATGCCCCGGTCCCGTGCGCCGGACCGGGCGAGGTCGTGCTGCGCGTTCATGCAGCAGCCCTGAACTATGCCGATCTGCTGCAGCGTCGCGGCACCTACGGCATCGAGCAGAGCCTGCCGCGGATCATCGGCTACGAATGCTCGGGCACCGTCGCGGAAATCGGAGCGGGGGTGAGCGGCTGGAGTGTTGGCGATCCCGCCTGCGCCCTGGTTTCGAGCGGAGCCTATGCCAGCTTCGTTGTGGCGCCGGCAGCGCAGGTGCTGCCGGTCCCGGCCGGCATCGACCTGACGGAAGCCGCCGCGCTGCCCGAAGCGGCCTGCACGGTTTGGTCGAACATTCTCGACATTGGTGGCCTCCGGGCCGGCCAGAGCCTGCTCGTCCATGGCGGCGCCGGCGGCATCGGCTCCTTCGCCATCCAGGCCGGCAAGGCGATCGGTGCGCGCGTCTTCGCGACGGCCGGCAGTCTGGACAAGCAGCGGCGCTGCCGCGACTTTGGCGCCGACCGTGCGATATCCTATGCCGAAGAGGATTTCGTCGCCGTCATCGAAGCGGAGACCGGCGGGCATGGCGTCGACGTCATTCTCGACAATATGGGCGCCGCCTATCTCGGCCGGAACGTCGCGGCACTCGCCTTCGACGGACGCATCACCACGATCGGCCTGCAGGGCGGTCGTGACGCCGAGGTCAATCTCGGCGCCATGATGCGCAAGCGTGCCGCACTGTTCACGACCTCGCTGCGCGACCGGCCGCCCGCGGCCAAGGCGCGCATCGTCGCCGGGGTTCTGCGCGATCTGTGGCCGCATCTGGCCGGGGGGCGCATCCGGCCCGTCATCGACCGCAGCTTTCCGCTGGCGGAGGCCGCCGCCGCGCATCGCTACATGGAAAGCGGCAGCCATGTCGGAAAGATCCTGCTGATCGCGCCGGGTATCGCCGCCTAAGGCGGCTGCGAGCCTTTCACCTACTCATCGCCTTTTCCGACGACCTCAAGCCATCGAGGCCAGATGATCGCTGAACCCGAAAACCTCATCATCGTCCCACGCCGGCATTTCGGCCGGATCGTCGGCGCGGCGGTCGTCTGCCTTGCGCTCGCCGCGATCGTGCGCGCCTTCGCGGTCGGCCAGATCGAGTGGAATTATGTCGCCGAATTCCTGACCGTGCAGGCCATCCTGACGGGGCTCGTCAACACGATCGTCATGGCCATCCTGGCGATGCTGCTCGGCATTACGCTCGGCGTCGTCTTCGCGGTGATGCGCCTCTCGGCCAATCCCGTGCTGTCGAAGACGGCGATCGGCTATATCTGGTTCTTCCGGGCCGTGCCGGCGCTGCTGCAATTGCTGCTCTGGTTCAACCTCGCCCTGGTCTTCCCGACCATCGGCATTCCCGGCCTGTTCTCGTTCAAGACCGTCGACGTGATGACGCCCTTCGTCGCGGCGCTGCTGGGGCTCGGCATCCAGCAAGGGGCCTTCACTGCGGAAGTGGTCCGGGCCGGCCTGCTCTCGGTCGATAACGGCCAGTACGAGGCAGCGCAGACGCTGGGCATGACGCGGCTGAAGCTGCTGCGGCGGATCATCATGCCTCAGGCCATGCGCGTGATCGTGCCGCCGATCGGCAACGAGTTCATCGGCATGGTGAAGCTCACCTCGCTGGCGAGCGTGATCCAGTTCGCGGAGATCCTGCATAGCGCGCAGAACATCTACTATGCCAATTCGCGCGTCATCGAGCTGCTGATCGTGGCCGCGATCTGGTACATCGTCGTCGTCACCGTCCTCAGCCTGATCCAGGGCCGGATCGAGGCCTATTACGCCCGCGGCGTCGCCGCGCCGGCGCAACGCTGAGGAGCGTGGCCATGACCGAAACCCTCCCCCAGGCAACATTCCCAAAAGTCCGGACGATCGATGCCGACCATCTTGCCGGCGCCCCGCTCGTCCTCGCCCAGAAGGTTGAGAAGCATTTCGGCCACCTGAAGGTGTTGAAGGGCATCGATCTGGCGATCCCGAAGGGCGAGGTGCTCTGCATCATCGGCCCCTCCGGCTCCGGCAAAAGCACCTTCCTGCGCTGCATCAATCAGCTCGAGCGCATCGATGGCGGTGCGCTCTGGGTCTCCGGCGAACGCGTCGGCTATCACCGCGACGGCAACCGGCTCTACGAGCTAGACGACGCTGCAATCGCTCGCCAGCGCCGTTCGATCGGCATGGTGTTCCAGCGTTTCAACCTCTTCCCGCATCTCACCGCCCTGCAGAACATCATCGAGGGGCCGGTGCAGGTGCTGAGCGAGCCGGTCGCGGAAGCGACGGCCAGGGCGCTTGCGCTGCTCGAACGGGTCGGCCTCGCCGACAAGCGCGACGCCTATCCCTCGCAGCTCTCCGGCGGACAGCAGCAGCGCGTCGCCATCGCCCGTTCGCTCGCCATGCGCCCCGAATTGCTGCTCTTCGACGAACCGACCTCGGCGCTGGACCCGGAGCTGGTCTCCGAGGTGCTGAAGGTCATGCGCGACCTCGCGGAAACCGGGATGACCATGATCTGCGTCACCCACGAACTCGGTTTCGCCAGGGAGGTCGGCCACCGCGTCGCCTTCATGGACCAAGGGCAGATCGTCGAGCTCGGTGATCCGCGCTCCGTGCTCGTCGATCCCAGGGAGGCGCGCACCCGCGCCTTCATCAACGCCGTCCGCCACTGATCAAGAAGGGGAACACCATGTCGAAGACATCCATCCTGCTCGGCCTCTCGGCCATCGCGCTCTGCGCCACTGCCGGCTTCGCCCAGGCCCAGAGCCTGCCGGCACGCATCCTGGAGAAGAAGACGCTCTCCGTCGCCAATGTGCCGAACTACCCGCCATTGGAATTCAAGGATCCCAAGACCGGCGCGCTGACCGGGCTCGACATCGATCTCGGCAATGCGCTGGCCCAGAAGCTCGGCATCACCATCAAATGGGAGGAGATCAGCTTCGAGGCCATGATTCCGGCGCTGACCACCGGCCGTGTCGATATGATCCTGTCGGGCATGAGCGATCTGCCGACACGGCGCGAAACCCTCGATTTCGTCGACTATCTCGCCTCGGGCGCGCAGTTCTACACGAACGCCGATCGCAAGGACGAGTTCAAGGACCTCGCCGCGCTCTGCGGCAAGAAGGTCGGCGCCAGCCGCCGCACCTCCTTCCCGAAGGAAATGGAAGGCTGGAGCAAGGAGAATTGCGAGGCCAAGGGCAAGCCGGCCATGCAGATCGTCGGCACGGAGGGCTCGGCCGATGCCCGCACGCAATTGCGCCAGAAGCGCCTCGACGCCGCCGTGCAGGGCAGCGAGACCTTGCCCTATCTGATGAACCAGGAGCCCGGCGTCTACGCCATCCTCGGGACGCCCTTCACCACCGTCTACCAGGGCCTGGCTTTCGCCAAGAAGGACACCGAATTGCGCGATGCCGTCGCCAAGGCCTTCGCCACCATGCTGGCCGATGGCACCTATGCCGCCGTGCTGAAGAAATGGGAGCTCGGCGAGGCCAAGGTCGACAAGCTGATGATCAACGGCGAAGCCAAGAACTGATCACGTCATAATCCGCATTCGTCGCGCCCCGGCCATCCGGCGGGGGCGCTTTTCCTGAAAGACGCGTCTCATGCTGACCGATTTCCCTCACCGTGTCGCCAATCTCGCCGATCCCGCGCCGGACTACCCCTGGCCGGACGGCTATCGCAGCGCGGTCTTCCCCGCCTTCGACGTCGATGCCGAGACCGCCTGGTTGAACTATGATGCGAAGAACACCGACCGGCTGGTGACGCTCTCCCATGGCGGCTACGAGGAGCGGGTCGGCGTGCCGAAGATCCTCGAGCAGCTCCGCCTCCAGGAGATCAAGGCGACCTTCTTCATCCCGGGCTGGGTTGTCGAGGTGCATCCGGCGATGTGCGAAGCCATCGTCAAGGATGGCCACGAGATCGGCCATCACGGCTATTCGCACAAGCGGCCGGAGCCCGGAGACTTCGCCGTCGACAAGGAAGAGATCGACAAGACGCTCGACATCTTCAAGCGTATCCTCGGCGTCACGCCGGTCGGCTATCGCGCCCCCTCGGGTGAGAACTACGACGAGCTGCTCGGCTATCTCCGCGACAAGGGCATTCTCTATTCCTCCTCGTTCCGCGACGATATCCGCCCCTACCGCCACAAGCTGCGCGACGGCTCGAAAGGCCCGATCGAGCTGCCGGTGGACATGTATTTCGACGACTGGCTCTACGGCCTGTCGCAGCGCTTCTCGCCCCGCCCAATGTTCCCGAAGGAGCATGTGCTCTCGATCTGGAACGACGAGCTCGACCAGCTCCGCGAATGGGGCGGCCTCGTCTCGATGGTGATGCACCCGCAGGTCTCCGGCCGGCCGATGCGGATCGGCATCATGCGCGAATTCCTGGCCCGTGCCCGCGGTTTCGGAGACGTCTGGATCGCGACCGGCCAGCAGATCGCCGAGCATTTCATCGCGCAGGAAAAGAGGGCGGGCTGAGCGAAACCGTGCGCCCTTCCGGGCAACCTCGGTCATTCTCGGGCTTGACCCGAGAATCTCCGACCGGAAGAGGCGCCCGAACCTCCTTGTCACGAGATGCCCGGGGCAGGCCCGGGCATGACGCTCTCTCCGGCTTCCAACATACGAGACCACCATGACCACCCGCATCCGCAACGCCGACATCGTCATCGCCTATGACAAGGCGGCCGACGACCATGTCTACCGCCGCGACCTCGACGTCGTCTTCGACGCCAGCGGCATCCTGCATCTCGGCGAAGGCTACATGGGCGAGGTCACGCGCGAGATCGACGGCAAGGGCTTCATGGTCATGCCCGGCCTCGTCGACATCCATTCCCACCCGTCGAGCGAGCCCGGCAACAAGGGCATGACCGACGAGGTCGGCACGCCGAAGCTCTACAATTCCTCGCTCTATGAATTCCTCTGGCTGTTCCGCGCCGATGCCGAGGGCATCCCGCATCTCAACCATGTCGCCTGGTCGGAACTGCTGATGTCCGGCACCACCACGCTGGTCGACCTCTCCTTCTCCAGCGAGGGCTGGCTCGACCGCGCCGCGGCGAGCGGGCTGCGCATGGTCATGGCGCCGATGTATCGCAACGGCCGCTGGTTCACCCGCAACGGCTATACCGTCGAGTACGAGCTCGACGACGCAGCCGGCCGAAAGGCGATGGAAGAGGCGTTCAAGATCATCGACGCCGCGCTGGCCCATGAATCCGGCCGGCTCTCGGGCCTCGCCTGCCCGGCGCAGATCGACACCTGCACGGAGGAACTGTTCCGCGCCTCGATCGCCGCCGCCGCCGAGCGCAACATCCCGATCCAGACCCATGCCGGCCAATCGATCAGCGAGTTCCATGAGATGGTCCGCCGCAGCGGGCTCTCGCCGATCCAGTGGCTGGACAGCGTCGGCTTCCTCGCGCCCAACGCCTCGATCGCCCATGCGATCTTCCTCGACGACCATCCCTGGGTGCGCTGGCCGACGCGCACCGATCTCGCCCGCCTGGCCGAGACCGGCACCTCGGTCGCGCATTGCCCGACGGTCTTCGGCCGGCGCGGCTTCACCCTGCGGGATCTCGGGCGCTACCTGAAGGCCGGCGTCAATATCGGCATCGGCACCGACACCTTCCCGCACAACATGCTGGAGGAATTGCGCCATGCCGGTGTCTATGCCCGCATCACCGGCGAGAGCCATGCGGTCGTGACCACAGGACAGGTTTTCCGCGCCGCGACCTTGGGCGGGGCGAAGCTGCTCGGCCGCGACGATATCGGCCGCCTTGCCAAGGGCGCGCAGGCCGACCTCGTCATGGTCGACCTGACCCATCCGATGATGCGCCCGACCCGCGACCCGCTGAAGAGCCTCGTCAACGCCGCCGCCGACCGCGCCGTCTCCCATGTCTTCGTGCAGGGCAAGCAGGTCGTCGCCGACGGCAAGGTGCTGACCATGGACTACCGGGCGGCTTCCGATGGGCTGGAGCAGGCGCAGCGCCGCGCGCTCGCAAAAGCCTCCTCGCTCGACTGGGCCGGGCGCTCGGTCGACGAACTCTCGCCGCCGAGCCTGCGCTGGGCGTGAGGCCGAGAGGTTGGCATATGATTTGCTGACCGAATAGAGTGCCCGCACTCTATTTGGATCGATCATATGAACCTTCGCCAGATCGAGCTTCTCCGGGCCGTCGTCCGTTGCGAGACGACGGTTCGCGCCGCACAGGAACTGGGGCTGTCGCAGCCGGCTGTCAGCAATGCGATCAAGCATCTCGAAAGCCAGGTCGGCTTCCCGCTGTTCGAGCGCGTCAACAACCGCCTGTTTCCGACGGCCGAGGCCCGCGCTCTCTACGAGGATTCCGAGCCGATCTTCGCCCTGCATGCGGCCCTCGAGGCCAGGGTGCAGGATATCAAGGAGAACCGAGCCGGCCATATCCGCATCATCGCGACGCCACCGCTCGGCTATGGCGTGCTGCCGGCAGCCTTGCGCAATTTCCTCGTCAAGCGGCCGAAGGTCCGGGTCTCCTTCGACGTCCGGCGCTTCGAGCATGTGCTGGAGAGCGTCGAGAACGGGACCGCCGAGCTCGGCTTCGTGATGGGGCTGGACGACGATCGCGGGCTTGATGCGGAGACGTTCTTCACGGGCAACATGGTCTGCGTGATGCGCCCCGACCATCCCCTGGCCGCGAAACCGGCGATCACGCCGGAAGACCTGCGCGAGGTGCCCTATATCGCCCTCGAACAGGGCACCCGCATGGGCACGATCGTTCGGCGGGCCTTCGCCCAGGCCGATGTCCCGTTCCGGTTCTCCGTCGAGGTCCGCTATTGCAACACGGCCTGCGTCCTGGCGGAAAGCGGTGTCGGCGTTGCCGTGGTCGATCCTCTCTCTCCCGTCTTTTCCGGTCATTACGACCTCGCCATCCGTCCCTTCTGCCCGGCGTCCAAGGTGACCGCTTCGGCCGTTCGTTCGCGTAAACGTCCAATCTCGCGCGCTGCCGACGCCTTTCTGCGCGAGGTCCGGCTGGTTGCAGCCGAAACGGCCGCGAAGCTGAGTGGGGTCTGACCGAATGGCGCGGTATTCAACCGGCAAATGCCGCCCCTGAAATCGTCATAGCAGCGGCGATTGTCTTGGCGGGCGCACCGCCGCAAGGTTCGGGCGACACACACCAGTCCTCGGCTGCGCCCTGGATTGCGCAGGGGCTCCGTATGCTGAATCGCCGCCATTTCATCGCGGGCACCGCCGCCGCCTCGCTCGTTAGCCCCGCCCTTGTTCGCGCAGCCTCCACGACAAGCCTGCGCTTCATCCCGGTGATCGATCTCGCCTTTCCGGACCCCGTCTATGCGACGGCACAGGTGTCTCGAACACATGGCTTCATGGTGTTCGACACGCTCTACGGCATGAACACCAGGCTCGAGGTGTCTCCTCAGATGGTCGAGGGCCACACGGTCGAGGATGACGGCAAGCTCTGGAACCTGACCTTGCGCGAGGGCCTGTTCTGGCATGACGGTGAGAAGGTCATGGCCCGCGACTGCGTCGCCAGCATCCGGCGCTGGGCCAGGCGCGACGCCGCTGGCGACGCGCTGATGCAGGCGACCGACGAGCTCTCCGCTCCCGACGACCGCACCATTCGGTTTCGGCTCAAGGCGCCCTTTCCCTATCTGCCATACGCACTCGGCAAGGTATCGGCACCGGTTTGCTTCATGATGCCGGAGCGCCTGGCGGCTACCGACCCCTTCAAGGTCATTCCCGAGGTCATCGGCTCCGGCCCGTTCCGCTACAAGGCCGACGAGCGCGTGCCCGGCGCCCGCAACGTCTATGAACGATTCGCCGGCTACAGGCCGCGCGAGGCCGGAACGGCAGACTGGACCTCCGGCCCGAAGATCGTCCATTTCGACCGTGTCGAGTGGACCACCATGCCGGATGCAGCCACCGGAACCTCCGCCGTTCAAGCCGGCGAGCAGGACTGGCAAGAGGCCATGCCTCATGACCTGATGTCGGTCGTCGCAGCCAACAAGGCCGTGCGCACGTCGGTGCTCGATCCGCTCGGCTTCACCTGCCAGATGCGCGTGAACCATCTGCAGCCGCCCTTCGACAACCCGGCGATCCGACGCGCATTGCTCGGCGCGATCGACCAGGAAGCCTTCATGATGGCGGTGGCCGGCGACGATCCGGCCTTCCGGCAGGTGCCGCTGGGCTACTTTACACCTGATACGCCCATGGCCAGCGAGGCAGGGCTCGATGTTTTCCGCGGCAAGCGCGACTATGACAGGGTCAAGCGCGAGCTGAAGGAGGCGGGCTACAAGGGCGAGAAAGTCGTGTTGCTGGTGCCGGCCGACTCGCTCGCCCAGAAGCCGCTGGGCGATATCGCGGCTGATGTCATGCAGAAGGCGGGCATGAACGTCGAGTATACTGCGCTCGATTTCGGATCGGTGCTCAAGCGCCGCGTCAACAAGGGCCCCTCCGACCAGGGCGGCTGGAACGCCTTTGTCGGTAATTGGCAGGGCATCGACTGGCTCAATCCGCTCGTTCACTCGACCTTGCGCGGAGATGGCGCCTTTCCGGGCTGGGTCAAGAGCGAGAAGATCGAGGCTTTGCGTGTGCAATGGCTGGCGACCGGCGACATCGCTGCGCAGAAACGCATCTGCGACGAGATTCAGAACGTTGCGCTGGAAGAGGTCCCCTACTACCCGATCGGCCAGTACAAGCAGCCGACGCTGTTCCGCAGCGATCTCTCGGGGATGATGAAGGGCACGCCGGTATTCTGGAATCTCAAGCGCAATTGACGCCCAAGGGCGACACGCGAGTGGCAATCGTGAATTCGCCGATCTCCGCGAGGATCATCACAACCTGCCGCTGCGAATGCGATGCAGCTCAATCCCGGCCGGATGCCGGAGCCAACCGACTGGACCGATCATGACCGCTACCGCCAGGACGCCCCGCGACGAAGCCGCGATCGCCCGGGCCGTCTTCGCCCAGCGCGCCTGGGTGGAGAACCTGTTCGACCGGCTGGCGGCCGGAAGCCGCGACGAGCCCGGCGTCACACGCGACACCTATGGCGCGGGTGAGGATTTCGGCCATCGCCTGCTGACGGAGCATGGCGAGGCGCATGGGCTTGCCGTCTCGCACGACTTCGCCGCCAATACCTATGTCACCCTGCCGGGGCGCGAGATGGCGGCGCCGCGCATCCTGATGGGCTCGCATCTCGACAGCGTGCCGCATGGCGGCAATTTCGACGGCGCGGCCGGCGTGGTCGCCGGGCTCGTGGTGATCGAGACGCTGCGCGCGCTCGGCATCGCGCCACGCTGCGACGTCACGGCGATGGGCGTGCGAGCCGAGGAGAGCGTCTGGTTCCAGGTCTCGTATATCGGTAGCCGCTCGGCTCTCGGCGCGCTGCCGGACGGGGCGCTGGAGGCGAAACGCATCGACGATGGCCGTGTCCTGGCCGCGAGCATCGATGCCAGCGGTGGCAGGTCCGAAGCGATCCGCCGGCGCGAGCGCCATCTCGATCCTGCGACGATCCGGGCCTTTCTCGAAGTTCATATCGAGCAGGCGCCGAGCCTGGTCGAATCCGGCCTGCCGGTCGCGATCTGCACCGGCGTGCCGGGCAACTTCCGTTATCCCGATGCACGCATCGTCGGGCGTCACGACCATGTCGGCACGCCACGCCGCTTCCGCCGCGACGCTGCCATGGCGGGTGCCGAGTTCGCCATGCTGCTCGACCGCCTCTGGCAGGAAGAGGAAGCCGCCGGCTTCCCCATGGCCGTCACGCTCGGTCGCTTCCACACCGATCCGGCCGTCCACGGCCTGACCACGGTGCCGGGCAGCTTCGCCTTCAGTCTCGACGTGCGCGCCTATGATCCCGCCGTGCTGGAACGGGTCGAGGCGAAGATGCTGGCTGCGATCTGCGAAATCGAACTGCGCCGGCGCGTGAGCTTCGAACTCGGCACGCGTGCCAGTGCCGCTGTCGGGCCAGTCGACCGCGGCATCTTCACCGGGCTGGAAGCCGCAGCGGCGCGCCAGGGCATTGCGACGATGCCGCTCGGCAGCCCGGCCTCCCATGACGCCGCTGCCTTCGCCGCCGCCGGCGTACCGATCGCCATGCTGTTCGTGCGCAACGAGCATGGCAGCCACACCCCGCTGGAGGCGATGGAGATCGACGATTTCCTCGCCGCTTGCACGATCCTTGCTGATTGGGTCGTGCGAGAGGTCGCCTGAGCCGGCTGGCAATGCCATGTTGAACGACACACCCGCCACTTCGGACACTTCGCGATGAGCCGCCGCCCCCGCATCCTCGTCATCAATCCCAACTCCAACGAAGTGGTCACCGAGGGGTTGCGGCAGGCGCTGATGCCGCTCGCCTTCACCGAGGGGCCGGAAATCCTTTGCGAGACGCTGCGTGAAGGGCCGGTCGGCATCGAGACGCAGGAGCATGTCGAGAGCGTAGCCCTGCCTCTGCGCCGCCGGGTCGAGGCCGCCAGCGACGTCGATGCCTTTGTCATCGCCTGCTATTCCGATCCGGGGCTGCATGTCGCCCGCGAGGGCACGGCGAGCCCGGTTTTCGGCATCGCCGAATGCGGCGTGCTGACGGCGCTGACGCGGGCGGACCGCTTCGGCGTCATCGCGATCAAGTCGCGCTCGATCCCGCGCCACATCCGCTATCTCCGCCAGATGGGGCTGATGGACCGGTTGGCGGGCGAGCGGCCGCTCGAAATGTCGGTGGCGGAGAGTGCCTCCGGCGAAGGCACGCTCCAGCGCATGATCGCGGTCGGGCGCGAGCTGAGGGACGAGGATGGCGCCGGTGCCATCGTCATGGGCTGCGCCGGCATGGCGCGTCATCGCCGGCCGCTGGAAGATGCGCTGGGCGTGCCCGTGATCGACCCGACACAAGCGGCTGTCGCCATGGCGATCGGTACGCTGATGGTGCGCTGAGAAGGGCGAAGGCAGATGACGGCGAACTACGATCTGGTCATTCGCGGCGGCACGATCGGCTCCGCGACCGGCAGCTTCCGCGCCGATCTCGCCGTCAAGGACGGCAAGGTCGCGGCACTGGGCTTGGGCCTTGCGCCCGGCGCCCGCGAGATCGACGCGACGGATAAGCTCGTCCTGCCCGGCGGCATCGACACCCATGCCCATGTCGAGCAGGTTTCGGCGGGCGGATTGCTCAATGCCGATACTTTCGAGAGCGCCATGGCCTCGGCCGCCTTCGGCGGCAACACCACCCTGATCTCGTTTGCGGCCCAGCATCGCGGCCTCGATCTCAGAAAGGTCGTCGACGATTATGCCGGGCTCGCGCGGCGCGGCGCGCTGATCGACTATGCCTTCCACCTCATCGTCGCCAATCCCGACGCCAAGACGATCACGCAGGACCTGCCGGCGCTGATCCGCGAGGGCCATGCCTCGATCAAGGTCTTCATGACCTACGACCTGATCAAGGTCGACGACGAGCCGCTGCTCGACCTGCTGCTGACCGCAAGGCAGAACCGGGCGCTCATCTGCGTCCATGCCGAGAACCACGGCATGATCTCGTGGATGGGCAAGAAGCTCGTCGAGAAAGGCTATGTCGCGCCGAAATACCACGCGATCAGCCATCCGCGCGGCTCGGAGGCCGAGGCTTTCAACCGGCTGATCACCGCGGCCGAACTGCTCGATCAGCCGATCATGATCTTCCATGTCTCGACCGCCGAGGGGGCGCAGGTTATCCGCGATGCGCGCGGGCGCGGCCTCAAGGTCTTCGCCGAGACCTGCCCGCAATATCTCTTCCTGACCCGCCACGACCTCGACAAGCCCGGCCTGGAAGGCGCGAAATGGATGTGCTCGCCGCCGCCGCGCGAACAGGCGGATCAGGATGCGCTCTGGCAGGCGCTGGCGCTCGGCGACATCCAGACCGTCTCCTCCGACCACGCGCCCTATCGCTTCGACGAGACCGGCAAGCTCTCGGCCGGTCCGAACCCGAACTTCAAGCAGATCGCCAACGGCCTGCCGGGGCTGGAGACACGGCTGCCCCTGCTCTTCGATGCGCTGGTCTCGAAGGGCCGGCCCGAATTCGCGGGACGCGGGCTCGAAGCCTTCGTCAATCTGACGGCGACGGCACCGGCCGCAATCTACAACCTGCCCGGCAAGGGCGCGCTCCTGCCGGGCTACGACGCCGATATTGCGATCTGGGACCCGCGGAAGGCGGTGACCATTACCGACGAGGCGATGCACGACCGCACCGGCTTCACACCCTTCGCCGGCCGCAACGTCACGGGCTGGCCGGAGCGCGTTCTGGTTCGGGGTGACGATGTCGTGGCCGAGAGCGCCCTGCGTGCCAGGCCCGGCTCAGGCCGCTGGTTGCGCCGCGAGGGCGGCCCAGCTGCGGCGCCGACCGGCCGGCTCACCGCCGACATGGACCCACGGCTGAATTTCGGCGCGACCTTGCTCGAATGAACGCGCGCTTCCCCATTTGAGCGCAATGCGCTTTGATCGTGTCGTCACGCTCATCGATCGCAAGCGGTGGTAGCTCTCCTCCGTCACGCCGATCGAGCGGATCGCGTCGGCAACGGATTGCCCCTGCGAAACCAGCCCATCGACCAGACGCAGCTTCACGACGATCTCTTCGGGCTTTTGGCGCCTCTTCGGCAGCCCGGTCCTCCCGTCTGCCAAAAGACATCGTTCGGGGTGGACCAATCCAACAGGGATCACCAGGGCATCGGCCCGAAAAGTGGCACGCGGTTTTCGCGTCGCTGTCGATTTACATATTATTGCGCAACCTGGGAGACGGCCGACATCAGCTCCTGTGGGTTCGGCGCTCCAAACATGTATCGGCCACCCTCCGGAACCTCGGTGAAGGACCAGCGCACGATGCCTTGCCGGTCCAGCAGGAACTGGCCGATCAGTTGGCCGAGGCCTGTCGCCTTCATCTGCAGGTCAGCTTCGGTCACTTCATAGCCATCCTGCTTGTCGAGAAATTCCGACGCCTCAAACGGATTCAGCGGCCCCGACGCTCCACCCGGAATCTCGAGCTGCATGCCCCGCACGGCAGCCATCGAGACCTTGTGTGGCCAAGCTGTCTCGTTCTCCGTGAATTCGAGATTTGGCAGCCCAAAGGCGCGATGCGAGGTTCGCCCGGGATCGGAGGCGGCGAGAAGATTGGGGATCGGATGATAGCGGAAATAGAGTCGCGCGCGCTCGATCGGAGTGTTGACCACCGTCAGGCTCTCGACGCCCTTTGCACGCAGATCCGGATCGAGCTGCGCCAATGCCGCGATGTGGCGCCGGCAGAAGGCGCAGTGCAGGCCACGGAACAAGCCGACCAAGACCGGCTTTTGACCCCGAAAATCGTCAATCGCGATCTTGCCTTCGCGGGTGATCGCGTCGAGCACGACGTTCGGCGCCCTGTCACCCGGTTGAAGGGGACCCAAGTCAGCATGTGCGAACATATCCGACCTCCTCCCCGGTCAGTCGAGAAAAGGCAGTATCACGAGCGCTTCCGGGTCGAGCCCGTGCTGGGCGCACACATCCTGCGCCAGGGAAAAGTAACGCTCGGCCTCCGGCAGATTGTCGAGGTCGAGATTGAGCGTCGCGAGGCCATCGTAGCACGGAAAGAGCAGCTGCGGCTCGCCTGTTTCACGGGCCACTTCGAGCGCTTCGCTGTAGAACCGCGCCGCCAGTTCGGGGCGCTCCTGGCACTGGTGGATCTGCCCGAGCACGATCAGCGGCACCGGCAGGTGCTCGCGCTGGTCGAGCGCGCGGTCGATCTCGACGGCCTTCTCGGCTGCCGGAATGCCCTCTGTCGGGCAGCGGTCCGTAAACGTGCAGCAGGCCACCGCCAGATTGGTGAGGAGGCGTGCCTGGAAACCGAGATCGCCGATACGTCGTGACGTCTCGAGGCCGCGCCGGCAAACCTCCATCGCCTGCGCAGGGTTGATCGTCGTGTAGAGCACGCTGAGGTTGGTGTAACCGCGGCAGGCGGCCGCCGGGAGGCCTGCGGCTTCGGCTACCTGGATGCTTCGCTCCACCTCCCGCACCGCTTCGCCATTCCGCCCAAGCCGCGCCAGTGCAACACCCTTGGTGTTGAGTGCTTCGGCGGTTGCAAGCGCTGCGTCGCGCCCGATTTCGGGGGCATCGCCGCCCGTCAGGGCGCGCACGCATGCGAGCGCCTCGTCGGCCCATCTTGCGGCGCGCGCGTGATCGCCAGTCCGAAACGCCAGGCGGCCGCGCTCCTGCAAGAGATGCGCCTGCTCGACCGGTGCATCCGCTCCCTCGAGGAGCACCGTCGCTTCGGCGTAGCGAGCCTCGGCCTTGTCGCGCTTGCCGGCATCCCAGAGCAGCCGGCCGATCTTGCGGAGAATTCGCGCCGAGGCGACGCGATCATCGTTCTCGCGGTATGCCCGCAACACCGTCCTGTAGTGCTCATGCGCCAGCGCACGGCGACCGGTCGGGCCGCACAAATCGGCAATCCGCTCGCTGAGCTGCAACTTGAGCGGGGTCTGTTCCGCCGTGGCCAGAGCCGCAAGCGCCTGCTCGTAGAAGCGCAGGGCGTCGTCGTTGGCGTAAATCATACGGGCGCGATCGCCGGCTTCCCGCAGGTAATGCGCGCCCCTTTCCCGTGCCGCGCTCAGGCCGAAATGATGACCGAGCAGGGTCAGATCCTCGAGGCGCTCAGGGTTCTCGCCGCACAGGGCCTCAAAAGCAGTGGCGATCTGGCCGTGCATTTCGGCACGCCGTTGCATCAGGAGATTCTGATAGATCACGTCTTGCAGCAAGGTCTGGGTGAAGCGGTAGCAGTGCGATGAGAGCGAGCCTGCTCCGGCAACCTTCTCAATGATTTCGGCATCGCAAAGCAGCTCGAGGCCCGCTTCCAGCCTGGCGGGGTCGGCGGTCACCGCCTCAAGAAGCGTCGCATCAAAGCGCGGGCCAATGACCGCAGCTTCCTGCGCAATCCGCCGCACGTCCAGCTGCAGCCGGTCGACACGGGCGAGCAACATCGCCTGAATCGTGTCTGGAATACTGACCGTCGCTTCACCCGTCACGATCTGCCATTGCTGACCGTCGCGCTTCAGAACGCCGAGCTCGATCAGGCCGCGCACGATCTCCTCGATGAACAGAGGGTTGCCGCCGGCGCGGCCAAGGATCCTGTCGGCGAGCGCCCCGGAGGAACTCGCCCAGTCTTCGCCGAACAGTGCCGCCAGCAGGCGACGCCCCTCGGTGTCGCCGAGCGGCGACATCCTGAGTGCGGTATGGCTGAACCGGCTCGAGTGCAGGGGGTCGTTTTCCAGGGCGGGACGATGGGTGACAACCAGCATCAGCCGGGAGCGTTCCAGTCTGTTCATCACGAAACGCAGTGCTTCGAGCGATACCGTGTCAGCCCAGTGCAGGTCTTCGACGACGATCAGCAGTGGCGACAAAGCCAGGCGCCGCTCAAAGATTGTGCAGAGCGCGTGGAGGATCTGCCGCTGCAATTGCTCGGGCTCGACATGCTGCAAGGTCGCGTTGGGGTCGCCCAGGCCGAGCACATGGTAGAGCAAAGGCATCAGGGGCTCCGCCTCGTCGCCCACGATGCCAAGCTCGGTCAGCAAGGCGGCGAGCTTGGCTCGCATCTCGTCCGGCCCATCGTTTCGCATCACCCCGGCCGCGCTGCGCATCACCGCGCCGATGGCGCCGTAGGGTTGTTCGCCCAGCGACGAGCAGACAGCCTGCCGAACGGCAACGTTGCGAAAGCGCTCCTCGCAGCCGATGCGGGAGATGAACTCGTTCACCAGCCGCGATTTCCCGATCCCGGCCTCGCCGACGAGGCGGAGAAGCTGCGCCGAGCCGGCGCAGGCCTGATCAAGGTTCGCGAGCATGCGCTGGAGCTCCGCATCGCGGCCGATCAACGGCGCGCTGAGGCCGAGCACCTCAAGCCCGCGCGCTGCGCGCGGCGAGGCGAGCGGGCTGTCCAGCCGATGCACCAGGACGCTGCCGGCCTTGCCACGAAGCGCGACATCGCCGAGCGATTCATAGGAGAAGGCATGCCGGGTCAGCCGGTAGGTGAGCGGCCCTACCAGCACCTCGCCCGGGGCGGCCAGTGATTGCAGCCTTTGGGCGGTGTTCACCGTGTCGCCGGTGACCGAATAGGATTTCGCAGTGCCGACGCCCAATCCCCCGGCAACGACCGGCCCGGTGTTGATGCCGATGTGAAGCACCAACCCCGGGCTTGCGGAGACGGAGCTTTCGCCAAGCCGTTCAGTGCGGCCAAGCATGTCGAGTGCCGCGCGGAGCGCGCGTTCCGGGTCATCCTCATGCGCGACCGGTGCGCCGAACAGGGCGAGCAGTGCATCGCCGATGAACTTGTCGACGAAACCGCCAAAGTTCTCGACAGCCGCGGTCAATTCGCTGAACAGTTTGGTCTGCAGGGCCTGAACGACCTCGGGGTCGAGCTGCTCGCTGAGGGCGGTGAAGCCGCTGAGATCGGCGAAGAGGATCGTGACCGTCCTGCGATCGGCATCGGCGACCACCTGCGCAGTCGGATGCTCCCTGTCGACCTCCGGAAGCTGTGGCGGCAGTCGGGAATGCAACGCAGCGGTTCGGTCCGGTGCGGGCAGGGCTTGATTGCGGATATTCGTAGCTGTGCGGGTTCCGCATTGCGGACAAAACGTGAAATCCGGGGGGCAAAAATAACCGCAGCTGGAGCATCGCACAGGCTGGCGCGCGCCACAGTTCGGGCAGAACGCAAAACTGCTTTCAATCTGGAAGCCGCAGCCCAAGCAGTCCATCGACCAAGACCCTGTGAGGCCGTAAGGCTTGGCCTTGCCGAACAGCCTTCATAAGGTTGAACCGATAACAATCCGCCCGCAAGCACTGAGGCGCGCGCCAATGGCAGGTCAAAATGCGTCGCAACAGGGTATTCCGCGGGCGTGTCACACACTCCGTTCCGGGCGGCATCCCGACGTCCGGCAAGGGCGCATGCCGGTGGTCTGCTGGGCGATGGGCCAGACCGGTCGACATCCGTTGACGTTCCGGCGCGAGGTTGAGGTCAGTTGTCTCCTTATATTCCCTAGACGAGGTGAGAATCATTGACGCTGAATTCTTGGCCGTTCGAACATCGATAATGAAACTGGACGTTTCAGTGGCGGTAGATCATTCTGCAAAATAGCGTGTCCGCTGCGGAAGCGGGCCGGAAATGATCGAGCCTTCGTGCTTGGGGTGAAAATCGTCAGGCATCACGGTATGACCCACGCGGGCATTGCAGTCGCCTGAGTTGAGGAAGCATCGAGGATATCGATGCGTAGCCGATGCCGATCTGATATCTTTTCCGGCGTTGCCACCAGTGTGGTTATTGGATTGGGGTTCAATTGCCGTTGAATGGGGTTTGGCGATGTCTGGCCCAATTCGATTATTTTCATATGTTTGGCGAAATAGCCGCAAGGAGCAGCTCAGGATAATTTTTATTGTAATGTTATCTCTGCCATTTTATTATATTTCACTTGATCTGCCAAAATATATAATATCAGATGCCTTGCAAGGGAAAGCTTTTCAGGGTGGAAATGATTATACGCGGTTTCTTTATTTTAGCCACGATATTTCGATATTTGGAATCCATGTAAAATTTGACGGATTTGAAGTTAATCGCGTTTCATATCTATTTTTACTTTCGTTTTCATTCCTTGTTCTGATAATTGTAAATGGTTATTTGAAATACATTATCAATATGAGAAAGGGCGCGCTTGGGGAGCGGTTGCTTCAGCGCCTTCGCTTCGATTTGTTCTCGTCCTTGCTTTCGTCGACGCCCGAGCAACGGCAGCGCCTGAAGCCCTCCGAGGCCGCCTCCATCATCAAGGACGAGGTCGAGCCTATCGGCGGCTTTGTCGGAGATGCGTTCGTCCAGCCCGTTTTTCTAGGCGGACAGGCCCTGACAGCACTCGCCTTCATCCTGATGCAGAATGTGCTGCTCGGCCTCGTCGCCGTCGCGATGATTTCTTCGCAGGTTCTCGTCATCCCCCGGTTACGGCGAGAGCAGATCCGTCTAGGCAACCAGCGCCAGATCGTCTCTCGCTCCTTGGCCGGCAAGATCGGAGAGGTGGTCGAGACTTTGGACGAGGTTTCGAACCACGGCACTGCCGCGCTCGAGCGCGGGTTGGTCGCGCAGCGGCTCGAAACGCTGTTCGGCATTCGCTACCGGCTTTACGGACGGAAATTCGCCGTCAAGGCCCTCAACAACCTGATGGCGCAGATGACGCCGTTCATGTTCTACACGATCGGCGGCTATGCGGTGCTGATCGGGAGTCTCGGGATCGGCCAACTCGTCGCGGTGATCGCTGCCTACCGCGATCTGCCCACTCCCATAAAGGAGCTGATCGATTGGGATCAGCAGCGTCTGGATGTCGAATCCAAGTTCGTGCAGGTCACGGAGCAGTTTGCTCTCGCCGTTCCTTCCGCCGAAGTCGGGGCATCGTCTGCAGAGCCGGCCGGGGCTTCATTTCCGGAAGCGGGCGTGATCGCTGCGCAGGGGCTGACGGCGATCAGCGCGACGGGAGACCGGATGCTCGACCGGGTCGCCCTGACCCTGCCGCTGGGCCAACATATCGTGCTGTCTGGAGCCGGGGAAGGCGCCGGCTGTCTCGCGCGAATTCTCGGAGGTCGGCTGACCCCGAGCGACGGTTCTCTCAAGATCGGCGATATCCCGATCGACATGATCTCGGAGGAAGCGCGCGGTCGCAGCATTGCTTATGCCGGTCCGGAGCCGGCGATCCTGGATGGGACGTTGCGCGACAACATTCTCTACGGCCTGCGCGGTCCGGGTTCGGAACCTGGCCGTGACGCGGACCGAATGCATGGCGATGCCGGCGGCGTGTCGGAGGCCCGCTTGGCTGAAGTGCTGCGCGTCGTCGGCCTTTCCGACGCGGTGTTCCGCTACGGGCTCGCCAGCAGGCCCGACCCGAACGAAGTCGCTGCGCTGATCGCCCGTCTCACGGAGATTCGGACGCATATCCGCCAGGTTCTGGCTGCGCGGGGGGCGCAGGCCGCGGTCGAGCCTTATGATCCGACACAGTACATCCATACCGCCACGATCGGGGAGAACATCCTTTTCGGCGTTGCCAGCGATGCCGCGATCGGCGGGGCGAGGCTGGCCGAGCATGAGCTCGCGCGGCGCGTCCTCGATATGCTCACCCTGACCGACGATCTGGCGCTGATCGGCCAGCGCATCGCCGCGACCATGCTGGAAATCTTCTCGGATCTGGCTCCCGACCATCTCCTCCTCGATAATTTCTCCTTCATCGCGGCCGAAGAATTTCCCGTCTATCGCGAACGCCTGGCGCGGGCGGAGGCCGGGCAGATTGACGATGCCGATCGCACCAGTTTCATCGGGCTGTCGTTTCTCTACATCGAGCCCCTGCATCGCCTGGGCCTTCTCGACGAGGCGATGGAACTGCGCATTCTGCGGGCCCGCCAGGCCTTTCGCGCCCGCATGTCGCAGGACGCCGCCCGCATCATCGACTTCTACGACTCCAACGAATGGGGAGCCGCCACGGTCCGGGAGAACCTTCTGTTCGGGCGCGTGACCCAGCCGGGTTCCGGCGTTCGCGAGCGGGTGGACGAGGCCGTCCGCGACGCCATCGTCGAGTTCGGGCTTGACCACGAAATCTACCGGATCGGCCTCGCGCAGCCGGCCGGCTACGCGGGACGCCTGCTATTTCCGGCTGTCAAAACCCAGATTGCGCTGGCACGCTGCCTGATCAAGCGTCCCTCGCTGCTGATCCTCGACAATGCCTTGAGCAGCCTGAGCCCGACCGAGGGCAAGGCCGTCCTGAGGCGCCTTCGCGACGACATGAAGGGCCGGACCCTGATCACGGTGGCGCGCGAATACGACGCGGATGTCGCCATGGACGTTTCCGTCGTTTTCGATGGTGCCAAGCTGCGCCCGGTGCCGGGCCAGCCCGCCGTAGTCGGCGGACTTCCAGTCGAAGATGAGAGCAGCGAGCGGGATGATGTCCGTGCGTTGCGGGCGGTGCCGATCTTCGCCAATCTCGATCTGGCGCGCATCAAGCTGCTGGCCTTCACCAGCGAGCGAACCGTTTTTGCCGCCGAAGACCGGCTGTTCGAGCAGGGGGCCGAATCCGATGCCGCCTATGTCGTGATCGCAGGCACGGCCGATGTCCTGATCGGGCCTCCGGACAAGCCCGTGCGCGTTTCCCGGATCGAGGCGCCGGCGATCATCGGCGAAATGGGGGTCGTCACTGGAGAGGTGCGATCGGCGACCATCCGTGCTACCAGCGAGCTGACCGCGCTGAGGCTCCGCAAAGAGGTGTTCGTGGCCTTGATGGAAGAGTTTCCCGACATGGCGCTCTCCGTCATGCGACTGATGGTCAAGCGCTTGCAGGATAATGTCGCGATCGTCTCCACGCGCGAGCATGAAGGTCCGAGGCGTGGCTGAAACAGCGGGGTTGCTCGACTGCGGCTTCGGTATCCGATTCTGGGGCGTGCGCGGATCGATCCCGGTCTCCGGCCGCTCCTATGAACGCTTCGGCGGCGATACGACGTGCTTCGAGATCCGTGTCGCCGGCCGCCGCGTCATCATCGATGCCGGTTCCGGGTTGCGGCGGCTCGGCCAGGCCATGGACGCTGCGGGGGAGCAGGACGCGACGCTGCTGTTCAGCCATCTCCATCTCGACCATGTCATCGGCCTGACCGCGTTCTCGCCGCTCTGGAGGAGGGCGGGCGAGATCGCGATGTATGTGCCCGCCTGTGCCGCAGCCGATCCCGAGGCGCAGCTGTCGCACCTGTTCGGCGAGCCCTTCTTTCCGGTCGGCTTCGCCCAGGCCCCCGGCAAGGTTCGCTTTTCGCGTTTCGTGCCGGGTGGCGAGCCTCCTCTTCCAGGTCTCGATCTGGCGACCACCGCACTAACGCATGCTCCCTGTGCGGCCGGCTTCCGGTTCCGCTATGGAGGCCGAACGCTGGTGATCCTCACGGATCACGAACATGCTGCCGGCGATCCGACGCAGGAGCTCATCGCGTTCTGCAAGTGGGCCGATCTGATCGTCTACGACGCCATGTGGGATGAAGAGGTCGATTACGAACCGCATCGCGGTTGGGGGCATTCGACCTGGCAGGCAGGACTGCGCCTGCTGGAAGCGGCCGGCGCGCGGCGCCTGGCCTGCGTGCATCATTCGCCGGACCTACCGGATGCGGCGCTCGAACAGCGCAAGGCCGATCTGAGGCGACGTCATCCGGAGAGCTTCTTTGCGCGGCAGGACGATGTCGTCGTGCTCATCGCCTGACACGCTCACGTTTCGCGTGGCGTGAAGCACGATCGGTCTCCAACCAGTTCGTAGCCGTTCAGCGCCTGGGCTTGGCAGAAGGCGTGAAGCTTGCGGAAGCCGAGGCCGCCGAATCGAGCGTCCGCTCGTCGATGACGAGGGCATGATGCGCGAACGCGCCAGCAAGCTCGCCACACTCAGGCCGACCGGGCCGCAGTTCAGGCCGACATGATGGAACGAAGCCCCGCTCCGCCAAGGCCGCTTCGCGCCAGCGCCGATCTCTGATCAGCTTTTTCAACGCTTTCCGCCAGAAGCCGACCTTGACTGACAGTCCGCAAGCCGATGTTCGCAGGTCAGATGCCGCGATCACGACTTCACCCTCAAGGGCGCCGATGGTGCGCGCCCGTAGTTGCTGCCGCACTGGAGCCGCAGCAGAACGCGAACCCGGCGGCCTCCCCGAAGCTATGCCTCAACCTCATCGAAGTCGTGCCAGCGTTGGCCGGCCGTGATATCTAGAGTTGCGCTACCAGTCCATTGTCGGCCTCTCGGGAGAGTACCATGGACGACATGCCCCACGCCGCTTCGACCCTTGCGCCCGCCGCCGCCCCGCAGGAGCCTCCCCCGCATGTCATCCTGATCCAGATGGCGACGGCCGCCTGGGTTTCGCGTCTGGTCTACGCAGCGGCGAGGCTGGACCTGGCCGATCATTTGGCCGCCGGCCCTCGCAGTGCTGAGGACCTGGCCGGCTCGCTCGGGCTCCATGCGCCCTCGCTCCATCGCTTCATGCGCTGCCTTGCCAGCCTGGGTGTTCTCGCCGAGCAGGTGGGCCAGCGCTTTGCCCTGACGGCGCTGGGGGAGGCGCTGAAGACGGGCGCGCCCGGTTCGGCGCGGGCCACCATCCTTACCGCCGGCAGTCCCTGGTTCGCGGGGGCCTTCGACGAAATCGTCTATTCGCTGCAGACCGGCAAGACGGCGTTCGAGAAGGTGCACGGCGCGCCGGTCTTCGACTATCTCGGCCGGCATCCGGACGAGGCCTCGTTGTTCAGCGAGACGATGATCGGCTTCCATGGCCGGGAGCCGCCCGCTGTCGCGGAGGCCTATGACTTTTCGGCCTTCGGCACCATCGTCGACGTGGGAGGCGCCACCGGTAACCTGCTCGCGACGATCCTAGCGCGGCACGAGGGCCCGCGCGGCATCCTGTTCGACCGGCCCCATGTGGTGGCCGACGCGCCGGCCCTGCTGGCGGAACGGTGTGTGCAGGCGCGCGTGGCAATCGAGGCCGGCGACTTCTTCGAGAAGGTTCCCGCCGGCGGCGACGCTTATGTGCTGTCCCATGTCATCCACGACTGGAGCGAGGCGCAGTGCCTCACCATCCTCGGCCATGTCCGCAAGGCCATGCAGCCCGACGGGCGGTTGCTGCTGGTGGAGATGGTGCTGCCCGCCGGCGACACGCCCCATCCCGGCAAGGTGCTCGACATGGTGATGCTGGTGCTGCCCGGCGGCCGGGAGCGAACGGAGGAGGAGTACCGCCAGCTCCTCGCCAAGGCCGGTTTCCGCATGACGCGGGTGATCACGACCAACTCCGACGTGAGCATCGTCGAAGCGATGCAGGGGGCGTAATCAGGGATGCGCTTGGTTCGCGAGCGCCTTTGATTGTCATTGCTTCCGTTCAGCCGATCCGGAAAAGGGTGCGAATCGATAAACAGCCTATCGTTTCGACCCTTGGAGTTGACCGGTTTCGTGAACCGTTCGCGGCTATGGCAGGTCGGTTCATGGTGCAGCCTTTCGTATTCGATGGACGAGAGGTAGCCCAGCGCCGCGTGACTGAATAGCCCCGAGTTTCGTGGACGCCTTCGGGCTACATCTGGTGCTGTCGTTCGAACTCGACGGGTGACAGCATCCCGTTCCTGACGTGCTTGCGCCTCGGGTTGTAGAACATCTCGATGTAGTCGAACACGTCCTGCCTTGCCTCCTCGCGCGTCCGGTAGATCTTGCGGCGGATTCGCTCGCACTTGAGCAGATTGAAGCAGCTCTCTGCCACGGCGTTGTCGTGGCAGTTCCCGCGCCGGCTCATCGAATGCTCAAGATTGTGGTGCTTGAGGAAGGCTGCCCAATCCATGCTGGTGAACTGGGAGCCTTGATCCGAGTGGACCAGGACCGTGGTCTTCGGCTTCCGTCGCCATACGGCCATGAGCAACGCCTGCAGCACGACATCGGTGACCTGCCGGCTCTGCAGGGACCAGCCAATGACGCGCCGGGAGAACAGGTCGATCACCACGGCCAGGTAGGGAAGCCTTCCTGGGTCCTGATGTAGGTGATGTCCGTCACCCACGCCTTGTCCTGCGCATCGACATCGAACCGTCGGGCCAGGGTGTTGTCGACCACGACCGACGGCTTGCCGCCATGAGAACCGGGACGGCGCCGATAACCGATCTGGGCCTTGATCCCGGCTAGCCTTGCGAGGCGAGCGATGCGGTTGGCGCAACTGGTCTCGCCCTGATCCAGCAAATCGTCATGCAGCTTGCGATAGCCGTAGACCCGGCCACTTTCCTTCCAGGCCCTGTCGAGAAGCTCGATCTGGCGCGCATCCTCCCGAGCTCGCCGGCTCAACGGGGTCTTCAGCCAGGCATAGAAACCGCTGGGCTGGATGCGCAGGCAGCGACACATCGCCCGCACCGGAAACTGGCGACGATGCTCGGCCACAAACGCGTAACTCGCTGCTTCGCGCGGCCCTTCGGGTCACTTTGCATCCTTGGCGAAATACGCGGTGGCTTTTTTTAGGATGTCGCGCTCCTCGGTGACGCGTGCCAGCTCCGCCTTCAGGCGGCGGATCTCCGCAGCCTGGTCAACGCTGGGCGAAACCGGTGGCTTCGAGAACTTCCGCTTCCAGGCGTAGAGCGAGTGCTGGCTCACGCCGAGCCGCTTCGACACCTCTGCAACGGGGTAGCCCCGTTCGGTGATCTGCGCGACCGCGTCACGCTTGAAATCGTCCGTAAAATGACCGGGCCCCATCAGGGCCTCCTTGCCTCAAAATTAGGGAAGAAGGCGTCCACAAATCTAGGGGCTATTCACCGACATTTCATTTCCGTTGCGTGCGGTCGCGGCATGCCTCGGGCATCTTGGCCGGTTCGAGGAAGCTCATGAGGTGGTAAAAAGGTATCAGGAGGCAAATCCTGGCATCACTATCGCAAAGGTACAGTCCAGTACGCCCTTTCGCGATAAGGCATTTCTCGACATTTTTATCGGTGGTTTGCGGCTGGCTGGTTGGCCTGAGTAAGCGGCCAGGAGAGCTGGCTCGGGAAAACTGGGCAGGTCGGATAAGTGGAGTTTCTGCCTGAAGGCGGCATGATGGCCGCGACAGGAGAGACCATGACGAGACGACCGCGGCGGAACCACACGCCGGCCTTCAAGGCGAAGGTGGCCCTTGCAGCCGTCAGGGGCGAGAAGACGATCATCGAGCTGGCACAGCAGTTCGATGTTCATCCGAACCAGATCACGCAATGGCGCAATCAGCTTCTCGACGGAGCAGCGGGCGTCTTCGACGGCGAGGCGAAAGCGGCAGTGCCAGCCCCGGCGGTCGACGTGAAGACGCTGCATGCGAGCGACAAACTGCGTTTGCGCTGAGATCGGGGAGCTGACGCTTGAGAACGATTTTTTGTCCGGCGCGCTCGGGAAGGCCGGCCTTCTGAGCGCAAAGCGATGATCGACCGTCAGCACGATCTGCCGCTCAGCCGGCAGGCGAAGGTTTTGGGGATCAGCCGGGGCAGTGTCTACTATCTGCCTCGCGCGGTTTCGGCTGCGGATCTGGCCCTGATGCGCCGGATCGACGCGCTGCATCTGGAATACCCTTTCGCCGGCAGCCGCATGTTGCAGGGCCTCCTGAATGCCGTGGGCCATGTCGTCGGGCGCCTGCACGTCGCCACACTTATAAGACGCATGGGGATCGAGGCGCTCTATCGCAGGCCGAGGACGTCGAAACGGGCGCCGGGGCACGCGATCTTCCCCTATCTGCTGCGCAAGCTGCCGGTGACGCGTCCCAATCAGCCCTGGGCGATGGATATCACCGACATCCCGATGGCGCGGGGCTTCGTCTATCTCGCGGCGGTCGTCGATTGGTTCAGTCGCAAGGCTCTGGCCTGGCGGCTCTCGATCACGATGGACACCGGGGACTGTCCGGGATTTTGTGTCCGGGGCCATAGTGACGCCGATGGAGGGCGCA
>NZ_CAMFJF010000041.1 GCF_945956895.1 uncultured Allobosea sp. | reverse complement strand
TCAACCTTGCTGCCGCGATGATCTGGTTGTCAGCTTTTGTCAACGCAGCCTAGGCTCCTCCAAGCGTGCTCGATCACCAAGGCATACTTTGACGAAGCCGACTATCGGCAGAACAGTTTCGAGATTTTCGATCCGCGCTGGCAGGTCATCACCGACAACTACCAGTGCTGCACCATCGCTGTTGCGAAGATCGGAAGCGACGCGACGGCGCCCTTTCTCAGCAAGCTGAAGGTTGCCAGCGGCGGCCCAGTGGCCGCGGCGCTGACCGTCGGCCTCGTCAACGCCTTCGTGAAGGGCGAGCTCACGGAGCTGCAGCGCGAGATCCAGTCGGCGGTGGGCTCCGACGACCAGAACCTGGTCAATGTCTGCCTGCCGACTGTCGCATTCGCCGCGGCTGTGACCCCGGCCCCTCAGTAGGGGCGCAGCCAATCGCCAGCAGGGTTCAGGCCCTTGTCGAGAATGGAGTAGATCGTCTGATGCGAACCAAGAAGCAGATCCGCCAGATCGATAAGCGAAAGGTCCGCCGCGTCCTGAACCTCGTGCCTGACTTCTTCAAGGCCGTGTCTGGCAGGCGCCTCAACCGCAACGGCTGGGATCGAGGAGTCTCCCGCAGTGAAGTGCGCTCGTGCCGAGATGCGCCCGAGTTTCGGGAGTGATGAGCATTGCGCTCAAATCCACGGAGGAAGGCGGCATGGGTACGATGAAAGCGGGTGAGAGCATGGAGATCACCACTGTGGTGCTGAACAAGCACCGCGACGATCTCACTGGCTCGTTCTACGGCGGCCGCGGGTCTCAGCTCGGCAACCCGTTCCCGATCAATGAACGGATCGGGCAGACGCGTGACGTCGTCATCATGCGCAACGCCGAGCGCGCGGCGAACGACCCGGAGCTTCTGAAGGTCTATCGCACGATGAAGGGTCGGCGGCTCGTTTGCTTCTGCGCGCCGAAGCCCTGCCATCTCGACGTCGTGGGTTACATCGCGGAAGGCATCGAAGTCGACCCCGTCGTCGCCGCCAGGCGCGTGCTCGCCGGCGAGACCCTCGCGGTGCTGAAAGCGCGGTTCGACCCGCAGCGCGGAGAGGCCGCATAACCGGCAGCGGCTCTGTCCGTCGAACGGGGCGAACGAGGAAGATTGCCCCTCAAGGAACTATCGCTCAATGCGGCGAGCCTTCCGCGCCGGCCGCGGCATCCGCCGGGCCCCCCCGAGAGCTGCCGGCACGAGTTGGCGCCCGGTATCGGGCGTCGTCATCCTCCGCCGCCCCGATATCCCCACTACTCGCGGGAAACACCACGCCAATTCGCTGACCGAAGGGCCGGGATCGAGAACCGATCGTCCGACAATCCCCGGAAGGACCAGATCCATGCCCTACGACTGCAACCACGACGGCCACGACGGTTACCTGGATGCCAGCGATTACGAATTCAACGCGGGCTTCGACTATAGGAGCGAGGCCTATCGCGCGACCTCCGACGACGTCCTCCTCATGGCCGCTGCCGAGGCCCACGACGAGGCCGAACTTCGCTTCTATCTGGACTTCTGGGGCTCGGAGTACGGCCCCTACGCCGATCCAGGAAGCTCGGTTTGGTCCGTGGCCGAGCCGATGGGCGAATACGCGACCGAATACGGCCCTTACGTCGCGCCGACGTCCGTCGATCCGCTCTCGACCTACTTCTTCTGAGGCGACCAGATGGAAAAGCTCGACTGGCAGCCCATTCGTGGCGGCTCGACCCTGCGCGCAGTATCACTGGAAGGATCCTGGCGCATCCGCCCTCCGAAGCGCGGCGAGCCAGCCACCATCGATTTCAATCTCGCTGACGGCCGGAATTACTTCGAGATCAAGGCGGCCTTCGACGCGGAGAAGCCCAAAGAAGGGTCCTACGCCTACTGGCGATATTGCTCCCTGCTCGGCATGAGCGATTTCGACCACGGCTATGCCGACACCCAAGAAGACGCCGTTGCTCTCATCGAGGTCCTGCTGCGGGGTGACACTGCCGGCGACGCTGATCAAATCATTGCCGCCGCGGGCTTCTACCTCCACCACACAACGAAGAGCATGAGCACTTTTCGCCACGCGATCCGCACAGGTTTCTCGCTCTGCATTTCGCCCGAGGCGATCTACCTGGAATTCCAGAAGGCCGGTTGGACGCATTGGTGCAATCTCGCCAGGTTTGCGTTTCGCGGCGACGGCCTCGGTATGGACTGCGGTGATGATGGCTGTCCGGTTTTCTGGCCCGAGCGCATCACGCGGAACTTCCGCGTCCTTGCCGTCCGCGCCTGCCTCGCGATGGTTGACCGCTACATAGCGGACGGACGCCACATGCGCCGCGCTAGCCGGCGCTGAAGAACTCCCTTTCAGGGGCGGATTTGCGGGCTCGCGCGTCGCGCCGACTTCATCGAAATTTCCTTTGAGCTCCTCGCAAGCCCGGCCTTCGGCCGGGCTTTTTTTCTGCGCCGAGCGCAGGGCTGACCGCCTTCCAATCCAGCGATTGATAGCAACGCAGAGGCACAGGACTGCCTCCGCGGATCTGAATTCTAGACAGATGAAAGATGACCGCAGGTCAAGCTGAATTCCCAAGGAAGAAGGCGAGATCGAGCGAGGTCAAAGAGTGATCAGGAATCAATAAAAATTCCCGGTCGGACAAGAGAAACCCTTCCGGCGCCGAGCGAAGTCGCGCCGATCATTGACGAAGGATGTTACGATGACCCAGGCCACCCAGAACCAGACCCAGACCCAGACCACCGAGCGTCAGCGCGCGTTCCCGCTGTCGGGCACCCTGACCGAGGTCGAGTCGAAGATCGACAAGGTCGGCAAGCCCTACCTGTCGGCCAAGTTCAACACCACCATCAAGAAGAAGCCGGTGACCGTTCGCGCGATGGCGTTCGGCAAGGCGGCCGAGGCCGTCAAGGGCATCTTCATCGAGGGCGAGGCTCGTCTCTTCGGCCTGTTCGAGAAGCCGAACGGCGAGTCGAAGGGCGGCGCCTTCCGCGTCATCGCGCCGGGCCTGCCGCCGAAGGCCGCCGCCGCGGCCTGAGCCAGTACATCAGATCGCGAACCCCGGTGCCGGTGGCGCCGGGGTTTTTCTTTGGGCGAACCGCCAATCCCAGCTGCTCAACAGGAAGCATCGGGTGAACCCGGATCGAGAGAAAACCCCGAAAGGATAGCTGCGATGGATCTCATCACGCCGTTTTCCAAGACCACTGACATCAGCAGCCTCGCGTTCATCCCGGCGCTTGAGGGCGACGCCTTCCAGGTCTTCATTCCGCAGGCGCTGCGTGCCATTGCAGCGATTGCCGACGGCTCCGAACTTAGCGAGCGCCTCACCTACCTCGCCCAAGACCTGCGAACGGACCAAAGCGCGGTCGTCGGGTTGCACGGAGCGACCAGCGGCAACACCTCCTGTCAGAGGATCCTCGACACCCTGGCTCTCACGGGCGGCACGGATCGCGCCGCCCAGGTGCACCTTGCCGGGCTCGGCGATGCTGTTCACGGCTTCGTCGAGGCCTGTGCTGGCCCCTTCGAGCCGCAGGGTTATCAACGCGCCCTGATCGCGCTCACGCTGAGGGTCGATCTCATTCGCATTACCGCCGCCGGTTGCGGCGGCCACGCGGCTGTCGCGCCGATGAACAGCAAGGACGAGGCCTTCTACTGCGTGCACAACGCGCTCGCGTCGACCCTCATGGAGCTCAACGTCCAGCCGGTCGGCGCCTACGATCAAGCGATGCGCCTCATCATGATGGCAGCGCCCGATTTCGTGCCCGACCTGACGGCCTCACAGGTTCCGGAAGATCGCGCGGCCTAGGCGCCGCGCGAATACAATTCGCGGAAACAGGTTCGTTCGAATCGAGATTCAGAAATCCCCGAAGCCTTCACTTCAGGTGAGCCATTGTGACCGAATATGCGAAACAACCCCTCGCAAAGGGCGGACTGACCTCTTACCAGATCGCGGAATGCTCCCGCTTCGGCATCGGGCAGTTCGTCGAGATCTCGGATAGCTACGAATTCGCCGGCGACTGGAAAAACACCATCTGTCAGGTGGTCGGCGTCCGATGGGACGAGCGCGCCGAGAAGCCGGACTACTCGCTGCTTCACAATGGTGATCAGATCACGACCGGCTTCCTGCCCGAGGATCTGAGCCCCTCCGCACAACGTCGCCCCGGTGCATCCGATCTGGTCGAGGTGGCGTTGCAGCGGGCCGAGCGAGCCATATCGCAGTATCGCGACACTATGACCCCCGCTCAGATCGCGGGCATGATCTTCGTCAGCCCCGCTGTACAACACCTCGCAATCCTCGACGGCCTTTCAGAGCGGCACGCCGTCACGGACTGGTCGCTCATCGACGCCTGGAAGCGAGATCTGGACGAGATGCACGTCGCTCCCAGCGCGTCGGAGGGCATGCACGCCCAGAACTGGGCCGACAAGCCCCATCGCGTCCTCTATGACGCCATCCGCATCGCACGGAGGGCCATCGACGCGCTTACTGCCTTGCAGCCGAAAATCAACAGCGATGGCGTGAGCCCTGCAGTCTACAAGCCCGTCACCACTCCAGAGCAAATGGTTCTTCTGGGCGACGTCCGGCGCGACATCGCGGGAGGAACACAGTGGTTCTCGCTCGGGACCGTCAAGGAAATCATCCGAGCTCTCGACCAATTCGGCGATCGGCTGGACGGCCGCGACGGGGCGACGCTTCCGGCATCAGCCATACCGGATATCCCTGATGCGAATTTGGCAGCTGTCGACTGGGCCTTCACCGCTGCGATGACTGCCGGCGTCACCGTCACATACGAAGACGTTTCGGCTATTGTCGGCTGCTACCTCACCAGCGTTCGGGCTGGCGCTATCGCGCAGCGCCAGGATCGTCTTCATCCCGATACGGCAGCGATGCTTTGGGCGTTTGCGGCTGCGCTTTGGTCGAAGCTCCTCAAGGCCCAGCAGAAGTACGAGAGATCAAACGACTGGAAGACCGATAACTGGGAGACGGAGTGCCGCGCCGATCTTCGCCAGCACGTCGAAAAAGGCGACCCACTCGACGTTGCCGCATATGCCGCCTTCTGCTGGGCGCGGGGCTGGTCGACGCGATCCCTGAGGCAGGCTGATGCGGCCGTGACCCTTCCGACTGCCCTTAAGGCAATCGAAGATCGCGCTGCGACCGTATCCCCGAACCCCGTCCTGGGCGACGATGACAGCATCCACCTGACCCCGTACCAGGAAGGATATCGAGAAGGTCTCCTCTGCGCTGCCAGGGACATTCGAGCAAACCTCGATCCAGCAAGCAAAGATCTGGCAGCATGAAGCTCTCGCAATGGGATTTGCAGAAGGACCGGAACGCCTATCCGAAAGGCCCCGTGGCCGAGGGGCGTTCTCTTTACCGGCTGATCGGGTGGGAAGGAGCCGATCGCGGCGGTCTCCTCCTGAGTGACGGCGAGCGGGATGCCATCACCTCGGCCTTGCGTTCCGCCCCTCCCGCGCCGCCTCCGGCGACGGCCGGCCTTGCGCTTTCAAAGATCCGCTTTGCGCAGCTCGCCGGCTGGATCGCCAAGCACGCCGCCGCTTGGTCTTCCGACAGCCTCGACCTTATCGAGGACGAGCCGAACATCAGCCCGCAGGACGTCTTCCGGTTCACGGACGAGATGCGCGCTCGCCTTGACCGTCTCGACAAGCAGGCGGGGCGCACACTGGAGAAGAGGCATGGCTGAGGCAGTTCAGGTCAAAACGCTTTTCCCGAACAACCAGTACGCACCGGCCGGGGCCTATCGCATCATCGACAACACGCCAGGTGGCCACCCTGCAGATGGCATGACAGCTACCGTCTCCCTCGGAGATGGTGCCTTCACCTCGATCATCAACCCTCGATCGTTCGAGGAGGGTGGGCCCGAATGGGTCATGCGCTACGGAAATCCCGAGAGCATCAGATATGCGGTTGCCGGCCTGCTGGAGAGCTATGACTATCTCCTCGGCTCTCACCTCAGCATGCGCGAGGCAACTCGGCGCCTGCGTCTGATGCGGGCGGCCCGACGCGATCTGGAGAACAGTCATGGCTGATGACGCGATGAACGAGGTCCTCGATCTGCTGAGGTCTCTCAGCAACCGTGGCATCGTATTCTTGCGGGAAACTGACATGCCGGCGGCTTGTCGCGCCCACGATCAGGGCTGGATCGCGATCAATCAGAACGCCGCCCAGATCACCCCAGAGGGCCGTGCCGCAGTCGCGGCCGCGCAGTAGCAGGACAGGAGACGCGCCGATGTACAAGGCGGGCATGCTCAAGAACACGTCCAACGGTCGCTTCCACCCGGTTATCTTTCGACCGGCCCCGTTTCCCGGGCCTGGACCTGAGAAGGTGCTTCGGTACCGCTCCCTGGGGCACCACACGACGGGCTTCGCGGAACTGGCCGATGCCGAAGCCTCAATCGTGGAGCAGGGTTGGGAGAGGGTCGATCATCTGGCCGAATGGGACGGCCAGGGCATACCCGCTGAAACCATCTTGCTGCCGGCAACCGCGTAACTCACGGCTGGACAGCATTGAACGTTCGTCTCGGCCCTGCCCACCGGCGGGGCCTTTTCTTTGGCCGGACAGCGCCGGCAGCCTCTGACTTTTGGCTTTTGCTACAGCGGCAAAGACGAAGGATTCTGAGAAACCCCAAGGACAATGCGAGCGGGCGGAATTTCACGTTCGAGCCGCCTCACGCCGCCAGCCGCCCGGTCTCGCCTCCCGCAACCTGGAGTCCCCGCGATGAAAGCCCAAGCCGCCATCCGCGCCATCATCGCCCGCATCCAAGGCAACTGGGATCAACCGGATCTCGTGACCATCGGCCCGCTGGGCGAGACACGGGATGACATCCTGAGGATCGCCCAGAGCGTTGAGCCGGAAGATCAGGAAGAGGAGGCGGACAACAATCCGTTTCATCCCGAGAGCCCCGAGGGGCGAGCCTGGGAGCGAGGGGAGCTGCGCACCTGAGATGGGACACCTCTATCAGCTCAAGACGGCGGCCAAGCCGGGCGAGATCATCGTGATCGGCGGCCCCTGGGACACCTACGGCAAGGTCCTGAAGCACCAGGCTTCTGGCTTTCATCTGATCCGCGGCCTTGGCCACGCGAAGCCGATTGGAAGGATCATCAATTGAGCGAGAACGGCAATCCCCGATGGCTGCAATATTGCCGGGTGAACGGGCGAACCGAGGAAGAGCAGCTCGCCGACGATCGCAAGCGATGGCCCGGCGGCCCGATGGTCGGCTACACGCAATGGAACGATCGCATGATCAGCCGCTTCTGTGCGGACCACCGCGACGCGTTCTGCCTGTCCGGAAGAGGCCTTGCGCTCACCACCGAAGGCCATGCGCGCTACGATGCGTGGCTCGCCCCGAAGGTCGAAACCGAGCTCACCTATCGGCAGGACCGCATGCACCGGGACGCCGCGAAGATTCGGAACGTCGACGGCTGGCCCCGTGACGTCCTGCCAATGAAGACGCAATACTGGGTCACCGAAGCCGCCGGCGGGCGGATGCGCCTCGCGAAGATCCACGCGCATGATCTCCTGACAGTCGAGGACGAAAATGGGTCCGAGACCTATGCCTCGATCGAAGACCTCGTGAGGGTCTGGAGCGTCGACTAGCGCGGCGACTGCCCAGCGCAATTCCACCCAGTTCGAGCATGACGCGCGGTTGAAATCGCGCGAGCGAGGAAGCTTGTCGATGACAAACGTCTGCGAAAGGGCGTTCAACGCGTACACGCCGGAAGAGCGCCTCCGCGCCCTGCGGTACTACTTCGGCCAGCCCGAGGCCTCCGCAGAAGAGCTCGCAGAAGCAACCGGCCTTTCTGCGGTCGACCTGCTGAGCAGGCACCACGGCGACGGCGGTCATAGCCATGGCTTCTACGGCGTCCGGACATGCGGCCTGGACTGGCGCCGGGACACACTGGCCCCCCAGCATCAGGGCGATTGGCCGTGGTGGCGCGATGTCATTCAGGCCTTCTGGATCACCGGTCCGCTCGACGGCGTCAATCCTCTCTATCCAACCAATCACGCCCACTGAGAGATCTCGTCATGGGAACTGCGCGCGCCCGTACGAACCAGGCTGTTGCCCGGATTATCACCGAAGCGGTCACCTCGCCCACCCGCAACGACAAGGCGCTGTTCGTCGCGGTCCGGGCGTTGGGGCTCACCATCAGCAAGCGGGAGGGCGAATATCGCATCTCCATGCCGGGACTGCCTCGCGAACGCGCCGAGGCAATCGCCGCCTACACGGATGACCGTGATGACGCGTGGGGCACCGCGAAGATGATGGCGAAGGAGCCCCGCCGGTGAGCATCACCTGCGAAGGCAATCTCGACGTTGATCCGGCGGAATGGCTCCGTCAGCACTTCGAACATGGATGGTGCGCCGAGTGCGGCCGCGACCACCGAAACCATGTTGCGATTCCGTTCATCGGCAACTGGTTTGCACGCTGCAGCCTTGAACCCGTTATCGATGGTGAAGACGCGCTCGTGATGAATCCCGAACGGCTTCCAGACAGCTGACGGGCCGGCCGCTCCCCAAAACCGATCCCAACGACACCCTCAACGCGCTCGCAACCGGGCGTGAACACGAAAGGATTCCGCCCATGCAGACCGTCACCGTTGGCACCGCGCTGATCGATCGAGCCGGAAAGACCGGCTACGTCGCAGAGATCCGCCAAGCCTCTGGGACCAGCTTCGTCCTTTCCGGCGGCATGAAGCCCGTGAACGTCGAATACATCTGCTGCTTCGACAATCACGTCTCCGAACTTCCCGACGGCATCGCCGCGCCCTACATCGACCATGCGAAGGCCGCCAACATCCCCGCCATCTCGGCCGAAGCCACCGCAGCAATGCTGGCTGGTGCTCGTCGGGCCATGGCAGACCGCCGCAATGCGGCTCAGCGTCAACAGGAGGATGCGCGCCGCATTCGCGCTGAATTCGTCGCTGACGCGGCGTCCCGCATCCCGACCTGGGCCAAGGCTGTTCTCGTTGGCGAGCTGATCGAAGACAAGTCCGACACGATGTCGGATTACTTCCACTCGACCTCGACGCGCACCGTCATTCTCGCCTTCTCGCGGCACACCCGCGACCTCTTCCCGGAGATGCGCGAGGCGGCCCGGAATTGCGCTGACACCGCAGTCCTCGCCGACGCGCCGGACTCGGCCGAGCACCGTGAGAAGTGGTCGATGGGTGCCGGCTACTACCTCAAGGATGGCTCTCGCCACGCGTGCGGCTGGCGCGTCAACAAGGTGAAGCTGGCCACCGACAACCCTGCCCTCAGCATCCCCACAGGCGAATGGGCCGTCCCGGCGGCCCCGTTCGCTCTCCCGGTCGAGACCCAGTCTGTTTCGATGCCCGGCGCCGGCTTGCGCATCGAGGAACACATCCACACGAAGAAGGGCTTCCCGATCTTCATCTGCATCCTGCCGGATCGAGTCGAACGTGCCGAGTTCGACCGGCTGCGGGATCTCGCGGTCTCTATGGCCGGCTGGTACTCCCGCCCGTGGGGCGGCACGCCCGGCGGCTTCGCGTTCAAGGATCGCGCCGCAGCGGAGGCGTTCGCGAACCCGGGCGCGCCGGCCCCAGCGGTGGAGCCTGCCGCCACGGACGAACCGACGAGTGCGCCGGAGCCGAAGCCGTCGCGCGGCGGCGCTGCAATAGCCGCGAAGCTCCGCACGATCGCCGAGGGCATGACCAAGGACATCGCCGACAAGTTCCGCGATCGCCTCGCAAACACCCCGAAGCGCCAGCGGGAAGCCGCAAGCGCCCGAATCGACGGGTATCAGCTTCAGCGCGCGCAGGCCGGCCTACTCAAGCTTGCCGAACTTCATGACACCGGCGCAGTGCCGACCGCGCTCGTCCACGTCACGAGCAAGAAGATCGCGCTGGAGCTGGCGCGGGCCGAGATCGACCGCAGCCAGGGCGGCTACTACGACGCCGGCCACGAGACCGGCCGTCCCGCCGATAAGGGTGACGCTGCCCAGCAGTTCTGGGCTCTGATCGCGGAAACCGCAGCGGCGGATCGCGAGGCGGAGAAAAACCGCCGGATGATCGAGGACCTCCGCTTCACCAAGATCCCGGGCTTCTTCCCGACCCCGGAGGTCATCGTCGACCAGATGGTCATCGAGGCCTGCCTGCCGGAAGGCCCCTGCCTGATCCTCGAGCCCGAGGCCGGGAGCGGCGCCATCTGCGACGGCGTGAGGCGGGCGGCGCCACATGCTGTCGTCGAAGCCTTCGAGGTAAATGGCCGCCTTCGCCATGTTCTCGAGTTGAAGGGCATCAATCTGATCGGGTCCGACTTCACGCAGGCCGTGCCGGAGCCGCGCTACGATCGGGTGCTGATGAACCCGCCGTTCGAGAACAGCCAGGACATCGAGCATGTCCGCCATGCCTTCAAGTTCCTGAAGCCCGGCGGCCGGCTGATCGCGATCATGTCGCCAGGCCCGTTCTTCCGACAGGACCGGCGCGCAACCGAGTTCCGCGAGTGGTTGCGCCTGCTTGGCGGCGCGCATGAGAAGCTCCCCGACGGCGCCTTCAAGGAAAGCGGCACCGGGGTCGGCACCGTTCTCGTCACAATCGACGCGGAGGGGTGACGGATGCCGCGCTATTCCCTCATCATCAACTGGAATGACAACGACCGCGAGCAAGGCACCTTCTCCTGGTCCGGAATCGCCGACAACGAGGAGAAAGCCGAGGAAGCTGCCCGCGACGAGATGCGCGGCGCCGATCCCGAGATCTACGGAGACGACGACGATGTCGGCGGCTCGGTGGTCGAGATCACCCTCGGCGCGGTCTGGAAGGCTCAGGAGCTCGAGGACTCGCTTCGCAGCCTGCTAAAGCAGGTAGACGCCGTCGCCGACCGCTGCGGCTGGGCAGACCAAGGCGAACGCGAGGCAGCCCGCGAAATGCTCACCGAGCTGGACGCCGCCTGACCGAGCCGTTCCGGCCTCGCTCCCCTGAGCGTCATATTCTTAAATCCAAAAGGACAGCCCGTGCCCGTTTTCACGATCAAGGACGATCGCTTCTTCGGCGATCGCGTTCCTTTCACGATCTACCGTGAGGGCACGCCCCTCCTCGCTGCCGTCGACGAGGCAGGAGCCAGCAAGGTTCGCGACGCACTTGCGGCCGGCGAGCCCACCATCGGATCCGACCACGGCTCGAGCATCAGCGAGCAGGTCCGGCTCGCGATTTCGCTCGTGGGCACCGACGACTGGAACGGCCGTCAGGAACTGCGCGACATCATCGCCTATCTCGGCCGGCGCGCACTTGCCGGTCTCGACCTGGAGCGAATTCGCGCGGCCGTCAAAGCGCATGATGACCGGCTCAACGATGAAGAACAATCGGGCGGGGCCGTCGCGCCGACCGGCGACGACTACAACGACATCTTCGCGATGATCATGGATGGCGTGCCTTCCCGTCCGGTTGTCGGGGACTGGACGAAGCTGAAGGTCCAACTCGAAGAGGCGCAGGATTTCCTCGTCGCGAATTTCGGCCCAGCAGAACCGGGGGACGCGACCAACCCGCGCCGCTGGTCGGATGAAGACGCTTTCGCGCTCTACATCGACAATGCTGCTGTCCTTTCGGCCGCCAATACGATGAGCGCAGCCGCGGCCATCACGGCCGGCGCCGCGCTGAGGGCCCTGAAGACCGGCCGCGATCTCATCGACGAAGCGATCGGCACGCACATCTACGGCGAGGATGACGAGCAGCCTGAAGATTGCAGCTATGCAGCTGGGCTGCGCGAGATCGAAGCCGCGATTGCCCTCGTTGAGGGCCAGGAGGCCGTGAGCGACACGAAGTTCGTCTCGCCATGGGCCGCGCTAGAAGCGGCACAGTTCTGGCTGCAGGAAGAGGCGGCCAGCGACCGCCCCGGCCAGACCAGGCCGGACGACATCCTACGCGTGATCAGCGATGTGCTGGCCGGGCGTCCGATGGCTCCTCTGACCTCCGATATGGTCAAAGCCGACCTCGCCTCGCAATGTCGCTTCCTGAACTCTGTGATCGGCACACATTCGCAGCAGGGTCGCAACGAGGCTCGCCAGACTGCTCTCTACATCGAGGGCATGGCGCTGAAGATGCTCGCCAGCCTGAAGACGCTGTCGGAGCAGGCTCGGGAGGTCATCGACACGGTCATCCGCGAGGACGTCCCTGAATGGTTTTCCGCCGTCGAGTCTGCCGAGGTGATCATCGCCGCCGCCGAAGCGAAGGAGGGCTGAGAGATGACCTGGTCGCTCCAACCCTGCCAGAACACAGAGGGGCGCGAGTCCGTCATCACTGACGGCTCCTACGTTCTTGCCCGCATCGAGTCCCCGGTCTGGGACATCGAGGCCGAAGCCGTCGATCCGCGAGACGTGCAGGCGGCCCTCCTGATGACCGCCGCGCGCGACATGTTCGACATGCTGAAGGCCATAGCCGGCCTTCCGAACGCTATGCTCGACATCGGCCGGGCCGGACTCTGGGATCAATTCCAGGCCGTGCTCGCCCGCGCTGAAAATGGTGATCAGCCAACCCGCAGACCCTCCACGTCCTCAATCCGGGCTGCTGAGGGCTCTCGCGATTTCGTCGAGCGCGTCGCTGGGCTTCGGACACTGCACGACCAGTTCCGCGCGGATTCGCCCGAGGGCGAGCAGCTGCGCAACGACTATGAGAACGTCGACGATTATCGTTCCGATCTCGGCGAGGAGCGGCTGAGCGCCGAACTCGGGAAGCTCGAGGGGCTCATCCACGACGCCCGACAAATACTCGTCCGGGAACCTGCCGATCCGCTGCACCGAAATGCAAGCAAGTTGCTCGGCTTTGTCGCCGAGGTCGCGCGGCGCGACCCAGTATTCGCCAAGGGCTCTGGGAAGGCGGAAATTGTAGAGGCGCAGACGCTTCTCGCTGAAGCCGAGGGGCGGCGCATGGGTCGGCCACTCACCCCGAAGTGCCGTGTCCGCTTCTCCGGCTCTTTCGCGCCGACGTTCCGGGGCCGCCAGGGGACGTTTTTGCGCATCGACCCCCAGAGCGGATTTGCCATCGTCATGTTCGACGGCGATGCGCGCGAATCCAAGGCTGCGCCCATCAATCTCGAGCGACTGGACTGATCGATGGTATCCATGCATTTCCTCCCGTCCGATGCCTCGCCGGCCCGGCGCGAAGCGCAGGCGCGGTATGAGGCCGCCCTGGCTGCCTACCCAAGGGCCCGCAGTCAGGACGCCTTCGAGGCTGCGAACGAAGAGCTCAGAGCGGCAGAAGCCGCCTGGGCCTCAGTCTTGCTAAGCGAAGACAAGGCCCGGCGTCCCCACATTTACGCAGTGGACGAACCGGCCGGCGCCGATCAGCAGCAGGCTCAGGCACCGAGGCTGGACGACGCGCTTCACTGGCTCACGCGCCTCGTCGGCGAGTGTCTATTCGGCGAGGCCGCCGACGCTTCGCCGCAGCGGGTTATTGCCTTGGCCAAATCGGCACAGAAGCGCCACGGCATCACTCGCGACACCTTGGCGGAGGTGATCTCTGCCCGCGCGCCGGATATCGCCTCGTTCGCCATCACGGCCGCCGATCGCGATCTGCTGGGGCGGGCCATCGCAGACCGCATGTCGATTTCGCTCGCCAGCAACAAGCGGAACGAGCTCGACGCTGCGACCCGGATGAACATGAGGCTCCAGGGGCTCGACCTGAAGCCCGATACCATGCGCGGGGCGGCGGCGGACTTGCTGACGCAGCTTGTCCGTATGACCGCGCTGATGCGGCATGTGCTCAAGACTCCCGGCTATGGCGATGACGCCAATTCGCGGGAAGAGGCGAACGACCATCTCGATAAGGCCGACGTCGCCATCGCCAAGGCGGAAGGTCGACCCCACTAGATCATCGCCACCTGCTCGCCCCGGTACATTTCGGAGAGCCGCCAAAAGCGGCTTTCTTTCTGGCTCGTCAGCCAATCCCTGACGGAACGAGATCCGCGAGCCTAGAAACGCCTGACACGCGGTTGACCACGCATTGCGATCTCATAAGCTCTCCGCGAACTGAGGTCGCGATGCGTATGTTTGATCGGGTTGTTGCCTGGCTTGCCGGCGACCGTGAGCCGCCTGCCGCGGCACTGGTCGAGCGCAACTTCATGCGAACCTGCACATGCATCAGCCTCGTCTTGCAGGAAGCTCTCGCAGATGCGGACGAGGCCCGGTGGGCCAACAGCCGTGTCTGGCTTGCGAGCGCGACACACACCTATTTCGATTACGGGCTGTGGAACCGCCGATCGAACGGCAATGACTTGGCTTTTCAACGGGCGCTCGAGGGGCAGCTCAGACGATGGGGCGACGATCTGGCCAAGCAGGAGGCGATCAATCGCGACCAAGCCATTGAGGCCGTCCGCCAATCGTCCTTGGTTCTTGAGCGAGCACTGGAAGCCGTCAGATCCGATGACCCCAAGAATGGCGCCGATTTTTCGTTCACGTTGCTCCATCACCTCCTGAAGATTGTGATCGGCGAGCACGCAAGCAGCTCCAAGGCTTTCAACCCTGACGTCGCGCTTCGTTTGGATGGTCTCATGTCGGAGGCGATCAGCGCGCTACGGCCCTTCGAGAATGCCGCCTCGCGATAGCAGCGGGTCACGCACCTCTGGCCGCGCGTAACCGCCCGCTTCTTCCGCGCCCACAGCACCGTCCCGTTCCGTAATCTGCTGTGCAACGTCATTCCCGCATCAGGTGCGGGGAATGCGGCCGCTCGTCGCCGCGCCAGCACAACCATCCGCCGGGTGGTCTTCTCAGCGCGAGGAAAACGAGACCCGAGACATCCAAATTCCGAGAGGACACTCGATGCGCCAGATCATTGACGCCCAGGTCAACGACGATCTCCAGGCCGTTTGCGAGGATCGAATTTCAGCCGACCGCTTCGTCGCCCGCATCATCCAGACGGCACTGCCGATGGCACTGCGCGCTGCAGCCAAACTCCACCCCAATGCGTTGCAGCGCACCGCTATGGAAGCGACTGCCGATCTCTGCGCGCGAGACGCAACGCGCGACGGCGCGATTGCCGTCGCCGACGTCGCGCAGCGAGCTGAGGATTCCGCTACCGGCATCGAATTCCGCTACAGCGGCCTCCTGGTCAGCCGGCTCGCCCTCGCTGCGGTTCAGGGCAATGCCCGCAACATCGTAATCCGGGCAATTGTCTCGGAATCCTGCGGACCTGAGGTCAAGGCGGCGATCGCCGAGGCGCTCCGCGAAACCGCCTCCGAGGCCGCGTCCGTCACGCTGCTGGCCGCGTAACTGCCGCAACTTCGTTCATCTGCCACAGCAAGGAAACCCGTCTTGATCGTGAACATGATTCCGGGCCACGCCGCCGCCGAGCCCATCGCAATCGCCACCGTATCCGAACCTCTGCAACAGGATGATCGCGCATGGGAGGCCATCCACACAGGCGGTGGGTGTATGGCCTGGGAGAATGTCTGCGACGACGGCGCTGCCCGCATTTGGATATGCGACAACGGCCAGTCGCTCGGCGATGACCAGACAGACGGCTGGCTCGTCGGTCTGCACCCTTACGGGGAATGGCTCGACCATTGGCAGGGTTCCGCCAAGGCGCTCGACGAGGCGCTGCATCTCGCCCGCCTGGCGCAGGCCGCACGCGCCTTTGCCCTCGGGTTCAACCCCAAAGCGCTGCTGACCTACCGCGAGTTCGTCGCCACTGGCCGCCCAGTCTCCGACCTCGGCGTTGCAATCGAACACGCCGACGACGCGACCGGCCCCGGTCGTGTCTATGTCGACCGCGTCTTCATGACCGGAACGGATGCTGACGGCTACTCGCTCGTGATCGGCAACGTGGAAACCACCGCCGACCGGTACGAAGCCCTGGAACGAGCGCTCTACGAGTTTGCTGCCTCAGAGGGTTACCTCGAGGCAGGACATTGAGACGCCGACTGACCGCAAGTTGAGGATTCAGGAGAGAAATGCTCATGGCCGAAATGACCGGCAATCCCGACGCCATCACGCTCGGCACCGGAGCTATCACGTTGACGCGTGAGCTCATCGAAAAGATGCTGACGACCATCGACGCCGGCGTCACTCCCGGCCTTGGCTCGCGCATCCCAGGCGAGATGTGCGTTGAGGCGGCAATCAGCTATGCGCTCGGTCTTCCGCATAGTGACGATCCCCAGTGCGTGAACTCGGCGGTCCGTAGCTTCGTCATCCACCTCAACGACGTCGCCTGGTCGTCGACGGCTGCCCGCGCCGCTGGCATGCGCCGTCTCGCCATCGCCCAGCTCGGCACTCGCGAGACCCTCGATTCTAAGGTCTTCATCAGCCGAATGATCGACCTAATCAATCGGGTATATGTGCCGATCGTGATCCGATCAGTTGCGGGGTTTCACCCCTCCCCGACGCTTACGCGGAAGCTCGAAGCGGCCGCGCACCGTTGCGCGGACACGGGCAGTCACGACGCCGTCCTCGATGCAGCGGGCGTCGTGGAATCGGCTGCGAGCTCCCGGTTCCGGCTGTCCAAGAAGCATCGCAACATGGTCAATTCGGCGGCGAGCTTCGTCACGGATATCGCCATCGCTACCGACGACGAGATCTTCGCGCCCCTGGCGCCGGCGAAAGCTACGACCCTCGCCCTGGATACGGCCTCTACCCTCGTCCATTGCTCCGACAATCCCGATACGCTTCTCGCAGCATATGCGGAAGCCATCGTCCAGGTCCTGAGCGAACTCCGCGCACCCGGCATTCGCTGGATGCCGCTGGCGCGGCAGTAGGCTTCAACAGGGATGGGAATTGAAGCTTTCGAGCTTCGAAATCACGGGGACAAGGGAAGAGCCGGTCCTCGGAACCTCATGAGGCGATCTCAGATCGCTCCCTTCCGACAAGGAAAGCCACCATGACGAACTCGACCTCCGCCAACACCCCCGCCGTCGCCGCCGCCCGCCGCCGCGCTTACGGTATGCGCGCCGCCGCCAAGGCCCGCGAGGCCGCCCAGCAGCGCCGCATCGACGAATGGCGCGAGGGCAAGAAGAAGGCTGCGGTGCAGGCGAAGATCGACAAGTATGTCGAGGGCAAGATCGCCGAGAAGAAGGCGATCGCCAAGGCGAACCGGATCGCCGCGTACTACGCCGGCAAGGGCAAAAAGGCCTCCTGAACCACCGTCGGCCGCCGCCACTCAAATCAAAGCCCTGCCTCGCGGCGGGGCTTTTTCGCTGGCGTCCCGCCGGCACGGCGCAGCCACATCAGACAAGCTTTAGCGACGAAGGTAACTGCCCGTTGGCCGCCTTCGCCTATGAATTTGCCGCCTCGCATCTACGGAGAATGAATTGCTTCTGCGTCACGCCACTTTCGCCTTCAGGACTCTGCTCCTGGTCATCGGGTCAGCTCTCGCTTTCGCGCCGGCGACCGCCCGGGCCGATTCCGACCCGCTCATCGGACACTTCGCCGTCGACTGCATGCGAGCGAGCGTCGAATGCTCCTACGAGATCTCCTCGACTCCGGAACAGGGCTATGCCCTCACCTATCGGGTCACGGAAAAGGGCAAGCCCAGCAATCAGGTCTGCCAGGTGAAGGGCACCTCATTCAACAAGATCGCGCAGGAGCTGACGGTCAAGACCGACGACAACAACACGCTTTCGGTTCGGCCCGAGAAGGGCAACAACGTCTTCGTCTACGCCTCGTATGGCGCTGCCTGCGAACTCTACAAGATGGGCGGCGTCGCCAAGCGTATCCATCCGGCGGCAGCGGTCCAGCCGGCAACGAAGACCCCGAAGACATCAGCCGCGGCGGCCCAGCGCGACCCCTTCATCGGCACCTATTGGGTCAAGTGCCCGACCGGCCGCCAGTGCTGGTACGACATCGAGGAGCAGAAGGAGAAGCCGACCTACAAGGTGACGTTCACCGTCGCCGATCGCGTCGGCAAGACGCTCTGCAAGGTCGATGGGTTCGGCGCGGTGCGCGACGACGGCATTCTCTGGGTCATGCAGGGCCATGGGCACGCGCTCTACATCACCTTGGCCAAAGAGGGTGCGGTCAAGGTCGAGCAGGCGCGCCTCGGACTATGCGGGAACATCCACGCTTCCGGTCTCGCCCAGCCCATCGGCAACTGACGTCAGACATCGCATCAAGATGAGAAAAGCCGCCGCTTCGGCGGCTTTTCTTTTGGCTGATCGGAGAAATGGACAAGTGAAGCTTTCGAGCTTCGAAATCACGGGGACAAGGGAAGAGCCGGTCCTCGGAACCTCATGAGGCGATCTCAGATCGCTCCCTTCCGACAAGGAAAGCCACCATGACGAACTCGACCTCCGCCAACACCCCCGCCGTCGCCGCCGCCCGCCGCCGCGCTTACGGTATGCGCGCCGCCGCCAAGGCCCGCGAGGCCGCCCAGCAGCGCCGCATCGACGAATGGCGCGAGGGCAAGAAGAAGGCCGCGGTCCAGGCGAAGATCGACAAGTGGGTGCAGGGCAAGATCGCCGAGAAGAAGGCGATCGCGAAGGCCAACCGGATCGCCGCCTACTATGCTGGCAAGGGCAAGAAGGCCTCCTGAACCACCGCCGGCCGCCGCCGCTCAAATCAAAGCCCTGCCTCGCGGCGGGGCTTCTTTTTTGCCTGCCGGGCCAAGTCCGGCAGTCGGTTTGTCCAGGAAATCGGGACGAACACGATTTCGATCAAAACCCCGAAAGGACGGCGACATGGCCGCGCGCATCATCTTCTGCATCGAGAGTCGCGGCGCATCGCAGCAGCCGAGCCTGGTCCGGAACCTCGCTGAGCTCAGCCTTTCCTCGCCCCAGTCCAAGGCCGTCGCCTTCCAGGCGATCGCGGACGGCACGAACCCTCTCAAGGTACGCTGCTCCGATCCGCAGCACATCGCGGTTCTTCGGGAGGCGGTCGCTGAGCAGGCGCGGCCGAATTCGACCGCCTGCTTCATAATCCTGGTCGAGGACCGTGCCCGCACCCCCGTGTTCCACGCGGAGAAGGTCGCCACCCCAGAGAGTCAAGCATCGTTCGACGATAGCTGGGCGCAGCTCCAGGCCGCTTGAGATCCTCATCCAGGGTCAGAGAAGCCGCCTCAAGGCCAATTCCCAAAGGAGCAAACCCGATGCTCAGCAAGTTTGCACAATTCGTCGGTTTGGCGCGCCCCTTCCTGCCGGTCGCAGCCCTCACGGTCATCAGAGACACCGGCAAGGAGCGCTTCGCCATCGAAGCGCGCGCCAAGGGAGATGCCTGCGACCTGCGCGTCATTGCCGATACTGGCGCCGTCGTAGCCGAGACGCGCACGCGCGCTGCGCTCGGCCGGGTTTCGTTGACGCTCTCAGATCTCGGCCTCGGTCGGCGTAAGCGCGGCGGGCTTCGCGTCGCGAGCATTCTTCTGGGGCAGGAAGGCATTCACGCGATCAACCTCGATCTACGCAGCCGCGGCCTCGCCGGCATCTGACCCCGATGTCAATTCTCGAAGAAGCAGCCAAAGTATCTCGGCTTGTTCGCACGAATCGGGGCCGAAGCAGCCAGCCTTTCTCACTCAAATGAGAAGGGATTCGAAATTATCATAGTTGATGAGACAAAGTTGGAGTAGCGGAATGCGCAGGATAGTCCCTCCCAACAACGAGTCCATTGCGGGCTTTCTGCCTACGCGCTTTCCTGCGCGCCAACTGCACTACGAATCAAATCTGGAACGAGACTTCCTCATTCTGCTCGAGATCGACATCGGGATCGGAGCCGTCGTCACTCAGCCCCTGACGCTGAAGCTGGATGTTGATGGTCGAGAGCGCTCATATACACCAGACATTCTGGCCGTCTGGTGGGATGAATCGCACTTTACGTATGGCACCAAGAAGGTCGTCTTCGAAGTTAAACCTTATGACATCCTGAAGCGCGACTTTTCTAAGCTTGCGCCAGAGCTGCGAGCCGCAAAGCGCCATTTTGCATCGCGAGGGATCGGTTTCAGGGTGGTCACCGATCGGAGCATCTACTGTGCCCGCCAGGCCAACGCCGCTCTGCTGGCTCCCCACGTTCGCAGCCCTATGTTCATGGACATCATGGAGACGATCGTGGACTTCATGACCTCGCCCGACGTTTTGATCCAGCGGAAGCTCGGAGAGGTGCGTCAACGCATCATGGCGGACGGCGTACTTCGAGAAACGGCGCAGGATGCCTTGTACCAAATGGTGGGTATGGGATTCCTGAAGACCGACCTGGATGTCCCGCTCAGCGACGACACGGTCGTGAAGTGGTTCTCGACCGTTGCAGTTGAGGAGATGCCCCTTGAGAGCGATTAGCCTCACCGTCCAAGAAGAGACGCGCTAACCGACAATGAGCCCCGGCGGACCGCCCGGGCTCTCCCCAATCTGTCCTGCCGAGGAAGAAAGGACCGCGAGGCCGCGGCTTTGTAATTCACGGAGGACCAAGATGATCCAGCATGGCACTGCTCCCTTCCTCGAGTGCTCGAGCAGGGGTGACCGGCGGCTCTCCGCCTTCAGCGCTCGGATCCGCCGGCGCGGTGGCCGCTCGATCGAGGAGCTCTATCAGGCCGCGAAAGTCTTCGAGGATGGTTCGACCGGCCTGAGCTGGCGCGAGGCGAAGGGGAAAAGAGCTGTGAACGCCGCCGAGGTCCGGGTCCTCTACGGCGTGCTCTGGGACGAGTATGTCGCTGAAAATCCGCAACTTCTGGCCGTAATCACGGAAGCCAGTGGCCTGCAAGACCTTTTCGGCCAAGCCGGCCACGCCTGCCAGGCGACCGAGCTTTGGCGCATCCGGTGCGCCGCGCTCGGCGTCGCCGCCTGAGCGTCCTGAAGATCCAGAAACGGGAGAATTCCATGCTGATCCATATGGGCGCCGTCACCACGTCGCAGCGCACTTCGATGTTCGCAGGGGCTTCGGGGCAAGAGGTCATCGAGAAGATCGCCGATTGGTGCCGGCGGCAGCCGATCGTGAGCTGGCCGAACCAGGCCTTACTCGACGAGGAGGTCGTCGGCGGCGGGCCCAAGAAGATCGTCGATGCCTATTTCACTGGGCATCCGACGGACCGCTATTCACTGGGCAGCGATCTCGTGGCCGGACGGCTCGTCCCGATCGCCCCGGATTTTCGGTTCGAGATCAACAAGACCTATCCGACGCTCAGCGGCAAGCTCGTCAAGATCATTGCCCTCAAGGACGACCTGACGGGCTATGAGACGGTCCAGGGCGACGACCGCGAGGAGGAGGATCTCGGTCATCGCTACAACCGCACCACCGGCGTCATGGACCAGGGGCGCTGCACCGGCAGCCCGGATGACAGGCCGGAGAACCTGATCCCGGTCGCGATCGACGACGCCAGGATCGTCTGAGAGGCCGCCATGTTCGACATGAACGAGCTCCCGGCAACTCCGGATGAGATCGCGACCTATACCCAAGGCGCCTGCCACATCTTCGCGCTGGCGCTCCACCGGCATCTGGGCGCGGGATTAGTCATCGTGACCGATCCGAAGCGCACCATGCCGGCGCCGGCGGGTGGCAAGGCTGTCGACCGCGTGCTCCACGTCTTCGCTGTGATCGGGACGCTCGCCTACGACATCGCCAGCGAAATCCGGGCGAGGGACATCGCCGGCGTCTCTCGGCTGGTCTGTCGCGCCCGCAAGCTCGAGGTGCAGACCTTGCGCAGCGAGACGGAGCTTAGGGCTTTCGTCCAGCGGCGGTCCGACGATGCTGAGCGGCCGCTTCGGCCCTATACCGATGCCGATATCGAGGGTGCCTGGACCATCGCCCGGCGCATACTGCCGCGACGCCTGACGGCTTCCAAGGCTGCCTGACCGATCGAAAACATGCGCAGAGCAAAACCCCGGCGCCGATTGCGGCGGGGCTTGCTTTGACCAGTCGGCCAACTCCCGCCTGCCTCGCCTCAGGCATCGGATTGGTTCGAGACCAGGAAGCGAAACCCGGATCGGGTTGAATTCCCAGGGAACGTGCCGATGGCTATCGATTCCACCAAGCTGAAAAAGATCCTCGCGCTCGTCGACTCCGGGATCGAGGCTGAGAGCCTTGCGGCCTTGCGGATGGCGCGCAAGCTGCTCGCCGCAAACGGCATGGATCTCGTCGCGGTCATCGAAGCTGGCGTGAACGCGCTCGCGGCCCAGCCGGAGGTCAATCCCTACGCCGGTGCCTTCGACGATATCCTCGCGCGGCATGCACGGCCGACGCAGGCCTGGTCACGCGCACACCACGCGCCGCGGTGACCCCCGCGCCCTGACCCACACCGGCTCATTTCCCAGCAATCTCGGAAGGATCGACGATGCCTGCCCCTCTGCAGAACGCCTATTCACGCATCCAGACTGCGCTCACCGCCATCCGCAAGCTCGATGGCGACCGCTACGAGCTTGGCCAGAAGCGGCATGCCGCAGTCCGCAGCGCCAGCGATGCACTCGCGCGCCTGTTCGATAACGCGCCCGATGGCCTGATGCAGCTGACGCCGGCGGTGCTCGTGGATCCCGAGGCCAGCTATCTGATCGTCGAGCTCGCCGACGCTCGCTACGATGGGACGCACTATGGTCGGGTCAGCTTGACACGTGTCGGTATTCGACACCTCGGCGAGCCGACCGCGATCGACTTGACCACCGATGCAGTGCTGGGGAAGCTCAACCGAATGGCCCTGACTCCGTCCCTCCGGTGGTCGCAATCCGGGATCTCTTCGCACGGTCCGCAGCGGGCCGGCGCCTATCTGGGCCTCAACTTCGGCTGCCCGGACGGGAGCTTGGTCGGGCGCACCAAATTTGCCTTTCCGATGTCCGGTCCGGCTCTCGAGCATCCGGCCTTCAAGAGGCAGGCTGAATACGCCCTCGATATCCTTCACAACCAGTCGATGTCGGTTCAGATCGTGCGCAAGCTCGACCGCAAGCTGGCCGAGAATGAGGCAGCCCGCGCAGCGCAGCAGAAGATCGTCGCCGATCTCATCGCGGCCGCCGGAACGTTGGTCGACCCAGTGAGCATGGACAGCGAACTCGTGTCGCTTATTCGCCGCATGGACTGGAGCTTCGAAGAAGCCGACCGACCGGACGGCCGATTCCACGACATCCGCCGCGAGATCAGCGCGAAGCTCAACACCATGCCCGTGGACACGGCGATCGCCTTCATCGGCGGCGCCGGTGCTGAATGGTCCTATGCCTTCCGGCTGATCGAGCAGCCGGCGCAGAAGCTGGCCGCCTAGCGCTGCGGAGCAGCCTCTTCCGGCCGCTGGCCCTTTTCGGGGACAATTCGGGCAGAACCCTGATTGAATCGAAATCACGAAGGACCAAGCATGGCGCGTAAAACTCTGGCGCAGGATGTCGTCGCCCAGGACTTCGATCGCCTGATCAGCAGTGTCCGAAAGCTGCTGATCGACAACCCCAACTTCAAGACTTCTGAGGATGGTCCCCATCGCGTCCGGGAGGCCTACTACTTCAGGGAGCACCCGCGGACCGCCGATTTCGTCCGCGAGGTGCTTAAGGGACAGGCCGAGCACATCCTCGAAAAGATCGACACCCTGAAGGCTCTCGCCGTCGATTTCACCGACATCAAGCAGATATCGGACGAGGAACTCGCGGCCGAGGTCGAGCGCCGAAAGGGCGGGGCTACCGTCGACGCCAATGTCGAGGCGCTCGCGACGGCCGCGGCCGATGAGGTTCGCCGCAGCTACAGCGTTCTCAATTCGGATGAACTCGCGCTGACGGTCTCGTCCGCGGTGACGATGCGGGCCAAGGCGCTCGCGCGCGCCGTCACGCCCGACACCGGCCCCCTCGATGTCCTCGCTCAGGAGAATGCGGCATGAAGCGCCTGACCACACCCGTTCCGTGCGCGCACATCGCCCTGTTCTACCAGCGAGCTTGGGAAGAGCATCACTGCATCGGCAACAACCTTCTTCGGCATGGCTACGCGCAGTGGTCACGCGGCGATGTCCAGCGTCCTGACAACAACCTGTTCCAGTGGCCGCGCGGCCGCCGCCTGCAGCCTCCCCCGGCCCGCCTTGCCGGGTAGGCACCAAGGTCCAGCCGCTGGGACCAGCCCGCCGCCGAAACCAACCGAAACAGCCTAAGATCGAGAGAACCGCCATGGCGTGCGACGATCCGAACGACGACATCCACGACGCGCACGCACCGTGCGTTCACTGCGCTGAAGAGCATCCGGTCGGAGTGCTGGAAGCTGGGCATTGCCCCGCTTGCTGCGACACGGATGAGACGGATCAACACCATGGCTGACGAGGTCCCGAACACTGCAAGAGCACCCGGTCGCGAGGATATCGAGCGAACCGCCCTCTTCCTCCTCCAAGTCCTCGAAACCGCAACGAGCCTCGTATACCCCGACGAAGCCTCGATCCCTCGGCTCAGCCCGCATGTTGAGCGCGTGAGGCAGCGGTACGGCGAGCTGCGAGGCAAATCCTTCTCTGAAGCCTATCGGGTCTCTCGGGTTGAATTCATCCGTGAAACCCTCGAAGCACTCCTGGGTCGCGCGCCGGCTGCGCTTCCTCCGTCCCCTCGTACCCGATCGGCAGGTATCGACGGCACTGTTGCGGCCCTAAAGGGGGCGCCGAACGCGATCGAGCGCCTTTGGCGGGATTGCGAGCTTCCGGAATGGTTCCTCGGCAATGGCGGCACAAACCATAGGCTCTACGACTTCGCCCGGCGCTTCGCTTCCATTCCTCCCGGAAGGATCACAGAGGGGGCTCATATCGAGACCGTGGTCGCTGCGCTCAGAGCCCATTTTGGCGACAGCAATCGCACTTCGCTCACGGCGCGCGAAGCCGGCCGGCAGGCAGCCAATGTTGTCCGAGCCAATCTCTCCCCGTCGGCCCAGGACAAAAGCTGGCGCGACGATCCGACTGCCGATGAGCGCTGGAACGCTGGTTGCGACTTTGCCATGACGCAGCTCTGCTCATATCTCAATGTCGATCCCGTTTCGGTGTCATGGGATGCCGCGACCGAGACAGTCGAGGGCGACGTTTCCGCCGTCATTGGAAACATCCTCAGCGCCAAGTTCGGGGAGAATTGGTCGCCTGACGCTTCGGCGCCCGAGAGCGCTGCCTAAGGCCGCGCCCGATCCGGGGCTGAGCCGGGGCTGAGCCGGCGCCCGTCGTCACCGTCGTGGCAAGTCCACGGTCTGATCCGCTGCTGAAACAGCCGCGCATCCGAGTTCATTATTGATCATCGCAGCGATCAAGCCCCTGCCGGAGAATGTCCGAATTGACCGATCATTCGCCCAGCGCCTCCACGCTTCCCGCGACGCTCAGCCAAATGACGCTGTTCCGCGAGATGCCTGACAGCGAGTTTCCGACCACGAAGCCCTTCGACAAGACGACTCCGCCGCCCAAGCCAAATTCCGATGGCTGGGATCCGGAAGCCGCTGCGCTGCGTCTCGAACAGAGCGGCGACTATCGGATTCTGCGGCGCGTGGTGCCCCGGCCGATCATTCCGCGGTCCGAGAGCTTGTTTCCGAACCTCGCGGCCTTGGTCGACGTCGAGACCACCGGCTTCGATCACAGCCGAGACGAGGTAATCGAAATCGGCGCTGTCACCTTCACCTATGACGATGCCGGCGTGATCGGAGATGTCGTCGGCGTCTACGGTTCATTCCAGGAACCGTCGTTCCCGATCCCTCCTGAGATCACGCGCATCACCGGGATCACGGATGAGATGGTTTCTGGCCATAAGATCGATACCGCGGCGCTCGATCTGATCATCGCGGATGCCGATCTCGTGATTGCCCATAAGGCGAGCTTTGATCGCACTTTCTGCGAGAAGCTCACGCCTTCATTCGTCCGAAAGCCATGGGCTTGTTCGGTCGAGGAGATTGATTGGAAGGAGCGAGGTTTCGAGGGATCGAAGCTTGCGTATCTCGCGAGCCAGTCCGGGTTCTTCTACCTCAAGCACCGCGCGACCAGCGACTGCCAGGCACTCCTCGAAGTGCTCGACAAGTCGGCCGACATGGACGCCCAGACACCCTTCGCAGAGCTGCTGCGTGCCAGCGCGCGTACCCGAGTGCGGGTCTACGCGCAGGGCACCCCGTTCGATCTGAAGGAGATCCTGAAGGCGAAAGGCTACCGCTGGTCGGATGGGAGCGATGGTCGACCGAAAGCCTGGTGGATCGAGGTCGACGAAGAAGCGCTGGAAGACCAGCGATGCTTCTTGCGTACCGAGATCTATAGGCGCTCACAACTCGAGCCGTTGACCACGCGGCTGACGGCGTTCGAGCGCTGGCGCGCAGGCTAGGAAGCGAACTCGACCCCGCGCCATCGTTGGCGGGACAATTGCCGCGATCACCTGAACGATTCAAACCCCGAAGGGACATCGCCGCCATGAAACCCGTGCGAACGATCGTCCGCTCGCTCTACGGCTCCCAGCTCTACGGGACGGCCCGACCTGACTCCGATACCGACTGGAAATCGGTCCATCTCCCGTCCGGGAAAGGAATCCTCCTCGGCCGCCACGAGGACCAGTTCGACAACAACGATCCCAGTAAGCCGAACGGGGCTGGCGACGCGGACGAGGAATCTCATTCGCTGCGCAAGTTCCTCGGCATGGCCGCCGCCGGCGAGATGCTCGCAATCGAGCTCCTCTTCGCTGAAGGCTCGGCGGTCGAGGTCCATGACCCGCTCTGGCACGAGGTCCGCGCGCTGACGCCCCGGATCGTGACCCGCGATTGCCTCGGGTTCGTCGGCTATTGTCAGCGCCAAGCGGCGGCCTATTCTATCAAGGGATCGCGTCTCCTGGCGGCTCGCGACACGGCAGATTTTCTGTCAGGTCTCCGGGACCGCCATGGCCCCGACGCGCGGCTGCGCGACCATGACGCCGAGATCCGCGCGTTTTGCGAAGGCCGCCTCCACGTCGCGGTCGAGTTCCTCAATGGTGGTGCGAAAGAGCAGGACTTCCTCGTCCTCTGCGACCGGAAGTACCCCTTCAGCTCGACGGTGGACCACACCCTCATGCATGTCGGCGCCGTGCTGAAGAGCTATGGCCGGCGGGCCGAGACGGCGGCAGAGAACGGAAACGTCGACCTTAAGGCAACCATGCATGCCTTGCGTGTCGCGAGTCAGGCCGTCGAGCTGCTCAATACGGGGCACATCACATTCCCTCGCCAAGACGCGGAACACCTCATGGCGATCAGGGCGGGCGCGTTCGGAAAGGAGCAGCTCGCCGAGATGTTGCAGTCAGCCCTCATCGCTATCGATCGAGCGGCTGTGAGCTCCGCCCTGCCCTACGAGGCTGACCACGCCGCCATTGACGATCTAGTCCTGCGGGCCCATCGCTCGCAGATCGCGGCCGGATAGACCTCCGCGTCGCCGTCTGTAGTGGTCGAGATTCGGATCCTCGACGAAAAATCTGGGCGAACCCAGATTGATCAAATTCACGAGGACGAAGGCTATGGCCAGCAAGAAGCTCAAGACCATCGAGATCGCCGCCTCGAAGCCCTTCAACGAGCACCGCAAGGGCATGTTCATCTGCGCGGGCAACGCCGCCGCCGTGATCACCGTCGATACCCGCCGCCGCGATGTCCGTGCGCGAAAGGGCGCAGGCTCCTACAGCCGCAGGGAGCGTTTCGGCCGCGACTACTGATGTTGCCTTAGCGGGCTGATCAACCGCTGGCATTTCACCCTTCTTCAACGCCCTGTCGCTTAGCTTGAGCGGGAACGAAACCCGTTCCTGTTGATTTAACTGGTCTAGCGGCGTAAAAGGACGAGGCACAGAGACGTTCCAATGGCTCCGCAAATCGCATCCTTCGACCCCTATGAGCTCCAGCGAGCCAAGCAGCTCGCGCGGGCCGAGGATGACGCGCGCCTCGCTTCCGACGCTGTTTCGCGCGCTGAGCTTGAACGCCGTAACGGCATGTTCTCGGCATTTGATCCGTCACTGATGCGCATCGGGCGGCGGCGGGTTCCCTTCCGCAAATCATGACAGACGACACTGCAGCCCTCGGGCCTGCGGAAGTCATCCCCATCGTATCCAACCTAACAGCCGACGATGGCGCTTTCATCGTAGGCGGTCAGGCGACGAATCTATGGGCATGGTTCTACCGCGATCGCGCACCCTAACTCCGGACTCAAGGTCCCTTCACGAGTCAGGATATCGACTATTTTGGTGAGATCGATGTCGCGCAGAAGCTAGCAGACGCGCTTAACGGAACCGTGTCGCGTCCTTCCAAAGATACGATGAACACCCCGAACACCGCAGTGGTCGAGGTGAACATCGGAGGACGCACGATCCGGATCGACTTCCTGAACAAACTTCTGGGAATCCAGAAGAAG
>NZ_CAMFJF010000040.1 GCF_945956895.1 uncultured Allobosea sp. | reverse complement strand
CCCAACCCTTATTTTAAGGGTGAGACCTGTCCGGGGAATTCGGGGGCCGTTTCATGCGCGCCGGTTGATAGCGTCCGCCGATCTCAGATCGATTCGATCAGCAGCTTGCGCGCCGCATCGACCGTGAGTTCCACCGGGTTGCCACCGGTCGAGGGATCGGCCACGGCGGCTTCCGCGAGTTCGTCGATCCGGTCGGTGCCGACACCGAGCGCCGCGAGCTTGTCGGGAATGCCGAGATCAGAGCGCAGCTTCAGCACGAAATCATAGAAGCCGTCGAAGCCGCCGGGGATGCCGAGATAGGCGGCGGCCGCCGCGATCCTCTCCTCGATCGCCGGGCGGTTGAAGCGCAGCACCGGCGGCATCACCACGGCATTCGTGGTGCCGTGATGCGTGTGGTAGACGGCGCCGACCGGGTGGGAGAGCGAGTGGATCGCGCCCAGCCCCTTCTGGAAGGCCACGGCGCCCATCGCAGCAGCAGCCATCATCTGCGTGCGTGCCTCGATATCCCCGCCATCGGCAAAGGCGCGCGGCAGATAGGTCTTCACCAGCCGCATGCCTTCGAGCGCGATGCCCTGGCTCATCGGGTGGAAGAACGGCGAGGAATAGGCCTCCAGGCAATGTGCGAAAGCGTCCATGCCGGTGCCGGCGGTGATCGCCTTGGGCATGCCGACCGTAAGCTCGGGATCGCAGATCGTCACACCCGGCAGGAATTTCGGGTGGAAGATGATCTTCTTGGTGTGGGTCTGCGAATTGGTGATGACCGAGGCGCGCCCGACCTCGGAGCCGGTCCCGGCCGTGGTCGGCACCGCGACGATCGGCGCGATGCCATCGACGGAGGCGCGCGTCCACCAGTCGCCGACATCCTCGAAATCCCAGACCGGGCGGGTCTGGCCGGCCATGAAGGCCACGCATTTGCCGAGGTCAAGGCCTGAGCCGCCGCCGAAGGCGACGACGCCGTCATGCCCGCCCGCCTTGAAGGCGCGCACGCCGTCATCGAGATTGCGGTCGTTCGGGTTGGGATTGACATCGGCGAAGATCGCCCGGCCAAGCCCGCCGGCTTCGAGGATGTCGAGCGCGTTGGCGGTGATCGCCATGCTTGCAAGGCCCCGGTCGGTCACGAGCAGCGGCCGCTTCATGCCGAGCGCCTTGCAGTGATCGGCCAGTTCCCTGATCCGCCCGGCGCCCAGCTTGACGGCGGTGGGATAGCTCCAGTTCGCGGTGATCGGCATCAGCCAGCTCTCTTCAGATGGTAGGATTTCGGACGGGTGAGGTTGTGGAAGCCGATGACCGAGAGCGAGCCGCCGCGCCCGGTCTCCTTGACGCCGGTCCAGCACAGGGCCGGGTCTAGATAGTCGGCGCGGTTCATGAAGACGGTGCCGGTTTCGAGCTCTGCACCCAACCGAGCGGCGCGTTCGGCATCGCCGGTCCAGAGCGAGACGGTGAGGCCGTATTTGGAATCGTTCATCAGCGCGAGCGCCTCGGCATCGTTGCGCACCTTCATGATGCCGACAGCCGGGCCGAAGGTCTCCTCGCGCATGATCGTCATCGAATGGTCGACATCGACCAGCACCTGCGGCGCGAGATAGGCGCCGCCATCGTCCTGCGGGAAAAGTTTTGGATCGACCAGCGCCCGCGCGCCCTTCGCGGTTGCCTCGGCGATCTGCTCGCGGACCACCTGGGCGAAGCGCTTGTGCGCCATCGGGCCGAGCGAGGTTTCGGAATCGAGCGGGTTGCCGAGGCGGTAGTTCGAGACCCAGGCGACCGATTTCTCGACGAAAGCGTCGTAGAGGCTCTCATGCACATAGATGCGCTCGATGCCGCAGCAGCACTGCCCCGAGTTGAAGGTCGCGCCGTCCATCAGCGTGTCGACCGCCTTGTCGAGATCGGCGTCCGCCATGACATAGCCGGGGTCCTTGCCGCCGAGCTCCAGCCCGATGCCGGTGAAGGTGCCGGCAGCCGCGCGCTCGATCGCCTGTCCGCCCGCGACCGAGCCGGTGAAGTTGATGAAGTCGAACTGTTTCTCGGCGATCAGGCGCGACGAGGTCTCATGGTCGAGGAAGACATTGGCGAAGACCTCTTCCGGCACGCCGGCCTCGTGGAAGGCGCGTGCCAATCGCTCGCCGGTGAGCAATGTCTGGCTGGCATGCTTGAGGATGACCGCATTGCCGGCGATGAGCGCCGGCGCGACAGAATTGATCGCGGTCATATAGGGATAGTTCCACGGCGCGATCACGAAGACGACGCCATGCGGCTCGCGCGCGATGAAGCGCTTGAAGCTGGCGCTGTCCTCGATGACAACAGGCGCCAACGCCTCCTGCGCGATCGAGGCCATGTAGTTCGAGCGCTCGTTGAAGCCCTTGAACTCGCCACCGTATTTCACAGGCCGGCCCATCTGCCAGGCGAGCTCGGTCACCACCTCCTGGCCCATCTCGTTGAGCCGCGCGACGCCCTTGAGCACCAGCGCGATGCGCTCGTCGAGTGGGCGCTTCGCCCAGGCCTTCTGTGCCTTGCGGGCACGCGCGGCCACGGCCTTCGCCTCGTCGAGGCTCAAGGCAAGCCGCTCGGCATAGACCGAGCTATCCACCGGCGACACGCATCGGATCATCGTCATCGTCACTATCCGTCTGGCTGAAGGCTTTGCTGCGGGAGGAGGGGATCGGTCAGGCGCGTTCGAAACCGCGCTTCACTTCCCAATCGGTGATCCGGCGATCGTACTCCTCCTGCTCCCATTCGGCGGCGCGGACATAATGATCGATCACGTCGTCGCCGAAGGCCTTGCGCAGCATCGCCGAGCCTTTCAGTGCGACGGTCGCGTCGCGCAGGGTCTTCGGAATCTCGCGGATATCCCGGCCGCCATAGGCATCGCCGACGAAGGCCTCTTCCAGCTCCATTTTCTTCTCGATGCCGTCGATCCCGGCCGCGAGCAGCGCCGCCATGGCGAGATAGGGGTTGAGGTCCGAGCCGCCGACCCGACATTCGATGCGAATGCCCTTGGTGCCGGCGCCGCAGAGTCGGTAGCCGGCAGTGCGATTATCGGCGCTCCAGATCGCCTTGGTCGGCGCGAAGGTGCCGGCAACGAAGCGCTTGTAGGAGTTGATATAGGGCGCGAGGAAGCCGGTGATGTCGGAGGCATGCGCGAGCAGGCCGGCCACATAGTTCCGCATCAGCGGCGACATGCCGTATTTCGCCTGCGCGTCAAGAAAATGCGGCGTCTTGCCGTCGGCGCTCCAGAGGGACTGGTGGATATGCGAGGAGGAGCCGGCATGGGCGTTGCTCCACTTGGCGAGGAAGGTGATCGACTTGCCCTGCGCCCAGGCGATCTCCTTGCAGGCATTCTTGATGATCGCATGCCGGTCCGCCATCGTGAGAGCATCGGCATAGCGGACATTGATCTCCTCCTGCCCGGCCGAAGCCTCGCCCTTGGAGTTCTCGACCGGGATGCCGGCGCCCTGCAAGCCGTTGCGGATCGCCCGCATCACCGCCTCTTCCTTGGTCGTCTGGAAGATGTGGTAGTCCTCGTTGTAGCTGCTCGCGGTCTTGAGATCGCGATAGCCGCTGGCGCAGGCGTTCTCGTAGGTCTGGTCGAACAGGAAGAATTCCAGCTCGGTCGCCATATAGGCCTTGAGCCCCATGTCCTCGAGCCGCTTGACCTGCTTCTTCAGCACCGCGCGCGGCGAGTGCGGGATGTCATGGCCGTGATGGTCCTGCACGTCGCAGAGCACGAGCGCCGTCCCTTCGAGCCATGGCACGCGGCACAGCGTCGAAAGGTCCGGCTTCATCGTGTAGTCGCCATAGCCGGCGGCCCAGCTCGTCGCCGCATAGCCGGCTACGGTTTCCATCTCCATGTCGGTGGCGAGGAGGTAGTTGCAGCTATGCGTCTCGTGATGCCCGCTTTCCAGGAAGAAGGCGGCATGGAAGCGCTTGCCCATCAGGCGCCCCTGCATGTCGACGAGACAGGCGAGCACGGTATCGATGCGGCCGGCAGTGACATCCTCTCTCAGGGCGTCGAGCGTGTAGGCTTGAGTCATGCCGGTCATCCATCTCCGATGCGCGATCTTCACACGGGAATGCGTCCGGCGAAATAGCCGGCTCGCATGTTTTCGTGCGGCTTATGCAGGGATCAGACCAGCGCCTGGACCTGGATCTCGACCAGGATGTTCTCGGCCGCCAATCGCGATTCGACGGTGGCGCGGGCCGGCGGCTGCGCCGGATCGACCCAGGCCTCCCAGGCGGCGTTCATCTCGTTGAAATTCGCGATGTCCTTCAGCCAGATATTGGCGACGACGATGCGGGTCTTGTCCGTGCCGGCCATCGCAAGATAGCCGTCGATCTGCTTGAGGATATCGGCCGTCTGCTCGCGCACGCCGCCGCTGCGGTCGGCGGCGGTCAGGCCGGAGAGGAAGGCGAAGCCGTTGGCGATGAGCACCTTGCTCAGCCGTCCGGTCACTTCATGGCGTGTGATCATGGTCTGTCCTCCAGGGAATGGTGCCGGCGACGGCCGGCGGGGCAGGGGAATTCTCGCTGTCAGCCTTCCGCCATCAGGGCGGCGGCGCGCTCTCCGACCATCATGGCCGGCGCGTTGATGTTGCCCGAGGGAATCGTCGGGAAGATCGAGGCGTCGACGACGCGCAAGCCTTCGGTGCCATGCACCCGCAATCTGGCATCGACCACGGCGTTGCTCGCATCGGGTCCCATCCGGCAGGTCCCGCAAGGGTGGAAGACCGAATAGGCGTTCGCGCGGATCGCGGCGACATGCGCGGCCTCGTCGGCCGCTTCCGGTCCGGGTCGGATCGCGGTGTCGATCACGGCGGAAAGCGTCGGTGTCGCCGCGAGCCGGTGCAGGAAGCGCGCGCCGTCCAGCAGGATGCGCAGGTCCTCGGGATCGGAGAGGTAGTTCGGCGCGATCTCCGGCGCGACCTGCGGATCGGGCGAGCGGATCGCGACATGGCCGCGGCTGAGCGGTCGGCAGGGCGAGACGCTCAAGCTGAAGCCGGGGAACGGGTCGGGTTTCATCAAGGCGCGCACGCCCGGCACAGCGCGCTCGTAGCTCAGCGGCGAGAAATAGAGCTGCATGTCCGGCCGCGTCAGCTCCGGCCTTGTGCGGTAGAAACCGCCGCCCTGGTTGACGCTGAGTGCCAGGGGCCCGCGCCGCCGCAGCAGATAGTTCGCGGCCATGCCGATGCGGGCCGGCCAGGACAGCAGCGCATCGTTCAGGCTCGGCCGCTTCGAGCGATAGACATGATCGTAGCAGAGATGGTCCTGCAGGTTGCGCCCGACGGCGGGCAGGTCGAGTAGGGGCGCGATGCCGTGCTGCTTCAATAGTTCGGCGGGGCCGATGCCGGAGAGTTGCAGCAGCTGCGGCGAGTTGAAGGCACCGCCGGACAGCACGACCTCCCGCCGCGCCCGGTAACGCAGGGTCTCGCCGCCGCGCTTTGCCTCGACGCCGACGGCGCGCCGTCCCTCGAACAGGATGCGCGTCACCTGCATGTCGGTTTCGAGCTTCAAGCGTCCACGCCGCCTTGCCGGATGCAGGAAGGCGCGTGCGGCCGACTCGCGCCGGCCGCCGCGCGTGGTGATTTGGTAGAAGCCGGCGCCCTCGCTGGTCGCGCCGTTCAGGTCCGGGTTGAAGCGCAGGCCCGCTTCGCCGGCCGCCCTGACGAAGAGGGGTGTCAGCGGATGGACCTCGCCGGCAACGTTCTCGACATGGAGCGGGCCCCCAGTGCCATGCCACAGGGAGGCACCCAGTGCGTGGTCCTCCATGCGCTTATAGGCGGCGAGCACCTCGGCCCAGCCCCAGCCGGGATTGCCGAGCCGCTGCCATTCGTCGAAATCCTCGGCCTGGCCGCGGGCATAGACCATCGCGTTGATCGCGCTCGACCCGCCGACGACCTTGCCACGCGGCTGATAGATCTCCCGCCCGCCGAGCTCGGCTTGCGGCGTGGTCCGGTACATCCAGTTCATGCGGCGATGGTAGAAGGTCTTGCCGTAGCCGATCGGCAGATGGACCCAGGGGCTGAGATCGCGCGGCCCGGCCTCGATCACCAGGATCGAGCCCTGGCCGGCTTCGGCGAGCCGCCCGGCCAACACGCAGCCGGCCGAACCCGCACCGACGATGATCACGTCCCATTCAGTCAAGATATCGTCCCGTCGATGCCGCAAAGGCGATGCGGCCAGCCAGCCTGCCCGGATTCCTAGGGAGAATTGGGCTCCCCGCTAAGAACCATTCCCGTTGAACGACCAGTCCAGTTCCGGCTCTTCGCGAGGTCGTCGATGGCGCGCCGCAGGTCGAGCACGCCGGCCTTGATTTCCGCGGGCGTGAAGCCGCTGAAGCCGAGCACGAGCCCGTCCCGCGCCACGGGTTCAAGGCAGAAGCGGCTGATCGGCGCGACCGTGACACCGCGCCGGGCAGCTGCCTGCGTGAGCGCGACGGCATCCAGCCCGTCGCGGAGATAGGCGATCGTGTGCATGCCGGTCTGGGTCGGAACCACCTCCAGATCGGGCGCCAGATGCTGCCGCGCTGCATCCTCCAGTGCCTGGTAGCGCTCCTGGTAGAGTTTGCGCATGCGGCGCACATGCGTCGCGAAATGCCCCTCGACGATGAAATCGGCGACGATGCCCTGCAAGGCGGTCGGCACGCCCGGCGAGAAAGATTCCAGGCAGATGCCGATCTGCTCGACAAGGTGCGGCGGCGCGACCAGGAAGCCGAGCCGCAGCGACGGGAACAGCGTCTTCGAGAAGGTCCCGACATAGATCACCCGGCCGCTGCGGTCGATGCTGGTCAATGTCGCCATCGGCGCGCCCTGGAAGCAGAACTCGCCGTCCCAATCGTCCTCGATGATCCAGGCGCCACTGACCTCAGCCGCCTCCAGCAGAGCGAGCCGCCGCTCCAGGCTCATCTTGGCGCCGAGCGGCTGCTGATGTGCGGGCGTCACGAAGGCGAGCCGGAATTCCGGCGCGCGGCGCAAGCCTTCTTCAACGACGAGCCCGGCCTCGTCGACCGGGACGGGTACGATGTCGACTCCTGACTGAATCATGCTGTTGCGCGCGCCGATCGCGCCGGGATCTTCGAACCAGACCTTGTCGCCGGGGTCGAGCAGAGTTGCGGCGATGAGCTGGAAAGCCTGCTGTGCGCCGGCAACCACGAAGACCTGCTGCCATTCGCAGGCGATTCCGCGGTTCAGCCTGAGATGCGCGGCGATGGCTTGGCGCAGGCCCCGTTCGCCATGCGGATCGGGATAGCCGAGCACCTGATGGCGCGGCTTGCGCCAGTGCTTGCCCGAAAGCCTGGCCCATTGCGCCATCGGGAAGGCATCGAAGGCCGGCATCGCCGTGGTGAAGGCGCGGGGCTGATGCGGCAGGCGCGCCCCGAACAGCTTCGACGCCGTGTTCATCGCCTGCGCCAGCTTGACCCGCGCCGTCGGCGCGGCGGTGGCCGCAGCGGCTGGGGCGGGGCGCTCGTTCGCCAGTGCCTGGCTGACATAGGTGCCGGAGCCGACGCGGGTCTCGATCAGCCCTTCCGCGGCAAGCCGCTCGAAGCTCTCGACGATGGTCGTGCGGGCGACCTTGAATTCCTGCGCCAGCGTGCGCGTCGCCGGCAGACGCTCGCCGACCTTGAGCGTCCCGCCGAGGATCAATTCGCGCAGGCCCGCGCAGATCTGCACGCTGAGTCCGTGCTCGCCCTCGCGGTCCAGTACGATCGACTGGAGCAGGACGCCTTCTTCACGTTTGACCATGCTGCCCCGGAATAGGAGTGGACTGCTGATTTGGTGAGAATGGACCTTGGGATCAGGCCAATTCAAGCCCCTTCTTTGCAACGCAGCTGCCCGCGGTCCCGCCGGGCGGCGCTCCCGGAACGGATAGCGGCAGCGATGAAGATCACCCGGCTCGAAAGCTTCTCGACGCAGGACGTCGGCTTCGTCCGCGCCACATGCGAGGATGGCAGCCAGGGCTGGGGCCAGTTCTCGCCCTATAATGCCGACATCACCGCGACCGTCTTCCACCGGCAAGTCGCGCGCTGGGCGATCGGCGCGGGCGCTTCCGACATCGACGAATTGATCGCGACGATCGGCGAGCGCGAGCACAAGTTCCCCGGCTCCTATCTCTGCCGCGCCATGACCGGCCTCGATACGGCGCTGTGGGACCTGCGCGGCCGGATCGAACGGAAAAGCGTCTGCGAACTGCTCGGCGGCACGCCGCGCCCGTTCCCGGTCTATGCCTCCAGCATGAAGCGTGGCGAGATCACGCCCGAAGCCGAAGCCGAGCGCTTCCAGCGCCTGCGCGACGCTCATGGCTATCGCGCCTTCAAGTTCCGGGTCGGGCGCGAATGCGGCCGCGACATCGACGAATGGCCGGGCCGGACGGAGGCGATCGTACCGCAGATCAGGCGGGCGCTCGGCACCGAGGCGACGCTGCTGGTCGATGGCAATAGCGGCTATTCGCCGGCCAAAGCCATCGCGGTCGGCAAGATGCTGCAGGATCACGGCATCGTCCATTTCGAGGAGCCCTGTCCCTATTGGGAGCATGCCTGGACGCGCGAGGTCCGCGAAGCGCTGGATCTCGACGTGACCGGCGGCGAGCAGGACTGCGACCTCGCCGTCTGGCGCGCCATGATCGACGGGCGCGTGGTCGACGTCGTGCAGCCGGATGTCTGCTATATCGGCGGCGTCGGGCGGATGCTCAAAGTGGCGCGCTGGGCCGAAGCCGCCGGCCTGCCGGTGACGCCGCATTCGGCCAACCAGTCGCTGGTGACGGTGTTCACGCTGCACATCATGGGCGCGCTCGCCAATGCCGGGCCTTATGTCGAATTCTCGATCGAGGGGCTGGATTACTACCCGTGGGAGCAGGGCCTGCTGCGCAACCCGCCGCAGGCGCGCGACGGCATGGTCGCGATCCCCGACGGGCCGGGCTGGGGGGTCGAGATCGAGCCGTCCTGGCTCGCCAAGGCCGCCTATCAGGTCACGGAGATCGGCGCGTGAGTTTGGACCGTGCCGAACTCGTCGCCGAGGCTGTCAGGACGGGGACGCTCGCTGGCTTGCCGGGCGGGCATTTCATCGACGGGCGCTTCGTCGAGTCCGTCTCCGGGCGGCTGATGGAGAGCTTCGACCCCGGTCGGGGCAAGGCTTTCGCTACGGTCGCGGCTGGCGACGCCGAGGATATCGACAGGGCGGTCGCAGCTGCCCGTGCGGCGCTCTCCGGCCCGTGGTCGCGGCTGAGCCCGGCCGCGCGCGGCGACATCCTGATGCGGGCGAGCCGCCTGATTGCCGAGCGCGCGGCCCGTTTCGCCGTGGTTGAGACCCTCGATTCCGGCAAGCGCCTCGCGGAAGCCGAGGGCGATGTCGGCGGCGTGGTGAAGGCCTTCGCCTATTACGCCGGCGCGGCCGACAAGTTGCACGGCGACAGCATGCCGCTCGGCCCTGACCATGTCGGGCTGACGATCGAGGAGCCGGTCGGTGTCGCCGCCCAGATCGTGCCCTGGAACTACCCGCTCTCGACGGCGGCGCGGGGCATTGCACCCGCCCTCGCGGCCGGTTGCACGCTCGTCGTCAAGCCGGCCGAGCAGACGCCCTTCACCACCCTGATGTTAGCGGAATTGCTGCATGAGGCCGGCCTGCCTGCTGGCGTGCTCAACGTCGTCGCCGGCACCGGTTCTGATGCAGGGGCGGCACTCGTCGCCCATCCCGGCATCGACCACATCACCTTCACCGGCTCTGTCGCGACCGGGCAGCGCGTGATGCGGGCCGCGGCCGAGCATGTCACCCGGCTCGTCCTCGAACTCGGCGGCAAGTCTCCCCTCGTCGTGCTCGCCGATTGCGATCTCGACGCGGCCATCGCCGGGATCATGGAAGCGATCTTCGAGAATGCCGGGCAGGTCTGTTCGGCCGGCTCGCGCCTGATCGTCGAGGAGGCGATAGCCGAACCGTTGCTGAAGCGTCTCGTCGCCAGCGCGCAGGCACTGCGACCGGGCCATGGCCTGAGCGATGCCGGGATCGGGCCGATCAATTCGCCGGTGCAACTGGCCCGCGTCGCTGCCCATGTCGACCGCGCCCGCGCCGCCGGCAACCGCATCCTGACCGGTGGCGCCGTCGTGTCGCCCGAGGATTGCGGCGGCGGCTGGTTCTACCAGCCGACCATCGTGCTCGCTGATGGCCCGGACGATCCGCTGGTGCAGGAGGAGATCTTCGGCCCGGTGCTGACCGTGCAGGTCGTCCCCGATTGCGACGCGGCCATCGCTGCGGCGAACGCCACCTCCTACGCGCTGGTCGCGGGCATCTATACCTGCGATCACGCCAGGGCCTGGCGCTATGCGCGGGCTGTCGATGCGGGCCAGGTCTATATCAACGAGTTCTTCGCCGGCGGCATCGCAATGCCTTTCGGCGGCAACCGTAAATCCGGTTTCGGCCGCGCCAAGGGCATGGCGGGCTTGCGCTCTTACTGCAAGCTCAAGAGTGTGGTGGCGCGAATCTGATCCGGGGGGATGACGCGATAATGTCGAGCGATTTGTTCGCCAGTGATTTCAAGGCAGCGCCGTATTGGTGGGACGAGGTGCCCCGGCCGGATCTGCCGCACGCCGACCCGCCGCAGCAGGCCGAGGTCGTCGTCGTCGGCTCCGGCTATACCGGCCTGCAGGCCGCGCTTCAGACGGCGCGGGGCGGGCGCCATACTGTGGTCCTCGATGCCGAGGCGGCGGGCTTCGGCTGCAGCACCCGCAATGGCGGCCAGATTTCGACCAGCGTGAAGCCGGGCTTCGATGAGCTCGCCCGCCGCCATGGCCGGGAGCGCGCCTTCGCGATCATGCAGGAAGGCCGGAATTCGCTGCGCTATATCGGCGATTTCGTCCGCGACGAGGGGATCGACTGCGATTTCGGCGTCGTCGGCCGCTTCCACGCCGCGCATGCGCCCGGCAGATACGAGGAGCTGGCCCGCAGCGTCGGAACCCAACCCAAGGGGCTGGAAGTTGCCTGCCATGTCGTCCCGCGCGCCGAGCAGCGCAGCGAGATCGGCTCCGATCTCTATCATGGTGGCGTCGTCTACGAGAGCCATGCCTCGATCAATCCGGCCCGCTATCATCAGGGGCTGCTGCAACGCGTCGTCGCGGCCGGCGCCGAACTCGTGCCGCATTGCCCGGCGACGGGGATCGAGCGCATGGGGCAGGATTTCTTCGTTCAGACGCCGCGCGGGGCGATCCGCGCTCGCGACGTCGTCATTGCCACCAACGGCTATACCGGCCCGCTGACAGGCTGGCTGCGCCGCCGCGTCATCCCGATCGGCAGCTATGTCATCGCGACCGAGGCGCTGGAGCCGGCGCTGGTCGACAGGCTGATCCCGAAGAACCGCATCGTCAGCGACACCCGCAAGGTGGTCTATTACTATCGCGCCTCGCCGGACCGGCGGCGCATCCTGTTCGGCGGCCGCGTCTCGCTCAGCGAGACCGATCCGCGCCGCAGCGGGCCGTTGCTGCACGGCGCGATGAGCCGGATTTTCCCGGAACTCGCCAACCGCAAGATCAGCCATTCCTGGTGCGGCCTCGTCGCCTACAGCTTCGACGAGCTGATGCATATCGGCCGGCACGAAGGCATGCATTACGCCATGGGCTATTGCGGCTCCGGCGTCGGCATGGCGAGCTATCTCGGCATGCGGCTCGGCCAGCAGGTGCTCGGCCTCGCCGAGGGCAGGACCGCTTTCGACGGCCTGCCCTTCCAGACACGGCCCTTCTACACCGGCAATCCCTGGTTCCTCGCGCCTTCGGTCCTCTACTATAGCTGGCGCGACCGGCTGGCCCGCTAACGCGTCGGATTGGTCGCCCCGAATTCTCAGAGTGGACCTTATAGCCAGACCAATTTCGCCGGACCCTGCATGAGGCGAGACGTGCGGACGCCGCTGACCGGCCAACCGCGCGCTCATCATTTGGGAACGCACTGAACAAGAACGCAACGTTCGAACGGGAGAATCGATACATGACGCGCCAGCCGATCACGTCGACGAGAACGGCCCTTGCCCTCGTCATGGGCCTGGGCCTGTTGAGCGCTGCGCCCGCCTGGGCGCAGGAACTGACCGTCGTCTCCTTCGGCGGCTCCTATCAGGAGGGCCAGAGCAAGGCGCTCTTCCAGCCCGCCGCCAAGGCTTTGGGCATCAAGATCAAGGAGGAGACCTATACCAGCATCGCGGACCTGCGCCTCAAGGTGAAGGCTGGTGCGGTGACCTGGGATGTGGTCGCCAGCGGCTCCGGCAGCGCCGCTCGCGCTGGCGCCGAGGGCATCCTCGAGAAGCTCGACTACAAGGTGATCGATACCTCGAATTTCCTGCCCGGCACGGCGCAGGATTATTGCGTCGGCGGCGACGTGTTCTCGACCGTGCTGGCCTGGAACACCAAGACCTACGGCCAGAACGGTCCGCAGAGCTGGGCCGATTTCTGGGACGTGAAGAAATTTCCCGGCAAGCGCTCCTATCGCAAGGGCGTGGCCGGCGCGCTGGAGCCGGCGCTGATGGCCGACGGCGTTCCCGCGAACAAGGTCTACGAGGTCCTGTCCCAGCCCGGCGGCATCGAGCGCGCGATCAAGAAGATCCGCGAATTGAAGCCGCATATCGCGGTCTGGTGGAGCTCGGGCGCGCAGCATGCCCAGCTGATGAAGGACGGCGAGGTCGACATGATCACCGGCTGGAACGGCCGCTTCGACGTCGCGGCCAAGGACGGCGCCAAGGTCGCCTATACCTTCAACCAGGGCCTGCTCGACTATGACTGCTTCGCGATCGCCAAGGGCGCGCCGAACAAGGATCTGGCGATGAAGTTCCTCGCCGAGATCAGCAAGCCGCAATATCAGGCCGAGTTCACGAAATACATCACCTACGGCCCGACCAACAAGAAGGCCTATGAGGGCGGCGCGATCGATGCCGCCTTCGCCAAGACCCTGCCGTCCCATCCCGACAATGCCGGCAAGCAGCTGACGATCGACCTGGACTGGTACATCAAGTTCGAAGCCCAGGCCTCCGCCGCCTACCAGAACATGCTGACCGAATGAGACTGGCCGGCGACCACGAGCGGCCGCGTGATGCGGCCGCCTCGGACTCGGGTTCCGCGACGGCTCTGCCCATCGCGGTCCGGCGGCTGAGCAAGGCTTATGGCGCAGTGCCTGTGCTGGACGAGATCGATCTCGATGTCCGGCCGGGCGAGTTCCTGACCCTGCTCGGCCCCTCCGGCTCGGGCAAGACGACGCTCTTGATGGCGATCGCCGGCTTCCTGCGGCCCGACAAGGGCTCGATCCGCTTCGGCGAGCGCGAGGTCGTGCGCCTCGCGCCGCACAAGCGCGGGATCGGCATGGTCTTCCAGAACTACGCGCTGTTTCCGCATATGGACGTCGCCCGCAATGTCGGCTTCCCCCTGCGGTTGCGGCGCGTGCCGGCGGCCGAGACGGCCCGGCGCGTCGAGGTCGCCCTGGAGATGTTCCAGCTCGGCGGCTTCGGCAGCCGCCGTATCGACCAGCTCTCCGGCGGCCAGCGCCAGCGTGTCGCGCTTGCCCGCGCCATCGTCTTCGAGCCGCGCATCATCCTGATGGACGAGCCGCTCTCGGCGCTCGACAAGCAGTTGCGCGAACGCATGCAGATCGAATTGCGCCAGCTCCATGAGCGGCTGGGCACCACGACCGTTTATGTCACGCATGACCAGCGCGAGGCGCTGACCATGTCGGACCGCGTCGCCATCCTCGATCGCGGCCGAATCGCCCGTATCGATACGCCGCGCGCGATCTATGACGATCCCCGCAGCCGCTTCGTCGCCGAATTCATCGGCGAATCCTCCTTCCTCGACGTCGCCGTGGCCGACGGTGTCGCCCGCGCCGCTGGCGCAACCGTCCGCGCCGACAACCTGCCGACCCGGCAGGGCCGCTGCGCGATGGTGCTGCGGCCAGAGCGCCTGCATCTGCTCGGACCGGGTGAAGGCGAGGGCATGAACTGCTTCGAGGGCCGCGTGACCGGCGCGGTCTATCAGGGCGACACCCTGCTCCTTCAGGCTGTTCTGACCGGCGGCAGCCCGGTCGCGCTGCGCCTGACGACGCGCGGTGGCGAGGGGCCGCCGCCGGCCCCCGGAACCCCGGTCCGCATCGGCATCGCGGTCTCCGATACCGTGCTGCTGCCAGACGAGGCGCGAGGCGAGCCGTGACGACCGCAAGCGCCTTCGATGCCGCCGGAGCGATCGGCGATGACCACGCCGCCGGTTTGCGGCGCGACCAGTGGCGCGAGCGCATGGGGCTCGCAGGGCTGGCGGCGCCGGCGCTCCTGCTCGTCACCGTTACCATGCTCGTGCCCGTTGGCTGGCTCTTCGGCCTGTCCTTCCTCGACGACAGCGGCGCGCTGAGCCTCGAGCATTACCGGCGCATGCTGGCCGAGCCCTCCTATGGCCGGACTTTCCTGACCACCTTCGAGATCAGCCTCGCGACCACGCTGATCTGCATCCTGCTCGGCTATCCCCTGGCCTATTTCCTGTCGCAACTGCCGCGCCGGGCCGCCAATCTCTGTATGATCGCGGTTCTGCTGCCGTTCTGGACCTCGCTGCTGGTGCGCACCTATGCCTGGCTCGTGCTGCTCCAGCGCAGCGGGCTCATCAACACATGGGGCATGAAGCTCGGTCTCTGGAGCGAGCCCTTGCAGCTCGTCCACAACATGAGCGGCACGCTGATCGGCATGGTCCATATCATGCTGCCCTTCATGGTCCTGCCGCTCTACGGCACGATGCGCGCGATCGACCGCAACCTGCTGCGCGCCGCCGCCAGCCTCGGCTCGACGCCGGTCCATGGTTTCTGGACGGTGTTCTTCCCGCTCTCGCTGCCGGGGCTCGCCGCCGGCGCCTCGCTGGTCTTCGTGCTCTGCCTCGGCTTCTACGTGACACCGGCCATGCTCGGTGGCGGCAAGGTGACGATGGTCTCGAACCGTATCGCCAACGATATCGAACTGTTCTTCAACTGGGGCGCGGCGAGCGCTCTCGGCGTCGTGCTGCTGGTGATCACGCTGGTCGTGCTCGTGCTGGCGGCACGGCTGTCGCGCGGCGCCGGCCTGTTCGGGGCGGGGCACTGAGATGAGCTGGCTCGACCGCCCCGCAAGCGACACGCAGATCAGCCATCGCGCGCGGCTCTGGCTCTATGGGCTCGGCGCGCTGGTGCTGGCCTTCCTCGCCGTGCCGACGCTGATCGTCATCCCGATGTCTTTCTCCCAATCGCAATATCTGGAGTTCCCGCCGCGCGAATGGTCGCTGCGCTGGTACGAAGCCTATTTCTCCTCGTCGAGCTGGATGGCGGCGACCGCGACCTCGTTCAAGGCGGGCTTCTGCACGGCGCTGCTGGCGACGCCGCTGGGCACGCTCGCGGCCTATGGCCTGCATGCCTCGCGGCTGCGCTTTGCGGGACTTGCGATCCTCGCCTTGCTGACGCCGACGATCGTACCGGTCATCCTCGTCGGCATCGCGCTGTTCTACGCCTATGTGCAGCTCAAGATGGTCAATTCCTTCCTCGGCATCGTGCTGGCGCATACGATGCTGGCCGTGCCGATCGTCATGATGATCGTCGGCTCGGCCCTGAAGAGCTTCGATCTCGATCAGGAGCGGGTGGCGCGCAGCCTCGGTGCGACGCGGACGCAAGCCTTCCTGCAAGTGACGGCACCGCAGATCGGCTTCGCCCTCGTCACCTCCGCGGTGCTGTCCTTCCTGACCTCCTTCGACGAGGTCGTGATCGCGCTCTTCGTCTCCGGCGGCGACAATGCGACGCTGACACGGATGATGTTCCTGGCGCTGCGCGACCAGATCGACCCGACCATCGCCGCGATCTCGACGATCATGATCGTGATGACCTCGCTGCTGCTGGCCGTGTCGCAGCTCTTCGGCAAGGCGGATAGCTAGGTTGCGGGGCGCCTACCGGACGACGTAGCCCTGCCCGCGCCCGCCTCTGGAGGTCCGGCACGAGCAGTCGTCGCCGAGGGCGGCTGGCCGCGCGAGCATGCATTGCCGCGATGGCACCCGGCAATGGCGTCCGAAGCCGCTCGTCCGGTCGGCCCGGCGATAGAGCCTGGTCGAGGACGGTTCGTACGTGCGCAGGCTGTTCGCACCGGAGCCGATCGCCGGCCCCGCGCCGGGAATGCCGCCCTGGCTCGAGTGCAGCCGGATATCCGGAACGCTGTCGGTGATCGACGGCGGCCCCAGGCCCTGCCGCGGACCGCCCGGATAGAGCGGCCCATTGCCGGGTGTCGCATCGAACTGGGCGCTGGCGGGAAGTGAGAACAGCACGCCCAGCGAGAGCGCTGTCGCTGCGATGAGATTGCGCGTCATGCTGTGCCTGTTTCCCTGGAGGCCCCGGTGGCTGGCCGCGATGAACGGAAGGCCGGTCTTCCTCTCATTCATAGATCAGCCTGCGTCGGCTTGGAACGCGAGGCGTGGGATCGTGTTCCGGCAACAGGCTGCGATCTAGGGTCCCGGGCTGATCACCGACGTCACTTCGGACCACTGCGCCCAGCCGAGCGTCTGGTACAGGGCTCGGCCGTCCGGCGTCGCGATCAGTGCGCCCCGGTTTGCGCCGCGCTCTATGGCTCGACGGGTCAGGGCGCTCATCACCACCGTTCCCAAGCCGAGCCGCCGATGCGCGGGCTGCGTCAGGATCTGATCGAAGACGGCTTGGCCATCGACGAGGCCGGCCAACCCGCTGGCGGCCAGTTCTCCACCGTCGCTGATGATCTCGACTCTGATGGCGCCGCCTTCGTCATGCGTGAGTAGCTGATAGCTCGCAGGTGGCGGGAGACGCTCCGTTGCTCCGAATGTCGTCGTCATCAGATAGGCGCGCTCGCGGACGGTCCAGTGTTCCGGCAGCAGCGGCACGGCGGTTTCGCGGGGCGCCGGCGCCTCGATATAGACCCCCGGCCCCTCGATCGATTGCGCCAGGTCCGTGAAGGCAGCCGGGTCGAACCGGGGCAATACGAAGCGACCACGCTGGTCGGGCTTTCCGATCTCCAGCCACAGGCCGGTCGGTACGGCGTGCGGGGCCGGATAGCCGCGTGTCAGGGCATAGCCGAAAGCCCAGGTTTCGAGGGGATTCATGGTCGGGTCTCCGCATGCGAACGGGCCGGGATCACCCGGCCCGCGAGATGGGCTTATGTCAGGCAAGCTCTTTAGGCCTGATGGGCCCATTCCGCAGCCAGCCAGCGCAGGCGACCTTGGTCGGAGACGATGCGGCCGAGGCCCGGGAACGGCATATGCGTCGCGGCGATCAGGGCCTTCTCCTCGGCGGCGCGCGGGAAGAAGCGGGCACGCATGGCGCGCGCTGCCTCCGGATCCTGCTCGAAGATGAAGCCGATATCGGCCGCAACCGGGTGGAGCGACGGGTGGAACAGCATGTCGCCGACCATCAGCATGCTCTTGCCGCCATCCTCGATGCGCACTCCGATATGGCCGGGCGTATGGCCGGCGAGATCGATGATCGATACGCCCGGCACGATGCTGCGCTCCCCATCGATCGCTTGCAGCTTCGGATAGAGCCGGACGAACTCGGCCGAGGCGTCGAAGCTGCTCTTCAGGAAGTCGGGGGCCGTGGAGCGCTGCGCCGGATCGGTCCAGTGCGCGACCTCGCGCCTGCCGACATAGACCTCCGCGTTCGGGAAGGCCCGCCGCCCGCCGGCGACGAGGCCGCCGATATGGTCGCGGTGCATATGGGTGATGATCACCGCGTCGATATTCTCCGGCGCGAGCCCGACCGCCTTCAGCGCCGAAGGCAGCTTGCCGCTTTCGCCCAGCAGGCCGGCCGGGCCCGTATCGATCAGCATGCGCCGGTCGCCGTCCTCGATCAGGTACTGGTTGAACACGAGACGAATGCCGCCGGGGCGGGCCGCGAACTGGCCAGCCGCAGCCGCCTCGATCTCCTTCGGTGTGCGTCCGACGAAATAGGAGAACGGCATGTCGGCGAAGCCGTCGGTCAGCGCCGTGACCTTGAACCGGCCGATCGACATCTGCGCCAGGGGCGGCATGGCGTTGGCGGCGGCAGGCGGAGCCGCGAGCGCGCTCCCGGCCGGCAGCGTGGCTGCGGCAGCGAGGGACAGGGCAGGAGCGGCAAGGGCGAAAGCGCGGCGGGACAGCATGGTCATCGAAGGACTCCGGAAAGCGCGAGGGCCGTCTTCAAGCGCGGCCGCTCGGGTTGAGGATGGTGTAGAGTCTTCCTTGAATTAGGGGTATCTGAAGAAATTGGGACGTTTCCTGCCGAAATATGGAAGGATGCAATGGATCGTTTCGACGCCATGTCGGTGCTCCTCGCCGTGGTCGAAGAAGGCAACCTTTCCGCCGGGGCTCGCCGCCTGCGCCTGCCTCTGACCACTGTCAGCCGCAAGGTGGCCGATCTCGAACAGCATCTGGGAACCCGCCTGCTCGTCCGGACCAGCCGGCGCGTCGCGTTGACGGATGCGGGGCGCGGCTATGTCGCGGCCTCGCGCCGGATCATCGAACAGGTGGAGGAAGCCGAGCGGGCGGCGGCTGGCGAATACAGCGAACCGCGTGGGACGCTCGCCGTGACGGCTTCCGTGGTCCTCGGGCGGCGTCATGTCCTGCCGCTGGCGGCGGAGTTCCTGGCCGAGAATCCCCTGATCGACCTGCGCCTGTTTCTGGTCGATCGCCACGTCAATCTGGTCGAGGAGCATCTCGATCTCGGCATACGGGTTGGCCATCTCGAGGACAGCAGCCTCATGGCCCGGCGCATCGGCGAGGTCAGGCGCATGTTCTGCGCGAGCCCCGATTATTTGGCGCGCCACGGAACGCCGCTCGCGCCCGAGGACCTGGGCGCGCATGACGGCATCACGTTCCGCGGCTTCACGATCTCGCCGGAATGGCGCTATCGCGGCGATTCAGCCGCTCTGTCCGTGGAGCCGCGGACGCGGCTGGCCGTGAACTCCACCGAAGCGGCGATCGATGCTGCGGTGGCCGGGGTCGGTATCGCGCGGGTCCTGTCCTACCAGATCGTCGACGAGTTACGCTCGGGCGCGCTCGTGCCCCTGCTCGAACCCTTTGCGCCGGAACCGATCCCGGTCCAGCTCGTCTATGCGGCACAGGGCCAATTGCCGATCAAGGCACGGGCCTTCCTGGACTGGATTGCACCACGCCTGCGCGCTCGCTTGCCGGCGAGCGAAGCGCGATGACGCCCCGCCGGCATCGATCTTCCCCGGCAGAGATGTAGAATCCGAAAGCCGAAGCGCGGGCCAGAACCATGCCGATCTCGAGCAAACCCATCGTTGCCTCCCTCTTGCGACGGAGGTGAAACCGTTATGAGCCTGCCATTGTTTTGCCGCGTGTGAGGCCAGTTCGCGAGGAACGGCTATGGATACTCCCGGATCAGCGCGCGTCCGCTGGTGAGGTCCGTCACCAGCCGGATCACGCCATCGATCTCGGATTTCGGTGCCGTCACCGACAAAGTCCCGCCCGTATCGGTGAAGGCCTGGTCGCGCAGCCGCACACTCGGGAGCGTGGCAAGCCGCGCCTGGACGCGGGTGAAATCGCCGAACAGGCAGGCGATCGTCACGTCGGCTGTCTCGACCACCTCAACCTTGCCGGCCTCGCGCAGGCAAAGCGCAGCCGTGCCGCCATAGGCGCGGATCAAGCCACCGCTGCCCAGCAGGATGCCGCCGAACCAGCGCGTCACCACGACGGCGACGCCGTCGAGAGCCTGCCCGTCGATCGCCGCGAGGATCGGCTTTCCGGCCGTGCCGCTCGGCTCCCCGTCGTCGTTGAAGCGGTAATTCTGCCCGAACCGCCAGGCCCAGCAATTGTGATTGGCTTCAGGATCGGACTGCGCTGCGATGAAGTCCTTGGCCGCGGCCTCGTCGGCGACGGGAGCGGCCGCCGCGATGAAGCGGCTCTTCTTGATCTCCTGCCGAGCGATGTGGAGTTCGACGAGGGTGAAGCGCGGGGCCATGGGGCTGCCTTAGCATGCCGCGTTCCCAGCGAACCAGATCGACGCCGTCACAGCCCGTAAACCTCCGCAAGTGACTGCGGTTCGGTCGCCAGCGCGAAACGCGGAGAGCTCTGGGACAGGTTGGGATTGTAGAACGGGTCGCGTCCGACGATGTCAGCCCATTGGCGGTTGAACTTGTCGAGGTCGCCAGGATCGGGCTCCGGCCGGCTGACGGATTCGTGGTGCTCCAGGCAGGCATGGGGTGTGAAGACGAAATGCCCGCCGGTATGGGCATTGAGCCGCATGCAGAAATCGACGTCGTTGTAGTTGATCCGATAGGCCGGATCATAGCCGCCGACCGCCAGGAAATCCGCCCGGCTGATCATCGTGCAGGCACCGGTGACCGCGCTGTAGTCGCGCGGGACGACGGCCGAGCAGACCTGCCCGATCTCCGAGGCAGGATGCAGGTAATAGGGATGTGACGGCCCCTGGCCGAGCAGCAGCACGCCCGCATGCTGGATGTGTCCGTCCGGGAAGAGCAGTTTCGCGCCGGCGCCGGAGATGCCCTCCTGCTGGCACCACATCAGCATCTCCTCGATCCAGCCGCGCGAGATGATGCGGATGTCGTCATTGAGCAGAAGGAGGAACTCGCCTCGTGCGGCCTCGGCCAGCCGGTTCATCTTGTCGGAGAAGTTGAAGACCGGGCTCTCGTAGCGGATGAGCCGCGCCCCGAGATCGCGTAGCGCCTGCTCCAGCTCCGGGGGCAGGTCGCCGTTCTCGGAGACCACGATCTCGACGTTGCGATAGGTCGTCCGCTCGCGGATCGAGCGCACGAGATCGAGCACATACCAGCCGGTGTCGCCGTCGTTGCGGTAGCCGGCCGTGGGAATGGCGACCGAGACCAGCGGCTCGCCGACGATATCGAAGCGTACGCGATGCGTGCCGGGCAGCGGGCCCCGGCCGACGCTGCCGCGATAGGGGCTTTGATCGACGAAATCCTGCACTGCCCTTCGGGCCGCAAGCTCGGCCTGCGGCTTGGCCTCACCGCTCGAGGCGGTCGACTGCGGCAGCGTGCGCCAATGGTAGAGGACGTCGGGGATATGGACGATCTGCTTGGTCGCCGCGGCGAAACGCAGGGCGAGGTCGTAATCCTGCGCGAAATCGAATTCCGGGCGGAAGCCGCCGAGGCGCCGCGCCATGCTCGCCGAGGACGTGAAGCTCGATCTGGTGAACCGGCTGGCATGGGAAGGGCGCGAGAAGATCACTCCCTATTTCACGCGCTATGCTGCGGAGACGCGATGGCGCTTCGCCTTCGGGGCGGTCGAAGGCCACCCGGCCATGCTGGTCTTCAACGGCGATGCGGCGAAGCCCGCCCATTTCGTACTGGCCGATTGGGAGGAGGACCGGATCATGGCGATCCGCGACTTCCTATTCGCTCCCTACACGCTCGACGCCGTGGACTGGGTGCGATTGGGTTAAGCCCACTGGGTGGAGATCGTTGGGCGCGTGCGATATCTCGCTTGAGGCCGATCTATGCTGTATTCGCAACGATGCGTCTGATGCCTGGGAGAACGGGCAAAGCTACGCTCCGTTGAGGCGCCGGCTCCTCGAGAAATGCCAAATTTCAGTCCCGTGGGGCATATCCTGGGCGCCAGCCCGGCGTAAAACGCTCCGAGCTGCCGGCGTCGGGGTGCGCATTGAAATCACGCGCGAGCGGCTTCGATACAGCGAGGACTGCGCGATGCCTATTCAGGGTGCTGGAAGCTCTGCTCGCGGATGACGGCGCATTCCGAATCGGCGAACAGTTTCAGCTGGGTTTCCACCTCCCGGGCGAGCGCCTGGCGGGGGAGGGCGGGCGCCGCTGCGTCGATCAGCTCCGATTGTTTCTGGCACGTCAAAGTTGTATTATTAACCCCCTATTAACTATAGTGACGTAACGTTGGTGGTATGTCGACTTGCCTCGCCATCGAGTATGGGGGTCAACTTAATGGCAAGAATTGGCTTTGCCTCAGCCGGCGCTCTTGCAGCTCTCGTATTCACCGAAGCAAATGCCGCAACCGCAGTGGGGAATTTTCAGGTTCAGATCAATATACAGGCCACTTGCATTGTCGTCAGCGCTTCGGATTTGAATTTTGGCAATGCTGGCGTCCTGTCAGTGAATGTCGATTCGACGAGTGCTATTAGCGTCCAGTGCACAACCTCGACTCCTTACACGATCGGCCTCAACCAGGGCGTGAACGGAAGCTCGGTGACGACCCGGCAGATGGCGGGGGCGGGTGGGCTGATCAACTACTCGATTTTCCGCGACGCTGGCCGCACGCAGAACTGGGGAACCACGGCGGGTAGCGATACCGTCGCAGGCGTCGGGAACGGCGCGGCCCAGAACTACACCGTCTACGGCCGTGTCCCCGCCCAGACCACTCCGGCGCCTGCGCTCTACACCGATACGATCACGGTGACGGTTACCTACTGACTAGCGACGGCCAGCGCCGCTAGTCTCCGATGATCGCCTTGAATGCAACCGGGAGACGAAACGGCACTGCATGCGCAGCGCCGATCGCCTCCGCCTTGCCGGGATAGGAGGAAATCAGATGAGGAGCGCAGCAATCGGTGTGGCCCTTGCGGGCCTCGCTGCCGGAACGGTGGATGCGGCGTCCCTGCAGGTGGCGCCAGTGCTGCTGGATCTTCCTGCGCCGGGAAACACGGCGACGATCACCTTGCGCAACACTGATGTCGAGCCGATCACGGCGCAGCTTCGCGTCTTTCGCTGGACCCAGCGCGACGGGGCGGAACGGCTGGAGCCGACGGACGACGTGGTGGCAAGCCCGCCCGTCGTGCAGCTCCGCCCCCGCCAGGATTACACGGTGCGCGTCGTCCGGGTGGCGGGCGGTTCCGCCGGCGGCGAGGCAGCCTTCAGGCTGGTCGTCGATGAGCTGCCCAAGCCGAACCGCGCGCCAGGGACCGTGGCCCTCGTCATGCGTCATGTCGTTCCCGTCTTTTTCACCGATCGCGCCGCATCGCCGGCGTCGGTGACATGGTCCGCCAGCCGGCATGGCAAGACGATCACGATCGATGCCGCGAATCGTGGCGACCGCCGGGTCCGGCTGGCCGCCGTGACGGTTCGCGACGAGTCCGGAAAGGTGGTGGCCGCCAACAAGGGCCTACTCGGCTATTCCCTCGGCCGTTCCGCGATGCAGTGGGTTCTTCCCGCCCCGCCAGCGTCGAAATCGGGCGCTCGTTTCACGATTTCCGGGGTAACGGAGGCAGGTCCGTTCAATGCAACGCTGCCGATGTCCGCGGGCCGGTAGGTTCATGGCGCTGGCGCTGGTGTTCGGATCGGCGTGCTGGACAGCCGTGCCGGCCCGCTGCGAGGAGGCATCGAGCCGAAACTTGCATCTGGACGTCCTGCTCGATAGCCAGGCGATTGGCCTGATCGGCACGTTCCGGCAAAATCAGCGTGGTGATATTCTGGCGGCCCGCAAGGAGCTTGAGGAGCTCGGGGTCAGGGTTCCAGCGAGCGTCAGGATCGAGGAAGAGGTGTCGCTCGGTGCGATTCCGGGCCTGAGCTTCGCCTATGACGAAGCTACGCAGCGGATCGATATCAAGCTGCCGTCAGGCGGCCGCCTGCCCAAGACCTACGATGCGCAACCTGCCAGCGCCCCGGGACCGGCCCCGGAGCGCAGCAGCACGGGCGCGGTGCTCAACTACACGCTGTTCGGAACATCACAGGACAAGCAGTTCCGCGACTTCTGGCGCTACCCCACGCTTTCGGCGACAGTCGACGCAAGGCTTTTCAGCCCGGTCGGCGTGTTCTCGCAGACCGGCATCCTGAGCGATCAGTCGCTGGCCGGCGGCGCTGCGGAAGCGCTGCGCCTCGAGACGACATGGGCCTACTCGGACCCCGGCAGCCTGGTGACCTATCGCGCCGGCGATCTGATATCGAGCGGCTTGGCCTGGACCCGGCCCGTTCGCCTCGGCGGCCTGCAGGTCCAGCGCAATTTCGGACTGCGCCCGGACCTGATCACGCTTCCACTGCCCAGCGTCACCGGCTCGGCGGCTGTGCCCTCCACGGTCGACGTCTTGGTCAACGGAACCAGGACCATCTCGCAGGATGTCGGCAGCGGGCCGTTCCGCATTACCAACATTCCCATTCTCACGGGCAATGGCAATGCCAGCGTCGTCGTCCGCGATGCTTCGGGGCGTCAGAGCGAAACGAGCCTGCCTTTCGTCGTTTCGAGCAATTTGCTTCGCCCCGGTCTCTTCGATTTTTCGGCGGAACTCGGCATGCCCCGCCTGCAATACGGCCTGCGCTCCAGCATCTATGACGAGGGCATCGCGGGATCGGCCAGCGGGCGCTACGGGGTGACCGACATGATGACGGTCGTCGCTCACGCCGAAGGGGCGCAGGGGCTCGGCATGGGGAGCCTCGGTGGGGTTTTCGGGCTCGGTCAGTATGGTGTGCTGACCGCGGCTGGCGCAGGGAGCTGGCGGGACGGGCAGCTTGGCGGTCAATCCTATCTCTCGTTCGAGACGCAAGTTTGGGGCATCTCGTTCAGGGCTGCGTCCCAGAGAACATTCGCAGCCTACAGGGACCTCGCCTCCATCACCGGAGTTCCGTTCGCCGGCCTGGGCAACGGCTTTGGCGACTACGTTGCCTCCGCGCCATCCTCGGCACTGAGCGGGAGCAGCTGGGAACGGATGCTTCTGCCGCCGCGCGCGCTCGATAGGATTTCGATCGGCCTGCCGATACCGGCGCTCGGAGGGGCCGTCAGCCTCGGCCTTGCCCATGTGAAGCCCGTGCTCGGCCGCTCGAACCGCATCATCAATGCAAGCTATACCCGCCCGCTCTGGGGCGGGGGCTCCTTCTACGCGACCTTCTACACGGATCTGGCAGACCGCAATTCCGCAGGCGTTTTCGCCGGCCTGTCCTTTCCATTCGGCACGAATATCACCTCATCGGCGGGCGCTAACCGCGTGGGATCGCGTTGGTCGTTGGCCGCCGATGTCGTCAAGCCGGTCGACCAGGAAATCGGCAGCGTCGGCTGGCGCATTCGTGACGTGGAAGGGCAGGGCGATCAGAAGCGGCGCTCGGCGTCGATCGCCTATCGTGGCAGCGCGGGGCTGCTGGAGGCCGGCGTCGCGCAAGGCGCTACGGGTGCCTCGGGTACGGTACAGCTCGACGGCGCGGTCGCGATGGCGGGGGGCAGCGTCTTTGTCGCCAATCGGATCGACGATGCCTTCGCCGTGGCGAAGGTCGGGGCTCCCGATGTGGATGTGCTCTTCGAGAACAGGGTGATCGCCCGGACGAACGCATCCGGCAATGCGCTTATCCCGACGCTGCGGTCCTATCAGCCGAACAAGATCTCGATCGATCCGCGCGGCCTCCCGGTCGACGCCGTGTCGGAAACCACGGTCGAGATTCGCGCTCCTTCCGATCGTGCCGGCGTGGTCGTCGATTTCGGCGTCCGCTCGACGAGCAATTCGGCGATCGTCGTCCTTCAGGATGCCGCTGGCCGTCCGATCCGGGTCGGTGCGACGGGCGTCCTTCAGCCGGGCCTCAGGGGCACCGGCGCAGCGGCCCCGGAATTCACTGTCGGCTATGACGGCCGGGCCTTCATCGAGAATCTCGCAGCCGACAATGAGATCGTCGTCCAGATGGCGACGGGGAGCTGCAGGGCGCGCTTCGCCTTTGCACCGCGAGCCAACGCTCAAGTGTCGATCGGACCGGTGCGATGCCAGTAGTGCACCGCCTTCTGATGCTCTGCCTGTGGGCTGCGCTGCTGGCGGCCTCGGGCGTGCTGGTGAGCGTGCCGGCAAAGGCACAATCCTGCTCGCTGAGCATCACCCCGCTGGTCTTCGGGGACGTCGATGTCACCGCCAACGCCCAGGTGAACGCGATGGCGACGGCGACGGTCTCCTGCACCGGCTCGGCGCTTCTACCGGTCGGAGTCTGCATCGAACTGGGGCCCGGAACCGGTGGCGGCACCAGCGCGGCGAACCGCACGCTGGCGAATGGTGCCAACCAACTGAATTACGGCCTGTTCTCCGACGCGGCTGCCAGTGTGCCATGGGGGTCCGGGGCGTGGCCCGCGGGGGGCGCTTCGGCGGTCGGTTTCAACCTGGCCTTGTCCTTGTCCGGTACGGGCAGCCAGAGCACCACGATCTACGGTCGCGTCTATAGCGGCCAGGCCACTGCGGCGCCGGTCACCTACACCAGCACCTTCTCCGGAATCGATGCCCGGATCCGCTACGGGCTGCTGTCCTTCCTGCTCGGATGCGACCTCCTGACCGTGACCCAGTCGACGAGCTTCATGGTCAGCGCGAATGTGCCGGCGACCTGCCGGGTCACCACGAGCGATCTCAGTTTTGGATCCGTGGGTGTGCTGAGCGCGCCGCATGATGCCTTCACGACCCTGGCGCCGACCTGCACGAATGGCACCGCCTACCAGATCGGTCTCAATGGCGGATTGTCGGGAGCTGCGGACCCGACGCTGAGGCGAATGACGAAAGGATCGGAAATCGTCACCTATGGGCTTTATCGCAATACCGCGCGCAGCCAGCCCTTCGGAAACACGCTCGGCGTCGACACATTGGCAGGCATGGGCACGGGGCTGGCGCAGACGAGCTTTATCTACGGACGGGTGCCCGCTCAGGCCACGCCGTCGCCGGGTGCGTATATCGACACGATACAGGCGACCGTGACCTACTGAAGATTGCAGCCGCTTCGCGGTAACAGTCAGGTGAGTTCGGAAGCGATACGGATCGCGTCAGCCATCGAGCCTGAGCTCCGCCAACTCATTACCCTGCGACAAGACCCAGCGATCCGGCAATCACGCTCGCCCAAAGAGAATAGCCGAGTGGATTCAGGTGAACGCCATCGGCCTCGTAATAACGGCCCATCGGCCGGCCATTCCGCCCGATCAGACAGCTGCAGACGTCCACATAGCCACCGGGTTCGCCATCCGTGTGGCTCTCCTCGAGCATCGCGTTGAAGGTGTCGAATTCGCCGGTATAGATCCAGCGCCCGGGACTGTGCTTGATGGAGAGGCGGTCAATCGGAACCTGGCCGAATTTCTCGCGAAGCCGCTGCGTCAATCGTTGCAGCGCCGCGAAGGCGGAATGCGCATCCAGCCCGTCATTGGCGATGTCGTTCTCGCCGAAATAGAGCACAATTCGTCGGGGTTCGACGAGGTCGAGCAGGTCGTCGCAATAGCGCAGAGCGCTTTCGGCCGTGCCTCCGCCAAAGCCGAGATTGGCGATTTCGAGCGAGCCGAAATCCTCGGCCATGCGGTGCCAGTTGCGGAAGGACGACGAGCCGAAGAAGACGACGGGCTTGCCGGCAAAACGCCTGCGCCTGACCTGCCGGCGCACCGCCAGCACATCGTCGTCATAGCGCGTCGTGGTCCATTCCGCCGACGCAGGCAGCGCCGCGGCAGGGATGATCGGGGGATGCCGGTTCACGGAACGGACCTCATGAACAAGAGGTGCAGCGGACATGCGAACGGCCGTCCGCATCCGAGGAAGAGCCGTCGTCTCATCAGGCTCTCCGTCCGGAGAGACGCGGGTCGATGCGTTCACGCAGGGCATCGCCGAGCAGGTTGATCGCGATCACCAGCAGCGAGAGGAAAAGGCCGGGAAAGGCGATGACCCATGGCGCGACGCGGAAGAACTGGCGGCCCCCGGCCATGACGTTGCCCCAGCTCGGCAGGTCCGGCGAGATGCCGACCCCGATGAAGCTGAGGATGGCTTCGGCGAGGATCGCCGAGGCGCAGACGAAGGTTGCTTGGACGATCAGCGCCTCCGTCGCATTCGGAAGGATGTGCCGGAGCAGGACGCGCGGCGTGCTCGATCCGATCGCGATTGCTGCATCGACATAGGGCATTTCGCGCAGGCTGAGCACCACGCTGCGCATGAGCCGCGCCGTGCGCGGAATCTCGGGAACGCTGATCGCGATCAGGACGGTCGCGAGTCCGCCGCCGAGGAGCGAGGCGAGCGCGATCGCCAGCAGCACGCCCGGGATCGCCATGAGCCCGTCCATGATGCGCATCAGCACCGTGTCGGCCATGCGGACATAGCCCGCCACGAGGCCGATGAGGCCGCCGGCCATCAGCGTCAGCATCGAGACGCCAAGCCCGACCATGATCGAGGTCCTGGCGCCCGACAGGGTCCGCACGAAGATGTCCCGCCCGAGATTGTCTGTCCCGAACCAGTGGGCGGCGCCGGGTGGCTGGAGCGCCTCGCTCATGTTGAGGTCGTTGCTGTATCCGAGAACCGGGGGAGCCAGCAGTGCGCAGATGGCCACGAGCGCGACGATGGCGGCGCTCAGGCCGATCGCGACTGTCGATGCCTTGAAGGGCAGGCCTCTGCGAGCCGGTAGAAGCTGTACGCTCATGGCCGCATGTCCTGGCGGATGCGGGGGTCGAACAGCGCGTAGCTGAGGTCGACGAGCACGTTCACGACGACCAGGGTGAAGGCGAAGACGAGCATCACTCCCTGCACGACCGGATAGTCCCGCGACAGGATGGCCTCCACGGTCAGCCTTCCGATGCCGGGAAGATTGAAGACGGATTCGGTCACGACGACTCCGCCGAGCAGGGCGGTGTTGATTTCCGCCGAGAAGTGACCCGTTAGGCGGGGATTTTTCCATCGAGAA